>NZ_AKJA01000129.1 GCF_000282575.1 Herbaspirillum sp. YR522 | reverse complement strand
CGGCCCGGGCCGCTTCCACGGCGGCGTTCAAGGCCAGGATGTTGGTCTGGAAGGCGATGCCATCGATGACGCTGATGATATCGACGATCTTCCTGGACGATTCGCTGATCGAATCCATGGTGTTGACCACCCGGTGCACCACGTCGCCTCCCTTGGCGGCCACGGTCGAGGCCGAGGCGGCGAGCTGGTTGGCTTGCTGGGCGTTTTCGGCGTTCTGCTTGACGGTGGCGGTCAGTTGTTCCATCGCCGAGGCGGTTTCCTGCAGCGAGCCGGCCTGCTGTTCGGTACGGGCCGACAGGTCCATGTTGCCGCGCTTGATCTCGTCGGAGGCGACGGCGATGGTATCGGTGCCGTGGCGCACTTCGCCGACGATCGATTGCAGGCTGTCGTTCATGCCCTTCAAGGCAGTCATCAGCTGACCCAGTTCGTCGCGGCCCTTGACCACGATACGGCTGCTGAGGTCACCGGCGCTGACGTTCTGGGCTACGGTGACGGCTTGTTGCAGCGGCACCGAGATCGAGCGGGTCAGCATCCAGGCGATGGCGGAGCCCAGCAGAAGGGCGATCAGGCTGGTGGCCAGCATGGTCCACTTGGCCAGCTCGTAGGCCTGGTCGGCGGCGGCCACGTTGGCAGTCGAATTGGCGCGCAGTACCTCGTTGAAGCGAGCGATATGGGCAATCACCTGGCGCAGGATAGGCATGCAGTCGTTGACCAGTGCGGACTTGGCGGCTTCGGTCTGTTGCGACGTGGCCAGTTGACCGATGCGGGTGGCGATGGGCAGGTAGGTCGCTTCCAGCGAACGCAATTGATCCAGCATCTGGCGTTCTTCCTGCGAGCTGCCTTCGCCCTTCATCAGGGTGTCGAGCTGGGCGATGCCGGCGTCGATATCCTTCTGGGCCGACGTCACCAGGGCGATGTCGCCCTTCTGCTCGTTGGTGCCGGACACCAGTACCAGGTTACGCGCGGCGATGGCGCGCAGGCCGACGGCGAACTGGGTCTTGGACAGCGCCAGCAGTTTTCCCTCGTCCACGGAGGTCAGGAATTCGATACGATCGTTGAGCTTGGATACCTGGCGCAGGCCGAAACCGGCGATGGCGACCAGCAGAATCAGCAATGCGGCAAAACCGAGGCCAAGGCGTTGACCAATCTTGAAATTATTCATGACATCCTCCCGAGTAGTGGTGAGAGGATTGTTGTCCACGGCCCCCCTGCCAGCCATCAGGGTTTTCCTGAAAATCAGCCGCTGGCGGGCAGGAAAACCCTGACTGGCTTGCCAGACCGACATGTCTTTGCGACTTTGGTTATCGGTGGCGGCATAAAGCGTATGCACCAGCGTGGCAGAGCGACAATGTTGCCCACCGGCTTGATCGGCCCGGACGGGGCAGCGTCAGGAGGGGCGCGGCGCACGGTCGATGTCGACCGCCCATTTCAGCGCTGTGCGTAGGGATCGGCGAAGCCCAGCGTGGCCAGCAGTTCGGTCTCGATGGTTTCCATTTCGGTCGCTTCTTCGTCGTCCTCGTGGTCGTAGCCTTGCGCATGCAGCACGCCATGCACCACCAGGTGGGCGGTGTGTTCGATCACCGTCTTGCGTTGCTCGGCCGCTTCCCTGACCAGCACCTCGGTGCAGAAGATGATGTCGGCCTGGGTCACTTCGCTGTCCTGGTCCTCGGTGTAGGCGAAGGTCAAGACATTGGTGGCGTAATCCTTGCCGCGATAGTCGCGGTTGAGGGTGCGTCCTTCCTCGGCGTCCACGAAACGCAGCGTCAGTTCGGCCGGTGCGAACAAGGCGGCCTGCACCCAGCGGCGCAGCAGCGCCCGGGTTACCGTGTCTTTCAGGCTGGCATCGGCATATTGCACCGACAGGGCGAGCTTAGGTTTTGCGGACATTGCGGGGCTTGGCTGATTTGGTCAACAGGTTGCTGGCGGCACGCGCGGTGCCGCGTGCGGTATCGGGCTTGGGGGCCGGGTTGCCGGCGGCATCGTAGGCGTCGACGATGCGCGCCACCAGCGGATGGCGCACCACGTCGGCGCTGGAAAAGCGCGAGAAGGCAATGCCGCGCACATCCTGCAGCACCGACAGGGCATCGATGAGACCGCTGCGCTGGCCCTGGTGCAGGTCGATCTGGGTGACGTCGCCGGTGATGACGGCCTTGCTGCCGAAACCGATACGCGTGAGGAACATCTTCATCTGTTCGGCCGTGGTGTTCTGCGCCTCATCGAGGATGATGAAGGCGTGGTTCAGCGTACGGCCGCGCATGTAGGCCAGCGGCGCGATCTCGATGGCCTGCTTCTCGAACAGCTTCTGGGTGCGATCGAAGCCCAGCAGATCGTACAGGGCATCGTAGAGCGGGCGCAGGTAGGGATCGACCTTCTGCGCCAGGTCGCCCGGCAGGAAGCCCAGACGCTCGCCGGCTTCGACTGCCGGACGGGTCAGCACGATGCGCTGGACGCTGTCGCGTTCGAGGGCATCGACCGCGCAGGCCACCGCCAGGTAGGTCTTGCCGGTGCCGGCCGGGCCGACCCCGAAGGTGATGTCATGCTCGAGGATGGCGTTGAGGTACTGCGCCTGGTGCGGCGTACGGCCGCGCAGGTCGTGCTTGCGGGTCTTGAGCACGGGACTGTCGGCCAGGGTCTTGTCGCGCTCGTCGACGGCATCGAGCGCATCGGCTGCGGGAGCCTGGGCGGCGCTGGCGCGACGCGTGCGGCCGGCAGCCGCGCCGGCGGGCGGCAGGCCGGCCTGCTCGTCGGCGGCGGCATGGGCGCGCTGCTCGACCAGGGCCAGCTGGATGTCTTCCACCGCCACCACGCGTTCGGCGCGTTGATAGAAGCGCTCCAGCACCTCCACCGCGCGCTGGGCGTTGGTGCCGGTCACCACGAAGCGGTCGCCGCGCCGGAAGATGGTCACGTCGAGCGCAGCCGAGATCTGGCGCAGGTTTTCATCGAGTGCGCCACACAGGTTGGCCAGGCGCCGATTGTCCAGCGGCTGCGGGATGAAATGGTGGGGCTGGTTAGGTATTTTTTTCAATGAGATTCCGCACGGTCATTGTTTGACGACAACCTCGCCTCGCAGCGAGAACGGGAAGGCTTCCACGATGGCCACGTCGATCAGCTGGCCGACCAGGCGCGCGCCGTTGGGGCCACCGTCGAAATTGACCACGCGGTTGTTTTCGGTGCGGCCTTGCAGCTCGTTGGGGTCGCGCTTGGACGGCCCCTCGACCAGGATGCGCTGCACGCTGCCCAGCATCGACGCGCTGATACGGGCGACGTTGTCGTTGATCACCGCCTGCAGGCGTTGCAGGCGCTTGAGCTTGACCTCCTGCGGCGTGTCGTCGGCCAGGTTGGCCGCCGGTGTGCCGGGTCGGGCGCTGAAGACGAACGAAAAACTGTTGTCGAAACCGACATCGTTGATCAGCTTCATCAACGCCTCGAAGTCTTCCTCGGTTTCACCGGGAAAGCCGACGATGAAGTCCGACGACACCGTGATGTTGGGCCGCACCTGGCGCAGGCGGCGCAGCACCGATTTGTACTCGATGGCGGTGTAGCCGCGCTTCATGGCCGCCAGCACGCGGTCGGAGCCATGCTGGGCCGGCAGGTACAGGTGGTCGACCAGCTTGGGCACCTTGGCATAGGCGTCGATGAGACGCTGCGAGAATTCCTTGGGATGGCTGGTCACGAAGCGGATACGCTCGATGCCGGGGATCTCGGCGATATACTCGATGAGCAGCGCGAAGTCGGCGATCTCGCCGTCTTCCATGGCACCCCGGAAGGCGTTCACGTTCTGCCCAAGCAGCGTGATTTCCTTGACGCCCTGCCCGGCCAGGCCGGCCACTTCGGTAAGCACGTCCTCGAAACGGCGCGAGACTTCCTCGCCACGGGTATAGGGCACCACGCAATAACTGCAGTACTTGCTGCAGCCTTCCATGATCGATACATAGGCGGTCGCGCCCTCTACCCGTGCCGGTGGCAGGTGGTCGAACTTCTCGATCTCGGGAAAGCTGATGTCGACCTGGGCGCGCCCGGTGTAGCGGCGCTCGGTGATCATCTGCGGCAGGCGATGCAGGGTTTGCGGCCCGAACACCATGTCCACGAAGGGCGCGCGCTTGACGATGGCCTCCCCCTCTTGCGAGGCCACGCAGCCGCCCACCCCGATCAGCAGGTCGGGGTTCTTCTTCTTCAGCTCGCGCAGGCGGCCCAGATCCGAGAACACCTTCTCCTGCGCCTTCTCGCGCACCGAGCAGGTGTTGAGCAGGATCACGTCGGCCTCTTCCGGATGGTCGGTCTTGACCAGCCCCTCGGCGATGTTGAGCACGTCGGCCATCTTGTCCGAATCGTATTCGTTCATCTGGCAACCGAAGGTCTTGATGAATACTTTTTTCTGCATATGGTTTGACAGGCATGAAGCGCGCCGATGTGGTCGCGGCGCGGCAGGGAAGGTGTCGGGGCGGGGCGTACGGGCCGGCTTTCACCTCGGCCCATGCGCGCCGAGGTGCCCCGGTCGACGTGCCCGGCCCAAAGGCTGGCGATTATAGCATCGCCGACAGGCCTCGGCCTGCGGCGCCCGGCGCAGCAGGACGGCGTTGATTGTTTTACCATGGCAGCCATTCCAACCGCTGCTCATCTATATAAGGAAACGCCATGACCGCACCCCAGACCCTGATCCAGATCGCCGGCGGCAGTGCGCGCATTGCCAGTTGGCAAGACGCGGCACTGGTGATCATCGACCATCAGGCCGAATACACCACCGGCCGCGTGCGGCTGAGCGGTATCGACGCGGCCGTGGCGCAGATCGCCGAATTGCTGCGCCAGGCGCGCGCCGCCGGCGCGCCGGTGATTCATGTGGTGCACCAGAGCAAGCCGGGCGCGGCGCTGTTCGATCCCCAGGGGCCGGGCGCGGCCATCATCGCCGGCATCGAGCCACAAGCGGGCGAAGTGGTGGTGGGCAAGGGCCTGCCCAATTCGTTCGCCGGTACCACGCTCGACGCCGAATTGAAGAAGACCGGGCGCCAGGCCCTGGTGATCGCCGGCTTTGCCACCCACATGTGCGTCAGCGCCACGACCCGCTCGGCGCTCGATCATGGCTATGCCAGTACCGTGGTGGCGGCGGCCTGCGCCACGCGCGACCTGCCTGATCCGCTGGGCGGCGCCGCCATCGCCGCGGCCGACGTGCAGCGCACGGCGCTGGCCGAACTGGCCGACCGCTCCGCCACCGTGGTGGCCGACGCATCGGTGCTGGCCGGCTGAGTCACTGCGGCACCGCTGATGGACGGCCCGAGGGGCCGTTCAATGCAAAACGCCCCGATGGCGAACCATCGGGGCGTTTTGTCGAGGTGCGACTGGCGTGCGACTCAGGCCATTGCGACATTGCCCAGGTTGACGCGGCCAGCATCCTGGCGACGACGACGGTAGGCGCCAAAGCCGACGATGGCCAGGCCGGCCAGCATCATGGCCGTGGTCGTGGCTTCAGGCACGGCCGAGATGCTGATGTTGCCGCCGAAGCTGCCACCGGTCGAGCCGGTGATCTTGCCCAGCACGGTCAGGGTGTAGCTGCCGGCGGCCAGACTGCTGGCATTCAGGTTGAAGAACTGCGTGGAGCCCACGGTGGTCTTGGTGCCGAGGATATTGGTGCCGTTGGCGCTGGTCAGCGCGAACTTGCTGATATCCAGTGCCGAGATGTTGCTCAGGGCGATCGAGATCACGGCCGACGACACGTCGAAGTTCTGCGACACGACGAAGTTGAACGTTTCCGAGAAGGTCTTGCCCTTGATGACGCCGCCGCCAGGCAGGCTGGACGACGAATAGTCGGCGCCGATCTTGGTGGTCTGGCCGCTGTTGAACACCAGGGTCGAGGTGTGATTGATGTCAGCCGCATTGGCCGAGGCGCCAGCTGCCAGGAACGACAGCGCCAGGAACATGCCCGCGAAAATCTTTTTCATGATTAATCCCATTTTTTACTTGAAGAGGGAGCAGTCGCGAGCACATGGAGATTTCTTGGTGGCAATTCCCATATTCGCATTTTGCTGCGCTATCGAGCGAAGAACTCGACATGACGAAGCTTAACTATGACTTAGAAAAAAAACAACGATAATTTTGCAAAATCTAACATTTATTTCGTCCATCGCTGCCGCCCGGAAACCCTCGTCGTACAAGGCTGGGCGAAGTTTTCGCACGGCAATTTCCGGTGCCGAAATCCCGGTCGCGAGCGGCTTTCCGATTCAGCCAGGCCCGGCCCGAGTGCACCGTTGTCCAGGCCTGCTACTTGCATTATTGGTGCATGGCAATAAAGTTAGTTTTTAAAGCGACCGACCTTTTGCCGGGCGGGAATGTGGCGGGCAATGTTAGACTTCCGCCACGTTTCCACCTATCCCCTGCAGCATGCGACAGCGCAACTCCTCCGCTCATCCTGACGGAACATCCGTTGATTGGTCGCGCACCTTCCTGTCGGCCGCGCTGGCTGCGGTGGTGTATTACCTCTTGGCAAGCCCCGCCGCCAACATCGCCCAGAGCACCACGCTGGCCGCCATCGCCTGGCCGGCGCCCGCCTTCATGATCGCCCTGCTGTGGCGCAAGCCCGCCCGCACCTGGCCGCCCTACCTGCTGGCGGTATTCATCGCCATGATGCTGGTGGGCCACCGCGACCCCTTGCCGCCGCCGGTCGACGCCGGCTTTGCGTTGCTGGATGCACTCCAGGTGCTGGCCTGCCTGCTGGTCGGGCGGCGCTGGGTGGCCCGCGATGGGCAGATCGACAGGTTGCGCCGCTTGACGCGCTTCGTGTTGCTGTTGCCGCTACTGGTGATCCTGCTGGTGTCGTCGGCCGGCGCCACGCTGGCGTTTTCGGCCATGGGCGGCAACTGGGTCGACGAGTGGCGCACCTTGTTGGTCGGCAATGGCCTGGCGATCCTGGTGCTGGTGCCCACGCTGCTGAGCTGGTCGCTGCCTGCGTCTCGACCGGCCGTCATCGGCGTGGGCACGCGCGGCATCGATTTGGCATCGCTGGTTGGCGTGCTGGTGGCGGTCGGCGGTTTGCTGGCCAGTGTCGCCTTCGATTTCTCGCAGGAGATGCTGCGCGTGCTGTTGACGCTGGCGCTGGCGGGCGCGGCGCTCTACGGAGGCATGCGCAGCGCCACGTTGACCATGAGCGCCGCGGCCGTGCTGGCGGTGTTGCTGACCCTGTACGACCTCGGGCCGTATCGCCAGGACGGGCTCGACAGCACTTGGCGGCTGCAGGTCGACCTGGCCGGCCTGGCCCTGCTCGGCTTCTTCGTGGCCGTGGCCGTGCGCGAGCGCCAGGCGCTGTCGGCGCGCATGGAGCAGATGCGGCGTTTCGAGTCACTGGGTTTGATGGCCGGTGGCATCGCGCACGATTTCAACAACGTGCTGGGGGCCGCCGGCGGTTATGCCGAAATGGCGCAGGAGCGTCTCGATGCGGCCTCGCCTGCCAGCGCGCCGCTGGCCGAGGTGATGTCGGCGGTCGCGCGTGGGCGCGATCTGACCGAGCAGATCCTGCTGGCGGCGCGCCGCGGCGACCGCCAGCGAGCGATGGTCGACCTGCGTGAGGCGGTCGGCGAGGCGGTCCGGCTGGCGCGACCTTTGTGCCGCGCCGGCGTCGAGATCGAATTCACGTCGCCGCCATTGCCGCTGGTGGTGCACGCCCATCCCACCCAACTGACGCGGGTGGCGTTGAACCTGGTGCGCAACGCCAGCCAGGCGGCGCGTTCGCGGGTGTTGGTCAGCCTGCATCGGGGCGACGCCCCGTTCGGGGCGGTGCTGATCGGCGCGCCACCGGCGGACCAGGCATTGTGGCTCGATGTTGCCGACGACGGCGCCGGCATCGCGCCCGAGAACATGTCGCGCCTGTTCGACCCGTTCTTCTCCACCCGCACCGGCGCGGGCGAGAAGGGCACCGGACTGGGCCTGGCGATCGTGGCCGGCATCGCCACCGAGCATGATGGCGCGGTCGCCGTCACCAGCAGCAGCGCCGGCACCCTGTTTCGGCTGTTGCTGCCGGCGGCGCCGGCCGGCAGTGTGGCCGCCGCACCGGCTCCGCCCCCGGCCCCGCCAGCGCAAGATGCCAGTGCGGCCCCGTTGGGCCAAGGCCAGTGCGTGTTCGTGGTCGACGACGACGACGCCCAGCGCGCCTTGCTCGAGCAATCGCTGGCGGCAATGGGCCTGGATCCGATAGGCTTTGCCGATCCACGGGAGGCGCTGGGCGAATTTGCGGTCGAGCCACTGGCGGTGGATCTGATCGTTACCGACCTGGACATGCCGCACTTGCGCGGCGACGCCCTGCTGGCGCAGGTGTTGGCCTTGAGGCCCGGGATGCCGGCGCTGCTGTGCTCGGGCAATGCGACGGCGTCGCAAGTGGCGCAAGGCCTGTCGGTACAGGTATTGCGCAAGCCGTTCGAACAGGCGGCGTTGCGGGCGGCCGTGGCCACGGCGCTGGCGCTGGCGACGGCGCAACAATAGTAGAGTGAGAAAAAGGAAAAAACGATGAACGCACCCCTTTCACCCAAGATCCTGGTGGTCGATGACGACCAGCAGATCCGCCGCTTGTTGATCGACTACCTGGCCAGCCACGGCATCACCGCCGACGGTGTCGGCACCATCGCCGACGCGGTGGCCGCGGTGCAGGCAAAGAACTACGACCTGGCCTTGCTCGATCTCGGCTTGCCCGATGGCGACGGCGCCGACCTGGCGCGCCAGTGGCGGCGCGAGACCCCGATGTCGATCATCTGCATCACCGGTCGCAACGAAGAAGCCGACCTGGTGATGGGACTGGAGCTGGGAGCGGACGATTACGTCACCAAGCCGTTCTCGCCGCGCGAAGTCCTGGCCCGCATGCGCGCCGTGCTGCGCCGCGCCGGGCACGGCGTGCAAGCGCCGGTGACGCGTGGCAATCATCCGCGCGCCTACCGCTTTGGCGGTTGGGACCTCAACCTGAACACCCGCAAGCTGGTGGCGCCGGATGCGCGCGTGGTGAGCCTGACCAATGCCGAGTTCAACCTGCTGGTGGTGTTCTTGAGCGCCCCGGGTCGCATCATCTCGCGCGAACATCTGCTGGAGAGTACACGTGCCTTCGACGAAGTGTACGACCGCGCCGTCGATGTGCAAATCCTCAGGTTGCGGCGCAAGCTGGAAGCCGACCCCAAGAACCCGACCTTGCTGCGCACAGAGCGCGGGGCGGGGTATTTCCTGGATGCCGAGATCGAGACGGTGTGGGAGTGAATCGATCGGGCGTCGTCCCCTCGCGGGAGGGGGGCGACGCCTCGTGACGCCACCGGGTGACCGGGTGACCCGGCAGGTGGGGGCGAGGTGCGAAGTGCGAGGCAACAAAAAAGCCGTTGACCCTTTCGGAATCAACGGCTTTGTGTCTTTGGTGGTGATAGGTGGACTTGAACCACCGACCCCAGCATTATGAGTGCTGTGCTCTAACCAACTGAGCTATATCACCAGAAGCAAGCCCGCAACTATAGGCGAGTCTGTTTAGGCTGTCAATGCCCTGGGCGGGCCTCGATGAAAAAATCCTATCCGGCCACCCGCGCTTGTTGCACTTGCTGCAACACCTGGGCCGTGGCGTCGGCGGCATTGCAGTCGATCACGATGCGGTCCGGCATCGAACGCAGCCAGGTCAGCTGGCGCTTGGCCAGTTGACGGGTGGCGGCGATGCCCTTCTCGCGCAGCGCCTCGGCGTCGATCTCGCCGTCCAGGTATTCCCAGGCCTGCCGATAGCCTACGCAGCGCATGGACGGCAAGCCCAGGTGAAGGTCGCCCCGCGCACGCAGGGCCCGTACTTCGTCCAGCAGGGCGCCGTCGCGTAGCATCATGTCGAAGCGCAATGCGATGCGGGCATGCAGCACGGCCCGCTCGGCCGGTTCCAGCGCCAGCGGCAGCAGGGCAAACGGCAGCGGTTGCGCCTGTTGCTGGGCCAGCAGCGACGACATCGGCTTGCCGGTCAGCAAGGTGATTTCCAACGCCCGCTGGATACGCTGGCTGTCGTTGGGCTTGAGGCGCTGCGCCGTCGCCGGGTCCAGTTCGGCCAGCCGCGCGTGCATGGCCGGCATGCCCAGCCGCGCGGCTTCTTCGTCCAGTTGCGCGCGCAGGGCCGGGTCGGCCTGGGGCAGTTCGTCGAGCCCGTCGCGCAATACCTTGAAATACAGCATGGTGCCACCCACCAGCAATGGCAGGCGGCCGCGGGCGGTGATGTCTTGCACCAGGCGCAGCGCGTCCTGGCGGAACTGCATCGCCGAATACGCCTGGCTGGGGTCGAGGATGTCGACCAGGTGATGCGGCACGCTGGCCAGCTCGGCCCGGGTCGGCTTGGCGGTACCGATGTCCATGCCGCGATAGACCAGCGCCGAATCGACCGAGATGATCTCGCAGGGAAGGTGGCGTGCCACTTCGAGCGCCGCCGCCGTCTTGCCGGAGGCGGTCGGGCCCATGATGGCCACGGCCAGGGGGAGCGTGCGCATGCCTATTGACCGCGCAGGAACAGCTTGTCGAGGTCCGATAGGGCCATCTGGCTCCAGGTCGGCCGGCCATGGTTGCACTGGTCGGCGCGCTCGGTGGCTTCCATCTGGCGCAGCAATGCATTCATCTCGGGCAGCGTCAGGCTGCGATTGGCACGCACGGCGGTATGGCAGGCCAGCGTACCCAGCAATTCGTTGCGGCGCTCGACCAGCACCCGCGAACCGCCATACTCGCGCACATCGCGCAGCACGTCGCGCGCCAGCGACTGGGCGTCGGCGTTCTTGAGCAGTGCCGGCACCGCCCGCACCGCCAGCGTGGTGGGCGACATCACGGCAATGTCGAAACCCAGTGCCGAGAGTGTCTGTTGATGTTCCTCGACGGTGCCGACCTCGACCGCGTCGGCATAGAAGGTGACGGGAATGAGCAGCGGCTGGACGAACATCTCGTTGCCGTCGAGCGCATCCTTGAGCTGCTCGTAGAGGATACGTTCGTGCGCCGCATGCATGTCCACCACCACCAGTCCGCTGCTGTTCTGGGCCAGCACATAGATGCCGTGCAACTGCGCCAGCGCAAAGCCCAGCGGGAACTCGCCCGAAGGCAGCCCGGGCGCCGGCTGCGGCGCCGGTGCGGACGCCGGGCCTGGCCCGGAGGCGAACATGGCGCCATAGGCTTGCACGTCCTGGCGCACCCCCGCCGGCTCGCCGCCGAACGAAAACGGCCGCGCCGGGGTGGCGGCAAACTGGGTCGGCAGGCTGGCCTGCTGGGCGGTGCTGCCGATCCAGGGCAGGGCAGCGCTGGGTGCGGCCTGCGGCGCCGGAGCCTGGCCGAACGAGGTGGCCGAGGTGGTCGCCAGGGCGCGCGAGACGGCGTGAAAGACGAACTGGTGCACGCTGCGGCTGTCGCGAAAGCGCACTTCGATCTTGGACGGGTGGACGTTGACGTCGACCAGCGCCGGGTCGAGCTCGAGTGCCAGCGCATAGGACGGATAGCGGTCGCCATGCAGCACGTCCTGGTAAGCGGCGCGTACGGCGTGCACCAACAGCTTGTCGCGCACGAAGCGACCGTTCACGTAGAAGTACTGGGCGTCGCCGCGCGCCTTGGACGCCGTGGGCAGGCCGACGAAGCCGTGCAGCCGCAAGGGACCGGCGCTTTCCTCCAGCGGCAGGCGGGCGTTGGCGAAGTCGTCGCCCAGGATGTGGGCGCTGCGCTTGGCGAATTCGCCTACGTTCCAGTGGTCGATGGTCTTGCCGTTATGCGATAGCGAAAAGCTGACGTCCGGGCGCGCCAGGGCAATCCGACGGACCACCTCGGCGCAGTGGCCGTATTCGGTCTGCTCGCTCTTCAAGAACTTGCGCCGCGCCGGGGTATTGAAATACAGGTCCTGCACGTCGATGGTGGTGCCCGGCGCGCCCGAGGCGGGCGACACCGTGCCGTGCTGCGACCCGGTGAGTTCCCAGGCATGGGCGGCGTCGGCGGTGCGGGTGGTGACGGTCAATTGCGCCACCGAGGCGATCGAGGCCAGCGCCTCGCCGCGAAAACCCAGCGTGCCGACGTTTTCCAGGTCGACCAGCGACGCGATCTTGGAGGTGGCGTGGCGCGCCAGCGCCAGCGGCAATTGCTCCGCAGGAATGCCGCGACCGTTGTCGGTGATGGCGATGCGCTTGACACCGCCTTGCTCCAGTCGCACGGTGATCTGGGTGGCACCGGCATCGAGCGCGTTTTCCAGCAGCTCCTTGACCACGGCAGACGGGCGCTCGATGACCTCGCCGGCGGCGATCTGCGAGATCAACTGGTCTGGCAGGGCCTGGATCGGGCGCGGCGCGGCGTTGGTCGAGGAGGGGGAGGGGGCAAACGGTGCATTCATGGCGCGATTATAACGCCGACGGGCCGTGCTTCTGGCGTGGCCCGTGCCTCGCGTGGGGTCAGATGCGGAAGGCGCTGACCGCATCGGCCAGGCGTACCGCCTGCTGCTGCAGCGACTGGGCGGCGGCCGCCGCTTCTTCGACCAGCGCGGCGTTTTGCTGGGTGGTCTGGTCCATCTGGGCAATGGCACGATTGATCTGGTCGATGCCGTCGCTCTGTTCGCGGCTGGCGGTGCTGATCTCGCGAATCACGGTCGACACCCGCTCCACGCTGGCGACCACTTCGCTCATGGTGTCACCGGCTTTTTGCACCAGGTGGCCGCCGTTGTCGACAGTATGGACCGAGGCATCGATGAGTTCCTTGATTTCCTTTGCCGCCACCGCGCTGCGCTGGGCCAGCGTGCGCACTTCGGACGCCACCACGGCAAAGCCGCGACCCTGCTCGCCGGCCCGGGCCGCCTCCACCGCTGCGTTCAAGGCCAGGATGTTGGTCTGGAAGGCGATGCCGTCGATGACGCTGATGATGTCCACGATCCGCTGCGAGGAGGTATTGATGGCGGTCATGGTGTCGACCACCTGGTTGACCACGGCGCCACCCTGGCTGGCCACGGCCGAGGCGCTATCGGACAACCGGTCGGCCTGCTGGGCGTTGTCGGCATTCTGCTTCACGGTCGAGGTCAGTTGCTCCATGGCCGAGGCGGTCTCCTCGAGCGCACCGGCTTGCTGCTCGGTGCGCGAGGACAGGTTGAGGTTGCCGGCGGCGATCTCGCTGGCGGCGGTGTTGATCTCGTCGGTGCCCGAACGCACGCTGGCCACCACTGCCGAGAGGCCTTCGCTGATGCCGTTGAAGGCAAGCATCAATCGACCGATCTCGTCGCCGCGATTGACCCGCAGGCGGGTAGTGAGGTCGCCGCCGGCGATGCGGTCGGCAGCGCCGCAGACCGCATCCAGCGGGCGCGACACCATGCGCCGCACCATCACCGTGAGGATCAGCGCCAGCACGGCCAGGAACAACAAGCCGAAGCCGATGAAGGTATTGCGCATGCTGCTGACTTCACGGGTGACCTCGTCGACATAGGTCTCGCCGGCGATGAGCCAGTTCCAGGCCGGATAGCGGGTGAAGGCGATGATCTTTTCACGGCCATCGGCGGCGGTGTAGCGCATCGTGCCCTGTTGTTGCTGCAGCAGCGTGCGCAGGTACTCGCCGCCGTTGGCGTCCTTCAGTTCCAAAAGGCTGGCGCCTTCTTCCTTGCCTTCGCGCGGGGCGCCCGCCACCAGCGTGCCCAGCTCCTTGCCGGGGCGGGCATTGAGCACATAGAAGAAACCGCTGTCGCCGATCTTCAAGGCCTTGATCTTGTCGCGCAGGGCCTTGACGTTGGGCGAGATATCGATACCGACGTACAGCGCGCCGACGATGCGGTTGCCGGCATCCTTGACCGGCACGTACTTGGTGATGTACTGCTTGCCGAACAGCGTGGCCAGGCCGGTATAGGGGCGGTCCTCGCGCAGTGCCGCGTAGCCGGGGTGCTGGCGGTCGAGCAGGGTGCCGATGGCGCGCTCGCCGTTTTCCATCTTCAGCGAGGTCGACACGCGCACGAAATCGTCGCCGGTCTTGGCGAAGATGGTGGCCGGCACGCCGGTCTCGGCGGTGAAGCGGTCGGGAATGCTGAAATCCAGGTTGAGGTCGCGGCCGGCGCTCTGGAAGGCCGGAGTGGCGCGGTCGCCGATCTGGATGGTACGTGCTTCATCGAGCGTGAACGCACCCGGGAAATCGTTTCCGAACATGGTCGAGAAACGGTCGACCTGGCTGGTGACGGAGTGATCGAACATCTCGACCATGTGCGACACGCTGCGCGCTTCGTTGGACATCTGCTCCACCGAACGCTGTTCGATCATGCGCGAGGAGGAATAGGTAATGAGCAGCAAGGCAATGATGAACACCGCGCCTACCAGCGCCACGGTCAGGGCGGTAAGGCGTGTGCCGACCGAACGGTTCGACAGGAGGGAACGCGCGCGCACGGCGGAGACGGACGATTCAATAGCCATAGCTGTTTTTGTTATTCAAAGTAAAGAAAAGAAAAGAAACGAGGAGTTGGACAGTCATGCGGCGCCGGTGCGACCAAGGCACGCCTGTCGGGCGATAAATTGCTGCTTGCAGTTAGTGCGCCGCGTTGCGCTATTGCCCCTGGACGCATGATGTCGGTGCATGATCGGACAGCCGACGGCAAGCGGCATGGCAGGCTCGACAGGGCATGCCCGGATGGCGCAAGCACATCTGGGGACGACGCACGAGCGCGTCAGATCATCGAATCAGCTGGGGATGGTGAAGTATAGCTAGCCGTTACTTGATGTGGATCAATTACTTGCGATGTTTGCGCCCACATCGAGAATGGCTGTTGTATTTTCATCGCGACGATATGTGAATGACAATGCCTGCCAGTCGCCATGGCAAGGTATTCACCATTATTCTGTTAGTTTTCAACAAAGAAAATAACTATTCGGCAATGCCGTCGGCGATGGGGTGGTGTGAGAAATCGCGCAGCCATTCTTCCAGTGCTTCAGCCGTCAGTGGCCGCGAAAAATAATAACCCTGCGCCACATCGCACCCCTGTTGTTGCAATAGCCGGCATTGCTCGAGTTCTTCGACGCCTTCGGCCACCACGGTCAGCTTGAGGCTTTCGCCGATCCGGATCACGGCGTTGGTGAGGGCGCTGACGGTCTCGTCCTTGACCATGTCGCGCACGAAGCTCTGGTCCAGCTTGAGCTCGCCCACGGGCAGCTTGCGCAGGTAGCCCAGGCTGGAATAGCCGGTGCCGAAGTCATCCATGGCCAGCGGCACCCCCATGTCGTGCACCGCCGCGATGGTCTGGTTGGTGCTGGGGTTGGTGTCCATCAATACGGTTTCGGTGATCTCGATGCACAGGTCGCTGGGCAGCAGCGCATAGCGCTGCAACAGCTCGGCCATGAATTGCGGCAGTTCCAGGTCGTGGAAGTTGGTGGCCGACAGGTTGACCGATACCGACGGTACCTGGATGCCGCGCCGGCGCCAATCCGACAGCTGGAAGCAGGCCTCTTCCAGCGCCCACTTGCCCAGCTCGCCGATCAGGCCGCATTCTTCGGCGATCGGGATGAAGCGCCCCGGCGAGATTTGTCCCAGCTGCGGATGCGGCCACCGCGCCAGCGCCTCGACCCCGTGCAGGCCGCCATGCCCGAGATGGATCTGCGGCTGGTAATGGAGCACGAAGTCGCCCCCGCGCAAGGCATCGCGCAGCGCGCCTTCGAGCGCCAGGCGCTCCTGGGCCATGCTGTTCATCTCGTCGCTGAAGAAGCTGAAGCGACCGCGATTGACGGCCTTGGCCTGGTACATCGCCATGTCTGCCCGATGCAGCAGGGTCTCGATGTCGCTGCCGTTGGCCGGGAACATGGCCACCCCGATGCTGGCCGAGGGGTCGAGCGGCGTGCCGTTGATGTGGCAGGGCTCGCACAGGTGTTCCTGGATGCGCTTGACGACATCGGTCAGGTGGTTGGCATCGTACTGGTTGAGCACCACCACGAATTCGTCACCGGAGAGGCGGCCGACGATGTCGGAGCGGCGCGCCTGCGCCTGCAATCGGCTGGCGATGGTGCGCAGCAGTTCGTCGCCGGCCTGGTGGCCCAGTGAATCGTTGACCTGCTTGAAGCGGTCGAGGTCGACGAACAGCACCGCCACCGTGCTGTGGCTGCGTTCGGCCGCGGCAATCGCCTGCCCGGCCTGCACCAGCAGCAGCGCACGGTTGGGCAGCCCGGTCAGGGCGTCGTAGAAGGCCAGCTGGTGGATCTTGGCGCGCGAGGCTTCGCGTTCGATGGCCAAGGCGCACAGGTGCAACCCGGCGTCGACCAGCAGGCGATGGAACGTGCTCGGAAAACGCGGCATCCGGTAATAGAAGGCAAAGGTCCCGATCACCCGCCCATCGGCAGTCTTGATCGGGGTCGACCAGCAGGCGCGCAGGCCGTTGTGCAAGGCCAGCTCGCGGTGCGCCGCCCAGCGCGGATCGCTATCGATGGCGTCGGCCACGACCTGCTCGCCGGTGAAGGCGGCGGCGCCGCAACTACCGGCCAGCGGCCCCATCTGCAGGCCCTCGATGGCGCGATTGAACGACTCAGGCAGGCTGGGGCCGGCCAGGGTGTACAGGCGGCCCTGTTCATCGACACGCTGGATCGACGCCAGCACGTCCGGCGCCACCCGTTCGACCTCCTCGCACAGCAGGTTCATCTGCTCGGCCAGCGAGGAGTCACGTGCCATCGCATTGAGTACCTTGTACTGCAGGACTTCATGCACCTTGGTGTTGGTGATGTCGGTCATGACGCAGACCGCATTGATCAGCTTGCCTTCGCTGTCGAGGATGGGGTTGACCACCGCCGACATCCACAGCGGCTGGTCGTGCATGTCGTGGATCAACTCCTCGGTGTGATAGCTGCGCCCGGCCAGCAGTTCGCCGTGGCAAGCCTCGATCGAACGCACGAAGGAAGGATGGTTGGCAAACAGTTCGTGCGGCTTCTTGCCGACGGCGTCCTGGGCCTGGAAGCCCAGCATGCGGGTAAAGCCGATGTTGTGAAAGACGATGCGGTTCTGGTCATCGGTGATGATCACCGCATTGTCGGTCTCGTTGATGCCCAGCGACAGCAGGTGCAGGTGTTCGCGGTCCTTGGCCTCGCGCGTGACGCGATAGGTCACGTCGGCGCCGATGCAGATGACCTTCAGCGGCTGGCCGTGCGCGTCCAGCACCGGCGAATAGGTGGCTTCCCACCACACCGTGTGGCCGTTGCGCGCGCGCCGCTGGAAACGGCCCGAAAAGAAGCGCCCGCAGCACACGTCGCGCCAGAAGGCCGCATATTCGGCGCTGCTGGCATAGTCGTCGTGGCACAACAGGCTGTGCGGCTGGCCCACCAGCTCCGGCGCCAGGTACTGCATGGTCTTGAGGTAGTTGCTGTTGGCGCCAAGGATGACGCCATCGGCGGTGAACTCGACCACCCCCAGTGAGCGGTTCAAGGCATTGAGCACGCTGTGGGTCTGTTGCGAATCGTCGATGTGGGCCGTGATGTCGGCGGCCACCGAAATCACCTTGAGCAATCGACCCCGGTCGTCGAGCATCGGGCTGCAGATGGCCTCCAGCCAGACGGTGGTACCGTCGCTGCGGATCCGTTGCAGGGTGCCCGAGATGACTTCCCCGCGCTGCAGGTGCCGCCAGAAGTCCTGGTATTGGTCGGTGGTGACGTAGGTCGCGTCGCACAGCACCCGATGGTGCTGGCCCACCAGCTCATGGCGTTCATAGCCGAGCAGGCGCAGGAAGTTGTCGTTGACCTCGAGCAGCGTGCCATCGGCGGCGAATTCGAGCATGGCCATGGAACGGGACAGCGCTGCCAGCAAGGCGCTGCGCTCGTCACCGGATTGCCGGCGGTTCAATTCAGTGATGAACGGCTCGTTTTCATGCATCGCCGCTTTTCCCCCTTGCCTGGTCGCTCACGATGCACTAACCCCCGGGCACCGCTGAAGCTGATCATAAGTCATTTTCGGATGTTGACGCATTGCCGCCAATATTGCCAGTGGGAATTGTTTCAGAATTGTTCCCAGTCGCCAGCGTCGTCGTTGGCCGGCGTGCTTTTTTGCGCGGCAGGCCTGGCCGGCAACGCCTTGGCTGGCAATGCCTTGGGCGGCAGCGCCTTGGTCGGCACTGGCGCGGTGCGTGTCGTGGGCGAGGTCGCGGCCCTGCTGGCTGGCGTTGCGGTCGACACCGGCGCCACCGGCGCGGCCGGTGCGCGCGCTGCCGTCGGCCTGGCGGGCGTGGCGTGGCTGTCGAGCTTGAACACGCTGACCACGGCCGTGAGGCGATTGGCCTGGTCCTGCAGCGACTGGGCCGCCGCCGCCGCCTGCTCCACCAGTGCCGCGTTCTGCTGGGTGGCCTGGTCCATCTGCGCCACGGCGTGGTTGACCTGCTCGATGCCGTCGCTCTGCTCCTGGCTGGCCGATGAAATCTCGGCCACCACGTCGGTCACCCGCCGCACGCTGTCGACCACCTCGGTCATGGTGATGCCGGCCTGCTCGACCAGCCTGCTGCCGTTGCCGACCTTTTCCACCGAATCGTCGATCAAGCCCTTGATCTCCTTGGCGGCGGCCGCCGATCGCTGGGCCAGCGAGCGCACCTCGGAGGCCACCACCGCAAAGCCGCGCCCCTGCTCGCCGGCCCGTGCCGCTTCCACGGCCGCGTTCAAGGCCAGGATGTTGGTCTGGAAGGCAATCCCGTCGATCACGCTGATGATGTCGACGATCTTCTTCGACGATTCGTTGATCGAGCCCATGGTCTGCACCACCTCGCCTACCACGCTGCCGCCCTGGGCCGCCACGTCCGACGCCGACGCCGCCAGCTGGTTGGCCTGGCGGGCGTTGTCGGCGTTCTGCTTCACGGTCGAGGTCAACTGCTCCATGGCCGAGGCGGTTTCTTCCAGCGAACTGGCCTGTTCCTCGGTGCGCGAGGACAGGTCGAGGTTGCCGGTGGCGATCTCGCCCGATGCGGTGGTGATGGTGTCGGTCGATTCGCGCACCTGCAGCACGATCTTCTGCAGGTTGCCGTTCATGCTCTGCAATGCGGTGAGCAGTGCGGCGGTCTCGTCGCGGCCGCTGATCTCGATGCGGCTGGTGAGGTCGCCCTCGGCCACGGTGCGCGCTAGGCGCACGGCGTGATTGAGCGGCCGGGTGATGCTGCGGGTCAGCACCCAGGCCACCGCCACGGCGAATGCGATCGCCAGCAGCATCAGGCCCAGCGTGACATTGCGCGCGTTCTCGTATTGCGCGCGCACGGCGGCGGCCGAGTCGAGCATCAGCTGGTCCTGGAACTTCACCAGCGCCGCTACATGATTGAGGTAAGTGGTGCGCAGGCTTTGCTCGGCCGGGGCGTACATGGCTGCGATGGCTTCGTCGCGACGGCCGTCCCTGATCAGTTGGCCGAGCTTGTCGCTGCTGGCGATGTAGCTGGTGCGCGCCTGCTGGATGTCGGTAAAGATCTTGCGCCCGGCCTGGCTGTTGATGCTCCGGTCGAGCGCCTGCATGTCGGTGCCGACCTTGGCAATGGCCGCGGCGATGATCGCCTGCTGCTGCTGCAACTGGGCCGGATCGGTCATCAGCAACAGGTTGCGCACCGCACGCAGGATCACGTTCTCCTGCAGGATCACGTCATTGGCCAGCACCGTCTTGGGGTAGGCGCCGGAGGTGACCTCCTGCATGCGCCGGTCCAGCTCGGCCATGCGGGTCAGGCCCAGGGCGCCCACGCCCACCAGCAGTATCACCATGATGGCAAAGCCGAGGCCGAGGCGGATGCCGATTTTCGTGTTCTTCAGGTCAAGGCTCATGATATGTCCCCCGTGTTTATGATGTTGTACCCGTATTAAGAGACCAGGAAAGCGCGTCTCTGGGTTATCGGACAACTTCGTCGGATTCTGAAGCCCCCCGGCTTGCTTTATCGGTGCCCGGTGCGGGTCGACGGGCGCGCCGCCGAAAAACGCCGAAGGGCGCCCCGGGGTGTTGGTGTATTATTCCTCACCGGGGTGGCGCGCCGCGCGTCATCCGGCGCTGTTGCCGACAGGGAAAGGCCGGGTCGGTCAACCAGGGGGCGCCGGCAGGTGTGATGGTTTTCAGACGATTGGGTTTATGGATTATCTGCAGTTGCTGGACGTGCTCATTCACGTCGACAAATATCTCGGTTTCTTGATTGAGCAATACGGCCCGCTGATCTATGCGGTGCTCTTCCTGATCGTATTCTGCGAGACCGGCCTGGTGGTATTGCCGTTCCTGCCGGGAGATTCGCTGCTGTTCATCGCCGGCACCTTCTGCGCCATGGGCGCCATGAACATCTGGCTGCTGATGTTCCTGCTGGTCGTGGCCGCCATCACCGGCAACACGCTCAACTACTGGATCGGCTCGCTGGTCGGGCACAAGGTCTACACCCATAATTACCGCTGGCTCAATCCCGACGCGCTGCGCAAGACCCATGCGTTCTACGAGAAGCATGGCGGCAAGACCATCGTCATCGCCCGTTTCACCCCCATCGTGCGCACCTTCGCCCCGTTCATCGCGGGCGTGTCGGGCATGAGCTTTGCGCGCTTCCAGTTCTTCAACGTGATCGGCGCGCTGCTGTGGGTGGTCGGGCTGGTGGTACTGGGGTATCTCTTCGGCAATATTCCGATGGTCCAGCAAAACCTCAATACCCTGGTCCTGATCGGTATCGTCGGCGCCATCATTCCTATCCTGGTCGGTGCCGGCTGGCAACTGTATCGCCGCCTGCGGCGCAAGCGTAGCGTGCGCAACGCCTGATCGCCATCGGTCGATAGCTGTGACGGTGGGCCCAGCCCGCGGCATTGGACGAGCCTCCAATGCCGCGGGTTTTTTGCATGCCGAATGGTTGGCCAAGGCCCATGGCGTGGATCGCGTTTGTGGCCTGCATACGGCATTTTCGATGTCGCTTCAAATTATCCTTGCCCGACAAGTAAAACTAGGCAAATATTGCCGGTGCAAGTGGCCAAGGGCCAGACAAGCATGCCGGGGGGCATCAGGCGGCCATTTGCAGCCAATTGCCTTGGCGTCCGGCCGATCCAAAAAGTAAAAAGAAATCTTCGGGCTGCGGCGCATTGACGTTTTTGAGGGGATTCGTCATGAATGATATTCGCGGGCCGTTTCGCCTGTTGCAAACGCAGCCGACATCGGCGTCATTACCGCCACGCCCGTTGCTGCGCCGCGCTTCTCGGCTGTTGTCGCTGGAACAACGCTTCATGTTCGATGGCGCCGCGGTGGCCACGGCCGTCGATGCTGCCCACGCCAGCGACCCGCACGACGCCGCGCACGTCGCCGAGGCCAGCGCCCATGTGGTGCGTGCCGCCGATCCCGCCGCCAACGAAGGCAAGAAGGAGGTGGTGTTCGTCGATACCTCGCTGGCCAATTACCAGGCGCTCGAGGCCGGCGTGAGGGCAGGGATGGCGATCGTCGAATTCGACGGCAGCGCCGATGGCCTGGCGCAGATCGCGCAATGGGCGCGGGACAATACCGGCGTCGACGCCATCCATATCCTGTCGCACGGCTCGGAGGGTACGCTCAACCTGGGTTCCACGGTGCTGGACCAGGCGGCGCTGGCATCCGAGTCGGTCAAGGCCGAACTGGCCGACATCGGCCATGCCTTGAATGCGGGAGGCGACTTGCTGCTGTACGGCTGCGATATCGCCGCTGGCGACGATGGTCGGTTGCTCATCGCCGACATCGCACGGTTGACCGGCGTCGATGTCGCCGCTTCGACCGACCTGACCGGGTCTGCCGCGCTGGGCGGTAACTGGACGCTGGAGTCGCACGTGGGGCAGATCGACGTGCGTGCCATGAGTCTAGATGCATATGATGGATTGATGACGGTGGCTACCTTGACCGCCGCCGATCGGGTCACTAATCCGACAAGCATCTACTACGGTAGCTTCATCAAGATCATCGATGGGCAGAGGTTTTCCTTTGGAAGTACCGGGGGGGGCTATGATAGCTTGCGGTTCACCTCGGGGGGGACCCCCAACGGTGGCGTCTATTCGGTCGACGGGTACAACCTGTCCATTTATGCACCGACCGGTTATACCTTCGACCTGGATTCGCTGGTCATCGCCGCGCCAGCGGGTACGCGATTTTATGTCCAGAGCATCGACGCATCGGGAAGCCATCGCACTGTTTTCTTTACGACCAGCACCAGCGGATATAACACGTATTCCGGTTTTACCTCCGCAGCCAATGACGTAGTACAGGTCACGATCGGCTGGGTCGAGTTGGTGGAGGGTGCAGGGGTCACGCCGATCTACCAGAATTTTTCCATTACGGATATCCAGCCCGCCATCAAGATCAGCGACGGCAACATCTCCGTCACTTCCAGTGGCAGCGGCCTGGGTGGCGCCTACAAGATAGGCGACACGGTCACGGCACGGTGGAACAACACCAGCAGCGGCGACAATGCCAGCGGCATCGTGGCCACCACCTTCGATTTCAGCCAGTTCGGCGGCAGCGCCAGCGTGGCCGGCACCAATAACAATGGCATCTGGAGCGCCAGCTACACCATCACCGCCGGCAACATAGATGCCGTCAACCGCAACGTTTCGGTAAGTGCTTCCAATGGAGGCGGCATCAAGACCGTCACCGACAGCACCAACCTGACGGTGGACAACATCGCTCCCACCGTCACTACCGGGCGCATATCGATGACCGGGGCCACCGGCACCGGCGGGGTGTTCAAGATTGGCGATGTGGTGACCGTCAGCTGGAACAACTCGGCCTCGGGCGACAACAACAGCGATGCGATCAGCGCCGTGCGGGTCGATTTCAGCCAATTCGGCGGTCCACAGGTCAGCGCCACCAATGCCGGTGGCGTATGGACGGCGACCTATACCATCACCGCCGGAACCGTCGATTCGCTCAATCGCACCGCATCGGTCACGGTGGTCGACAATGCCGGCAACACCACCGCGCGCAATACGGCGGGGGCCAGGCTGGACAACATCGTACCGACGGTCGTCATCACCAGCAATGCCGGCAGCCTGGCCGCTGGCGAGAGCGCCACCATCACCTTCAATTTCAGCGAGGATCCAGGCTCGTCCTTCACCTGGAACGGCAGCAGCGGAGATCTGGTCGTGGCCGGTGGCTTGCTGTCGGCCATTTCCGGCACTGGCCTGACCCGCACCGCGATCTTCACGCCAACGGCCAACGTCAACAGCGGTAACGGCAGCATCACGGTGGTCGCCGGCAGCTATACCGATGGCGCGGGCAACGCCAGCGGAGCGGCCGTCACTTTAACCGTGCCCTATGACACGCTGGCGCCCAATGCCCCGTCGACGCCAGCGATGAGCGCAGCGTCCGACACCGGCGTGTCCAGTAGTGACGCCATCACCCGCAACACGACGCCCACCTTTACCGGCACCGCAGACGCCGGTGCAACGGTGGTGCTGTACGACACCAACGGTGTCACCGTGTTGGGCACCACGGTGGCCAACGGCAGCGGCAACTGGTCGATCACGACCGGGGTGCTCAGCGCCGGCACCCATGTGCTGCAAGCCGCGGCCATCGATGCTGCAGGCAACGCCAGTCCGCGCTCGGCCGCGCTGGTGGTGGTGATCGATACGACGCCGCCCACGGTCACCATCGCCAGCAACGTGGCCACGCTCGGTGTGGGCCAGAGCGCGACCATCACCTTCACCTTCAGTGAGGACCCGGGCAATACCTTCACCTGGAACGGTAGCAGCGGCGACGTGGTGGTCAGCGGTGGCACGCTGTCGGCCATTTCCGGCAGCGGCCTGACGCGCACGGCCATCTTCACGCCCACGGCCAACCTCAACAGCGGCACGGCCAGCATCACGGTCACCGGTGGCAGTTATACCGACGTGGCCGGCAACAGCGGCGGCGCCGGCACCGCGCCGGCGATCACCTTCGATACGCTGGCGCCGAACGCGCCCTCGGCACCGACGATGAACGGCGCCTCCGACACCGGCGTATCCAGCAGCGATGGCATCACGCGCAACACCACGCCGACCTTCACCGGCACGGCCGAGGCGGGATCGATGGTGACCCTGTACGACACCGATGGCGTGACCGCGTTGGGCTCGGCGGTGGCCACGGGCGGCAACTGGTCCATCACCACATCGGTCCTGGGCGAGGGCCTGCATACCATCACGGCACGCGCCACCGACGGTGCCGGCAATATCGGTGCGCGCTCGGCGGGCCTGGGCGTGAGCATCGACACCACGCCGCCCACGGTGGCCATTACCAGCAACCTGGCCACTCTCAAGAGCGGTGAAGTCGCCACGATCACCTTCACCTTCAGCGAAGACCCCGGCAGCACCTTTACGTGGAACGGCAGCAGCGGCGATGTGATGGTCACGGGTGGCACGCTGTCGGCCATTTCAGGAACCGGTCGCACGCGCACGGCGACCTTTACCCCTACGGCCAACGTCAACAGCGGCACGGCGAGCATCGCCGTCACGGGCGGCAGCTACACCGACGCCGCAGGAAACAGCGGCGGCGCTGGCACCACGCCCTCGCTCGTCTTCGATACGCTGGCGCCCAATGCGCCGTCGGCGCCGATCATGAGCAGCGCGTCCGATACGGGCGTGTCCAACGGCGACGCCAACACCCGCAACACCACCCCGACCTTCACCGGCACCGCTGAAGCAGGGGCCACCGTGATGCTCTACGACACCAACGGCATCACGGTGCTGGGCTCGACCACCGCCGATGGCAGCGGCAACTGGTCCATCACCACCCCGGTATTGAGCGAAGGCACACACGTCGTGCATGCCGCGGCCATCGATGCCGCTGGTAACACCAGCGCGCGCTCGGGCGCACTGGTGGTCGTCATCGATACGACCGCACCCAGCGTGGCCATCGCCAGCAACGTGGCCGTGCTCGGCGTGGGCCAGACCGCGACCATCACCTTTACCTTCAGCGAGGATCCGGGAAGTACGTTCACCTGGGACGGCAGCAGTGGCGACCTGGTGGTCAGTGGTGGCACGTTGTCGGCCATCAGTGGCAGCGGCCTGACGCGCACGGCGATCTTTACGCCGGCTGCCAACGTTGGCAGCGGCACGGCCAGCATCGCGGTCATCGGCGGCAGCTATACCGATGCGGCCGGCAACAGCGGCGGCGCCGGCACCACACCATCGCTGGTCTTCGATACGGTGGCGCCGAACGCGCCGTCGGCGCCGGTGATGAACACCGCCTCGGACACCGGCGTATCCAACAGCGATGGCATCACCCGCAACACCACCCCCAGCTTCACCGGTACGGCCGAAGCGGGCGCGACGGTAACCCTGTACGACACCGACGGTGTCACCGTGCTGGGCTCGGCGGTGGCCACCGGCGGCAACTGGTCCATCACTACCTCGGTCCTCGGCCAGGGAGCGCATACCATCACGGCGCGCGCCATCGACGGCGCCGGCAATATCGGGGCCCGTTCGGCCGGGCTGGGCGTGGGCATCGACACCACGCCGCCGACAGTGGTCATCACCAGCAGCGCAGGCAGTCTCAAAAGTGGCGAGACGGCCACCATCACCTTCACCTTCAGCGAAGACCCGGGCAGCACCTTCATTTGGGACGGCAGCAGTGGCGACGTCGCGGTCACTGGCGGCACCTTGTCGGCCATCAGCGGCTCGGGGTTGACGCGTATCGCGATCTTCACGCCGACCGCCCATGTCGCTGGCGGCACGGCCAGCATCACGGTCGCGGCCGGCAGCTATACCGATACCGCCGGCAATAACGGCGGCGCGGGCAGCGCCCCCACGCTGAACTTCAACACCCTGGTCCCCGACGCGCCGTCGGTGCCGGTGATGAGTGGCGCCTCGGATACGGGCGTGTCCAGCAGCGACGGCATCACCCGCAACACCACGCCCACCTTCACCGGCACCGCCGAAGCGGGATCGACGGTGACCCTGTACGACACCGACGGCGTGACCGTGCTGGGCTCGGCGCTGGCCATCGGCGGCAACTGGTCGATTACCACCTCGGCGCTGGGAGAGGGGGCGCATACCATCTCCGCGCGTGCCACCGATGGCGCCGGCAACGTCGGTGCGCGTTCTGCCGCGCTGGCAGTGATCATCGACACCACGTCGCCGACGTTGGCCATCACCAGCAACCTGGGCAGCATCAGGAGCGGCGAATCTGCCACGATCACCTTCACCTTCAGCGAAGACCCGGGCAGCACCTTTACCTGGAACGGCAGCAGTGGCGACGTGGTGGTCACGGGTGGCACGCTGTCGGCCATTTCAGGCACCGGATCGACACGCACGGCCATCTTCACGCCCACGGCCGGGGTCGACAATGGCATGGCCAGCATCACCGTCACGGCCGGCGGCTATACCGATGCCGCAGGTAATGGCGGCGGCGCAGGCACGACGCCATCGCTGGTCTTCGATACGCTGGCGCCGAACGCGTCGTCCCGGCCTGCGATGAGCAGCGCCTCGGACACGGGTGCGTCCAACAGTGATGGCATCACCAGCAATCCCACGCCCACGTTCATCGGGTCGGCCGAAGCCGGCGCCACGGTGACGCTATACGATTCCAACGGTGTCACCGTGCTGGGTTCGACCACCGCCGATGGCAGCGGCAACTGGACCATCACGGTCTCGCCGCTGACGGCGGGCGTGCATGAAATCAGTGCTGCCGTCACCGACGGCGCGGGCAACACCAGCACCCGCTCTGCGGCGGCGGCCGTGACAGTGATCACCACGGCGCCGTCGCAGATCGTGACCGGCGTCGATTTCTCGGCGCCCGGCGGCATCTCGGGTGGCACACTGCTCACCTCCAGCACGGCGCATACCCTGAGCGGTAGCCTGAGCGCGCCGCTGGGGGCATACCAGTCGGTGCAGGTGTCGCTCGACAACGGCGCCTCCTGGTCCGCTGCGGATGCCATCATCGGCACCACCGCATGGCGTATCGACAGCGTGCTCGATAGCGCCGGATCGACCATCATGATCAGGGTCGTCGACCTGGCCGGCAATGCCGGCCCGACCTGGTCGCAGGCCTATGCCGTCGATACCGTGGCGCCCACTGTCGTGTCGGTCACGGCGCCTGCCGACGGCACCTACTCGCTGGGACAGAACCTGGATTTCACGGTCCATTTTTCCGAGGCGGTGTTGGTCAACACGACTGGCACCATCCCTGCCATTTCCCTCACCCTCGATACCGGCGGCACGGTGCAGGCCACCTATGTGTCCGGCTCGGGAAGCAGCGACCTGGTGTTCCGCTATACGGTGTCCAACAACGTCCAGGACCTGACAGGGGTGAGCATCGGCGCAGCACTGACGGGGCGCCGGCAGGTCACGGATATCGCCGGCAATGCCGTGGTGGCCGCTCTCAACGCGGTGGCCAGCACGGCGGCGGTTCGGGTCGACGGACTCGACCCGACCATGGTCGATGTGGCCGTGGCCAACGGCGGCGGTGGCTATGGTGCCGGCAGCGTCATCACCGTCGTGGTCACCTTCGACCGCCCGGTGTCGGTTGATACCTTCGGCGGCCAGCCCTCGTTTGCGCTCAACACCGGCGGCCAGGCGATCTACAGCGGTGGCACCGGCACCTCGACCCTGAGCTTCACCTATACGGTGGCACCCGGAGAGAATGCGGCTGGCCTGGACCTGGGCGGCGCGCTGCTGCTCAATGGCGCCACCATTGTCGATGCCGCCAGCCTGCAGTCCAATGCCCAGTTGGGCTTGCGCCCCGGCTTGGGCCTGTTCGGCAACGTCGTCATCGACACTGTCGCTCCGGCTACGCCGGTCATCGACCGCATCGACACCGGTGGCCAGCAGCCGGTATTGGGTGGGTCGGCAATACTGGCCAATGGCGAGCGCCTGACGGTCGACATCGGTGGCGCGACCTATGAGGTGGTGGTCGCTGCCAATGGCAGCTGGAGCCTGGACCTGGCCGGTGCCAGGCCCACCAGCGGCAGTCTTGCGCTGGTACCGGGCGGCAGTTATGTGATCAACGTCGTCATCCGCGACCGCGCCGGCAACACCGGCAGCGCCAGCGCCGCATTGACGGTGCCGCTGAATGCGGCGGTGCCGCCCTCGGTGCTCAGGCCGGCACTCGACCGCCTGTCCGCATTCGTGCCCTTCGATTCGTGGTCGAGATTGATGGCGCGCTTCGATCGCGGCGCCGCCATCGAGGTCGGGGCCGTGGGCGGTGCCAGCCAGGCGGCGCTGGCGGAGTCGTCGTACGCATTGACCGAATCGAGCCGTGAATTCATCGTCCCCGAGCAGGCGGGCACGCCCCCGCGGGAAGGCGCCGTGGCGCTCGATGCGCCGGCCGCCCAGGGCACGCTGACCCTGGGCGGCGGCTTCGCGGTGACGGTACTGGGGCGCGCCCAGCCTGGTGCCGGCCCGGTGGTCAACCTCGGCATTGCCGACCAGGTGCTGGCCAGCACCAGCTACCTCGAGTTCTTCGTGCCGACCGACGCCTTCGCCCATGACGACCAGCGTGCCGCGGTCTACCTGACGGCTACGCGGGAAGACGGCAAGCCATTGCCCTACTGGATCAGTTTCAACCCGGCTACCGGCAAGTTCGTCGTCGATGCCAAGGCTTGCCTGACGGCCAATGTGACCATCAAGGTAGTGGCGCATGACAATCGCGGCAAGTCCGCAGCGGTGCAGTTCCAGCTCCGGGTCGGCGAACCGGGCGCCGCAGCCGGCAGCGACGCCAGCACGTCGGGGATGTCGCTCGAGCATGCAGGCTGCATTGCCTTGTCGGAGCAGATTCGCCTGGCCGCACAGCCCCATCGGGATGGATTGGAGCACTATCTTGCGCGGCTGGTGGCGAGCCTGCCCGGGCCGCGCGCCTAGCGCCTCAGAATCCGGCCTCGCGCCGGATCACCACCAGCGCGCCGCGTAGATAGCGCCATGCCGGTACGGCCCACTGCCCGTTGAGCATCACGGTGCCGCGCCAGGCATGTTGCGCCGCCGCCGACCCTGCCTCGCGCACCTTGAGCGTGACCCGGTAGACCGGGCGCTCGGGATAGACCTGTCCGTTCTTCTCGCGCGCGACGATGGTGCCGCCGAACAGGCTGGCCAGCTCAGGCTCGGGCAAGGTACGGCTGGCATCACGGTCCACCTCGATCACCTCCAGCCGGGCCCCGGGGCCTTCCGGCGTATCGGCGTGAAAGCGTGCGCTGTCGCCGATCCTGACCTGGTGGGCCTGGTCTTCGTCGAGGTAGGTCACGACAGTCGAGTCCCGGTCCGACACCAGCCGCGCCAGCGGCTCCTGCTGCGACAGCCAGACCCCCGGTTGCACCTCGGGCGACAGGTCGCGCAACACACCTGCGAAGGGAGCCACCGGTGCGTAGCGCACCGCGTCGGCCTGGATGGCGGCGATCTCGGCCTCGGTCGTGCCAAGCTGTTCCTGCGCGACTTGCCATAGTGCGCGTTGTTCGGCATCGAATGGCGCCGAGCTGACCTGCCATTGCAGCCGCCGCTGGCGTGCCCTGGCCGCGCGCAGCCGTCCTTCCAATTCGGCCGACGACAGCTGCAGCAACAACGTGCCTGCCGCGACATGCTGGCCTTCGGCCACCGGCACGGCCTGCACCTGCGCATGTGCAGGCGCATAGAGCAGCATCTGCTGGGCCGGGCGCAACAGGGCCGAGGTGCTCATGCGGGTCGGCCAGGGAACCAGCAGCGACAGCAACAGCAGCAGCGCCAGCAGGGCAGTGAAGCGGCTGCGCCGGCTGCCGGCGATGGCCGGCCACAGTGTCTTCCAGGTCTTCAGTTCCTGCGTCAACGGGCGCAACACGAACCAGCCGATCTCGAGCATGAACAGGAAGATGCCGACGGCCTTGATGAAGAACGCGTAGACCAGCGCGGCGATGCCCAGGAACACCACCAGCCGGTAGACCCATGTCGCATAGGCGAACAGGATCAGGCCGGTGCGGCGCGCACGTGGGAAGTTCTCTGGCGCCGGCTGGCCCAGTGCGAACAAGCGCTCGCGCAGGTCCCAGCGCGCCAGGGCAAATGCCCGGGCGTGCAGGTTGGGCATCTGCAGCCAGTCCGACAGGAAGAAGTAGCCGTCGAAGCGCATGAACGGGCTGGCATTGATGGCCAGCGTGGCCATCAGGGTGGTCGTCGCCAGCAGGAAGGCCAGCGACTTCAGGGTGCCATCCGGCAGCAGCGCCCAGGCCAGCGTCGACCATGCCGCCACCGCCATTTCGGTCAGCACGCCCGCCCCGACCACGGCCAGGCGCCGATGCCGCGCGGTCAGCTTCCAGACTTCGTTGGTATCGGTATAGGCCACCGGCCACAGCACCAGGAAGGCCACCCCCATGGTGGGCACCCGGCAGCCGAAACGCTTGGCGGTGATGGCATGCCCCAGCTCATGCAGCACCTTGACCGCCGTCAGCGCCAGGCCGTAGCTGGCCAGTCCCTGCCACGAGATGGTATCGACCAGCGTGGCGCAGAACGAATCCCATTGGCGCAACATTTCGATGGCGCCGCAGGCCAGCGCAGCCAGCGTCAGGACCAGGAACAGCGGCGAATAGAACAGCCCCAGGCGTGGCGCCCAGCGCCCGAGCCAGGCGTCGGGACGTACCAGCGGTATCCGGAAGAACAGGTAATTGTGCAGCAGGCGGTGGTGCCAGCCGCCGCGCCGTTGGCGCAGGCGCGTGGCGTAGTCCGCGGCCGTGCCGGCGGCCGGACGCAGCAACTGGTTATCGCGCAGGAACAGCAGCGCCTCGTCGACTTCGCCGGGCCCCAGTTGCAGTGTCGTATCGCGGCTGACGGCATCGGCCACCGCCCCGGCCTGGCCCAGGTGCCAGCGGCGCAGTATCTCGAACGTGGGCCAGTCGATCTGGAAGAACTGGTTGCGCACCGGATCGTGCAAGGTGTGGCTGGGTTGGCCGTCGGCCAGGACCGGCCCGGGCAGCAGCGCCAGTTCCTCGCGCAATGCTGGCAGGCGCGCCGTCATAGGCCCAGATACTGGCGCATGACCGCCAGCGGGCGGCGCAGCATCCAGTACACCAACGGTACCCACGGGCCGGACAGCCTGGCCGTTCCCTTGAGGCCGATCCGAAGTTCGGCCTGCGCCGCCAGGCGGGCCCGTACCCGATAGGCATAGCTGCCGTCGGGACGTGGCACGGCATCATGGGCCACGTAACGCAACCAGGCCTGTACCGCCGACAGCGGCGCCGATGCCAGGTACAGCGTGACCTCGGCCTCGTCGGCCAGGGGGATGGCGTCGCCGATGGGCAGCCAGGCCTCTACCTCGACGTCGCCCGGGGCGGCAATGCGCATGATGCGTTCGCCGGTCTGTACCGGCTTGCCGATCCATTCGCCGGGATCGTCGAACAGGGCGATGCCGGCTTGCGGCGCCATGACCCGCGAGCGCTGGAGCTGGTCGCGGGCGAAATCGGCCTCGGCCTGCTTTTCCTCGATCTTGCCGCCCAGGTTGGCCAGCTGGGTCTTCGACTTGGGGTCCGACAGCGCTTGCTGGGCATATTGGCGATACTCGGCCTGTGCCGTCGCCAGCGCCTGGGCGGCAACCTCCATGCGGGTAGCCAGCGGCGCCTGGTCGAAATAGAACAGTGGCTGGCCTGCCTGCACCGAGGCATTGGGCTGGACCTGGAATTGCGCGATGACACCGTCGAGCGGCGAGCGGATCAGTGCCGGATTGGCCGGCACCAGTTCGCCCGGCGCCAGCACCGACAGCCGCACCGGGCAGAACAGTAGCAAACCCACCGACGCCGCTGCCAGCGACCGCCGCTGTCGCCACCAGGGTTTGTCCGGGTGCGGTGCCAGCATGTGCTTGATGGAGTGGCCCAGGCGCCGCCAGGACCAGGCCGATGCGCTGCTCTGCTGGCGCGACCAGGCGTAGTGCCAGGTGTCGCTCCACTCCTTGAACAGCGCGATGGCTTCCTCGTCCCACGGGACGTCGGTGGCAAACAGCAAGCCAGCGCCGGCAAAAGGTAGCCACAGGGCGTAGGGTGGCAACCATTGCGACCACTGTTGGGCCAGTGCCGGCGGCAAGTGGTGCGGCCCGACCGCGATCGCTTCAGGCTGGCTCGCGGCCAGCGTGCGGCAGGCCTGGTCCAGCCATTGCGCATAAGGTGCGTTGGTTTCCGGTTCGAGCACGCCCGACAAGGTATCCACGCCACGGTCGGCGCGCCACAGGGCGGCCTGGCGATAGGCGCCCAGTGCATGGCTGTCGTTGACCACCAAGAACCCCAGTTCTTCGGTGCTGCGCGCGGCGCGGGCGCGCCGCCCCAGCTCCAGCAGCACCAGCAGCGGGTGTCGTGGCGGCGTGGTGCCCGACGGCTGTGCGCTCATGGCGGTGTCATCATCACGCGACCGCTCATGCCCGCCATCAGTTCATCGAACTGGCCGTCGATGGCGGCGGTCAGCTTGACCGACTGGCTTACTGGATCCACCCGGGCGCCGATGCGCAGGATCTTGGCCGGATAGCTGCGACCGGTCTCGTCGATGGCGACCTGGAATTTCTGGTTCGGCTTGAGCCATGCCAGCCATTTGCTGGGTACGATGAAGTCGAGTTCCAGCACCGAATCGTCGAGGATATCGAGCAGCGGCTGGCCCGGCTGCACGTACTGCTGTTCGCGGGCGCGCTGTTCGGCTACGCGGCCGTTGAAGGGAGCGGGGAGGCGGCATTTGTCCAGCGAGATGTTCATGTACGCGACATCGGCACGTGCCTTGCTGGCTTCGGCCTGCGACAGTTCCAGTTCCAGCTTGCCGATCGAATTGAGTTCGGCCAGTCGCTTGTTGGCGTTGTAGGTCTGGTCGGCCGCCGCCAGGGTCGCCCTGACCTTTTGCAGCTGCGCCTGCTGCAGCGAGCAGTCGAACAGGATCAGCGTCTGGCCGGCGCGAAAGCGGGCGCCCTCGGCCACCTCGATGCGATTGATCTTGGCGCCGATCTCCGCCGCCAACGTGGTATAGCGGCGCGGCGAGAGTTGCGCGCGCAGGTCCTGCCTTTCGATTGCCGAACGCTGCATCGTCGCGGGGGCGGCAGTCGGGGCCGTCGCTTGCGCCAGCGCACCGGTGCCGGGCAGCAGCGCCAGCAGCAAGATCGGCAAGGCGGAGCCGCAGCGTGCGGTCGATAACAGCATGGAGCACCTCATCGTCTAATTCACCGCAGGGGCCTGCCATTGCTGCAGCACCGCGCCGACCTGGGCGGCGAGCTGGTCCAGTGACAGCTCGTCCACGCTGCCGATGTCGGGTTCCATGCCCAGCGTGGCCTGCAGCTTGCCGCGCATGTTCTGCACCTGCGCCATGGACTGGTAGCGGCGCAACAGGCTGACGATGGCCGCGGCGTTGTTCGACACCAGTTCCAGCCGGCTCTGGGTTTGCGCCAGTTCGCGGTTCCTGCTGTGTTCGGCGATCTTTTCGTCGGCATGCCAGATCTCGTCGGAGCGCAGGTACTGGCGGTAGGCCGCCTCGTATTGCATCCGTGACAGGTGGACCTGCGTGAGCACCGTCATCTGGGTCGCGATGCGACGCTGGTCGGCCAGCTTGACGCCGGCCTCGGCCAGTTTCTTCTGCGACGGCGCGGCCAGCAGGTTGAAGATGTTGTACGAAAGCTGCAGGCCGGTCTCGTTCCAGGTGTTGTTGATCATGTAGCGATCGCTGTCATGGCGGATGCCGGCATTGAAGGACAGGTTGGGAAACAGCTTGAGCATGGCGCGCTTGGTTTCCTCCACTGCGATGCGGCTGCTGTATTGCTGTTCGCGGATGTCGGCGTTGTGCTGCATGGCCAGCTCTTCCATCTGCGGCATGGGGATCGCCAGCAACGGCGTGGCCAGCCGTTCCTCGGGCTCCACCACGCGGAAATGCAGGCCGGGCGGTGCATTCATCAACAGCGCCAGCTCCATTCTGCCTGCCGCCAGCTCTTGCTCGATATTTTCCAGCAGGCGCAGGTTTTCCAGCAATTGGCGCTGGTAGCGCAGGGCGTCGATGGGCGAGCGTACCCGTTCGGACTCGGCGCGGCGCGCGTCCTCCAGCGCACTCTCGGCATTGACGATGGCCAGCGTCACCTGCTCTTGCAGCTTCTGGGCGCTGGCCGTGCGCCAGAACGCGGTGACCACGTCCTGCAACAGCAGGTGCATGGCCTTGCGCCGGCGTTCGGCGGCGATCAGCACGCGGTCGGCCTGTTGCTTGGCGGCGATATAGCTCAAGCCGAAATCGAGCAGGTTCCAGGTCAGGCCCAGTTCCGCGGTGGCGTGCGCGCGCTCGGATGACACATAGGGATGCGCCAGTGACGGCTGGCCAGTGACCGAGTCGACGCTGTTGGTGATGAGGTCCTTGTTGCGACGGCTGTAGCCGGCTTGCGCCATCAGGCGCGGCAGCATGTCCCAGGTGGCGGTGTCGAGCTGGTCGTAGGCCAGCGCTTCCTCGAGCATCTTGGCACGACGTTCCAGGTTGTACTTGAGCGCCCGGGCGATGGCCTGCTCCATCGTCAGCGCTTCGGTGATGGCAGGCACATCCTGCTGTGCGGCAGCGCGATCGGCGGCGGTGCGGGCGGCAATCTCGGCTTCCGAATAGGGTTGTACCCCCACCGAACCGCAGCCGGCCAGTAGCAATGACGCCAGTAGCGCGGCCAGCACGGCGTGCGGCACCGCAAGCGGCGAAGAAGAAAAGACAATACGAAACCCCGTGGCGCCCATCCCCTGCCCCCAGTAGATTAGTCGACGTGAAATCCCAGGGGCGTGCATGGCGAGATGGGTGCCACGCGCCCCCACGCGTGGACCGGAGGCTGGGCCTCCACCATCCTTTGAACCATATTAAAGGGAGCCCCGCGACGGCGTATCTGCAGAGAAGACGGTGTTTTGACGGTTTGTTCTGGCCTTGCGCCGGGGGCGATTTTCAACGGGGCACCATGCTGCGGCGTGCCATGAATGGCAAAGTCGGGCAATCGCACGCGCCGATCCGGTCCGGCTCGGGCATAAAAAAGGCGCTCCGTCGAAGGAAGCGCCTGGTCGGAGCATCCAGCCCGGGGCTTCAGGTCAGCTTGTTCTTGGCCAACGGGGGATTCTTGGCGAAGTAGTTGCGAATCCCGGTCAGGATGGCGTCGGCCAACTGTTCCTGGTAGCGCTCGTCGGTCAGCTTGGCCTCTTCCTCGGGGTTCGAGATGAAGGCGGTCTCAATCAGGATGCTGGGGATGTCCGGGGCCTTGAGTACCGCAAAGCCGGCCTGTTCGACGGCCCCCTTGTGCAGCCGGTTGATGCCGCCGATCTCCTTCAGCACCGCATTGCCGACCCGCAGGCTGTCATTGATCTGGGCCGTGGTCGACAGGTCCAGCAGCACGCTGGCGAGCTGGCGGTCGTGGGTCTTGATGTTGACGCCACCGATCAGGTCGGCCGAGTTCTCCTTGTTGGCCAGCCAGCGCGCGGCAGTCGAGCTGGCGCCCTTTTCGGACAGCGCGAATACCGACGAGCCGCGGGCGGTAGGCTGCACGAAGGCGTCGGCGTGGATCGACACGAACAGGTCGGCCTGCACCTTGCGCGCCTTGACCACGCGCATGCCCAGCGGGACGAAGAAATCGGCGTCACGGGTGAGCATGACGCGCATGTTGGGATATTGCTCGATCTTGCGCTTGAGGCGCTTGGCGATCGACAGCACCACGTCCTTCTCGCGGTTGCCGCGCGCGCCGGTGGCGCCCGGGTCTTCGCCGCCGTGGCCGGGATCGAGGGCGATGGTGATCATGCGGGTGAGCTGCATGCGCGGCTCCTCCGGCACCACCCGGGGGTTCTTCTCGGCGCGATCCTCGGCCGGCGGCTTGGCCTCGACCAGCGGCACCGGGTCGGGCTTGACCGGCGCTTGCGCCTGGGCCGGCTCGCGCGGGGCCTCCTTGAGCCAGTCGCCCTTCTGGATCAGGGCGGCGATCGGGTCGGCCGGATTGGCCGGATACAGGTCGATCACGAAGCGGTACTTGTATTCGCCCACCGGCGCCAGCGTAAATACCTGCGGCTTGATCTCGTCCTTCAGGTCGAACACCAGGCGCACCACGCTGGGCCGGTTCTGGCCAACGCGCACCTGCTTGATGTAGGGGTCGTTGGGCTGGATCTTGGCTACCAGGTCCTTCAGGGTGCTATTGAGATCGATGCCTTCGATGTCGACCACCAGGCGTTCCGGGTCCTTGACCACGAAATGGGTGACCTTGAGATTGCTGTCGTTCTCCAGCGTGACGCGGGTGTAGTCGTCGGACGGCCAGACACGCACCGCCAGGATCTGCGAGGCGCAGGCAGGCAATGGGGTGACCACGGAGACGAACAGGACACCGCCAGCTTTGAGGACAGTGCGGCGGCTTTTGGACTTTACAGATTCGGAGCGAATTTCAGTCGAGCGAGGCATTCAAGACCCTTGTCGGACAACGCGCATAATTCTACATCACGGCCGTGGGCTGCGAGTACCAGGGTGAGCTCAATGTCCGGTGCAGGCAACACTGTGTCGCCTTTTTCCGGCCATTCGACTACACAGATTGTGTTTTCGTTGAAATGTTCACGAAAACCGGCCTCCAGGAATTCCTCCGGGCTGGCCATCCGGTAGAGATCGAAGTGGATGACTGTTACCATGCGCTCTGCCAGCTTGACCTCATAGGGCTCGGCCAGCGTGTAGGTCGGGCTCTTGACCCGTCCCTGGTAACCGGCCGCATGCAGCAGCGCGCGGGTCAGGGTGGTCTTGCCGGCGCCCAGGTCGCCATGCAGGTACAGCACCAGGCCCGGCGCCAGGGCCTGGGCCAGGTCTGCGCCCAGGCGGGCGGTGGCGGCCTCGTCGGGCAGGTGGAGTTGGCGGCGCTGCATGTTCAAACCTTTTGTCCCTACTGACGGATGTCTTTCGTTTCATGACCGATCTTGCCGCACTTGCCGTCGATATCAAGGCCTGGGGCCAGGAACTCGGGTTTGCCGAGTTGCGCATCGCCGACGTCGACCTGTCGCATCGCGAGGCCGGCTTCCAGGCCTGGCTCGACCGCGGCTACCACGGCGAGATGGATTATATGGCAAGCCACGGCATGAAGCGCGCCCGGCCGGCCGAACTGGTGCCGGGCACGGTGCGGGTCATCACCGCGCGCATGCCTTACCTGCCGGCGGCCAGTGGCGACGACTGGCGTGCGCGCGAAAGCGCCCGCAGCGCCGATGCGCGGATGGCGCAGGTGTCGCTGTATGCCCGTGGACGCGACTATCACAAGGTATTGCGGGCGCGGCTGCAGCAGCTGGCCAGCCGCATCGAGGCCCGCACCGGGCCGTTCGGCTACCGCGTCTTTACCGATTCGGCGCCGGTGATGGAAGTGGCCCTGGCCGAAAAAGCCGGCCTGGGATGGCGTGGGAAGCACACCCTGCTGTTGCATCGCGAGGCCGGGTCGATGTTCTTCCTGGGCGAGATCCTGACCGACCTGCCGCTGCCGGTGGACGCGCCGGTCACGCCACGCTGCGGGCAATGCACGAGTTGCATCGAGGTATGCCCGACCCAGGCCATCGTGGCGCCCTACGAGCTCGATGCCCGGCGCTGCATCTCGTATCTCACCATCGAACTCAAGGGCAGCATTCCGCCCGAGTTGCGGCCGCTGATCGGCAACCGCATCTACGGCTGCGACGACTGCCAGCTGTATTGCCCATGGAACAAGTTTGCCCAGCGCAGCACGCTGGCCGACTTCGATGCGCGTCATGGCCTCGATAGCGCCAGCCTGCTGGAATTGTTTGCCTGGAGCGAAGAGCAGTTCCTGAACAACACCGAAGGCAGCGCCATCCGCCGCATCGGCCACGAGCGCTGGCTGCGCAACCTGGCCGTCGGTCTGGGCAATGCCGCCGACGACCCCGCCATCCGCGGCAGTGCGCCGATCGTGGCGGCCCTGCAGGACGCCGGCGCGCATCCATCGGAAATGGTGCGCGAACACGCGGCCTGGGCGCTGGCGCGCCACCAGGATTGAAGCGGATTATTTCAGCAGGCGCGCCAGTTCCACTGCCGTCTTGACGTTCATCTTGTCGAAGATATGCGCGCGGTGGACCTCGACCGTACGCATGCTGATACCGAGCTCGTCGGCGATCACCTTGTTCATCTTGCCCGCCAGGATCAGGTCGAGCACCTCGCGTTCGCGCGCCGACAATGCCGCCAGCCGCGACTGCACGGCGGCGTCTTCGCCGGCCTGGCGCGAGCTTTCCAGCGCCTGCAGCACGCGGTCCATCAACTGGTTGTCGTTGAACGGCTTCTCGAAGAAGTCGAAGGCGCCGTTCTTGAGCATGTCGACCGCCATCGGCACGTCGCCGTGGCCGGTGAGGAAGATCACCGGGCGGCGCCGGGTCAGCGCCCGCGCCGCCAGCTGGTTGAACAGCGCCACGCCGCTCATGTCGGGCATGCGCACATCGAGCAGGATGCATTCGCCCCCGGCATCGAAGGCGGCGTCATTGTCCAGCGCCGACAGCAGCGCCTGGGCGCTGTCGTAGCTGACGGCGGCGATGTTGCGGGAGCGCGCCAGCCAGGTCAGCGAATCGCGGATGATTTCTTCGTCGTCGACTATATGCAGCATCGAATGGGTGGCGCCTGGCAAACGCGCAACGCGTGGAGTTGAAGGGCTATGCGGGTGCTGCGCCCAGGGCTGGCAGCGAAAACCGGAAGATTGTACCGCCTGCCGGGTTGTCGGTGTAGGTCAGCGTGCCGCCATGGAACTCGATGGTGGTGCGGCAGATGTTGAGCCCCATTCCCATGCCTTCGGCCTTGGTCGAGAAGAACGGCGAGAACAGCCGCGCCGCCACTTCCTCGGCGATCCCGTGCCCCTGGTCGATGACCGACACCACCACCGCTTCGGTACCGGGCTGGCTGCGGTCGATCTCGGCCACGATGCGCAGGATGCGCCGCTCGGGCGGGCTGGCCGTCATGGCCTGGATGCCGTTGCGCGTCAGGTTCAGGATCACCTGTTCCAGCAGCACGGCGTCGCCCAGCACGTCGGGCAACCGGGGCGGGACCTGGGTCTGCAGCACCACGAAGAATTGCTGCGCCTGCAATTCGATCAGCGGGGTGACGTTATCGATGAGCTGCTTGACCTGCAGCGGCGTGCGCGCAGGCTCGCGCTTGCGCACGAACTGGTGGACGCTGCGGATCACGTGCCCGGCGCGCTGCGCCTGGGCGTGGATCTTTTCCAGCGCCGGGGTGAGCGCGGACGGTTCCACGCTGCCCTGCTTGACCATGTTGAGGGCGCCGGTGGCGTAGCTGGAGATAGCCCCCAGCGGCTGGTTCAGTTCGTGCGCCAGGGTCGAGGCGATCTCGCCCATGCAGGCCAGGCGGGCGCTGGCCTGCAGTTTCTCTTCCTGGGTCCGGTTCAGGTCCTCGGCCCGCTTGCGTTCGGAAATGTCCAGGATCGACCCCATCCAGCCGGTCTGCTTGCCGTTCTGGTCGACCAGCGGCGCCTCGAAGATCAGCACCGGGAAGCGCTCGCCGTTGCTGCGCTGGAAGATGGTTTCGAACTGCGGCGTGATGCGCCCGGCCAGCACATTGGAAAAGCGTTCCTGGTATTCGTCGATGGCTTCGGGCGCCCAGTAGGGCATGGGCGGGATCTTGCCCACCAGCTGTTCGGCGTCGATGCCCACCATCTTGCAGAAGGCCGGGTTGACATAGGTGATGCGGCCCTGCAGGTCGCGCGCGCGCATGCCGGTGATGAGCGAGTTCTCCATTGCCGCCCGGAACGACGCCTCCTTCCACAGCGCGCCTTCGGCCTGGGTGCGGCGGTTGATGTCGCGCCACAGGGCCCACAGGCTCCACAGCAGTCCCAGCGACAGCACGATCACCGACCCCACCAGCAGGTTGGGCAGCAACTTGGGGGCGCTCTTGGTGCTATTGGTGTGCAGTACCAGCGTCAAGCCCGGCAATTCCAGTTCGCGGCGGTGGGTATAGACGTTCAGGCCTGGGCCGCCGGCGGTGCGGCGGGCGATCACGCTGTCGTCGGTGTCGGTGAGGGAGATCTCGTTGTCCTGCGCAAACCACCACGGCACCATTTCGTTGAGGATGCGCACCACCGCATAGCTGGCCACCAGGCTGCCCACGTAATGGTTATCGCGAAACATCGGCACGTGGTAATCCATCAGCGTCGGCTCGGCGATGCCGGGTGGCACCGCCGGCGGGCTATAGAGCGGCCGGCGCATCTGGCGCGCCCGCTGCTCGGTCATGCGCGACGGTTCCGAAAGGTCGCTGCGACCGATCGGAAAGTCGTCGCTGGAAGCCACCGGCTTGCCCTCGACATCGAGCCAGGTGACCCGATAGAATTCGCGGTTGTTGCGCAGCAGGGCATTGATGCGGGCGCGGAACTGGTCCTGGTGCAGGTGGTTGCCGACGATCTCGCGGGCGATGATGCGCATGCTTTCGTCGTCGCGGCTGAGCTGGAAGCGGATGGCCTGTTCTACCCACAGCGAGTCGGCGATCAATTGCTCCAGCCGTTCGCTGGCTTCCATCTGCTGCGCCTGGCGCGGCAACCAGATCAGCGTCAGCAAGAACAGCAGCACCAGCAGGAAGGGGATCAGCCAGCGCATGGTGGTCTTGCGGCTGGGGGCGAGCAGCAGCGAGGCGGCAGTGGGCTGGGCGTTGATGGCGGGCGGTTTCATGTCGTCGCCAGTGTAGCGGGGGCGGGCGGGCAGCGCCAGCGTGGCGCAGTGCAGCATCGGCCTGGCGTTGCGGTCGATGTGGTTATCCACAGTTGCCCGCGACGGCGCGGCCTGGGCAGAATCCGCGCAGGTCGCCAAGGCGGTTCATAACAATATCCTTCGAAGGTCGCAGGGGACACCATGAAGTTTCATTTCCTGGCGCGCGTGATGTCGGCCGTGCTCATCTTTGCCACCGGTAGCGGCGACACCGGCAGCGCCCAGGCGCAGCAGCCCATTGTCATCAAGTTCAGTCACGTGGTCTCGGCCGACACCCCCAAGGGCAAGGGCGCCGAGCGCTTCAAGGAACTGGCCGAGCAGGCCACCCGCGGCCGCGTCAGGGTCGAGGTCTACCCCAACAGTACGTTGTACAAGGACAAGGAAGAGCTGGAAGCCCTGCAACTGGGTGCGGTGCAGATGCTGGCGCCGTCGCTGGCCAAGTTCGGGCCGCTGGGGGTGAAGGAATTCGAGGTGTTCGACCTGCCCTATATCTTCCCCAGCAAGGAAGTGCTGTATCGGGTCACCGAAGGCCCGATCGGGCGCGAGCTGTTCAAGAAGCTCGAACCCAAGGGCATCACCGGGCTGGCCTATTGGGATAACGGCTTCAAGCTGATGTCGGCCAATCGGCCGCTGCACAGTCCGGCCGATTTCCGGGGCCTGAAGATGCGCATCCAGTCCTCCAAGGTGCTCGATGCACAGATGCGCGCACTGGGCGCCAGCCCCCAGGTACTGGTCTTCTCGGAGGTCTACCAGGCGTTGCAGGCCGGAGTGGTCGACGGCACCGAGAACCCGCCTTCGAACCTGTACACGCAGAAGATGCACGAGGTGCAAAAGCACGTCACGGTATCGGACCACGGGTACCTGGGCTATGCGGTGATCGTCAACAAGAAGTTCTGGGACGGCTTGCCGTCCGATATCCGCCGTGCCCTCGAAGGGGCCATGAAGGAAGCCACCCGCTACGCCAACGCCATCGCCGTGCAGGAAAACGAGGCCGCGCTGGCGGCGGTGCAGAAAACCGGCAAGACCACCATCTACCGCTTGTCCGAACAACAGAAGGCCGAATGGCGGCAGGCCCTGCTGCCGGTGCAGCAGCAGATGGAAAACCGTATCGGGCGCGACCTGATCGCCGCCGTCAATCGCGAAGCCGCGGCCGTCGCCGCGAAATGACGCGAGGCGGGAAAGCCCCAACCGGCGTGGCTTTGCCCTAAATTCATGTGATGTCTGTTGAGTTGCAGAAATGCACTTTCCAGCCATCAAAAAAGTGCTTTGAAGCGACCAAAAGTTTTGCTACAGTGCGTGCTTTGCTGAATTGGCAAGCGCAATTTGCCAGCCCGGCAACCGGATACGAGTGGGTGGTGCATAACAAACGGTATCGATACCGGGGAACTGAGGAGACGTGCATTCGATGAAGCTGTCCGAACGGCCGGGAATGCATCAAGGAGTTTTCAAGGCGCATCGACGATGCGCCTTTTTTCTTTTTGGACGCCGGATTGCTTAGAATAGGCGCACTGGTCGCCGCGCCGCCGCCCCCGCACCCCAAGATGCCCCAGCCCGCTTGCCCGCTCACTGCTCATTTTGCCGCCGTCATGCCGACCCCGTTCGGCGCGATCGGCATCCGTACCGGTGCCGGCGTGCTCACCGAGCTGGTCTACCTGCGGCCCGGTTTCGCCGACAAGGCGCCCACCGATACCCTCGCCGCCAGGACGGTCAAGCAGATAGCGCGCTACCTCGACGATCCGCAGTATCGCTTCAAGCTGCCGCTGGCCGAGGTCGGCAGCGCGTTCCAGCAACGGGTGTGGCGAGCCATCGACGACATACCGGTGGGCCGCGTGCTGACCTACGGCGACATCGCCCGGCGCATCGGCTCGGCGCCGCGCGCGGTGGGCCAGGCCTGCGGCGCCAACTGGTTCGCCCTGCTGGTGCCGTGTCACCGCGTCACCGCCGCAGGGGGGCTGGGCGGCTTTTCGGCGCATGACGACGTCGAGCACTTCCACCTCGACGTCAAGCGCTGGCTGCTGCGTCACGAAGGCGTACAGGGCTACTGAGCACACCATGGGACGCACCACACCGAAGATCGAGGCGCCACCGGAGAGCCGCAATGCCATCGACGAATTCTGCGACACCCTGTGGCTGGAAGACGGCCTGTCGCGCAATTCGCTCGATGCCTACCGGCGCGACATGACCCTGTACGCCCATTGGTTGCACCAGGCGCAGGGCAAGTCGCTGCTGGCGACGTCGGCCGCCGACCTTACCGCCTATTTCGCGGCGCGCCACGACCAGACCAAGCCCAGCTCGGCCAATCGCCGCCTGGCGGTATTGAAGCGTTTCTTCCAGCTGGCCTTGCGACAGAACCGCATCAGCGTCGACCCTTGCCTCAAGATGCGCTCGGCACGCCAGCCGCAGCGCTTGCCCAAGACCCTGTCCGAGGCCCAGGTGGTGGCCTTGCTGGGCGCCCCGGATGTCACCACGCCGTTGGGGCTGCGCGACCGCACCATGATCGAGTTGATGTATGCCAGCGGCCTGCGGGTGTCCGAGCTGGTGCTGCTCAAGACCATCGAGGTGGGCATGAACGAAGGCGTATTGCGCGTCACCGGCAAGGGCAACAAGACGCGCCTGGTGCCGTTCGGCGAAGAGGCCGGGGCCTGGATCGTGCGCTACCTGAGCCAGGGGCGGCCGCAGATCATGGCCGGGCAGGTCGACGACGCCCTGTTCGTGACCGCGCGCGGCGGGCCGATGACGCGCCAGATGTTCTGGACCCTGATCAAGAAGCATGCCCTGGCCGCCGGTATTTCGGTGCGCCTGTCGCCGCATACCCTGCGCCATGCCTTTGCCACCCACCTGCTCAATCACGGTGCCGACTTGCGGGTGGTGCAGTTGCTGCTGGGGCATGCCGATATCTCGACCACCCAGATCTATACCCATGTGGCGCGCGAACGGCTCAAGCAATTGCATGCGCAGCATCACCCGCGCGGCTAGCGCGCAAGGCGCCGATCTTGCGGCATAATGTGCGCCCATGGCGGCGTGACTGCATCAGCGGGACGCCGGTCGACTATACACACCCATGAGTTCCAGAAAAGAGCATATCTCCGAGACCCCGGCCACGCAGTTCCTGCGCAAGCATGGGGTGAGCTTCACCGAGCATCCCTATCAGTATGAAGAGCACGGCGGCACTTCGGTGTCCTCGCGCGAGCTGGGAGTGGCCGAGCATGCCGTGGTCAAGACCCTGGTGATGCAGGACGAGGCGGCCAGGCCGCTGCTGGTGCTGATGCACGGCGATTGCAAGGTATCGACCAAGAACCTGGCGCGCCAGATCGGCTGCAAGTCGGTCGAACCGTGCAAGCCCGACGTGGCCAACCGCCATTCCGGTTTCCTGATCGGCGGCACTTCGCCCTTCGGCACCCGCAAGAGCATGCCGGTGTACGTGGAGTCGAGCATCCTCGAACTCGAACGCATCTATATCAACGGTGGGCGGCGCGGCTTCCTGGTCGGCCTGGCGCCGGCCGTGCTGCTGGCGGTGCTGCCGGCCAAGGCGGTGCAGTGCGCATTGCCCGACTGATCAATCCAACACGTTTCTAGTGGAATTCCCATGAACAACATCCTCTTCGCCATTGGCGCCTACCTGATCGGATCGCTTTCCTTTGCGGTGGTGGTCTCGAAGCTGTTCGGCCTGGCCGACCCCCGCACCTACGGATCGAAGAACCCCGGCGCCACCAACGTGCTGCGCAGCGGCAACAGGAAGGCCGCGGCGCTGACGCTGCTCGGTGATGGCTTCAAGGGTTGGCTGGCGGTATGGCTGGCGCAGCATTTCGGACCCCGCTACGGGGTCGGCGACAGCGGCCTGGCGCTGGTGGTGCTGGCGGCGTTCCTGGGCCACCTGTGGCCGGTGTTCTTCCGCTTCGTCGGCGGCAAGGGCGTGGCCACGGCGCTGGGCATCCTGCTGGCGCTCGATATCTGGCTCGGCCTGGCCACGCTGGCGACCTGGCTGGTGGTGGCGTTTGCCTTTCGCTATTCGTCGCTGGCAGCGCTGGTGGCGGCGGTATTTGCGCCGTTCTACTACGGCCTGCTGTTCGGCAGCACCGACGGTATCCTGCTGGCCGTGGCGGCCATGAGCGTGTTGCTGGTGTACCGCCACCGCAAGAATATCGGCAACCTGTTGGCCGGCAAGGAAAGTCGCCTGGGACAGAAGAAAAAGTAGGACGCTGCTGCCGTCGCGGGCAGCCGGCCGACCTTGGTCAGGCCGCCAGCGGCGGTTTCAACTCGTCCAGCGGCCAGCGCGGTCGCACGCCGAAGCCGTATTCGCGGGTGGCGGCATCGGGCTGCAGGCGCAGTCGCATGGCGCCGGCGAAGGCGATCATGGCACCGTTGTCGGTGCAGAACTGCAACTCGGGATAGAACACTTCGTGACGGCGCTTGGCCGCCATGGCATCGAGCGCCTGACGCAACTGGCGGTTGGCGCCGACGCCACCGGCAATCACCAGCCGTTTCAGTCCGGTCTGCTTGAGCGCGGCCATGCACTTGGCGACCAGCACCTCGACGATGGCGTCGACGAAGCCGCGTGCGATGTTGGCCTTGTCCTGCTCGCAGATGTTGGCGCCGTTGGCGCCTTGTTGCCTGACCACCGTCAGCACCGCTGTCTTGAGGCCCGAAAAACTGAAGTCCAGGTTCTTCGCATGCAGCATCGGGCGCGGCAGCGTATAGGCCTTGGGGTCGCCGAACTCGGCCATGCGCGAAATCTCAGGCCCCCCCGGGTAGCCCAGTCCCAGCAGCTTGGCCGACTTGTCGAAGGCCTCGCCGGCGGCGTCGTCCAGCGTCTCGCCCAGCAGCTCGTAGCGGCCCACGCCATCGACCCGCATCAATTGCGTATGTCCACCCGAGACCAGCAAGGCCACGAACGGGAAAGCCGGCGGCTTGCTGGCCAGGAGCGGCGACAGCAGATGGCCTTCGAGGTGGTGGATGCCCAGCACCGGGCGATCGATCGCCAGCGCCAGGCCGCACGCCACCGAGGCGCCCACCAGCAGCGCGCCGGCCAGGCCGGGGCCCTGGGTATAGGCGATGGCATCGATGTCGGTCTTGACGATACCGGCCTCGGCCAGGGTCTGCTGCAGTAATGGAATGGCGCGTCGGATGTGGTCGCGCGAGGCCAGCTCGGGCACCACGCCGCCGTATTCCTGGTGCATCGCCACTTGCGAATGCAATGCGTGCGCCAGCAGGCCGCGCTCGGTGTCGTACAGAGCCAGCCCGGTTTCGTCACAGGAGGATTCGACGCCGAGAACGATCATGATTGCAATGGTGGGAACCGCTAGGAAAGGCGCTATTGTAATGTAAAGCCCGCGCCCACGCCCCGCCGGCGGGTGGGCTGGGCGTTTTGGTGTAACCTTGCGGCCATGCAGAACGATCACTCTACCCAAGACGCCCTGGCGGGCGCCGGCCAGCCGTTTGCCGCCGCCGCTTTCATCAAGGAAATCGGCCGCGGCAAGGATGGCGCGCGCAGCCTGTCGCGGCAAGACGCCTGCCGCATGTACGCGGCCATGCTGGACGCGCGCGTATCCGATCTCGAACTGGGCGCGATCTTGCTGGCCATGCGTATCAAGGGCGAGTCGGTGGCCGAGATCGGCGGCTTCCTGGATGCCGCCGAGGCTTCGTTTGCGCCGTTGCAGGCGCCGGCCGGCGCCTATGCGCCGGTGGTACTGCCCAGCTACAACGGTTCGCGCAAGATGGCCAACCTGACGCCCCTGCTGTGCATGCTGCTGGTGCGGCGTGGGGTGCCGGTATTGATGCACGGGGTTACCCATGATCCGCAACGCGTGACCAGTGCCGAGATCTTCACCGCGCTGGGCGTGACCCATGCCACCAGCGCCGGGCAGGCCGAGGCCCTGATGGCCGGCGGGCAGCCGGCATTCGTGCCGATCGAGGTGCTGGCACCGAAGATGGCGCACCTGCTGTCATTGCGTCGGGTGCTGGGCGTGCGCAATTCGACCCACACCCTGGTCAAGATCATGCAACCTTTCGCCGGTCCGGCATTACGGTTGAGCTCGTACACCCACCCCGAATACCTGGAGATGCTTACCCACTATTTCACCGAGGCGGCTCCCCATGGCCGGGGCGATGCGTTCCTGATGCGGGGCACCGAGGGCGAGACCGTGGCCAATGCGCGTCGCGCACAACGCATCGACTGGTTCAGTGGCGGGCAACGCACGGTACTGGTGGAAAAGCAGACGGTGGCCGAGGAATTGGCCGATCTGCCCGAGGGACGCGACGCGCATACCACGGCGCAGTGGATCGCATCGGTGCTGGAGGGGCGGCGTGCGGTGCCGCAAGCCATCGAGGAGCAGGTCGATCACTGCGTGCAGGTGGCCGCAGCGATTGCCCAGCGCGCCTGACGGCGCTACTAGGCGCGGGCGCGGCGCTTGACGGCAGCCTTGGCCGGCGCGGCAGCCTTGTCGGCGGCGTGGGCGTTGGCCAGTTGTGAAAACGCGAAGATGACTTCCTTGACGATCTTGCGCTGCGGTGCGGGCAGGTTGATGAAGGCTTCGAAGGCCTCGCGCTCGCGATAGCCGATCGCCTCTTCCCAGCGCGCGCGGCGCTTGTCGATGCGCTTGCCGATTTCCTCGCCGAAGCGCAGATGCTGGGGCGTGACGATCAACCATTCCGCCAGGGTCTCGAGCTTGTCCTGCTTGGGCATGGATTCGCCAAGCAGCCAGCGCCGCACACCGTGCAATGTCATCGGCTTGCCCCAGAAGCGCAGGTTGAACTCTCTTTCGAGGACGGCAGGCTTTGGCTCGTATCCAGCTTTTTCCATTGCAGCACGCAGCCGCTTGGCAAATTTTTGATTGGCGGTTTCCATGGTCGACGAAGGTACTTTGACGGTGAGCGTTCCGGGGTACGTTTGATTTTTGGATGAATTACGCCTCAAACGTGACTAACTATCACTGGCTGGCGAGCCCGGCCCAGCAAGGCCTTCGGCGACCCGGGCCGGGCGCGGCGCGACGCCTGTCACAGCGCCTCGGTGAGCAGTAGTGTGAACCCGAAAATGAGGTCATGTGCAGTCCCACGGTTTGAGACGATGACCGCAGCGTCCCGCCCAGTGCAGTATCGCTGCGATCAGGCCCGCACTGGCCGGCGCATCCGTGCGGATGTCGCGATACCACGCGCCAAGGGCTTATGTCCGTTATAGGACACATTGGCGCAATTGACGGATTGTTATTAATATATTTTTGATAACTGTATCCCAACAGATACATTTCTCACTGTGCGGGATGGCTTGGCGATACGTTCAATCTCGCCGCAACTCGCTAGAATAGGGCGGTTGCCGCAAAGCGCCCGATCCCGGCCACGCGCTCCCGACGCCAGTCGACGATGCGCGGGCCCCCGATGTCACGGATCCCGCTGTTATTTTTCTTGCGGCAATGTCTGGCCTTGATGAAACAAATCGAATCATAAATTAGTCGGCAGCATCCGCGCATGACGACGCCACCGGGTTGGCATCGCAACGCGCTCAGTTACGTAACTTTTGCATAGCACCGGGCACGTCCGGGCCAGCGCGGCAGCGCGGGGACCGTCCATGTCCGGCATGGAACGCGGTCGGCCATTACACGTCCGCGATACGACAAGACACCTGTCGCGGGCAGTCCCGGTAGCGGGGCGCTCGGGCGGCGAATCATGCGGGGCGACAGCGATGCCTGGGGTTTTCAATTTCCTGTTATTGACGTTCGGCCTGCTGGTGGCCAGCCTGGCCGCCTATGCCGGGCTCGAGATATCCGAGCGCATCACCGCCCACGATGCCAAGCATCGACGCCTGTGGTTGGCCATCGGCGCGCTGGTCTTCGGCATCGGCCTGTGGGCGGTGTTGATCCTGTGCGCAAGTGCACCGCGCCTGGCCCGGCCGGTGGTGTTCGACACCCGTCTGCTGACGCTGGCACTGTCGCTGTGCGTATTGGGCATGTTCTACCTGATGCACCTGTCCGGGGTGCGACGGCCGACGAACGTGCGATTGCTGGCCGGCGCACTGCTTATCGGGATGGCCCTGAACCTGGCGCTGTACCTGATCTTCAAGGCCATGCAGCTGGCACCTGCGCTGGCGTTCGACCCGGTGTTGCAGGCGCTGGCGCTGGTGTTGATGCAAGCCACGTCGGTGTTTGCCGTGACGCTTTTCTCGGCCACCAATCATCGCCGCGTCAGCGCCGGCTCGCTGCATTCACAGCAGGCGCGTCGGGTGCTGGCGGCCTTGCTGCTCGGGGTGGCGCTGGTGGCCAGCGCCGGCGCGGCGCTGCGCGCGTTGCAGCTGGACCCGACAGCGGGTAGCCGCAGGTCCTCGGGCGTGACGCGCGAGCACCTGGTCAATGGCATCGTGTTTGTTGCCTTCCTGTCCATGGCGCTGGCCCTGGTGGTCAGCGGTGCCCAGCGCAACACGGTGCTCAAGCGCATCGTCGGGCGCACCAATGACAAGCTGTTGCATTTCGCTACCCATGACGTACTCACCGGCCTGCCCAACCGCGCCTTGCTGGCCGAGCGTATCGAGCATGCGATCCAGGTGGCTCGCCGCAATGGCCGCATGTTCGCCGTGCTGTTCATGGACCTCGACGGCTTCAAGGCCATCAACGACTCGCTCGGTCATGCCGCCGGCGACTGCCTGCTGGTGGCCGTGGCGCAGCGCATCCGCGGCTGCATTCGCGGCGAGGACATGGTAGCCCGCATCGGTGGCGACGAATTCGTGGTGGTGATGGGCAACCTCGCTTCGCCGGAGGTGGTCGAGCAATTATGCGAGAACGTGCTGGCGGCGCTGCAGGACGATGTGGACGTCGACGGCACGCTGCTGCGCATGACTTCCAGCATCGGTATCGCGGTCTATCCCAACAGTGGCGAATCGGCCGATGCCCTGATGCAAAGCGCCGACGCCGCGATGTACGAGGCCAAGCAGAGCGGACGCAATACCTATCGCTTCTTCGAGCCCGCCATGCATGCCGCCGCCATGCGCCACCTGCTGGTGCGCCAGGCGCTGCAACAGGCGATCGCCCAGCAGCAGTTCAGCCTGCACTTCCAGCCCAAGTACCGTGGCGGCAGCCATGAGTTGACCGGGATCGAGGCGCTGCTGCGATGGCGGCACCCGGATCTGGGCGAATTGAGCCCGGGCGAGTTCATCCCGATCGCCGAGCGCTCGGGCCAGATCGTGGCCATCGGCGACTGGGTGCTGCGCGCCGTCTGCGCGCAGGTCAAGCACTGGGACGCGCAGGGCGTGCCGCCGGTGAAGGTGGCGCTGAACCTGTCGCCGCAGCAGATGCGCGGCGACCTGGTCGAAAGCATCATCGCCATCGTCACCGAAGCGGGCGTGGCACCCCAGCGCTTGATGTTCGAGATCACCGAGACCGCGGCCATGAAGAACGTCGAGCGCAGTACCCGCATCATCGCCGAATTGCAGTCGCTGGGCTTCGACATCGCCATCGACGATTTCGGCACCGGTTATTCCAGCCTGGCCTACCTGGCGCAGTTCCACTGCCGCCAGATCAAGATCGACCGCTTCTTTACATCCCGCCTCGACCAGGGCGACCACTCCAGTGGTGCCATCGTGGCGGCCATCATTGCGCTGGCGCATGCGCTGCAGATGGAAGTCGTGGCCGAAGGAGTGGAAACCGAGGCCCAACTGCATGCGCTGCAGCGGCTGCAGTGCGACCAGGTGCAGGGGTTCCTGCTGGGCCGCCCGGCCGCGGCGGCCCAGACCCAGGGATTGCTGGAGGCCAGCAACGATGACCTGTTCGGACGGGCAGGTGCGTTCAGCGGCCCATAGGCCCGACGCCAGCGCGCCGTTGCACCCGCCGCAGGTAGGCCAGCAGACCGGCGCCGACCAGCCCCAGGCTGACGCTGTTGGCCATCCAGAAGCCGGGAGCGCCCTGTAGCCAGCCCGGCGTCATGCCCAGCCTGTCGAACGCCAGCAGGTAACCGCCGCCCAGTCCGACGCCCCACAGGGTGACGGCGTAGATCACGGTCGGTATCACCGCCACCTTGTAGGCGCGCAGCACGAAGGCCACCGTCACCTGCAACGAATCGAACAACTGGTAGAAGGCGATGAACAGGAACAATGGCAGCGCGGCGGCCACGATCACCGGATCGGGCGTATAGGCCTGGATGATCTGGCCGCGCAGAAACCACACCGCCACCCCGATGAGCACCGACAGGATCACCGCCAGCCGGATGCCGGCCTTGCCAATGCGTCGCGCATCGCGCCATTGGCCGGCGCCGATGGCTTGTGCCACCAGGGTGCTGGTGGCGCTGGCGATCGACAGCGGCAGCATGTACAGCACGGTGCCGACGTTGGCCGTGATCTGGTGGCCCGCTACCGGCACCGCGCCCAGGCGGGCGATGAAGACCGCCATCAGGGTGAAGGCGGTGACCTCGATGAAATAAGACAGTCCGATCGGAATGCCCAGTCGCAGCAGTTCGCGCTGGGCCTTCCAGCTGGGCCGCTTCAGGCCGCCCCGCCACAGGTGCAGCGGGCGATAGGCCGGCAGCTTCGACACCAGCAGCCAGGCCACCACCACCATCAACCAGGCGATCACGGTGGTGGCAATGGCGCAGCCGGGGCCGCCGAAGGCGGGCAAGCCCAGGCCGCCGAAGATCAGCAGCGCATTCAGGGGCAGCTTGAGCAGCAGTCCGCACAGCTGGATCGCCATCACCATCTTGGGCCGCGCCATGGCCGTGTTGAGCGCCGAATACACCCTGAACAGCAACGTGGCCGGTAGCGCCAGGGCCTCGATGCGCAGGTAGAGCGTGGCCTTGTCGACCAGTTCGGGCGACGCCTGGGCCAACGACAGGAACAACGGCGAGAACAGCAGCGCCAGCATGCCCACCAGCGCCAGCCACGCGGCCAGCCACATGCCCTGCTGGACTTCGCCGCCGATGTCGCTCAAGCGGCCGGCGCCGAACAACTGGCCGATCGTCGGCTGCAGTGCCTGCAGCACGCCCGACAGGCCGACGAAGACACTGACGTAGATGGACACGCCCAGCGCCAGGGCGGCCAGGTCGAGCGCCGAGAAGCGCGACACCATGACGGTATCGATGACGCCATTGGCAATGAGCGCCAATTGGCCGACCAGCAACGGCCACGCCAGGCGGCCGATGCGTCCCACCTGCGCGCGCGAGGACAGGTGGCCGGCAACCTGGTCGGGCTCGGGCCGTTGGTCAGTCATGCAGCACCCCCGGCCTCATCTATCGACGCGGCGGTACAGGCGGAAACGTTCGTCGCGGTCCGATGGCCGACGGCCTTCCCACACCATGCGCCAGGTGCCAGGGTGCTGGCGCAGCATCACGGTGGCATCTTCGTTGCTGATGTCGTCCTGCAGCAGCAGGTAGTCACAGCTCTGGAAGCGTTCGTCGGCAAAGCGCACATGGCCGAAATAGGCGAACGAGGCACGCTGTGCGGGGCCGACGTTGGTTTGCACGCATTGCTTGACCGAGGTCAGCTTCGATTCGATCTGCTCGGCCACGCCTGCATAGCTCTTGCCGTAGTTGACCCAGGGTAGCCACAGCGTCATCAGCAGTACCCAGCACAGGATCACGCCACCCGACGACAGCACCACGGCGCGCCAGAGCACCGACGGCCGGCGCGAAATGCGCCAGTGCACCACCACGATCCAGGCCAGCGTGGCGGCCACCGCGATGAGCAGCGAGGTCCATTCGAAGCCGGGCTTGAAGCCGGGGGCCAGCTTGAAGGCATTGCGTGCGATCTGCGCCGGCCAGCCGGTTTCCTTGGCGATCCAGGCAATCCAGATGAAGGCCGCCGATGTCGTCAGCGTCATGACCGAGAACCAGTCCACCGCATTGATGGCACCGCGCTTCATGGTCGGCAGGCCGAATGCGGCCAGGATCGCCAGCGCCGGCAGCAGCGGCAGCAGCATGCCCTGTTCGCTGTGGACGTTGATCAGTACCAGCAGCGTGAGCGGAATGAAGAACGCCAGCGGCAGCGCGATGTGCAGCGAACCCGGCTGGCGGCGCCAGGCATACAGCGCCCAGCCGGCAAACGGCCAGGCCGGCCAGGCGAACCAGACGCCATAGCGCAGGAAGAAGCCCAGTGCACCTGTGGTGGGACGATTGAGCTGGTAGACGTTCCAGCTCATCCACAGGTCGAACTGGCCGGCGGCGGCTTCGGGCATCAGGATGCGCACCGCCATCACCCAGGCCGCGCTGATGAGCAGTGCCAGCGGCAGCGCTACGCCCAGCAGCAGGCGGGCGGCGGGGGCATCGCGGCGGATCGCCGCCAGCATCACCAGGCCCGCCAGGGCACCGGCCGGCAGCACCCAGCCGTAGGTCAGCACCAGCAATCCCAGCGCCATGCCCAGCCACGCGGCATGACGCAGCTTGTGGACGTCGAACACGCGCGCGGCGCCATACATGGCATAGGCCACCAGCGCGATCTGCAGGGTCTTGGGGCTGGTTTCATGGCTGTGCAGCAGCAGGCCGAGAAAACCGAGGTAGATCAGGAAGGCGCCGTCGGCCAGCGTGCGGCCGAAGTCCTTGGGCTCGGGCTGGCCGCCGAAGGCCAGCTTGAGCGGCTGCGCCTCGGCGCGACGACCCAGCAGGTAGGTGGTATACCAGATCGACAGCGAGCCCACCAGGAAGCAGCCGACGGTCGACACGCGAGCGGCCAGCGGGTCGCCCAGCAGCCAGCCGAAGAGGCGGATGCAGATCGCACCGAACCAGTAGGCCAACGGACTTTCGGCGGGCAAGGCCAAGCCTGCCACGTTGGGGCTGAGCCAGTCGGCCAGGCTGCCGTGGGCCATGGTCCACATGATGCCGAAGCTGGTGGCGTCCTCGTTCTTCCACGGGTCGCGCCCGATCAGGCCGGGCAGGATATACAGGAGGGCGAGCGCAAGCAGCGCGATGCGCGGCAAGGCACTGGTGGCGGAGGCGGGAAGACGGACGGGCTTCATCAAGATGTTGTTGCTCTTGTCTCGTGGTGCTGATCGTTGCGTGCCGCATCGGCGGTCACGGGGTCGGGCGGTATCGGGGCTCGACCTCGCTTGCCGGCCGATATGGCCATGCCGGGCGGGACGACGTCGGGCAACCGTTATTGTGCAGCAATTCCCGGTAAAAAGTTGTTTCGTGCATCGTCGGCAACAGCACGGCCGGCGCACACAAAAAAAGGCAGCCGCAGCTGCCTTTTTGCGAAGATGCCGCTGCGGTGGCAGCAGCACGATCCAGAAGGATCAGCCCTTCGAGACGGCGGTCTTGGAACCGACGGTACCGAACTTCTGACGGAACTTCTCGACGCGACCGGCGGTGTCGACGATCTTGTGCTTGCCGGTGTAGAACGGGTGCGATTCGGACGAGACTTCGATCTTCACCAGCGGGTATTGCTTGCCTTCGAATTCAGCGGTTTCGCGGGTGCCGATGGTCGAGCGGGTCAGGAACTTGAAGTCGTTCGACACGTCGTGGAACAGGACTTCGCGGTAGTCGGGGTGAATGCCTTCTTTCATTATTGCCTCTGCAGTAGTTTGGTAGCCAATCGTCACTTCGTCGGTCGCCCCGCTTCTTGACCCGATTGTCGATCACTTGCCGGTTTGGAAAAGTCCGAAATTATACAATCAAACGCCCCGGCCAGGCAAAACAGGCGTCGTCCCCAGCCCGCCGTGTGGCATTTCGGGTACCCGGTGTTTGCATCCTGGCAATGAATCGCTCGCCGGGCGTAAAAAAACGGCCGGCGCCGGGGCGCAGGCCGTTTTGTCGAGGTGATGCCGGATTTAGTTGCCGCGACGCATCATGTCGAAGAACTCGGCGTTGTTCTTGGTCGATTTCATCTTGTCGAGGATGAATTCCATCGCTTCGATCTCGTCCATGTCGTACATCAGCTTGCGCAGCACCCAGATCTTCTGCAACTGATCGGGCTTGATCAGCAGTTCTTCGCGACGGGTGCCCGACTTCGACAGGTTGATGGCCGGATAGACGCGCTTTTCGGCCAGGCGACGCTCGAGGTGCACTTCCATGTTGCCGGTACCCTTGAATTCTTCGAAGATCACGTCATCCATGCGGCTGCCGGTTTCGATCAGGGCGGTGGCGATGATGGTCAGCGAGCCGCCTTCCTCGACGTTACGGGCGGCACCGAAGAAACGCTTCGGGCGCTGCAGCGCATTGGCGTCGACACCGCCGGTGAGCACCTTGCCCGATGCCGGGATGACGGTGTTGTAGGCGCGTGCCAGGCGGGTGATCGAGTCCAGCAGGATCACCACGTCTTTTTTCATCTCGACCAGGCGCTTGGCCTTCTCGAGCACCATTTCGGCAACCTGCACGTGACGCGTGGCCGGCTCGTCGAAGGTCGATGCGACCACTTCGCCGCGCACCGAGCGCTGCATCTCGGTCACTTCTTCAGGGCGTTCGTCGATCAGCAGCACGATCATCACGGTGTCCGGATGATTGGTGGTGATGGCGTGCGCGATGTGCTGCAGCATCACCGACTTGCCCGACTTGGGCGACGCCACCAGCAGGCCGCGCTGGCCGCGGCCGACCGGCGCGATCAGGTCGATGATGCGGCCGGTGATATTTTCCTCGCCGCGCATGTCGCGTTCGAGTTGCAGGATCTTGTTGGGGTGCAGCGGGGTCAGGTTCTCGAACAGGATACGGTGCTTCGACGCCTCGGGCGGTTCACCGTTGACCTTGTCGACCTTGACCAGTGCAAAGTAGCGCTCGCCATCCTTGGGGGTGCGCACTTCGCCTTCGATGGAGTCGCCCGTGTGCAGGTTGAAACGGCGGATCTGCGACGGCGAGATATAGATATCGTCGGTCGATGCCATGTAGCTGGCATCGGGCGAGCGCAGGAAGCCGAAGCCGTCAGGCAGCACTTCGAGGGCGCCATCGCCAAAGATCTGTTCTCCTGATTTCGCACGCTTCTTGAGAATGGCGAACATCAGTTCTTGCTTGCGCAGGCGCGCGGCGTTCTCGATGTCGAGGCTGATGGCCATTTCCAGCAACGCAGAGACGTGCATCGCTTTTAATTCTGATAAGTGCATATGAGTGTCCCGGGACGGGAATTTATAAGGTGGGGGAGGGAGTTGCGTGGTGTGGTTTAAAAATGTCCGCCGCCATGCAGTCGGACCACGACGGCGCGGGCGCGCCGTCGTCGGGGAAAAATCAGATGTTGCTGTCGATGAACGAGGTCAGCTGGCCCTTGGCCAACGCGCCGACCTTCTGGGCGGCTGCCGCACCGTTCTTGAACAGGATCAGCGTGGGGATACCGCGGATGCCGAACTTGGCGGGAATGGCCTGGTTGGAATCGACATCGAGCTTGGCGATCTGCAGCTTGCCTTCGTATTCCTTGGCGACTTCTTCCAGGATCGGGGCAATCGCCTTGCAGGGGCCGCACCATTCAGCCCAGAAGTCGACCAGCACAGGCTTGTCGGACTTCAGCACATCGGCTTCGAAAGATGCGTCAGAGATATGTTTGATGTTTTCGCTCATGGCAGGTCCTCGGAATGAGGTAAGAATAAGGGGGTCAAATAGCGCCGTGGTCAGAGACCATATTGCCTGGCGTAGGCCAAACGCTTCCGGAGTTGCTGAGTCTACGTGGAGTCGTCGCGCGCCGATTCAAGTTGTTTTTGAAGCGCGCCAGGATGTTGCGGCGGGTACAAAAACAATCATAACCGATTTTTGCCAAAAGTGTCGTCGTGCCGGCGCTGTTGTTGTCAGGCGCCATCAGGGCCGGGCAGAAATCGCCGGCCCGCGCCGCGCGCGGCGTTGCGGCATGCCGGTGGCCGAAAGTACGCGGCGGCGGCGATGCTGGCATTACAATGCGCTGCTGTTGGAGTGGGCTTCCGATTGAAAAAATCTCTCGGGCCCAGAGAAAAAATCAATCGCCGAGTCCCCCGATCCCCGCATGACGCTAGCGACCATTTCGATTCCGCCTTCCGCCGATTTCTGGCAAGACGCCGTCACGCGCCTGCTGGCGCCCGACCAGCCGCTGGGCCAGGCGCTGGCGCAGCACGGCGAGGGCCAGGGCGCGCTCGACTTCTCGGGTTGCCAGCTGCTGGTGCCGGCGTTCTCGCACGCCCGCAACTTCAAGGCCGCGCTCAGCCGCGCGCTGCAGCGTCCTTACCTGGCGCCGCGCATCAATACCCCTTCCGGCCTGTTGGCGATGCTGCCCCCCGATGCATCCGCAGCGCCCCCGGAAAGCGAGCGCCTCATGCAGCTGTATGCCCAGCTGCGCGAGCACGGCTGGCTCAAGAAGATGTTCTCGGCGCGCCGCAATGCCGACCTGCTGCCGCTGGCGCAGACGCTGCTGGCGTTGTCGGACGAACTGACCCTGGCCTTGCTGCCCGAGATCCGGGCCGGCGCCGGCGCGGCCGACGTGGGCCGGGACCGCTGGCGCCAGGCGCTGGCGACCCTGCTCGAACCATTGGCCCCGAACGCGCACGGCATGCTGTCCGACGAGGCGCAACTGGTCTGGACCGTCTGGAAGAGCCAGCTCGATGGCAGCGACCGCCTGGTGCAGCGCTTCGATGCGTTGCTCAGGCTGGCCACGCATGCCGACCTGCCGCTGGTGTGGATCAGCCCCACCGCGCCCGAGGCGCTCGATTGCGCGTTCCTGCAAGCGTACGCCCGGCGGCAGCCGGTGTGCGTGCTGGGCATGGACTGGAGCGGCGTCGGCCTGGCCGGGCCGGCCGCGTTGTACGCCGCGGCCTGGCCCGAGCTGCTGCAGGACGATGCCGTGCCCTCGCCGCTGCCGGCACGGTTGCCGCCGCTGCCGCAGCTGTGCGCCGCCGCCGACCTCGAAGACGCCGCCGTGCAGGGCGCGCGCATCGTGCTGCGCTGGCTGGAGCAGGGCAAGGGCGAGATCGCGGTGGTGGCTCAGGACCGGGTCCCGGCGCGGCGCCTGCGGGCCTTGCTGGAACGGGCGCAGGTAGTGGTGGCCGACGAAACCGGCTGGAAGCTCTCGACCACCCGCGCCGCCGCCGCGCTGGCGGCCTGGAACGACCTGGTCGCCGCGCGCGGCGAGACCGGGGCCTTGCTCGACCTGCTGAAGTCGCCCTTCGTCTTCGCCAGCGACCCCGAGCGCGGCGAACGCATCATGCGCATCGAGGCGCGCCTGCGCCGCAACAACATCGCCGGCGACTGGAACACCCTGCAGTCGGTATTTGCCGAGCTCGACGAGGCCGGTGGCGAGCGCCGCTGGATGGTGCTGCTGGCGCGCCTGGCGTCGCGCTTTTCGGGGCGTCGCGACCTGGCCGGCTGGTGCCTGCTGGAGCGCGAGATGATCGATGCGCTCGATATGCAGCAAGCGCTGGCCGAGGATGTCGCCGGCCAGCAATGCCTGCTGCTGCTCGACGACATTGCCGGGCGCCAGGCCGGCACGGCGCTGGCCGACGAATTCACGTTTGCCGAGTGGCGCGCGTTGCTCAACCTGCGGCTCGATGCGACATCCTGCACGCCGCCCATCACCGACCGCCGGGTCGTGATGCTGCCCCTGAACGGCGCCCGCCTGCGACACTTCGACGCGGTGCTGGTGCTGGGCGCCGACGCCGCGCACCTGCCGTCGCCACCGCAGGAGACCCTGTTCTTCTCGAACGCGGTACGGCGCGAACTGGGCCTGGTCACACGCGCCGAACGGCAGCGCCAGCAGTTGCGCGACCTTACCGAGCTGCTGTGCGTCAATCCCGAGGTGGTGCTGTGCTGGCAAAGCCAGCAGAACGGCGAACCCAATCCGGTCAGTCCCTGGGTGCAGCGGCTGCAACTGAAGCTGGCCCAGCATGGCCTGCCCGGATTGCCCACGGTGCAGTTGCATGCACCCCTCTATGCATTGCAGGCGGTGAGCGCCAGCATGCCCGCCCCGAGCGCCCCCGACCTGCTGCCCGGGCGCCTGTCGGCCAGCGGCTTCGGCAGTTTCCTGGCATGCCCCTACCAGTTCTTCGCGGCGCGCATGTTGCGCGTGGCGGTGATGGACGAACTGTCCGACATGCCCGAAAAGCGCGACTACGGCAGCTGGCTGCACGAGATCCTGACCCGCTATCACGAACGCGTGCGCGACCAGCAGCCGCCCCAGGCGCAGCGCGCGACGCTGCTGCAGCAGATATCGGCCGAGGTGTTCGAGCGCGCGCTGGCACAGCATCCGGCGGCATTGGCCTACTACGCGCGCTGGCAGCGGGTGATGCCGGCCTACCTGCTGTGGGCCGCCGAACGCGAAGCCGCCGGCTGGCATTTCGTGTTTGGCGAACAGGCCATGTCGCAGACGCTGGCGTGGTCCGATGGCGCGGTCGAACTGCACGGCCGCATCGACCGCGTCGACGCCAACGACCAGGGCGAGCGCGCCGTGCTCGACTACAAGACCCGGGCGCTGCCCAGCCTGCGGCAGAAGGTGGCCGACGACGATGACCATCAACTGGCGTTCTACGGTCTGCTGGCCGGCGGCACCATCGATGCCGCATCGTATGTGGCGCTGGAACTGGCCGGGCAGGCGCTGGGCGACGCCGCCGCACCCGACTTCGGCGCCCGCCAGCAGGTGCTCAGGCAGCAGATCGCCGGCACCATGCAAGCCGTGGCGCATGGCGCGCCGCTGCCGGCCAACGGCGTCGAATCGGTGTGCCAGTATTGCGATATGCGCGGCCTGTGCCGCAAGGGGGCATGGCTGTGAACGAACCCCTGTTGCCGTCGGCCATCCCCTACGAGATCAACGACGTCGCCGCCGACGCCGCCAGTTTCACGCGCGCGGCCTGCGACCCGCGCCACTCGGTGGTGGTCGAGGCCTGCGCCGGCAGCGGCAAGACCTGGCTGCTGGTCGGGCGCATGCTGCGCCTGCTGCTGGCCGGCGCCCAGGCACCGGAGCTGCTGGCCATCACCTTCACCCGCAAGGCCGCGCAGGAAATGCGCGAACGGCTCATGGAGCTGTTGCACGAGCTGGCCCTGGCCAGTGACGAGCATGCGGGGCGGCTCTTGCTCGAACGCGGCGTGGCCGAGCCCGACCTGGCGCGCTTGCTGCCGCTGGCGCGCGGACTCTACGAGCGCATCCTGTCGAGCGAGCAGAGCCTGTCGATCGATACCTTCCACAGCTGGTTCGCGCGGCTGTTGCAGATTGCGCCACTGGCCGCCGGCGTGCCGCACGGCTACGCGTTGACCGAGAAGAACGGCGAGCTGCAGGACGAAGCCTATCGCCGTTTCATGCAAGGCTTGCGCCGCAGCGACGCCGCGCCGGTCAAGGCCGCACTGCTGGAACTGTACGAACTGGCCGGCGACTTCAATGCCCGCAACCTGCTCGATGCGTTTCTCGACAAGCGTGCCGAATGGTGGGCGTCGACCCTGGACGACGAGCGTGCCGGGGTGCAGGAATTCATGCACGAGCCGGCGCCCCTGCGCTGGCTGCAGGAGATGTGCGGCGAGGACGCGTTGGCCGATGCGCGCCTGGGATTGTGGCGCGACGGCAGCCTGCTGCAACGCCTGGGCGAAGTGGCGCGGCTGCTGGGGCAGGGCTCGCAAGCCAACCAGGCGCGTGCGGTGGCGATCGAGACGGTGCTGTCGCAGGCGCCGTCGGCCGAGGGCTTCGCCAGCCTGTTCGGCCAGTTCTTCGACGACAAGGACAAGCGCCGCAAGAACGGTCGCGTCAAGGCCTTGCTGGCGGCCTTGGCCAAGGTCGATGAACGCGGCGACGAATTGGCGCTGGCCGCCTTCGAGGACGAGTTCAATGCCCTCGGCGACGCGCTGGCCGAGCTGCAGCAGCGCAGCTTCGAGAAGCTGGTGCTGCAACTGAACCGGGCCTTGTTCGTGGCCGGTCGCGCCTATCTCGATTGCTACCAGGAGGTCAAGGCCGAGCAGCGGGTGTTCGATTTTGCCGATCTCGAATGGCATGCCTACCGGCTGCTCAACGACGAGGCCAGTGCGGCCTACCTGCAGACCCGCCTCGACGCGCGCTACAGCCATATCCTGCTCGACGAGTTCCAGGACACCAACCCGCTGCAATGGAGCATCGTGCGCGCCTGGCTGCAGGCCTACGGCGGCGATGCCCAGCAGCCCACGGTGTTCGTGGTGGGCGACCCCAAGCAATCGATCTATCGTTTCCGGCGCGCCGAGCCGCGCGTGTTCGTGGCCGCACGCGAGATGTTGCGCGCGCAGGGCGCCGTGGTGCTGCGCGCCAACCAGACCCGCCGCAACGCCACCGCCGTGGTGGAGTTGCTCAACCAGTCGTTCCTGCAAGGGGGCAACCCGCTGTATGCGCGCCAGAGCACGCTGGGACTGGAGGGCGGCGAAGTCTGGAAGCTGCCGCTGGCGCGCATCGAGGAACCGGTGCAGCAGGAGGCGCCGGAACCGGCTGCCGTGGCCTGGCGCAACCCGCTGACCACCCCCCGCCAAGAGCAGGAAGACGCCCGCCGCAAGCGCGAGGGCCAAGCCCTGGCGAGCGCCTTGCTGCTGGCGCGCGCCGAGGTCAGGGTGGCCGACGGTGCCGATGGGCGGGCGCTGCGCTGGAGCGATGTGATGCTGCTGGTGCGCAAGCGTACCCACCTGGCGGCCTACGAGAGCGCCTTGCGCGACGCCGGCGTGCCGTTCGTGTCGGACCGGCGTGGCGGCTTGCTGGAGTCGCTGGAGATCGCCGACCTGATCGCGTTGCTGACTTTCCTGATCACGCCCGATGACACGCGCGCGCTGGCGCATGTGCTCAAGAGCCCGATCATCGGTGCGGTGGACGACGACCTGATCCAGATCGCGCGACGCGACCGCGACGACAGCCGACATTGGTGGCAGCGTATGCTGGCCATGCGCGACGATGGTTCGGCCTCGGCCGCCATGGTACGCGCGGTACGGCTGCTGGATCGCTGGTTGCAGGCGGCACCGCACCTGCCGGTACACGACCTGCTGGACATGATCCTGCACCAGGGCCAACTGGTGGCCCGCTATGCACAGCACGCCCCGCCCACCACCCGTAGCCAGACGCTGGGCAACATCGCCGCTTTCGTCGAGCTGTCGCTCAACATGGACGCCGGACGCTATCCCAGCCTGCCCAAGTTCATCGATGCCTTGCGCGTGCTGGCGCGCAGCGGTGGCGGCGATGCTCCCGACGAAGCCAGCGTCGACGCCAGCGCCGACGCCGTGCGCATCCTCACCGTGCACAGTGCCAAGGGCCTGGAGGCGCCGGTGGTGGCGCTGCTCGATACCAACCATAGCGAGGGTGCGGAAGACCACGTCGGCATCCTGTGCGACTGGCCACAGGAACGCGATGCGCCGGTGCACTTCTCGGCATTCGGGCGCCGCGCCGAACGGGGGCGTGCGCGTCACCCGCTGTTCCAGGCCGAAGAGCAGTTCCGGCTGCAGGAAGACTGGAACCTGCTCTACGTGGCCGTGACGCGCGCCAAGCAATTGCTGCTGGTGAGCGGCGTGGCCGGCACGCGTGGCGCGGCTGCCGACGGCATGCAGGAAGGGAGCTGGTACCAGCGGCTGTTCTCGACGGCGGCCGCGGTGCGCGAGATCGACGCGCAGCAGGTCGCCGGTGAAGGCGACGCCAGTCACGCGGAGCGTTTCGAGCTGGCCTTGTTCGAACCGACGCCGCAGCCGCCGTCCTTGTTCGGCATGGCCGGCATTGACGACGATGACGCGCCGCTGCTGGCCGAAGATGGCAGCCTGGCGACCAGTGCCGCCATTGACGAAGGGGTGGCGCTGCACGCCCTGCTGGAGCGCGTGACGCACGGCGGGCGGTGGCCGGCGCAGCTGCCGGCGGCCGATGTGGTGGGCCCCTGGCTGGGCATCGATGCCGGGCTGGCAGCAGTGGTGCACGAACAGGCCCGGCGGCTGTTGACGCAGCCCGAACTGCAACGGTTTTTCGACCCCGCGCTGCACCGCGCGGCGCGCAACGAGATGGAGATCGTCACCCCCGGCGGCGTGTTGCGCTGCGACCGGGTGGTCATGTTCGACGACGAGGTCTGGGTGCTCGACTACAAGCGGCGCCTGCTCGATAGCGAACGCGCCGATTATGCGGCGCAGCTGGCGCGTTATCGGGTCGCGCTCATGTCGGTGTTTTCTGACAAGCAAATCAGGTCTGCTCTGATTACTGCCGATGGACGGCTTTGGGAACAATGAGGCACTTTCGAACACGAGCTCGACAATGGGAGTGAACCGGGGAAAAACAGAGCGAAAATTCGCACGAAGAAAATCAATTATTCCGTTGTAATATAAAAAAGACCATCGCGATGAGCTTTGCCCTCGGTTAGGCTGCGCGAGTCCCGGACGTCGCAATGTCGACGCCAGGCACGCATCATCGGCAGCAATCTGCCGACAGCCGTTTTGCCGGCCCAGGGCGCCGCGCGGTTTCCATCATCAGACATACCAATACTCAGGAGGAGTTATGGAGTGGGCTCTTCCGTCTTTCACCTTGACACAGACGCTGCAATGGAACGCCTTGCTGGTGTTCGGCGGCTTGCTGCTGCTCGGGCTGATCGCGGGCTATGTAGTTTCCAAGTCGCCGTGGGTGCCACGCATCACCGGCTACCTGCTGGTTGGTTTCCTGCTGGGCGCCGGCGGCCTCAACCTGCTGTCGGGCGAGATCCTCAAGGTCACCAATATCTTCGCCGACATCGCCGTGGCGCTGGTGGTGTATCAACTGGGTCGCTACGTCGACATCGGCTGGCTGCGCCGTGAAAAATGGCTGCTGGCCACCGTGGCCACATCGGCCGTGCTGTGCTTCGGCTTCGTCAGCATCGCCTTGACCTGGTTCGGCACCGATTCGGTGATGGCACTGCTGGGCGGCGTGATGGCCATCGCCACCGCGCCGGCGGTGGTGCTGGTGGTGCTGCGCGATCTCAAGGCCGAGGGCCAGGTCACGCGGCGCCTGGCGGCGATGACCGCATTGAACAACTTCGTGGCCGTGCTGGCTGCCTATGCCTTGCTGCCGGTGATCGCGCACGAGGCCGGCACGCCGGTGACCACCCTGATCCAGCACACCCTGTATTCGCTGGGCGGCTCGGCCTTGCTGGCCTGGCTCACCTATTGGTTGCTGATGCCACTGGCGCGCCTGTTGGGGCGTGAAGGGCGCTGGCAGTTCGTGCTGGTGATCTCGGTCATTGCGCTGGCCATCGGCGTGGCGCATGCGCTGCATTTGCCGGTGATGCTGACGATGCTGATCTTCGCCATCCTGTCGAAGAACCTGGATCGACAGTTCGACCTGATGGAGCTCGAGTTCGGGGTGGCCAACGAACTGTTCATCGTCATGCTGTTCGTCACCGTGGGCGCATCGATGCGCCTGACCGACCTGACCATGGTCGGCTTCACGGTATTGATATTGATTGCGGCGCGGTTCCTGGCGATGGCCTGCGGGGTGTTCGTGTTTGCCCGCTTCGCCCGCATGAACTGGCGCCAGGCCAGCTTGCTGACCTTGGGTACCCTGCCCATGACCGAAGTCGGGGTAGGGCTGATGCAAACGGTGTCGTCGCTGTACCCCAGCACCACGGCCGATGTGCTGCCGTTGCTGGCGGGCAGCCTGATCGTGCTCGAGTTCCTGGGGCCGGTGGCGACGCAGTTTGCGCTGATCAAATCTGGTGAAAGTGGACGCGAATGAATACCGAGACATCAACCGACACCGTGATCGAGGCCGCGCCACGCCCGACCCACGTCGAGCAGCCGCAGGGCAGCGCCGGCATCCTGCCGTTTTCCAGCTCGACCGCCTTCACCATGGGCATCGAGCTCGAACTGCAACTGGTGAACCGGCGCAACTACAACCTGGCCAGCGACGCGGTCGACCTGCTGAACTGGATCGAACCGCGCGAAGTGCAAAAGCAGATCAAGCTCGAGATGACGCAAGGCATGATCGAGCTCAATTCCAACGTGCACACCCGGGTCGACGAACTGATCGAGGAATTGAAGGGCTTGCGCGCGGCGCTCAACAACGGCGCGCGCTATCTCAACATCGATGTCTCCGGCGGCGGCGCGCATCCGTTCCAGCATTGGAACGAACAGCGCATCACGCCCAGCGAGCGCTTTCATTACCTGCACGAGAAATACGGCTACCTGGCCAAGACCTTTACCGTATTCGGCCAGCATATCCACATCGGCGTGCCCAGTGGCGACGACGCGCTGTACCTCACGCATGCCTTCTCGCGGTACGTGCCGCACTTCATCGCCTTGTCGGCCGCATCGCCCTTCTACCAGGGTGCCGATACCCGTTTCGATTCGTCGCGCAGCAACGTGGTGCGGGCGTTTCCGCTGTCGGGCACGGCGCCGGTGCATACCCGCTGGGCCGAGTTCGAGACCTACTACGATGAATTGCTGCAGATGGGCATCATCAAGAGCATGAAGGATTTCTACTGGGACATCCGGCCCAAGCCCGAATACGGCACGGTCGAGATCCGCGTCTGCGATACCCCGCTCACCATCGAGCATGCCGCCCACCTGGGTGCCTATGCGCAGCTGCTGGCGCGCTGGGTGCTGACCGAGCGGCCGTTCGAGCTGACCGACGACTTCTACCTGCTGTACCAGTTCAATCGCTTCGAGGCCAGCCGCTTCGGCCTCAACGGCATGCTGGCCTTGCATGGCGCGACCCCGGCCGAATCGCGCAAGTTGCCGATCTTCGAGCACCTGCTGCAGACCCTGCAACAGCTCGAGCCCTATGTGCAGAACGAGGCCGAGCGGGTCACCTTGCAGCGCTTGCGGCGCATCGCGCACGATCGCCTGTCCGACGCCAGCTGGCTGCGCCAGGTGTTCGCCCAGCGCGGCACGCTCAACGACATGATGCGATTGTCGTCCGAGCTGTGGATGGGCGAGAACCCGCCACCGTACTTCCAGTAGCGCCGGGGCGACCGCCTTCGCGCACCACGGAGCCGGCCTCGCAAGACGCCGGCTCTTGTCTTTTGGGCGCAGGATCGCCGACAATCACGCTTTTGATACGAGCTCGGGGGCCTCCGAGATTGGGCGGAGGGGTAGATGAGCAAGCAATTCGATGTCGCCGTGATCGGCGCCGGCGCCGCCGGCATGATGTGCGCGGCCGTCGCCGGCCAGCGCGGCCGGCGCGTGGTGCTGATCGATCATGCGTCACGCCTGGCCGAGAAGATCCGCATTTCCGGTGGCGGCCGGTGCAACTTCACCAATATCGCGGCCGCCCCGCAGAACTACCTGTCGCAGAATCCCCATTTCTGCCGTAGTGCCTTGTCGCGCTATACGCCGCAGGACTTTCTTTCGCTGATGAAGCGCCATCGCATCGGCTATCACGAAAAACACAAGGGCCAGCTCTTCTGCGACAACTCGGCCGAGGACATCATCGCCATGCTCAAGGCCGAGTGCGACCTGGGCAATGTCAGCTGGCGCATGCCGTGCAGCGTGGCGCAGATCGGCCGTAGCGGCGAGTCGTTCCGCATCGACACCAGCGCCGGCGAGATCACCGCAGCGAGCGTGGTGATTGCCACCGGCGGCCTGTCGATTCCCAAGATCGGCGCCACCGACTTCGCCCATCGCATCGCGCGCCAGTTCGACCTGCGGCTGGTCGAGCCGCGCCCGGGGCTGGTGCCGCTGACCTTTGATGGGCGCGCCTGGCAGCCCTTTGCGGAACTGGCCGGGATCGCGCTGCAGGTCGAGGTGGAGACCGGCCAGAAGAAGGCCCGTGGCCATTTCCTGGAAGACCTGCTGTTTACCCACCGAGGCCTGTCGGGCCCGGCGATCCTGCAGATATCGAGCTACTGGCAACCCGGCACGCCGCTGACCCTTAACCTGTTGCCCGAAGTCGACCTGGCCGAGACCCTGATTGCCGGCAAGGGCGCATTGAAGAAGAACCTGGGCAACCTGCTGGCGCAGTGGATGCCGACGCGGCTGGCCGAGGGCTGGTTGCGCGTCAACGGCTTCGACGCCGGTGCCCGGATCGCCGACCTGCCCGACAAGGCGCTGCGCCAGCTGGGCGATTCGCTCAACCGCTGGGTGGTCGTGCCGGCCGGCTCGGAAGGATATCGCAAGGCCGAGGTCACGCTGGGCGGGGTCGATACGCGCGAACTGTCGCAGCAGAGCATGATGGTCAACAGCGTCCCGGGCCTGCATTTCATCGGCGAGGCGGTCGATGTCACGGGCTGGCTGGGCGGCTATAACTTCCAGTGGGCCTGGGCATCCGGGGTGGCTGCCGGTCTGGCCGTGTAGTTCATGCGATATCTGATGTTTGAGCCAGCAAGTGACTGATTTTTCGGGGCTTTTTCACATCCGGGTGGAAAAAATGCCACGACCGGACTTCCAATCAGGCTTGTGCTCTGCTAGAATCGCTTTCTTTGCTAATTCAATCTAACCTTTTGGTTTGACTTTACATGACCACTATTCGCGTTAAAGAAAACGAGCCGTTCGAAGTCGCAATGCGTCGCTTCAAGCGCACCATTGAAAAGACCGGTCTGCTGACCGAGCTGCGCGCACGCGAGTTTTACGAAAAGCCAACTGCCGAGCGCAAGCGCAAGCTGGCTGCTGCAGTCAAGCGTCACTACAAGCGTATCCGTAGCCAACAGCTGCCGAAAAAGATGTACTAAGAATTTCTCGCCGCGCGTTCGCGCGGTTGATGTGACAGCCCGCTCCGGTGTAGTCCGCAGCGGGTTTTCGCATTCTTCGCCGTATCGGCACTGGTTTGCCGCCGTATTGTGTTCCATGCGCGACGGGTATCGCACGCCACCGGACTGGCGAGTGGCCATTCCATGATCTACGATGGTCCGGGATGCTGCCGGCGGCGACTGCTCCCGGTGCGCGTGGCCCGACAATAGCGGGCGGTCTCCTCATCTATTCTCAATCGGAGCAAGCAATGGGTTTGAAAGAACAGATCACGGAAGACATGAAGGCCGCCATGCGCGCCAAGGAAGCCGGCAAGCTCGGCACGATCCGCCTGATCACCGCCGCGATGAAGCAGAAGGAAGTCGACGAGCGTATCGAACTGACCGACACCCATGTGCTGGCCATCATCGAGAAGATGATCAAGCAGCGGCGTGACTCGATCAGCCAGTTCGAGGCCGGCGGTCGCCAGGACCTGGCCGACATCGAGAAGGCCGAGCTGCAGATCCTGTCTACCTATATGCCTGCGAGCCTGTCGGAAGAAGAGATCAAGGCCGAGGTGGCCGCGGCCGTTGCCGCCACGGGCGCCGCCGGTGCCCAGGACATGGGCAAGGTGATGGGCGTACTCAAGCCGAAGCTGGCCGGCCGCGCCGACATGACCGTGGTGTCGGCCCAGGTCAAGGCCGCGCTGGCCTCCTGAACGCATCCTCATTGCACATTCATAGCTGCTTCCCAGCCCGGTGATCCCACAGTCGTTCATCCAGGACCTGCTCAATCGCGTCGACATCGTCGACGTGGTGGGCCGCTATGTGCAGTTGAAGAAGGGCGGCGCCAACTTCATGGGGCTGTGCCCGTTCCATAACGAGAAGTCACCCAGCTTTACCGTCAGTCCCACCAAGCAGTTCTATCACTGCTTCGGTTGCGGTGCGCACGGCACGGCCATCAGTTTCCTGATCGAGTATTCCGGCCTCGGCTTTGTCGAGGCGGTCAAGGACCTGGCCCAGAACGTGGGCATGGTGGTACCCGAGAACGAAGACCGCCTGCTGCCGGCGCAGCGCGCCGAGAGCCAGGCCAAGAGCCTGGCCCTGTCGGACGTGCTGTCGCGTGCCAATGATTTCTACCGCCAGCAGTTGCGTACGGCCCAGCCTGCCATCGACTACCTCAAGGGGCGCGGTCTCACCGGCGAAGTCGCGGCCCGTTTCGGGCTCGGCTATTCGCCCGACGAGTGGGACGGCCTGCGCCAGGTGTTCAAGGATCGCGACTACGACAACGAAGCGCTGGTCGAATCGGGCCTGCTGATCGACAAGAGCGAAGAGGGTGGGGCACACCGCAAGCGCTACGATCGCTTTCGCGGTCGCGTCATGTTTCCCATCCGCAATACCAAGGGTCAGGTGATCGGCTTCGGTGGCCGGGTCATGGACGGCGGCGAGCCCAAGTACTTGAACTCACCCGAAACGCCTCTATTTTCGAAGGGTAGCGAGTTATACGGTTTGTTCGAGGCGCGACAGGCCATCCGCGAGGCTGGCTACGCATTGGTCACCGAAGGTTACATGGACGTGGTGGCCTTGGCGCAGCTGGGTTTTCCGCAGGCGGTCGCCACGTTGGGTACGGCCTGCACGCCGGTGCATGTGCAAAAGCTGTTGCGCCAGACCGACCAGGTGATCTTCAGTTTCGACGGCGACGGCGCCGGACGCCGCGCGGCACGGCGTGCACTGGAAGCCTGCCTGCCGCATGCCTCGGACAACAAGACCATCCGCTTCCTGTTCCTGCCGGCCGAGCACGACCCCGACAGCTACGTACGCGAAATGGGCGCCGAAGCCTTCGAGCAGCAGATTCGCGAAGCGCTGCCGCTGTCGCAGTTCCTGTTGCGCGAGATCATCGGCGAGAATGACCTGGCCACGCCCGAGGGGCGCGCACACGCGCAGTTTGCCGCCAAGCCCATGCTGCAGGCCTTGCCGGCATCGGCCCTGCGCTTGCAGATCGTGCGCAGCGTAGCGCAGGTCACGCAGTCGACGGCAGCCGAGATCGAGACGTTGTTCGAGCTCGAAAAGCCGGTGGCGCGGGTCCAGGCCAAGGCCCCGCGCAGCAAGCGCACCGCGCCGGTCGGCCTGGAGCGGCAAATCGTGCGTTGGCTGGTGGCCCACCCACGGTTGGCGGGCGACCTGGACGACGAAGCGCTGCAGGCAGTGGCCAGCATTGCGCCGGACCGCGCCGAAATGCTGGGCCATCTGGTGGGACTGGTGCGCAGCATGGGCGAGCAGGCCAGTTTTGCCAGCCTGGTCGAGCACCTGCGCGAGTCCGGACCCGAGTTCGATTCGTTGATCGCCGAGATCGCCGCCGAATCCGAATCCGAATTCGACGCGGTGCGTGCCGAATTGGCGGGCGCGGTGCGGCAAAGCAAGATTCGCGCAATCGAGGAAGAACTGGCCACCCTGATCGCCGGGGGCCTCAAGGCCGAAGACCAGCGCCACCGCTATCGCGAGCTGACGCAGCAGAAGGAAGCGATCAAGCGCTTGCCGGCGGCGGTAGTGGCAAATTGAGCGCGAAACCGTCGGAAATGGCGTATAAATCGCGAAAAGTGGGTAAAGCGCAGCAAATTAGTGTTTTTTAAGGCCCCGATGGACGTCGATGGCGCTTGATCGGGAAGAAAAGAGCCCTATATCTATGCTATGATGTAAGGCTTTAGTCCCGCCGGACAGCAATGGCATTTTTCATCCGGTGGGCCAGCGGCGACGCATGTTTCCCGTCGGGAAGATGCGGAAAATCCAAGCCGCATTGATCGTTGATCGGCGAAACTGCCTGTCGTCAGCGATCGCCAGGGGGCAAAAAGGAACGTTGCGCGTGCAGCCGGAGTCTATCGGGTTGTCAAAATTCCGGTACCGCTTTGCATCATTAGCATGACTTGATTGGCGCAATGAGTGTGAATCTCAATTGGCAGTTGATTCTATGGCAAATGCAATGAAGAAACCCGCGAAATCTCCGGTTGCTCCCGCAAAGAGCGTGAAAGCGGCAACGGCAGTAAAATCCTCCGTCGGGGCATCCAGCTCGAAGACGGCGGCCGCCAAGCAGGCGGCCAAGGCGCCCGTGGCCAATGCAGTGAAATCGACGGCCAAGACTGCGACAGCAGGGACGCCGAAACACGCGGTAGCCAAGGGGGCTCCCGCCAAGCCGGTACGTGCAGCAGCGCTAGAAGCGACTGCGGCGCCAGCCAAAAAGTTATCCCAAGCCGCCGAACAAGCGGTTTCTGTGAAATCGAAGACCTCCGTGACGACCAAGAAACCCGAACCCAAGACAGCCGCCAAGTCCACCAAAGCCGCACAGGTGGAAGGCAAGGACGCTGGTGCGACCTCCGCATCCTCGAGCGTGAGCCAAACCACTGATGCCGCAGCGCTGGCGGCCATCGACACCTCGGGCTACATCCTGCCGTCCGTCAAGGTGCCGGGCCGTCGCGGCCGCAAGCCGAAGGAATTCCAGCCTGAGAGCGAAGAAATGGCGGCCCTCAACGCGGTCGAGCGCGCCGAGCTCAAGGCGGTCGACAAGGCCAAGGCCAAGGACCGCAAGGCCAAGGAAAAGGCCTTGCTCAAGGACGCCTTCTCGTCCGATACCGAAGCCAGCGAAGAAGAACTCGAGCGCCGTCGCCAAAAGCTCAAGACCCTGATCAAGCTGGGCAAGGAGCGCGGTTTCCTGACGTACTCCGAAATCAACGACCACCTGCCCGAGAACATCGTCGATCCGGAAGCGATCGAAGGCATCATCGGTACCTTCGCCGACATGGGCATCTCGCTGTACGAGCATGCTCCTGACGCAGAGACCCTGCTGCTGTCGGACAACGTGGCCAACGTCGCCAGCGATGACGACGCCGAGGCTGCCGCCGAAGCGGCGCTGTCGACGGTCGACTCCGACTTCGGTCGCACCACCGACCCGGTGCGCATGTACATGCGCGAAATGGGTTCGGTCGAACTGCTGACCCGCGAAGGCGAAATCGAGATCGCCAAGCGTATCGAAGACGGCTTGAAGGACATGATCCAGGCCATCTCCGCCTGCCCGACCACGATCGCCGAGATCCTGGCCGCGGCTGACCGCATTTCGAAAGACGAGATCAAGGTCGACGAGATCGTCGACGGCCTGGTCGACCTGAACGAATCGGTGCAGCAGGTAGAAGCCGCATCGGCCTCTGACGACGAAGAAGACGAAGAGGACGACGAGGACGAAGAAGACGAAGAGGAAGAAAGCGAAGGCACCGGCACTGCCGGCGCCGCCGGTTTCTCGGCCGAGCAGCTCGAACAGTTGAAGCGTGATGCGCTGGGCAAGTTCGGCGTCATCGGCACCCAGTTCGAGAACATGCGCAAGGCGTTCGAGAAGGAAGGCTACAATTCCAAGCCCTACGTCAAGGCGCAAGAGATCATTTCCAACGAACTGCTGGGCATCCGCTTCACCGCCAAGGTAGTCGAGAAGCTGTGCGACACGTTGCGTGCGCAGGTGGAAGAAGTGCGCCAGGTCGAGCGTCAGATCCTGGACGTGGCGGTCAACAAGTGCAACATGCCGCGCAACCACTTCATCAAGGTGTTCCCGGGCAACGAAGTCAACCTTGACTGGGTCGACGGCGAAGTCGCCGGCAACCATGACTACAGCGTGGTGCTGGCCCGTAACGTGCCGGCCATCAAGGAACTGCAACAGAAGTTGATCGACCTGCAAGCGCGCGTGGTGTTGCCGCTGCCGGACCTGCGCGCCATCAACCGCAAGATGGGGGCTGGCGAGAAGAAGGCCCGCATGGCCAAGCGCGAAATGACCGAGGCCAACCTGCGCCTGGTGATCTCGATCGCCAAGAAGTACACCAACCGTGGCCTGCAGTTCCTCGACCTGATCCAGGAAGGCAACATCGGCCTGATGAAGGCAGTGGACAAGTTCGAGTATCGTCGTGGCTACAAATTCTCGACGTACGCCACCTGGTGGATTCGCCAGGCGATCACCCGCTCCATCGCCGACCAGGCGCGCACCATCCGTATTCCGGTGCACATGATCGAAACCATCAACAAGATGAACCGCATTTCGCGGCAGATCCTGCAAGAGACCGGCGCCGAGCCAGATCCTGCAACCCTGGCCATCAAGATGGAAATGCCGGAAGACAAGATCCGCAAGATCATGAAGATCGCCAAGGAGCCGATCTCGATGGAAACGCCGATCGGTGACGACGACGATTCGCACCTGGGCGACTTCATCGAAGACAACAACACGCTGGCTCCAGCCGACGCGGCGTTGCATGCTTCGATGCGCGGCGTGGTCAAGGACATCCTCGACTCGCTGACGCCACGCGAAGCGAAGGTGTTGCGCATGCGTTTCGGTATCGAGATGTCGACCGACCACACCCTGGAAGAAGTCGGCAAGCAATTTGACGTCACGCGAGAGCGTATTCGCCAGATCGAAGCCAAGGCACTGCGCAAGCTGCGTCATCCTTCGCGTTCGGACAAGCTCAAGAGCTTCCTCGAAGGCAATTGATCGAGAGTGTCAGAGCTGGCCGGTGATGTTAAAATCGCCGGCCATCTTTTTGGCCCTCTAGCTCATGCTTGGTTAGAGCAGCGGACTCATAATCCGTTGGTGCCGTGTTCGACTCACGGGGGGGCCACCAGTATTTAAAGGGATTCCAAGAGATTGGAGTCCCTTTTTCTTTGTGCGCCTAAAAGCACGGGGTTACAATGGCGGTCAAATTTGATCAATTGAGCCGCCGCTCTCCACAGCAGATCTGAGAGACTCGCTCCTGCAGTTTATTCCATGCCTAGATCCTCCAAACCTTCTCCTTCCTGCCCACCATGGTTTCATCTGGAGCGTTACTCCCGCACCAAGTCTCTTGACTTCGATGGCTGGAAAACACAGATAGGCAATCGCATCTATCTGGAAGGGCTGATCGCCAGCGAGCAATACGAACTATTTGATCTTCACTTTACAGAGATCAGTGCCGGCCCGTTTCATGACATCGGCTTCGATGCAAACTACGCGGCGCCCTCTTCGGTATATCCCCTAACGATCGCAAAAACCATGACCATCATCGAAGCACTCATCGGCAACATGGAAGAAGATGAAGTAGATCGGCATACTCAATGTGATGCGAAGCTAACCGACATCGGTGCCGATGGGTTCTCGATGCAGCGGCACGTCACCATCGACCTTCGGGCGTCCGAGAGCAAAATAAGGCGGGACTTCGAAAAATACTTGACTGCAGAAATCCGAGCAAATCGTCAACGATTCGAGCGTAAGCGGGAGGCCGAAATCACGGAGACAGTCTTGGCATCTTGGTCTAGACAACGGATCCTCCCCTACCAAGATCTCATCTTGTGGTACCGACGGCAAGGAGAAAAGAGGCCATCTGGCCAGATACTATCCACATGGCTGTATCCAGATGGCACCGGGACCAAAGACAAGGTACGGGAAATCGGCGATGCTGCAGACTTTGCTTTCACCATGACCACATTGCGCCAACTAGCGATGGCAGCCGAATCCTGAAGCACCATTTTTCTGCGGGAAAAAATCCAGAAAAAGATCACGCCACTTAGAAAGTGCAACCGCATAAAGTCTCGTCTGTCCGGCTAATTCCTAGCCGGCCCTTCAACAGGACTAATATGCAATCTGATCTTTTCAGCCGTACAGCAGCAGCGCAATACCTCGGCGTCAAGCCGCAAACGCTTGCGGCCTGGTTCTCGACCGGGCGCTATTCCCTGCCTGTCGTCAAAGTAGGCCGTTACGCCAAGTATCGCCTTAGCGACTTGCAAGCATTCATCCAGGCCAACACTTTCGCCCACTCCGGCTCCACTCAAGGTGGAGAGTTGGCATGAGCACTAACGTGCCCGTGAAACAGGAGGAAGCGACCCTGCTTAGAAGCAATGGTGAGCAGGATGCTTTTGCCGACGTGCTTGACACCGCTGCAGCCACACTTGCAGAGCAAGGGCTGCCCGTTGGAGCCAGGGTGCGCCAGCACGCTCTTCTGCCACTTCAGCTGCTGAAGTGCAGAACCCTGCGCATTTGCTGCTCAGGTGAAGCGGCGTGCTCCAACCATAATGTCCTTACCGCTGCGGCCAAACAGCTTGGCAGATATGCGGGTATCCAAGACTTCACAACATCGAAGGGCTTGGCGACGCTCGGCTCGGCTATTGCAACTGCAGATACTACTCGACCGCCTTCGTGCGAGGAAATCCGAGAGAACGGTGCGACCACTTGCCCATCGGGTGGTTGTCCGTTGCCGGGTGGCAGCATCGCAGAATCACCAGAAGATCTTCTGCAGTGGAATTGCGCACACAAGGATATCGGCCACGTCACCCTCGCTCGATCCGTCGTTGCCAGCGAGTTTGGCAGCGGCTTACTTGTCGCACCTGGAGATAAGATGTATGCGCCTCACGAGGGTGCATACCAGCCTATTGATACCAGGAAGATCCAGAATCTGATCATCAAGCACCTGGGTGCTGACGCCACTATCAAGAGGGCTGATGCTATCCGCAAGATGATCCTGGCCATCGAACTTACAGATGCTGAAGCGCAGCCTAGCCCTAATCACATCTGCTTCACCAACGGGACATTGGACGTGACTACCGGACGACTGGGCGAACACAACATCGCCCACAGTCTGTTCAATCGCATTCCTCACAGTTATGTGTCGGGTAGCCAATGCCCGAACTTCATGGCCTTCCTGCATAGCATTTGGTCTGGTGATGTCGATACGGTGGAGAAGCATCAGTTCATTCAGCAGTGGATGGGCTACATGCTCACCGCAAACATTAGCCAGCAGTGCATGCTTATATTGAAGGGCGAAGGATCCAACGGCAAATCAGTTCTGATGGACATTGCACGCCACATCGTCGGTGAGGAAAATACCACCAGCGCTATGCTCCACAGGCTGAATCACCCTGATGTCCGTGCAACCTTGGAGAAGAAGCTGTTAAACCAATCCCCGGACTTGCCGAAGCTACGCCATGTTGCGGATGGAGAGTTCAAGGCGATCGTGGGCGGCGATTCCATCGAAGCGTCGGCAAAATACAAGCCGTCCTCTAAGTTCAAGCCCTATGTCAAGCTCATGACGGCAACCAACAGCATGCCGCATAGCGCAGACACAACTGAAGGATACTTCCGTCGCATAATAGTTCTGACCTTCAATCGTCAGTTCTCCGCAAGCGAACGAGATCCGAAGCTACTTGATAAGCTGAAGGAGGAGACGCCAGGCATTATCTCTTGGGCGGTCGCCGGAGCAAGGGCACTGCAAGCACTAGGCAGATTCTCGATTCCGCCGTCATCTGATCAGGAGGTCCGAGCGTATCGGACCGAGCTATCGCCTGCCAGGGGCTTTGCCGAAGAATGCCTTGTGCCGTCGCAGGGTCTCAGCGGTATCAAGGCTCAGGAGCTGTTCTCAGCGTACAGCAGCTGGTGCAGATCACACCACTTCTCGGCAGGAAACTCGATTTCGTTTGGCCGGGAGCTAAGTCGCCTGAGCTTCCGCTCTAGGAAGGTTGGCTCAACCGTCTGGATGGTCAGCCCCAGTGAGGCCGGACGACCGTACTTCCCGAACAATATCGCAAGCCTACCAGGGACACATCGCCAGCCAGCTCAGGTGATGTAATCCCAGTCAGTCTCCCCACCCTCAAAAGTGGGGAGCTGTCGGATCGACTCGGGCAGTTCGTTAGACCATGCCAACTGGCCGCAGGGAAGATAGGGAAGATGTCTGCGCAAAACCGTCTAGCCTCCCCCTTACGGTCAGAACGTGGCATCTGAAATTCCGCACATACAGTTCGCCATACACCTTAAGCTGTGAACCAGGACTGTGACCGTAGGGAAGATAGGGAGGATGCCTGCTTAAACTTCCTGCTGTCTGACATCGCAGATGCTGAAATATTCCCGGAAGAAGTCTTTCCGAGTGGAGCTCCGTACACCACTGCAATCGCAGCAATGAAAATTTTTTCATTTTTCCCGATCGCCCTCAGAAACCGAAGTTAACATACTGATAGGGTAAGCCAGAAAGCACCCATTTATAACAAAAAAGGAATATAAAAATGAGAGGAGATACAGCAAAAGCTATACACAACATGGGTGGAACAACCATGGTCAGCCGCAAGCTTGGAGTATCAAAAAGCACAGTCGGCAAGTGGATCCGCAACAATCACATCCCAAACCTGGATAAGGCAGAGATCGTCGCCAAGGCCAGCGGATTCGATGTATCGAGGCTTCGTCCTCGTTTCGAGCAGTAAGCACAGAGAAATGCCCTGCTTGCCGTTTCTTCATGGTGAAGATCGGCGAAAAAAATCCGCCCGAAACGACGAATCTCGGACGGAGTACATAACGATAAAAACTATATATGACATATTTTAATCAATTATTAGAAGGCGAAAAAACGCCCGCAGCAGCACCGTCACAAGCTCATCTCCCACCGGCAGAAACAAACCCCGTAATCCGTGCCAAGGAGCTTTTGACCCTCGACGCGTCGATGGAAGGGGGAGTTAACTTTGACTTGACCAAGGAGCTTGCCTTCGAATGTCAGGACGATATCTTCGAACGCTGGATCCCCGATGGCGAAATCAGAGGCAAGCAATACGCCGCATTAAATCCGACTCGGAATGACGGAAGCATTGGGTCTTTTACAGTCAATACAGAAAACGGAGTCTGGAAAGATTTTGCCGGGGCCAATAACGAGAGCGGATCCGACCTGATCAGCCTAGTTGCGTACGTGGAGGGAGGCATCAACCAAACTGAAGCCGCTCGCCTTATTTTGCAGCACATTGCATCGGGATCCGAAGCCATCGCTGCGGCTAGGGTAGCGAAGGGCGATTTCAAAAGACGTACAGACCAGCCTGAATTCATCGCCGTCATGCCAGTACCTGAGGACGCACTTACACGACGGCCCATTTACTTCGGTGCACGTCTTGGGAAGCCGACCGCTACTTGGGCCTATCGTAATGCAGCCGGTGAGATCTTGTTCCTCCAGAACCGGTTTGACACTGCAGAGGGGAAGACATATCTCCCACAGACGTACTGCAAGGATAAGACCGGACATCCCTCCTGGCAATTGAAAGCACCGCCAGAGCCTCGCCCCGCATACGGATTAGATCGGCTAGCAACAAGACCTGAAGCACCCGTCCTCTTCACAGAGGGAGAGAAGGCAGCAGATGCCGCCCAGAGCCTTTTCCCCGACTTCGTGGCAGTCACCACCTTGAATGGAGCAAAGTCGCCTGAAAAGACCGATTTGATGCCTTTTGCAGGGCGCACCGTTTATATCGCTCCGGACAACGATGAAGCTGGTATTGCTTATGCCAAGTCTCTCAACGATTTGCTTTCAGCAGTCGGAGCTCAAGTAGCGGCCATCATGGATCTGAAGCTTCTGACAAAGCCTGGAAGTGATCTCCCCAAAGGCTATGATCTTGCCGATGCCCTACGTGATGGATGGACATCCCAAACGCTTGCGGACCTTGGCCATGATCTATGGATAGACAACCCCTGGATGACTCCCTGCGAATACGCTCTGGAAGATGAAGGAGCGTCAGTTCCCGCAAGTCCACGCTTATCGGGCAGGAAGCAAGACCCATCTCCCATGCAGATGGCAAAAGAGCTGGGACAGAAACTCTTCGGAGGTCACCTTGCCTGCTTCGATAACAAGATGCTTGCATATGCAGAAGGTTATTGGAAGGTTCTCAAGCAAGACCTAGAAGTGCGAAATCCAATTCTGAATTATCTTGGAGACGCAGCAACCCCAAGAAAGATAAACACGATCTTCGAACTGATTAGAACCAATCACGCCGCAGACCCAGCGATGTTCGAAAGAAGATCGAATCTGATATGCCTGAAGAATGGAACACTGGAACCAATCTCAGGGAGGTTGCTTCCGCACAGTCCAGATCACAAATTGACAAACGCCCTGCAGATTAAATTTCTACCGGAAGCGGAATGCGCCCTGTGGCTGCAAACACTAGAAGAAATCTTTGCGCCAGATGCCGACAAGGAGAGCAAGATCAGGCTGCTACAGGAGTTCAGCGGCTACTGTCTGATCCCGGATACAAAGATGCACAAGTTCCTATGGCTCGTCGGCGCTGGGGGCAATGGCAAGTCGCTTGTTCTTTCAGTGCTGCAGGCTCTTGTTGGGTCTGCGAATATCAGTAATGCTGCCATCGAACGCCTACAGGATAAGTTCGTCAGAGCTGAGCTCTTCGGTAAACTGGTGAACATCAGCTCCGAGATGAGCGCCCAAGCAACGATCTCCGACGGCTACCTGAAGCAGATCACGGCTGGGGACGAAATCGAAGCGGAGCGCAAGTTTGAACCGTCCTTTTCGTTCAGACCATATGCTCGATTGATTGGTGCAACGAATAGCCTACCGAGACTGCTGGACCATTCTGATGGATTTGCACGGCGTGCCATCATCCTGCAGTTCAATCGCCAGTTCAAAGAACACGAGAGAGATATACATCGAGAAGAAAAGCTGATGGCCGAGTTACCTGGCATTTTGAACTGGGCGGTCACTGGGCTGCAAAATCTGCTGCGTCGTGGTAAGTTCGATGCTCCACCTAGCTCTCACCAAACAATTGAATCGTACCGACTGAATTCAGATCCGGTCCGCCAGTTTCTTCTAGAACTTTCGGATGAGGCGGTAATGTACGACTTCAAGGCTGGGGTTAGAAGCAGTGATTTGTACCAGCGATATCGCACTTGGGCAACGGAGAATGGCTATCAGGGCCTTTCTTCCAGCGCCCTCGGCGGCAGGGTAATCCTCCCTTAAAACCAG
>NZ_AKJA01000128.1 GCF_000282575.1 Herbaspirillum sp. YR522 | reverse complement strand
ATCCATTCCCGTTCGGACTGAGTAGTTGCCTGGGCAGCGTATCGAAGGCGCTCATGCCGGTGCGTCGGTGCGGCTTCAAACGGTCCTGCGGACCTATGCCGTCGGAACCGTCTCTCAATGCAAAAAAATGCCGTCCAGTGAAGACTGGACGGCATCATCTAAAACGAAGGCGCCTGTCCTGTTCCAGGCCCAAGGCACGCAACCCCGGCAGGCCTTAGTCGACCCACTTGCGGGCGTTGCGGAACATGCGCATCCAGGGCGAATCGTCGCCCCAGGATTCAGGGTGCCACGACTGCGTCACGGTACGGAACACCCGTTCGGCATGCGGCATCAATACCGTGAAGCGGCCGTCGGGCGTGGTCACCGAAGTGATGCCCTGGGGCGAGCCGTTCGGGTTCAGCGGATAACGTTCGGTCACCGTACCCTGGTGGTCGACGTAGCGCATGGCCACCAGCGCCTTGGCGATGTCACCGGTCTGCGAGAAATCGGCAAAGCCTTCGCCGTGGGCGGTGGCGATCGGCGCCCGGGTGCCCGCCATGCCCTGCATGAAGATCGATGGCGAGTCCGCCACTTCGACCGTCACGAAACGCGCCTCGAACTGCTCGGACTTGTTGCGGGTGAACTTGGGCCAGGCCTGGGCGCCGGGGATCATCGACTTCAGGTTGCTCATCATCTGGCAACCGTTGCAGATACCCAGCGCGAAGGTGTCGCCACGCTGGAAGAAGCTGGAGAACTGCTCAGCCAGCGCCGCATTGAACAGGATGGTCTTGGCCCAGCCTTCGCCGGCCCCCAACACGTCACCATACGAGAAACCGCCGACGGCGATGAAGCCCTTGAAGTCGGCCAGCTTGGCACGATTGGCGATCAGGTCGCTCATGTGCACGTCGACCGCGGTAAAGCCGGCCTTGTGCATCGCGAACGCCGTCTCGACGTGCGAATTGACGCCCTGCTCGCGCAGGATCGCCACCTTCGGCCGGGCCGCGGCACCCAGCGACAGGTAAGGCGCGGCGATGTCCTCCTGCAAGTCGAAGGTCAGTACCGGCGAGATGCCTGGGTCGGTCGCGTCCAGGATGCGGTCGTACTCGGCGTCGGCACAGGCCGGGTTGTCGCGCAGGCGGGCGATGCGCCAGCTGGTCTCGCTCCAGGCGCGGTGCAGCTCGATGCGCGGCTGGCTGTAGATGCTCTTGGCGTCGCGCATGAATTCGATCACGTCGCGCTCGTTGGGCTTGCCGATGATGTGGCTGCAGGCGCCCAGGTTGTAGGTGCGCAGCACATTCATCACTTCCGACTTCTGCTCGGCGCGCACCTGGATCACCGCCCCGAGTTCTTCGGCAAACAGTGCGCGCAGCGTCAGTTCGTTGCGGCGCTCGGCGACCTGTGCGGTCCAGTTCTTGGTGTCGCCCCAGTCAGCGGCATGCTCGCTTTCCATGGTCAGGATATCGAGGTTGACCGAAATGCCGGTATGGCCGGCAAACGCCATCTCGGCCAACGTCACGAACAGGCCCCCGTCGGAACGGTCATGGTAGGCCAGCAGCTTGTCTTCGCTGTTGAGTTGCTGGATTGCATTGAAGAAACCCTTGAGGTCGTCGGCACTGTCGACGTCCGGCGTCTCGTTGCCGATCTGCTGCATCACCTGCGTCAGGGCCGACGCTCCCATGCGGTTCTTGCCACGGCCCAGGTCGATGACGATCAGTACCGTCTCGCCCGCATCGCGTCGCAATTGGGGCGTCAGTACGCGGCGGATGTCGGTCACCGGTGCAAACGACGACACGATCAGCGACACCGGCGAGGTCACCGACTTGGCGCCGGCTTCATCGCTCCAGGTGCTACGCATGGACAACGAATCCTTGCCCACGGGAATCGACACCCCCAGCGCCGGACACAGTTCCATGCCGACCGCCTTGACGGTGTCGAACAGTGCCGCGTCCTGGCCCGGCTGGCCGCATGCCGCCATCCAGTTGGCCGACAGCTTGATGTCGCCCAGCGCGCCGATGGGCGCGGCGGCGATGTTGGTGATCGCCTCGCCCACCGCCATGCGGCCCGACGCCGCAGCGTCGATCACCGCCAACGGCGTGCGTTCGCCCATGGCCATGGCTTCGCCGCGATAACCCTCCAGCCCCATGGCGGTGACGGCCACATCGGCCACCGGCACCTGCCAGGGGCCGACCATCTGGTCGCGCACGGTCATGGCACCCACGCTACGGTCGCCAATGGTGATGAGGAACGACTTGTCGGCCACGGCCGGCAGGCGCAACACGCGCTGCGATACCTCGAGCAAGTCCATGCCGGTCAGGTCGACCGGCGGCAAGGCCTGCTGGACGTGACGGACGTCGCGATGCATCTTGGGCGGCTTGCCCAGCAGCACATCCATGGGCATGTCGACCGGGCTATTGCCCTGTTCGGGATCGACCACCTTCAACTGGCGTTCCTCGGTGGCGGTACCGACCACGGCGAACGGCGCGCGCTCGCGCTGGCACAGGTAGGTAAACAGCTCCAGGTGCTCGGGTGCGATGGCCAGCACGTAGCGTTCTTGCGATTCGTTGCTCCAGATTTCCTTGGGCGCCAGTCCGGATTCTTCCAGCGGCACGCGGCGCAGGTCGAACACGGCGCCCCGCTTGGCGTCGTTGGTGATCTCGGGGAAGGCGTTGGACAGGCCGCCGGCGCCGACGTCGTGGATCGACAGGATGGGGTTCTCGTCACCCAGCGCCCAGCAGGCGTTGATGACTTCCTGGGCACGTCGCTCCATTTCGGGATTGCCGCGTTGCACCGAGTCGAAATCGAGGTCGGCGGTATTGGCGCCGGTGGCCATCGACGAGGCGGCGCTGCCGCCCATGCCGATACGCATGCCGGGGCCACCCAGCTGGATCAGCAGGCTGCCTGGCGGCAGGTCGTTCTTGCGGGTGTGCTTGGCCGAGATGTTGCCCATGCCACCGGCGATCATGATGGGCTTGTGGTACCCCATCACCTGGCCGCCCATGTTCTGCTCGTAGGTCCGGAAATAGCCGCCCAGGTTGGGCCGGCCGAATTCGTTGTTGAAGGCGGCGCCGCCCAGCGGGCCGTCGATCATGATCTGCAGCGGCGAGGCGATGCGATCGGGCTTGCCATAGATGCCGCCATCGGCATGGGCGTCGCGCTGGTCGGGCGCCTGCGCCACATCGCGGGCGTTTTCCCAGGGCTGCACCGCATGCGTGACCATCAGGTTGGACACGGTAAAGCCGGTCAGGCCGGCCTTGGGCTTGGAGCCGCGACCGGTGGCACCTTCGTCGCGAATCTCGCCACCGGCGCCGGTGGAGGCACCGGGGAACGGCGAAATGGCCGTCGGGTGGTTGTGCGTCTCGACCTTCATCAGGATGTGGGTCAGCTCCTCGGAGGCCTCGTAGACGTTGCCACGGCCGGCGCCGCGCTGGTAGAAGCGCGAGATGGTGGCCCCCTCGATGACCGAGGAATTGTCGCTATAGGCCACCACCGTGCCCTTGGGATTCAATTGATGGGTATTCTTGATCATGCCGAACAGCGATTTGTCCTGGGCCACGCCGTCGACGGTCCAGTCGGCATTGAAGATCTTGTGGCGGCAATGTTCGCTGTTGGCTTGCGCAAACATCATCAACTCGACGTCGGTCGGATTGCGCTGTACGCGGGTAAAGGCTTGCACCAGGTAGTCGATCTCGTCGTCCGACAGCGCCAGGCCCAGTTCGGTATTGGCGGCCTCGAGCGCGGCGCGACCACCGCCGATCACGTCGACCGTCTCCAGCGGCTTGGCCTTCAGCTGGCCGAACAGGCCGGCGGCGTCGTTGGGGTGGCGCAGCACGCCTTCGGTCATGCGATCGTGCAGCAGTGCGGCGACGGCGTCGACGCTGCCCTCGGCCAGTTTCCTGCTGCCGCCCAGCAGGCCGCTCTTGACCTGCACATGGTAGATGATGCCGCGCTCGACCCGGTGGATGTGCTGCATGCCGCAGTTGCGCACGATGTCGGTCGCCTTGCTGGCCCATGGCGAGATGGTGCCGAAGCGTGGTACCACCACGAAGGTGTCGCCTTCGTCGGACCCATTGAAAGGATCGCCGTAGGTCAAGAGGCCGTTGAGGCGAGCCTCGTCCTGCGGCTGCAGGTCGGTAGCGTCGACAAAATGCAGGAAACGGCCGGATACGCCGGTGATGGCGGCGTCGACAGCTTGCAATTGGGTCAGGAGGCGTTGAGTGCGGAAGGCAGAGAGGGCATTGGAGCCCGGCAGGATCAGCATGGCGAGGGTCGAGGCAGTTGGCTTGAATCGGGGGAAGAACCTTGGCCGCGCGTGGCGAACCAAAAGCCGAATTATACAGTGACCACCTGGTTTGGGCCCATCGAAAGCGCGCCTCATGCGCGCGCGGCGCGGCATTATCGCCGCCCCGCGCCTGGCGTTGTCATCGCCGCCGCGGCGCCGCGCGTTGTGACGATACGGGCGGCCCGGCCTTGGCTGGCAAGCCCTGCAATTGCCATTGCAGCCACAATGTCCGGGTGACAACTGATTTTCGATGTATCATTCGGCCGCGTCAGCCAGCCGCCCAGCCATGGTGCAGCCAGCCATTGCCGTGCTGGCAACACCGGGTCGGCACGACCAACACCGTGACAACTGCCTTGCAAGAATCAACAGCGTGAATAACACACAACGACAGATTGCCGTCATCGGCGGGGGACTTTCAGGGATCTGCAGCGCCTTCTTCCTGGCCGCGCAGGGCCATGACGTGGTCGTCATCGAGCGCCGTTCCCATGTCGCCGAGGAAGCCACCTTCGGCAACGCCGGCCTGCTCGCGCCCGGTACCGCCCTGCCGCTGACATTGCCGGGTGCCCTGGCCACGCTGGCCTGCCGTTTCAACGATGAGCCGCGGGTGCTGCTGGCGCCGGGCGCCGACCTGGCCCGCAATCGCTGGCTGCGCCAGACACGGCAGGCGCAGCAACACGACTTTGCCGCCAACAAGCTGCTGCTGGCGCGCCTGTCGGCCTACGGCCTGGACCTGACACGCCAGTTGCAGGCGCACTACGCGATGGAAAACGAAAACAGCCAGGGCGTGTTCCACCTCATGCGCGCGCCGGCCGAAGTGGCGCGCCTGGACGCGCTGCAACAGGCGGCCCAGCAGTGCGAACTGCGCTACAAGGTGCTCGACACGGCCGGCATCCGCCAGCTGGAACCGGCCTTCTCGTCCGAGGCGGCGCTGGCCGGCGCCGTGTACTACCCCGACGACGTGGCCGGCAACTGCGTGCTGTTTGCCAAGCAGATGCGCAATGCCGCCCAGGAGTTCGGGGTGCGCTTCCACTTCGATTCGACCGTGCGCGCGCTGCAGCCCGACTTCGGCAGCCGCGTCACGCTCGAGCTGGACTCGCCGCACCTGCCGGGCCGCCTGACGGTCGATACCGTGGTGGTGGCCGCCGGCGCCCAGAGCGCGGCGCTGCTGCAGGCAGTGCAGATGACGCTGCCACTGCGCGCACTGCAGACCTATTCGGCACTGGTGCCGGTCAAGAACCCCGACGACGCCCCCAACATGGCCTTGTACGACGAGAGCTACAAGGTCAGCCTGACGCGCCTGGGGCAACGCATCCGCATCACCGGCCTGCTGGGCTTCGTGCCGCCGTCCAAGACCTTGCCGCCCAAGGCGCTGCGCAACCTGCTCAAGATCGCCGGCGACTACTATCCGAATGCGGCCAACTACAACCAGGCCCATTTCTGGAGCAACACCGTGGGCCTGCTGCCGGGCGGCATGCCGCTGTTCGGGCCGACCAGGTTCGGCAACGTGTTCGTCAACCTGGGCCATGGCGTGACCGGCTGGGCCAGTGCCGTGGGTTCGTCGCGCATCCTGGCCGACCTGATCAGTGGCGAGACGCCCGAATTCGATGCCCAGGGCTTCCTGCCGCAGGACTTGCTGGCGGCATAGCGGGCGTAAGGACATGGACGGCGCAATGCCTGGCCGCGGTGGCGGCTTTCATCTGCCGCGATTCTTTTCATGTGGGCAGCCGCTGCGGGGCGTCGGCAATTGACTTAGAATTGAGCGCTCCATCCGTGACCCTCGATCCACGTCCCCATGAGCGAGCTCCACTCGGTTGCCGAAATCCGCGAAGTCGAGCAAGCCGCTGCCGCCGGCCTGCCCCCTTATACCCTGATGGCCCGTGCCGGCGCAGCCTGCGCCGAATACGCCCAGCAATTGCTGAACTCGGTGACCGAATCGTCGGCGGCGGTGCTGATCCTGGCCGGCCCCGGCAACAACGGTGGCGACGCCCTGGAAGCGGCGCGCCTGCTGGAAGAAGCCGGCATCGACGTGGCCGTCCAGTTGCATGCCGACCCGGCCACCCAGCCACCCGATGCGCAACGCGCATTGCACCTGGCGCGCGAGGCGGCGCTGGACTTCATCGATGACCTGAGCCCGGCCGGCCTGCAGCAGCAATCGTGGGCGCTGGTCATCGACGGGCTGTTCGGCATCGGGCTGACGCGCCCGCCGGACAGCAAGCTGCGCGCCATCATCGACACCATCAACCAGTTGCCCTGCCCGGTACTGGCCATCGACGTTCCCAGCGGCCTGGACGCCGACACCGGCGCCATCGTCGGTGGCCGCGACGGTGCCGCCATCCATGCCACCCATACCCTGACCTTCCTGGGCGACAAGCCCGGCCTGCATACCTGCGACGGGCGCGACCACAGCGGCCATATCGAAGTATGTGCACTCGAGCTTGACGACCTGGCGCACCGCTTGCCGCGCGCCCTGCTCAACGGCCCGCCGCAATTTGCCGCCGCGCTCAAGCCGCGCGCCAACAACAGCCACAAGGGCAGCTACGGCGACGTCATCGTCGTCGGCGGCGCCCGCGGCATGGCCGGCGCGCCGGTGCTGGCCGCCCGCAGCGCTGCCTATGGCGGCGCCGGACGGGTCTACCTGGCATTCGTCGATGACGGCCCGGCCTATGACAGCAACCATCCCGAACTGATGTTCCGCAACGCCGACCGGGTCGAGTTCGGCGCCGCAGCGGCGCTGGTGGTGGGGCCCGGCATGGGAACCTCGCGCCACGCGCACGACATCCTGGCCCGGGCCCTGGCCAGCCAGGCCGATATCGTGCTCGATGCCGACGCCCTGAACCTGATCTCGTCCGAACCGCCACTGCAACAGCGGCTGCAGGAACGCCAGGGCGCCAGCATCATCACCCCCCATCCGCTGGAGGCAGCGCGCCTGCTCGACACCACCACCGACAGCGTGCAGCGCGACCGGCCGCTGGCGGCGCGCAAGCTGGCGCGCGAACTCGATACCATCGTGGTGCTCAAGGGCGCCGGGTCGGTCATCGCGTTTCCCGATGGCCAGATCGTGATCAATCCCAGCGGCAACCCCGGCCTGTCGACCGCCGGTACCGGCGACATCCTGTCGGGGCTGTGCGGCGCCTTGCTGGCGCAGGGCTGGAACGCACGCGAGGCGGCGCTGGCGGCGACCTGGATCCATGGCGCGGCAGCCGACCTGCTGGTGGCGCAGGGACTGGGACCGGTCGGGCTGACCGCCAGCGAATTCATCCCGGCCATCAGAGCCGTGTTCAACAATATCATCCGAGACCATGTCCATCAGCGCCCTGCCGCCCACCCGCATCGCATTCGAACCTAAGCTGCTGGTCGGCGTCGTCTTCCTGGTCACGGGCCTGTGGACGCTGTCGCTGCTCGATACGGCCGGCAAGCTGCTGGCCAGTTCCGGCTACCACGTCATGATGATTGCCTGGATGCGCTACAGCATCAACGTGCTGTTCATGGCCGTGACGCTGGTGCCGCTCTACCAGCGCCGCAGTGGCCGCAGCATCTTCCGCTCCAACCGGCCGGGCCTGCAGATCGGGCGCGGCGTGCTGTTGCTGGCCTCGACCCTGATCTTCTTCTCGGTGCTCAAGATCGTACCGCTGGCCGAGGGGACCGCGATGAACTTCTGCGCGCCCCTGATCGTACTGGCGATCTCGCCCTGGCTATTGCGCGAGCGCACCTACGTGTCACGCTGGATCGCGGTGCTGGTGGGGTTCTGCGGCATGCTGATCGTGATCCGCCCGGGCGGTGATATTCCACCCCACGGGGTGGCGCTGGGCATGCTGTCGGCCCTGGCCATGGCGCTCATGTCGATCCTCAACCGCAAGGCCAACCAGGCCGATGACCCGATGGTGACGCTGTTCTATGGCGCCCTGATGGGCAGCGTGCTGTCGACCCTGGCGGTGCCCTTCTTCTGGAGCGCGCATGCGCCCACCGTGGTCGAATGGCTGATCCTGGTGTCGACCGGCATCACCAGCACCATCGGCCACTTCCTGCAGAACAATGCCTATCGGCATGCGGAGGCATCGTTGCTGACGCCCTTCTTCTACGCCCAGATCATCTCGGCCTCGGCCATGGGCTGGCTGGTATTCGGCCAGTTCCCGGATGGCATCACCATCGTCGGCATCGCCGTGATCTGCGCCAGTGGCGTGGGTATCGCGCTGGTCGAGCAACGGCGCGCGCGTAGCCTGCCGGCCGAGCCGGGCGAAGCGGTCTAGGTCTGGCCGGCCAGGCGGCCGGCGGCAATCGTGATGGTATGCGCGCAGCGCGCCGCGATCGACCGGTCATGGGTGACCAGCACCAGGGTCGAGCCCCGCTCCTGGTTCAATTCGAACATCAAGGCGATGACCGCCTCGCCGGTGACCGCGTCCAGGCTACCCGTGGGTTCGTCGGCCAGCAGCAGCGGCGGCTCGGTGACGAAGGCGCGTGCCAGCGCCACCCGCTGCTGCTCGCCGCCCGACAGGTACTTGGGGTAATGCTTGAGTCGGCTTGCCAGCCCCACGCGCGCCAGCATCCGCTCGGCCTTGGCGCGGGCGTCGGCGTCGCCGCGCAACTCCAGCGGCAGCATCACGTTTTCCAGTGCGCTGAGGTGACCCAGTAACTGGAACGACTGGAACACGAAACCCAGCTTGCGCTTGCGCAGCACGGCGCGGCCGTCCTCGTCGAGCGCGAAGATATCTTCACCGTCCAGCCGCACCGTGCCCTGGCTGGGCGTGTCCAGGCCGGCCAGCAATCCCAGCAGGGTCGACTTGCCGGACCCGGATGCGCCGACGATGGCCAGCGTGGTGCCGGCGGCCACGGTAAAATCGATCCCGGACAGGATGCAGAGGCGTCCCGATTCGGCCGAGGCATCGGCAACATGTTTGGATAAACCAAGGACTTCAATGGCAGGCGAGGCGGAGATGGCGGTAGCGGATTGGAAGGCAACGGCGGTGTCGGGCATGCGGGGCGACCAGGCAAGGAACGATTCGATCAAGGCAGGCCACCGCACATGGCGTGCTTGGCGGTGGCTGCTGGCGGGAGCCGCCCTGATGCTGGCGGCGGCGAGCGCTTATTCTGCCCCAAAAACGGTGCTTGTGCTGGGCGACAGCCTGTCGGCCGAATACGGACTGGCGCGCGGCAGCGGCTGGACCCAGCAGCTGCAACAGCGGCTGCAGCAGAACAAGGTCGAGGCCACCGTGATCAATTCCAGCATCAGCGGCGACACCACCATCGGCGGCAGGAACCGCCTGCCCGGCCTGTTGCAGAAGCATCGGCCCGACATCGTCCTGGTCGAACTGGGCAGCAACGACGCGCTGCGCGGCCTGCAACTGAACGCCACCGAACAGAACCTGCAGGCGATGATCGATATGGTCAAGCAAGCCAAGGCACGGGTGCTGCTGGTGGGCATGCAGATTCCCCCCAACTACGGCGCCGACTACACACGCCGCTTCGCGGCCATGTTCGCGTCCCTGGCCAAGCGCAACCAGGTTGCCCTGGTGCCGTTCTTCATGGACGGCATCGCCGCCGACATGTCGCAGTTCCAGCCTGACCGCATCCATCCCAACGAGCAGGCGCAGGGCAAGCTGCTGGACAACGTCTGGCCGCACCTCAAGCCGCTGGTGGGCCTGAAGAAATAATCCTAGCGCCGTGCGTGCAGTGCCAGGAAACGGCGCAGCAGCCCGGTCGACTGCGGCGTATCGCGCACCTTGTCGCACAGCGCATGGGCATCGATGCCGCAGCCGCGGTAGACGTCGGCGTAGTAGTTCAGGTGGGCGCGCACGAAGTCGGGTGAGAACTCGGGGTGAAACTGGGTCGAATAGATATTGTCGGCATGCTTGAGCATGTGATGCGGGTCCATCGGCGAGCGCGCCATCACCGTGGCGTCGGCCTGGGGCCGCAGCACCGACTGCATATGCAGCATGTGGGCCGGGAAGCTGGGCGGCAACTCGGCCAGCAGCGGATCCTTGCGGCAGCAGTCGAGCATCTCGACGTGCATCGTGCCGGCCGCGCGTCCGCACGGGTTATAGCCGACTTCGCCACCGAAGGCGTGGGTCAGCAGTTGATGGCCATAGCAGATACCGAACATGGGCATCTGCTGCTGCGCCGCCTCGCGCAACCACTCGGCGGTGCGCTCGCTCCAGTCCTCGCGGTCAGTCACCATCGCCGGCGAGCCCGTGATGATGACGGCCCGATACGAACGGGGCGCGCGCAAAACCTGGCCCTCGCACACCGTGACTACCTCGATATCGTCGGCACACAGGCCCGCGGCCGACTGGATCTGTTGCGCATAGCCGCCGTAGCTGCTTTTGAGGGTCTGGTTGGCATCGCCGGTTTGGATGATCAGGACGGGAGCAGGCATTGGCTACGTGAAGGACGTCAATAAGTTATTCGATAACAACAATACTGGTCTGGCATCCCAGCAACGCGAAGCGCTGCCGTATGGATGACATGAAACGGGCGCGCCGCCTCGATCGCCGGGATATTCCCACCGCATGGAAAGCGGCGCGGCGCACGGCCTTTCCCCAACGGCAATGCTGCGCTGCATACATCATCAAACAAAACGGGCCGCTAGAAAAGCGGCCCGTTAAATTATTGTCGACTTTGTGCCGACTTGCCACGCCAGCCGTGTCCATCGGCCGGCAATGAATTACTTGGCGGCATCATCGGCGCTGACGCTATCGGCGCCCTTGAGCAACTGGGTCTTGGCCTTTTCGCGCAGGAAAGCCAGATAGGCCAGGGTCTCCTGTTGTGACAGGGCATTGGCGATCTGCTCCTGCTCGGTCTTGCGACGGGCCTGGTCCACCACCTTGGGCTGTTCGACCTTGGAGACGCGATAGACCTGGTAACCGAAGCCGGGGCTCTCGACACCGGTATAGGCAGGCAGCTTGGCGGCGTCGACCTTCATGACGGCGTTGAAGCCCTGCTCGGTCCAGCCTTCGCTCTTGACGCGCGACACCACCTTGGGTTCGCCAAAGCCGACGCTGCTGTCGTTCTGCTTGAGCTCGGCCAGCTTGGCCTGGCCGGCCTTGGTGGCCAGGATCTGCTCCTGCTCCAGCAGCACGGCCTTCTGGACCTGTTCCTTGACGTCCTCGAAGGCACGCTTGGAGACCGGCTTGTAGTCCACCATGCGGCCGGCGATCAGGGTGTTGGGCGCGGCCTGCACCGCTTCGGTATTGTGCTTGGCCTTGATCACGTCATCGGTAAACAATGCCGTCAGGAACTTGCCATTGTTATAAGGCGCAGCGCCCGCGGCCGGATTGGGCACGCGTGTGACGCTGGCGGTCTGGATCTTCAACTGCAGCTTGTCGGCCACCGGTTGCAGGCTGTCGCCCTGTTCGTAGACCAGGTTGTTGAACTGGTCTGCCATCTCGGTATAACGCTTGGCGGCGATCTGCTTCTTGATCTCGCCGGCGATCTCGCCCTTGACCGACTCGAGCGACTTCACCGCAGCCGGCTTGACGCCGGTGACCTGGATGATGTGATAGCCGAAATCGGATTCGACCGGATTGCTGATATCGCCCTGCTTCTGGGCAAAAGCGGCATCCTCGAACGGCTTGACCATGGCGCCGCGGCCGAAGTAGCCCAGGTCGCCACCGTTCTCGGCCGAACCGGGATCCTGCGAATTGGCCTTGGCCAGCTTGGCGAAATCAGCCGGGTTCTTGCGCAACTGGGCCACCAGGGCCTCGGCCTTGGCCTTGGCGGCAGCCTTGTCGGCGGCCGCTGCATCCTTCTTGACGGTGATCAGGATATGGCTGGCGCGACGCTCCTCCTCGGTGGCGTACAGCTTCTTGTTCTGCTCGTAGTAGGCCGCGATGTCGGCGTCGGTCACGCTCGACTGGGCGGCCACGGCCGCCGCGTCCAGCACCACATACTGGATGCTGGCCTGTTCGGGAACCTCGAACCGGCGCGCGTTCTTGTCGTAGTAGGCCTTCAACATGTCGTCGGTGACCTTGACCTGGGCGGCATAGGCCTCGGGACGGAAATTGAGCACTTGCACGGTACGTTCCTGGTCGTTCAGCGCCGACAGGTTCTGCGCCACCGAACGGGGAGCGAAGGCGGTGGTCTGGATGGCGGCATTGAGCTGCTGCAAGGCCATCTCGCGACGCAGGCCGGCTTCGTAGCTCTTCTGGTTCAAGCCCTGGGCCGCCAGCAGCACGCGGTACTGCTCGCTATCGAAGCTGCCGTCCGGCTTGGTCAAGCCGGGAATCTGCAGGATGCTCTGCTGGATCGCGCTGTCGGGCACCGCCAGCTTGGCCTTGACCACCTCGGCGCCGAGGGCGCGCTGGGCAATCAGGTTCTCGAGGATGGCGCGGCGCGCCGCCGGGGTATCGAACAGCTTCGAATCGAACTGATTGCCATAGGCTTGACGCATGCGCTCGAGTTGCTGGCGGTGGGCCTGATCCCAGTCTTCCTTGGTGATGGTCTGGCCGGCCACCTTGGCCACGGCGTTGTCGCCATCGGTCAGGCGACTGTAGCCTTCCAGCCCGAAGAATGCGAACGACGGGAAGATGAACAGCAACAGCAGGAACTGCATCAGGCGCTGGTGAGTACGAATGAAATCAAACATGAATAGCCAATCAATAAACGATTCGGTCAATGAAGGCGCGCATCGGGAACATCGTCGCGTGCAACAACAAAAAAGGTGAACTCACGTTCACCTCGTCACGGTACGGCGACAACAGGTCCAGACGCACAACGCACACCTATCGTGCACGCGCGACATTATACACATGCCAATGGCGTCATTCGCCCATTTGGGCCAGTGCCACGCTGCGCAACTGGAAGCGCCCGTCGTTATTGAACAGCCAACTTTCGGATAGCTCGATGCGTCCGTCCCGCAACAGCGCCGCAGGCGGCTTGGGGAACGGCGCCGTGTTCTTGAGACTGCCCAGCGCGCTGCTCTCGGCATGGCGGTCGCGGTTGCTGCGCAGGATCTCGCTCTTGACCAGGTTGCCGTCGCGGTCGACCACGTACTTGATCACGATCACCGCCCGCAGCAGCGCCTGGGGCCGCTCGATATAGACGCTGGTCGAATTGACCTGGGCGATGCGGCGTGCCAGGTCCTGCTTGTAGCCATCGGTGGTGGTGGCCGTGGAGGTAGCGTCGGGCGTGGTGATCTTCTTTTGCTCGATGACCGAGCGCGCCAGGTCGTCGCGTTGTTCCTGGGTACTGGGCGGCTGGCTGCAGGCGGCCAGCAGTGCGGCCACGGCGAGCCCGCAAATGGCGCCGCCGGGCTGGTATGAGAATCGTTCGGATCGAGTCATGGTGCTCTCCCTGGGGCCGACTGCCCCGCCTTGAACATGATTGCTTGGACCGCAAGGCGGGGTGGCGATTCCCGCGCTTCGGTACTGCACTGCACCGGCGCATGATGCCATGCCGCGCGGGCGAGCGGGTGATCAGCGCCCTGCTCGACGGTGCGGCGTTGCCGGCGCCGGCGGCACCAGCACCGGCCTGAGCCCGCCAGCCGAGGCGGCGGGCAGGGTGAGGCGCTTGCCGTCGCCCGGCCCTGGCCGCGTTCGAATAACACTGCTTGCCATAGCGCCTAACCCCGGCGCCAGCCATTGGTTGCGCCGCAAAACGACATCACCCCTCGCGAATTGCCTGCCACCCGCCATTTCATGCTGCGGCGCGGCGTATTTTGGGTCGCCTGATCTGTAAGCCTCTGTAAGTTTCAAGCAAGTCCTGCGTAAGTTTTGGGTCGCACACTCGGCGCGTGGACAAGTGGGCCATTACGCACGCAATGCGAGAAATATCGCATCTTGTGTCGGTCAGGGGATGGCCCGCGCGGATGCGTCGCGTTCTTGCATAACGCCCCATTCGGCCATGCCAGCAGACTATTACTAAAACCAAGGAGACCAGCATGACCACAGCATCAGTCAACAAGACTGCGCGCGGCATCACACCCGAGGAGCGCAAAGTCATCTTTGCCTCTTCCCTAGGCACCGTGTTCGAATGGTACGACTTCTACCTGTACGGTTCGCTCGCGGCGATCATCGCCAAGCAGTTCTTTGCCGGCACCGATCCCACCACCGGCTTCATCTTCGCGCTGCTGGCGTTCGCCGCCGGCTTCATCGTGCGTCCTTTCGGCGCGCTGGTGTTCGGCCGCCTGGGCGACCTGGTCGGTCGTAAATACACCTTCCTGGTCACCATCCTGATCATGGGCGCGTCGACCTTCATCGTCGGCATCCTGCCCAACTACAATTCGATCGGCATCACCGCACCGATCATCCTGATCATCCTGCGCATCCTGCAAGGGCTGGCGCTGGGTGGCGAGTACGGTGGCGCCGCCACCTACGTGGCCGAGCACGCGCCGGACGGTCGCCGCGGCGCCTTCACCGCCTGGATCCAGACCACCGCGACGATGGGCCTGTTCCTGTCGCTGCTGGTGATCCTGGGCGTGCGTACGGCCGTGGGCGAGGCTGCCTTTGCCGACTGGGGCTGGCGCATCCCGTTCCTGGTGTCGATCCTGCTGCTGGCGATTTCGGTGTGGATCCGCATGTCGATGAACGAGTCTCCTGCCTTCATCAAGATGAAGTCGGAAGGCAAGATCTCGAAGGCGCCGCTGACCGAAGCCTTCGGCCGCTGGAAGAACCTCAGGCTGGTGCTGCTGGCGCTGTTCGGCCTGGCCGCCGGGCAGGCCGTGGTGTGGTACACCGGCCAGTTCTATGCACTGTTCTTCCTGACCCAGTCGCTCAAGGTCGACGGGCCCACCGCCAACATCCTGATTGCCGCCGCGCTGCTGCTGGCCACGCCTTTCTTCCTGGTCTTCGGTTCGCTGTCGGACCGTATCGGCCGCAAGCCCATCATCCTCGGTGGTTGCCTGATCGCGGCGCTGACCTACTTCCCGATCTTCAGCGCCCTGACCCACTACGCCAACCCGGCCCTGGAAGCGGCCCAGCAAAAGGCACCGGTGATCGTCACCGCCGACCCCAAGACCTGCAAGTTCCAGTTCAACCCGACCGGCACTTCCAAGTTCACTTCGTCCTGCGACGTGGCCAAGGCCAAGCTGGCAGCGGCATCGGTGAACTACCAGAACGCCGTCGGTGCGCCGGGCTCGGTGGCGACCGTCAAGATCGGCGACAAGGTGATCAATTCGTTCGAGGCCACCGGCCTGTCCAAGGAAGACGCGGCCAGCAAGGACAAGGCCTTCACCAAGGAATTGATGGATGACATCAAGGCCGCCGGCTACCCCAGCAAGGCCGATCCGGACCAGATCAACAAGCCCATGGTGCTGTTGCTGCTGTTCATCCTGGTGATCTACGTGACCATGGTCTACGGCCCGATCGCGGCGGCCCTGGTCGAGATGTTCCCGACCCGCATCCGCTACACCTCGATGTCGATGCCCTACCATATCGGCAACGGCTGGTTCGGCGGCCTGCTGCCCACCACCTCCTTCGCGCTGGTGGCCTACCAGGGCGACATCTACTACGGCCTGTGGTACCCGATCATCATCGCCCTGGTCACCGTTGTCATCGGCGTACTGTTCGTCAAGGAAACCGTGCATAACGATATCAACGCCGAGCATTGAGCCTGGCTTAATCCGCAGTCCAGGATGGACCGGTCGGAACCTGATTCCGACCGGTCTTTTTTTTTCGGGCCAGCTTATCGAGTACCGTACCGGCTGGCAACGGCCCCGGGCGCCCTGCTGTGCGGGCGCACAACGCCGGGCCATGCGGCCTCGCCATCAACGGCCTGACACCACCAGCGCCTTGTCCTCGATCAACGCCAGCAAGCCATGCGCCGCAATCGACAGGCTACGTTCCTTGGGGGTGACGATCAGCAAGGGACGCACCAGCCCGGGCACATCCATCGGGATCGCCGTCAGCTCGGGCAAGCGGAACTGGAACAACGTCAGCTCCGGCACCACCGAGACCCCCAGCCCGCTCTGGATCAGGCCGGCCACGGTCGCCAGGTGCTCGACCTCCAATCCCGAGCTGATGACGCTGCCCGGCGGCAGCGCTGCCTCGAGGTGCTGGCGAACGCTGGTCGATCGCGCCAGATGGATCAATTCGCATCCGGCCAGGCCCTCGACCTTGATGCGACGCCGACGCGCCAGCTTGTGATCGCGCCGGCACACCAGGTAGAACGGGTCGCTGCATAGCGCGCGGGTATCGAATTCGATCAGATTGGGCCCGGGCGCGGTAAGGGCGATGTCGACCTTGCCCTGGCGCAGCAGGTCCAGGCACTGGTCCGAAATGGCATCGTGCAGGCTGACCGATACGCCCGGATGGCGCTGTCGGTATTGCGCCAGCACCGGCGGCAGCCAGCCGGCCGCCAGCGAGGGCAAGGCGGCGACCGCCACCCGCCCGCGGCGCCGCGCCACGTAGTCGCTCATGTCGGCGAAGGCGGCTTCAATGTCGAGCATCAACTGGCGCGCTACCTCGACGAACAACTTGCCCTCGGGAGTGAGCGTCACGTTGCGCGTGTCGCGCTCGAACAGGCGGGCGCCGACGGCCGCTTCCAGCTTCTGGATCATCACGCTGAAGGCCGATTGCGAGACATGGCAGCGCTGGGCCGCATGGCCGAAATGGCGGCAGTCGGCCAGCGCCAGGAAGGCCTGCAACAGGCGTGTGGAGATATTGGCTTGCATGGGTGTATTAATCTGAAAAACAGATCAATCAATCGAAAAAATAAACTTTACAACAAAATTACCCCAAACCTACACTCGCCCTGCTTGCGTTGCCTGTCGCGCCGCGAAACGACCAACCAAAATAAAGCCGGCGCGCAAGACCAATAAGAAATCGAACCGGAACCTGGAGACCCACATGCTTGCCCTGCTTGGCTTTGCCACGATCGTATTGTTGTTCACGGCCATCCTCACCAAGAAGATGTCGCCGCTGGTGGCGCTGATCGCTATCCCCATCGTCGCCGCGCTGGTGGGCGGCTTCGGCTTGCAGACCTCGAAATTCATCGTCTCCGGCGTGACCGCGATTGCGCCGGTGGCGGGCATGTTCGTCTTTGCCATCCTGTTCTTCGGCATCGTCACCGATGCCGGCATGCTCGATCCGATCATCACCCGCATCCTCAAGACGGTCGGCAGCCGGCCGACCCGGATCGTGCCCGGCACCGCCCTGCTGGCGCTGCTGATCCACCTGGATGGCTCGGGGGCGGTCACCTTCTTGATCACCATCCCGGCCATGCTGCCGCTGTACAACCGGCTCGGCATCGACCGGCGCATCCTGGCGTGCGTGGCCTCGATGGCGGCCGGCGTCAACTTCCTGCCCTGGACCGGGCCGATGATCCGCGCCTCGGCGGCGCTGCATATCCCGGTCTCGGACATCTTCACGCCGCTGATCCCGGTGCAACTGGTGGGCCTGGCCTTCGTGTTCATTGCGTCCTGGCTGCTGGGACTGAAGGAAGAACGCCGGCTCGGCATGGGCGGTGGGTCCAAGCTCGACTTCGTGCAGCAGCACGAGTTGAGCGAGGCGCAGTTGAAGATCCGCCGTCCGCACAATTTCTGGATCAACATCCTGCTCACAGTGTTCGTGCTGGGCGTAATGATCAGCGGGCGGGTCGACCCGGTGGTGATGTTTATGATCGGCGTGGTGGCAGCCCTGATGATCAACTATCGCGACGTCGACATGCAGCGCGAGCGTATCGACGCCCATGCCAAGGCGGCGCTCCTGATGGCCAGCATCCTGTTTGCCGCCGGCGTCTTTACCGGCATCATGACCAAGTCCGGCATGCTCTCGGCGATGGCCAAGACCGCCGTGGGCTTCGTGCCGCCCGAGATGGCGGGCCACATCCCGGTCGTGCTGGGCGTGCTGTCGATGCCCTTGTCGCTGCTGTTCGATCCCGATTCGTTCTATTTCGGCGTGCTGCCGGTGATTGCCGAGGTCAGCCACATACTGGGGGTACCGACCATCCAGGTGGCACAAGCGGCGCTGCTGGGGCAGATGACCACCGGCTTCCCGGTCAGCCCGCTGACCCCGGCCACCTTCCTGGTGTGTGGCCTGGCCGGCATCGAACTGGCCGACCACCAGAAATACACCATCCCGTTCCTGTTCGGCGCCTCGCTGGTGATGACGCTGGCCTGCGTCCTGCTGGGACTGTTCCCGCTGTTTTGAGCGCGCCCTGTAACCGACCCTGACTGGATAGATTCATGAACCAAGCCCCCGACCAAGACCGCCGCACGATACGCATCGGCGCCGGTGCCGGTTACTCCGGCGACCGTATCGAACCGGCCCTAGAACTGGCCGAGCACGGCCAGCTCGACTACCTGATCTTCGAATGCCTGGCCGAGCGCACTATCGCCATCGGCCAACAGGCGCGCCTGGCCGACTCCGGCAAAGGGTACGATCCGCTGCTGGAGCAGCGCATGCGCATGGTGCTCAAGGCCTGCGCCGAGCGCGGCGTGCGTATCGTTACCAATATGGGTGCGGCCAACCCGCTGGCCGCCGCCGCACTTATCCGTGCCATCGCTGGCGAACTGGGACTGGCAAGGCTGAAGGTCGCCGCGGTCACCGGTGACGACGTGCTGCCGGTGCTGCAGGCGGGCCGGTTCGATATCGACGACACCGGACAGCCGGTCGCTTCGCTGGGCGAGCGGCTTATCTCCGCCAACGCCTATCTCGGCATTGCCCCCATCATCGAGGCCCTGCAGGCCGGCGCCGATGTGGTGGTCACCGGTCGTGTGGCCGACCCGGCGCTGGTACTGGCGCCCCTAGTGCACGAATTCGGATGGCGCCTGGACGACTGGGACCGGCTGGGCCAGGGCACGCTGGTGGGCCACCTGCTGGAGTGCGCCGGGCAGATCACGGGCGGCTACTTTGCCGATCCCGGCTGCAAGGACGTGGCCGGCCTGGCGCGACTAGGTTTTCCGATCGGCGAAATCGCCGCCGACGGCAGCGCCGTGATCACCAAGGTGGCCGGTTCGGGCGGCCAGGTCACGACACGTACTTGCACCGAGCAGCTGCTCTACGAAATCCACGATCCCGCACGCTATTTCACGCCCGATGTGGTGGCCGACTTTTCACAGGTCAGCATCAGCGAGATCGGCCCGGACCGGGTCGCCGTGCGCGGTGGGCGTGGCCAGCCGCGCACGGCTACGCTCAAGACCACGCTGGGCTACCGCGACAGCTTCGTGGGCGAAGGCCAGATCTCGTATGCCGGCCCGGGCGCACTGGAACGGGCACAGCTGGCGCAGCAGATCGTGCGCGAACGGCTGCACCTGACTGGCGTGGCCACCAGCGAATTGCGTTTCGACCTGATCGGCATCAATGCCATCGGCGGCCCCGAGGCAGTGGCGGTGCAGGTTCCCTTCGAAGTGCGGCTACGCGTGACCGCACGCACGGACAGCATGGCCGAGGCGGTACGCATCGGCAACGAGGTCGAGACGCTCTACACCAATGGCCCGGCCGGCGGCGGCGGCGCCACCAAATCAGCGCGCGAGGTGATCGCGGTGCTGTCCACCCTGGTGCCGCGCGAGCTGGTGCGCACCGCCATCCATTTTGAGGAACTCTGACATGCTGCTGCGCCAAATCGCCCATTCCCGGGCCGGTGACAAGGGGGACATTTCCAACATCTCGGTCATCGCCTACGATCGCCGCGACTATGCCCTGCTGCTGGCGGCCCTGACGCCGGAACGCGTACGCCAGCATTTCGCCGGTATCGTGCACGGTGAAGTCACGCGCCACGAGCTGCCCCAGCTGGGCGCCCTGAACTTCGTCATGCAGCGCGCACTGGGCGGCGGCGTGACCCGTTCGCTGGCGCTCGACGCCCACGGCAAGTCGCTGTCGGGCCTGATGCTGGCGCTGGAAATCGCCCCCTGATCGCTTGCCCGCCACGCGCGTGGCGGGTGCCCATCTATGCCCTGCGCCGATCCGCGTATGGCCGCTGTCGGTCCAGGCGCCCGCCTGCCACCGGCGTGACCCGATACCCCTAAAGTGATTCCTGCCGAGCCGGCCCCGCGCCAGCTCCCATTGCCCACGCCTTGCCAGGTAACGCCATCTTCGGCCATGCCTGGCAGGCCCGCCAGGATCATTTGCATGCACGCCGACATACATGACTTCATCGCCATCGGGCTGGGCCCGTTCAACCTGAGCCTGGCCGCGCTGAGCGCGCCGCTATCCGGGGTCGATGCCGTGTTTCTCGAGGCCAGGCGCGAATTCAACTGGCATCCCGGCCTGTTGCTCGACGACGCCACGTTGCAAAATCCGTTCCTGGCCGACCTGGTCACGCTGGCAGACCCGCGCAGCGAATTCAGCTTCCTCAACTACTGCAAGCAGACCAGCCGGCTGTATTCGTGCTACATGCGCGAGCAGTGGTATCTGCGGCGCACCGAATACAACCGATACTGCCAATGGGTGGTTGGGCGACTGCAGAATGTGCGCATGGGGTACCAGGCCACCCTGCTCGGCTATGACGACACGCTGGGTGCCTATCGCGTGAGCGGACGCGACCAGGTCGCCGGGCGCGGCTTCAAGCTGCATGCCCGCAAGCTGGTGCTGGGCCTGGGCAGTGTGCCGCGGCTGCCACGCTGCTGCAACCAGGACGCTGCGCCCTACCTGCACTCGGCCGACTACCTGCAGCATAAACCCGCGCTGCTGCGGCGCCGCCGTATCGTGGTGATCGGCAGTGGCCAGAGCGCCGCCGAGGTCTACTACGACCTGCTGCGCGCCAGCGCCAGCCATGCCTTCGAGCTGACCTGGATCACCCGCGCCCCGCGTTTCTTCCAGATGGAAAACAGCAAGCTGACTCTGGAACTGGTGTCACCCGATTACACCGATCATTTCTTCAGCCTGCCGGCGCACTGCCGGCGCCGCCTGCTGCGTCGCCAGGCAAGCCTCTACAAGGGTATCAATGCCAATCTGATCGCCGCCATCTACGACCTGCTCGACCAACGCATGCACGACGCGCCGCAGCGCTACCGGCTGGCATCGGCGTCGGCATTGCGCGCCTGCCACCACGACGCCGGCGCCGATTGCTTCCGGCTCCGCTTTCGCCATCTGGACAGCCTGCGCGACTTTTCGCTCGAGGCCGATGGCGTGGTGTTTGCCACCGGCTACCGGTCGCCGCCGCCGGAGTTGCTGGCACCGCTGCACTCGCGGATCGACTGGGGCGACGACGGCCGCTACCGGATGACGCGCGACTATGCCATCGACCGCAGCGGTGGCGAGATCTTCGTGCAGAACGGCGGCCTCGACAGCCATGGCATCGGCAATCCCGACCTCGGCCTGTGCTGCCATCGCAATGCGCGCATCCTGCGCGCGCTGACCGGGGTGGAGCACTATCGCATCGAGCCACGCACCGCCTTGCAGACCTTCGGGCCCCTACCGTCATGAGCGGCAGCGGGTGGCGATGGCCGGGCGGGCGCGGCTGGATCGACATCGACCGGGCGCATCCGCCGGGCCTGCGGCTGCGCCCGGTGCTGGCGGCAAGCGACGCGGCGTTGCTGCAGCGATGGTTCAGCAGCGAACGGGGGCGTTTCTGGGCCATGCCGGACAAGTCCTGCCGCGGCGTGCGCATGCACTACACCCGCATGCAGCGCAGCCCCGACGCCCGCGCCTTTCTTGGCCATGCCGACGGGCGAGCGGCGTTCGTCATCGAATGCTATGACCCGGCCTGCCACGACCTGGCCGCCCATTACCGGGTCGAGCCGGGCGACCTGGGCCTGCACCTGTTCGTGGCCGCGCCGGTGACCCGGGTGCCCAATTTCACGCGCGACGTGTTCCGCTTCGTGCTGGGCTTCATGTTCGGCCGGCTCGCGGCACGCCGGGTGGTGGTCGAGCCCGACGTCGACAACCTGCGCATCCATGCGCTCAACCGTAGCATGGGCTTTCGCGATGCCGGCTGCATCGCCTTGCCCGACAAGATCGCCATCCTGGCCTTCTGCACACGCGCCGATTTCATGACCTGCCAACCCACGGAGCCTGCAACATGACACCGCACCACGACCATCCCGCCGCCATCGCCGGCCACCTGAGTCCACAGGCTTGGGCCGACGCCAACCGCATGCTGGTACGCAAGGCCCTTGCCGAATATGCCCACGAATGGATCATCGAGCCCGAGATGATCGGCGCCGGCGCCACGCCCGGCATGACGCGCTACCGCATCAGCCTGGAGCAGGCGCTCGAATACCACTTCGATGCGCGCCCGATGGCGCTGCGCCACTGGCGCATCGCGCCCGACTCCATCACCTGTCTGCGCCAGCAACGCCAGGCACCGCTGGATGCGCTGCAGTTGATCATCGCGCTGCGCGGCGCGCTCGGCATCGACCCGGCGCGCCTGCCCGTCTATCTCGACGAGATCACCAGCACCTTGCACAGCGCGGCCTACAAACTCAAGCATTGCCGACTGCCCAGTTCACAACTGGCCCATGCCGGGTTCCAGGACATCGAAGCGGCCATGACCGAAGGGCATCCCGGGTTCGTGGCCAACAATGGCCGCCTGGGCTTCGACGCCCACGACTACCACGCCTACGCGCCCGAGGCGTGCAACCCGCTGCGCCTGGTGTGGCTGGCGGTGCATCGCGACCAGGCCCATTTCGCCTGCGTGCCGGGGCTCGACCACCAGTCGCTGATGCGCGACGAACTGGGCCAGCCGCTGCTGGAGCATTTCCATGCTGCCCTGGAGCGCCAAGGGTGCGCGCCGGGGCACTACTACCTGATGCCGGCCCATCCGTGGCAATGGTTCAACAAGCTGGCGCTGGTGTTCGCCCCTTACCTGGCCGACCAGCGCATGGTCTGCCTGGGCTACGGGCCGGACCGCTACCAGGCGCAGCAGTCGATCCGCACCCTGTTCAACCTCGACAGCCCCGGCCGGCGCTATGTCAAGACCTCGCTGTCGATCCTCAACATGGGTTTCATGCGCGGCCTGTCGCCGTACTACATGGCCGGCACGCCCGCCATCAACGCCCATATCCACGGCCTGCTGCAGGGCGATCGCTACCTGCGCGGCAAGGGCTTCGGCATCTTGCGCGAGGTGGCGTCGCTGGGCTTCCGGCATCGCTACTACGAAGACGCCATCAGCACCGATTCGCCGTACAAGAAAATGTTCTCGGCGCTGTGGCGCGACAACCCGCAGCAACTGATCGGCCCCGGCGAGCGCCTCATGACCATGGCCGCGCTCCTGCACGTCGACGCCGATGGCGATGCGCTGGTGGCCGAGCTGGTGCGGGCCTCGGGGCTGGACCCGGCAACCTGGCTGCGGCGCTACCTGGAGGCGTACCTGGCGCCGCTGGTACATTGCCTTTACCGGCATGACCTGGTGTTCATGCCGCATGGCGAAAACCTGATCCTGGTGCTCGAGCAGCACGTGCCGGTGCGCGTGTTCATGAAGGATATCGCCGAGGAGTCGGCCATCCTCGATCCCCAGGCGGTCCTGCCCGAGGCCGCCAGCCGCCTGCGGGCCGAGGTGCCGGACCGGTTTCGCCTGCTGAGCATCTTCGTCGATGTGTTCGATGGCTTCCTGCGCCACCTGAGCCCATTGCTGGCGCAGCACCTCGACCTGGACGAAGACGACTTCTGGCGCGTCGTGGCCGACTGCATCGCCAACTATCAACGCACCCATCCGCATCAGTTGGCCAAGTACCGGCAGTTCGACCTGTTCGCGCCGGGCATGCTGCATTCCTGCCTGAACCGCCTGCAATTGGCCAACAACCTGCAGATGGTCGACCTGGCGGACCCGGTCGGCAGTTTTCGCCTGGCGCCCGACCTGGTCAATCCGATTGCCCGCTACCGACCCGGGTGGCTGGAGCCCAACGGGCCGTAACGGGCCTGCGATATCGAAAGCCATCGAGCACCGGCTGGCAATTAATTCGAGCAACCAGCCGCAATGGCCGCGAGCTTTCACGGCCTGTGCACAGACGGGCCGATATCGATTACAACGCCGGGTTATCCCATCCGGCAAAACATCCCATCACCTGGCAGGAGGTTTGCCTTGGCTGCACAGCCGTCTTCCCATTCATTCACGCTGGCCGAGTTCAATCGGCTGGATCGCCCCAATGGCATGTTGTACCGACTGGGCGCGAGCGAGCACGACGCGGCCGCCACGGACGGGGTCCAGCTGGCCCGCGGTCGCGTGGATCGCCACGAACTGCGCCCCGGCCTGTGGCTGGCCGCCTCCGACCTGGTGGTCGACTTTCCTTACCAGTCGGTGTGGCGCCAGCAGGCGCATTTTTCGGTCATTGCGCTGCTGCAGGGCAGGCTTCACCTGCAGCACGATTCGGCCATGGACCTGTGCGCACAGGGAGGGGTCAGCGCCAGCGGCGGCGACGCCCGGCCGCTGGTGGCCAGCCACGCCGCCGGGCAGCAGGTGCGCAGCCTGCGCCTGACGGTGCTGGAGGCGACCGACATTGGTGAAGACCACAGCAGCGAGCTGCTGGCCAAGGCGCTGTGCAACCACGGCCAGCGCCTGCGGCCATGGCCGCTGCAGCCGCACCTGGCGGTAGCCTTCGAACACCTGTTCGATTGCATGTGGAGCGGCACGCTCAAGCAGTTGCTGCGCGAAGGCATCGGCCTGCAATTGCTGTCGCACGGGCTGCATTGCAGTATCGACGTCCCGCCCCAGAAGCATTCGCCGCTGTCGCCGCGCGACCGCCAGATGCTGGAGCGGGTGCGCCAGAAACTGCACGCCTGCCCGGGCGAGGACCATTCGCTGCACGAACTGGCACGCCTGGCCTGCATGAGTCCCAGCACACTGCGCGCCAAGTTCCAGGCGGCATACCAGTGCTCGGTATTCCACTGGCTGCGCCAGCGCCGGCTGGAAGTGGCGCGCGAGCAGCTGGCACAAGGCTGGAGCGTGCAACAGGCGGCGCACTACGTCGGCTATCGTCACGCCACCAATTTCTCGACCGCCTTTCGCGAGCGCTACGGCATCTGCCCCAGCCGCCTGGCGCCGCCTTGATCGCCGCCCGCCAGCTCGCATTACTGGGGCTGCTGTGCAGCATCGCCCCGGCATCGGTCGACATCTACCTGCCCGCCTTCGGCGCCATCGCGGCCGACTTCGCGCTGCCGCCCGGCGCCGTGCACCGCACGCTGGGCCTGTATATGCTGGCCTATGCGTGCATGCTGCCGCTGCATGGCGGCCTGGCCGACAGTTGCGGCCGCAAACCGGTGGTCCTGGTCGCACTGGGCATCTACCTGGCCGCGTCGCTGCTGTGCGTCGTCGCGCCCTGCTTCGACCTGCTGTTGCTGGGGCGCGTGCTGCAGGGCGCCGCGGCCGGCGCCTGCAGCGTGGTGGCGCCGGCCATGCTCCAGGATTGCCGGGGTGACGGCCGGGATGGCGGCCGGCAGGACGGCGCCCAGCGCGCCATGTCGATCCTGATATTGATCCTGAACCTGGCCTCGGCGGTGGCACCCATCGTGGGCGGCTACCTGACCGCGTCGCTTGGCTGGCGTGCCAACTTTGCCGCACTGGCAGGCCTGGCTGCGCTGGCCTGGGTCCTGTGCCTGCGCCAACTGCGCGAGACCTTGCCGCACACGGCGCGCCGGCCGTTCCGGCTGCGCCAGCTGCTGCATGACTACGCGGGCCTGGCGGCACGGCCGCAGGTGCTCGCCCTGGGCCTGGCGGGCGCACTGCCGGTGGCGGGCCAGGGCCTGATCATCGGCGGCGCGCCGATGCTGGTGGTGCAGGTACTGGGCTGGCAGCCGACCGACTTCGCTTATCTGTTCCTGCCCCTGGTGGCCGGCGCCATGGTCGGCGCGGCACTGGCCCTGCGCCTGGGTCCGCGACTGGCACTGGGCACGGCCTATGGCTGCATGGGCTGCGCGGGGGCGGCATTGGTCCTGGGCCCGCCGGACGCACCGCTGGCCATGATCCTGGCGCTGGGCACCTATATCGGCGGCCTGGCCATGGCGACCCCACCACTGACCTTGCGGCTGCTGGCCTGCGTACCAGGCCTGTGCGGCAGTGCCGCGTCGCTGTCGGGGGTGATGCAGCTGCTGATGTTCGCCCTGGCCAGCGGCTGGCTGGCGCCCCGCCTGGCCGCCTCGCCCGCCTGGCTCGGTGCGGCACTGCTGGCCGCTGCCGCACTGAGCATGCTGGCATGGGGTGCCAGCCATCGATATGCAGGCCGCGGTGCCTGATTGCATTGCTAATCGGCGCCGCGCATAGGTATTGCCGCGTCCTGCATACGTGGCGCGATGCAATGTCGAGAATAATTATCATTAGATCAACAGTCGACGGAAAATCCCATGTTCACCTCTCTTCAGCCCCGTTCGCCCTCCCTGCGCACGTCGCGCCGGCCACGCACCTGCAGGTCATCGCGCACGCGCCCGGCGGCGCTGCGTTCGGCCGGCGCCTGCCACCGGTGCGCCCGCCGGCTCTCGGTCGGCGGCATGATCTCGGCGACCCTGTGTTGCAGCGCGCCGGCGCTGGCCGGCGATGCACGCCAGCCCGCCGATGGACTGCCGGAGGTCACCGTCTCGGCGCCGCACACCGGGCCGGCGCAGCTGGGCTACACCGTCGAGGCCATGGGCACGGCCACCGGGTTGCCGCTGGCGCCAGTCCAGACGCCGCAATCGGTCAGCGTGGTGACCCGCCAGCAGATCGAGGACGCCAACCTGCCCACCGCACTCGATGCCGTGCTGGCCGCACCCGGCATGGCCGCGGTACGCAGCGACAGCAACCGCTACCAATTGTCGGCGCGCGGCTTCAGGATCGACAATTTCCAATTCGACGGCATGAGTTCGCCGCTGCTACCGTACTGGAACTACGGTGCCACCAACATGAGTTCGGCGCTCTATGAACGGGTTGAAGTGGTGCGGGGCGCCACCGGCCTGATGACCGGCAATGGCGAGCCGTCGGCGGCGATCAACTTCATCCGCAAGCAACCGTCGGGCAGGCTGGCCGCCGCCGGCCTGGTGGGCCTGGGCAGCTGGGGCGAGCGCCGCGCCAATGCCGATGTGTCGCTGCCGCAGCTCGGCCCGCAGGGGCTGCGCATGCGCCTGGTCGCCGAGCACACCGATCGCGGCAGTCATGTCAGCTGGCAGGGCCAGCGCGCAGAGACCTTCTATGGCGTGGTGGCGCTGGAGGCGACCCCGCGCACCGAGCTCAGCGTCGCGCTCGAATACCAGCAGGACGCCGCGCGCGGTTTTGGCAGCGGCGTGCCGCTGTTCTATCGCGATGGCAGCCGCACCGCGTTCGATCGCTCGGCGTCCAACAACACCCGCTGGGCGCGTATGCAGACGCGTACGACCACCGTGCTGGGCAAGCTGCGGCATCGCTTCGACAACGACTGGCAATTGCAGCTTGCGGTCGATCTCAATGGCGGCCACTACCATATGCGCAATCTGTTCCGGGGCGAGTTTCCGGACCGCGACAGCGGCCAAGGCATGTCGCAGGTCTGGCGCAACTACGACGGCACGCGCCAGCGGCGCCAGGCCCAGTGGTCGCTGACGGGGCCGTTCTCGCTGCTGGGGCGTCGGCACCAGGCGATGCTGGGCTGGTCCAGGCTGGTGGACCACAGCCGCATCGACCGTCATCGCGAGCAGGCGCCGCTGCCCGACATCGGCAGCTTCTTCGACTGGCGCAGCGCCCCCATCGGCGAGCCTCGGTGGCTGGAGCAGACCGAACCGGCCGACCATCGGCGCGTGGTGCAAAGCGGCGCCTATGCGGCCGGGCGCTTTTCGCTGGCGCCGCCATTGCACCTTATCCTGGGTGCGCGCCTGGCCAATATCGAGATCGAGCGCGACGCCTTCGGCACCCGCCAACACCATCGGCACCGCCACCAGCTGATTCCCTATCTCGGCGCGGTGCATGATTTCGATCCTACCTACGCGCTGTATGGCAGCTACACCAGCATCTTCCGGGCGCAATATGCGCAGTCCACCGACGGCAGCCTGCTGGCCCCGGTCGAGGGCCGCAGCGTCGAGGCCGGTATCAAGGCCGCCTGGCGCGAAGGCGCGCTCAACGGGTCGGCGGCGATATTCGATACCAGCCAACGCAACCTGGCCGTCAAGATAGCCGGCGCCCATGTGCGCGGACGGCCGCAGCAGCAGGCCTGGCGCGCCGCGCGGGGCGTGCGGGTGCGCGGCATCGAACTCGAGCTGGCCGGCCAGGTGCAGGCCGGCTGGGATTTGGGCGCCAGCTTCACCCGCTTCATCAAGCGCAGCGCCGACGGCCAGCGACTCGACAGCACCTTTCCCTCGACCCAGTTCAAGCTGTTTGGCACCTACCGGTACTCGCCCCGCCTGACACTGGGCGGCGGCGGCGAATGGCGCAACGGCATCGGCAGCACCACCCACCAACCGGGTGGGGTCGCCTGGGTCAGCCAGGCCAGCGTGATGCTGCTCGACGTGATGGCCCGCTACCAGCTCGGACGCGGCGTATCGCTGGCGCTGCATGTCGATAACCTGCTCGATCGCCGCTATTACGACCAGGTCGGCTTTCATAGCCAGGGCTGGGTGGGCGACCCGCGCCAATGGCGGCTGACGCTGCAGGCCCGTTATTGACCAGCCATGGTCCGCGCTTGCGCCGGTAAAAAAAGTGACGGCCATGCCGCATCGGCATCATTGCCTCAAGGATAATATCGAGGGTTGCCGAGTTAGCTCCACTTACCCGGTGTTCGACACCGTTGGCAACTGATCGGCGCCGTGCAAGCCGATTAAATTGCAATGAGGCAATGGCCCGCACACCCGCGTCCCCGTGGCATGGCAATGACAGGCGCAGCAGGCGAGAATGGCTGCTGTCCAAACCAGGCAAGATTTGGTATCGTCCCGCGATTATCGATTCAACGCACCGCATGACGCGGCGCTTCTCCCCCTCGACGTTATGAAAAAAGCTATCCGACTCGGCACTCCCCTTTCTCCCTCCGCCACCAAGGTCATGCTGCTCGGTTCGGGCGAGCTGGGCAAGGAAGTCATCATCGCGTTGCAGCGTCTGGGCGTCGAAGTCATTGCCGTGGACCGCTACGAAAACGCCCCTGGTCACCAGGTGGCGCATCGCTCCCATGTGATCAACATGACCGATGGCGCCGCCCTGGCCGAGCTGATCGCCAAGGAGCAGCCGGACCTGATCGTGCCTGAGATCGAGGCCATCGCCACCGAGACCCTGGTGCAGCTGGAACAGGCCGGCCAGGCCAACGTGATCCCGACCGCGCGCGCGGCCTGGCTGACCATGAACCGTGAAGGCATCCGTCGCCTCGCCGGTGAAACCCTGAGCCTGGCGACCTCGCCCTATCGCTTCGCCGACAGCCTCGACGAGTTGCGCGCGGCGATCCAGCAGATCGGCTTTCCCTGCGTGATCAAGCCGGTCATGTCGTCGTCGGGCAAGGGTCAATCCAAGATCGACGGTCCGGACGAGATCGAATCGGCCTGGAACCATGCCGCCGCCGGCGGGCGGGTCGATGCCGGGCGCGTCATCGTCGAGGGCTTCATCGATTTCGACTACGAGATCACGCTGCTGACGGTGCGCTCGCTCAACGAGAACGGCGATACCATCACCAGCTTCTGCGATCCGATCGGCCACGTCCAGGTCAAGGGCGACTATGTCGAATCGTGGCAGCCACACCCGATGCCCTCGACCGCGCTGGAGCGGGCTCGCGAGATCGCCCGCAAGGTGACCGAGAACCTGGGCGGCCTGGGGCTGTTCGGGGTCGAGTTGTTCGTCAAGGGTGACATGGTCTGGTTCTCGGAAGTCAGTCCGCGTCCGCACGATACCGGCATGGTCACCATGGTCAGCCAGGTGCAAAGCGAATTCGAATTGCACGCCAAGGCGATCCTGGGCCTGCCGGTCAATACCGCGTTGCGATCGCCCGGTGCCTCGGCGGTGATCTACGGCCAGCACGACGCCCGTGCGATCGCCTTCGACGGCGTGGCCGAAGCACTGCGCATCCCCGGCGCCGACATCCGCCTGTTCGGCAAGCCCGAATCATTCCAGCGTCGCCGCATGGGCGTGGCGCTGGCGGCCGCCGACAGCGTCGAATCGGCCCGTATCCGCGCCAAGCAGGCCGCGGCCAAGGTCAAGCCGGTCATGCCCGACTGATTGTCGATCAACGCCGGTTCATGGGGGCGCCTGTCGATACGGGCGCCCCTTTTTCATTGGGCCGGACATCCGCCAACCAGGCCGCGTGGAATCGACATCGAGCAACCGGCAGGCCGTCGGCCCGCGTGAGCTCACCCTGCTCCATCGGCTAGGCAGCAGCAGTCGAGCAGCGCGAGCCCAGGCCGACCAGGGTCGGACGGTCCAGCTGGCGGGTCCAGGCGTGGTAGGTCTGCTCCGCGACCAGGTGCAGTGCGGCGATTCGATCGTGCAATTGCTTCAGGATCTGCGTTTCGCTCTGCGCCGCCGGCCCATGGGCGCGACGCAGTTCGGCGCGGCCGGCCGCACACCAGTCCCTGACGCTGGCCTCGGTCACTTCGAGGTGCCCTTGGAACGCCCAATGACGTCCGCGCAGGAAACCTTTGTTGAGGCAGTGACTGCCGTACATCGTGCGGGTGGCACCGGGCGGGATTTCAAACGTGTCGTAGTGCCAGTTGAACATGCTCACTTGCCTGGGCAAGCCCATGCGGTGCTGTGCCGGCGGCGTGACCCATATCGGGCTCCAGCCGATGTTGGGACAACTGTTGCGGCTGACCTTGGCGCCCATGGCACGCGCCAGCATCTGGGCGCCGAAACAATGCCCGAGCACCGGCACGTCACGCCGGATGGCATCCTGCAGCAATGCCAGTTCATCGCTGATCCACGGCAAGGGTTCGTTGACGCAGTGATCGCTGCCCAATACGACGATACCGCTGAACTGGCTCGCGTCGACCGGAGCGACGCCATCGGAAGCGGGGGAAATGCGTCGGTAGGGAAGATGGTTGTTATCCAGGTGATCCAGCAATACACCTGGCCCTTGCGTGATTTCGTGCTGCAGAATGGCGATCGGTCTCATGGAGTCGTGACTTGCACGCGCAAGCCGGTAGTGACGGAAACGCCAATCTAAATACTTCGGTCTAAAAACCGGATTTCATTTGGTGTGATCGCTATATAAGCGGCGTAAACATCGCCTTGGCATGAAGACACGTCGCGCGACGATCTCGCCATGCGCGAACCGCTGGATCGCGCCAACCGGTGGTCGCCAGACGCCATCGGTCGCGACTCGGACCTTCGCCCGCCGAGATGAGCCGGCAGGAGCTGACGCCGGCCCTCTAGCGTGGCAAGGATTACCGGCTCAGCCAGCGCCGTCAATAACCGCGCTCGAGATCGACATTGGCCGCGATCTCGCCCGTCTCGCGGAAGCGCCGCACATTCGAAGCCACGATGGCCGACGCCGTCTCGCGGTTGGTCGGCGCCGAGCAATGGGGCAGCACCGTCACGCTGGGGTGGGTCCACTGCCACTGGTCGGGCGGCAACGGTTCGGTGGCAAATACGTCCAGCACCGCGTGGCGCAGCCGGGCGCTGTCGAGCGCATCGCACAGGGCCGCGTCGTCGATGATCGGGCCACGCGCAAAATTGATCAGTTGCGCCTGCGGCGGCAGTAACGCCAGGCGCGCGGCGTCGAGCAGGCCTCGGGTGTCGGCGGTCAGCGGCAGCAGGCACACCAGGATGTCGGTCTGGCCCAGCATCTCGGCCAGCCCCTGTTGCCCGTCATAGGTCTGCACACCGTCGATCGAACGTGCCGTGCGACTCCAGCCGCATACCTTGAAACGGGCCGCCAGCAAGGCGCGGGCGGCGGCCTCGCCCAGCGTGCCCAGTCCGAGGATGCCGACGGTGCGCTGCTCGGGCAGCACATACTGTTCGGCCTGCCACACCCGAAAGCGCTGGCGCTGCGCATACAGGGGCATGTCGCGGTGCAGGTACAGGGTCCAGGCCAGCACCGCCTCGGCCATGGTGCTCGACAGGCGCGGGTCGACCAGGCGCGTGAGCTTGAGCCCGCTGTCGCGCAACTCCGGCGCCAGCCGCTCGACCCCGGCCCAGACGCTATGCACCCAACGCAATCGCGGCAAGGCGCGCAGCCGCTGCGGATCCGGATTGGCGACGACGGCGATCTGGCACTGCTGGCGCGCAGCTTCATCGAGCTGGTCGAAAGGCACGATGCGCTCGCCGGGCATGGCCTGCTGCAACGCCTGGACCCAATCGGCCGCATGGCTGGCGTCTTCGCGGCTGACGAAGACAATCGGCGCGGCCTGGCTCATTTGGCGTACACCTGCTCCAGGCTCTCGAAACCCTTGACCTCGATCGGGTTGCCAAACGGGTCGAGGAAGAACATGGTCGCCTGTTCGCCCGGCTCGCCGGCAAAGCGGATCTGCGGCGCCAGCACGAACTCGACCTCGCCGCTGGCGCTGAGCCGATCAGCCAGCGCGCGCCAGTCGGCCATCGCCAGGATGATGCCCAGGTGCGGCATCGGTACCATGTGCTCGCCCACCCGACCGGTATTGGTCACGGCAAACGGTTGCCCCAGGTGCAGCGACAGCTGGTGCCCGAAGAAGTCGATGTCGACCCAGGTATCGGTACTGCGGCCCTCTTCGCACTGCAGCAGGTCGCAGTAGAAACGGCGCGCAACGTCAAGATCGCGCACATGATAGGCAAGGTGGAAGATCGATTTCATGAAAACCTCAATACGGGATTGGATAGGGATTGGCCACGACAGGCGCTAGCATAGCGGCGCCAGACCAAAAGAGATAGCATGTAATTTTTAATCCATTCAAAAGAATTATTTATGGATAGCCGTTACCTGAAGAGCTTGATCGCAGTCGTCGAATGTGGCTCCATCGCCGACGCCGCCCGCAATGAAGGACTGACGGCGGCGGCGGTGAGCCAGCGCGTGCAGGCGCTGGAACGGGAACTGGGGGTTGAGCTGCTGTCGCGCGCCGGCCACGCGGCACGCGCCACCGAGGCCTGCACCGCGCTGCTGCCGCGCGCCCGCGGCATCGTGCGCGAAGTGGCGCTGCTGGCCGGCGACGCCGACGCCCGGGGCTTGACCGGCACCCTGCGCATCGGCGCCATTTCCACGGCGCTGACCGGTTTGCTACCGGGGGCCTTGCGGCAACTGACCCGCGATGCGCCGCAACTGCGCCCGGCCATCGTGCCCGGCACCTCGCGTTCGCTGTACCAGGCGTTGCTGGCCGCCGAGCTGGATGCGGCGATCCTGGTGGCACCACCGTTCGCGTTGCCGCGTGCCTGGCAGGCGCAGCCGCTACGCCAGGAAGAACTGGTGCTGCTGGCGCCGCGCGGCTGGCGCGGCAATGTGGCCGCGCTGCTGCGCCATCACCCCTATATCCGGTACGATCCGCACGCCTGGGGCGCACGCCCGGCGCAGCTTTATCTGGACGACCACGGGCTGCAGCCGGCGGTGCTGTGCGACCTGGACGCGCTGGAGACCATCGCCATGCTGGTCGCCGACGGCGTAGGCGTAAGCCTGGTGCCACGCTGGGGCGGCATCGACAAGCTGGCCAGTGGCTGCCGCATGCATGCCATCGATGCGCCCGACCCGGGACGCTACCGGCGCCAGGTCGTATTGCTCAGCGCCAGCCAGGCCGAGCGCCCGAGGATGCTGCAACTGTTGCAGCAGGCGCTGCAGGATGGCGCCTAGCGTCCGGCAAAACCTTCCGGCGAGACCCCGGCCGCGCTGCCGGCCAGGCGCTGCCGTTGTTGCAGGCGGGCGCGGCGCTTGCGGACCCAGATGATGACCCCGGTCACCGACAGCATCGCCACCAGCGCGCCCATGATCGAGATCATGATGCGACCGGGCAGGCCCAGGATGCGCCCGGAATGCAACGGGAACTGCGCCTGCAGGAAGATATCGCCGGCGCTGCCGGTGCCCGGTATCCGGCCGCCCTGGGGCGCACCGGTGGCGGCGTCGAAGTACAGCCAGGCATTGCCCAGGCCGCCGTCGCCGTGGTCATTGCCGGGCTCGAACAGGCCCACGCCATAGACCCCGAACATGGACGAATAGAATACCCCGCCCACCGGCCCAGGCAGGCCTCGCCGCCGGGCTTCGTCGGCAGCCAGCCGCACCACCTGTTCGCGACTCACCCGCGGCTCGGCGACCTTCTCGGGCGCCAGCGGGGTGCGGGTGTCGAACGGGCCGGCACTCAGCGTGGATACGGTCTGGAGGATAGGCCGCATGACCTGGCGCTCGAGGTTCATCGAGATCGACGTCACCGCGAGGATCAGCAACAGGGCCCAGACCCACACCCCGCCCGAGCGGTGCAGGTCGAAATTGAGCTTGTGTGCGCCGTCGCGCCAGCGGAAAGCAAACGACTTGCGCCAGCTGCGCACGTTGGGGAAAGACAGGTACAGGGCGATGAAGCAGTCCAGTGTCCAGACGATGCCCACGATCCCCATGAGCCAGATACCGGTTTCGATGCCGCCCACCTCGGGCAGGTGCATCGTGTAATGCAGCTTGTAGAGGAAAGGCAGCAGGTTCTCGCGCGACAGCGATATCGCGCCCCACATGCGCCGGCCCTGGATCTCTGCGGTGACCGGATCGACGGCGATCTGGTTGAAGTCGAGCACATAGGGCTTGGCCGTGGCCGGGTCCAGCCGCGGCTCGACCATCATGTTCATGGTGTGCCCCGGCTCTTCCCGGGTCAGCACATAGGTCACGCGCAGCCGGGGTTCGGCCTGCTCGACGCGGTTGGCCAGGGTCAGGCCGTCCAGCACCGGCTGGGCGCCGACGGCGCTACGTGCGTCGAACAGTTGCGGATTGAGCCAGGCGTCGAGCTCGTGGTCCCACGAGATGACCGCGCCCGTGGCGCCCGAGATGAACAGGAAGACCGCCGCGGCCAGCCCGAACCAGCGGTGGATGAGGACGAACAATGCGCGCATGGCTATGGATGGATGGCAGGTTGGCAACAACGCCGGGATTCACGAAAAGCGACATTGTAACGCTGGTGCCGCACGCACGGCCGCCTTTCGGGCGCGGACGGACACGCCGCCCGGTCTACCGGGGCGGCGCCGCACGGCACCGCGATGTCAGACTCCCGCGATCCTGGCCAGGATGTCTTGCAGCTGGTCGATATCGTAGGGCTTGGGCAGCGAGTGCGAAGCGAAGCCCACATTGCGTGCCACCATGGCGCCGTAGCCCGAGGCGAAGATCACTTCCATCTCGGGGAACCGCGCCAGCGTATGCCGCGCCAGGTCGACGCCCGACATGCCGGGCAGGTTGACGTCGGTAAACAGGACGTCGAAGGCCTGTTCTTCCAGCGCCTGCTGGGCTTCTTCGCCGGTGGTGACGCCGCGTGCGGCATGCCCCAGCGTTTCGAGCAGCTCGCAGACCAGTTGCTGGGAGTCGATGTTGTCTTCCACCACCAGCAATCGCAAGCCGGTCACCGGCGCCGCGTCGACCAGCGCCTGCGGTTCGGGCCGGCTGCCGCCGGCGCCGCCCTGGGCCATGCGCCATTGCGGCTCGGCCTGCTGCTGTTCGAATTGCTGCAACTGCGCTTCGAGTTCGGCCTCGGCCTTGCGCTGGGCCACCGGCAGCACATGGATCGTCGCCAGGTTCTCGGCGCCTGGGTCGTGCTGCACCCGTTGCTGCAGCTGGCGGCGCTGCTGGTTGTTCGACAGCAGGTGACGGATGCGGCGCGCCAGCTGGTTGCTGCGATAGGGCTTGCTGAGCAGTTCGACGCCAGCGTCGAGCCGCCCTTCGTGCACGATGGCGTCGCGCGGGTAGCCCGAGGTGAACAACACCTCGACGTCGGGCAGCAATTGCCGGGCCTGGCGTGCCAGCTCGGTGGCCGGCACGGTGCCGGGCATGACTACGTCGGTAAATACCATGTCGATCGGAATGCCGCTCTGCACGATCGCCAGCGCCCGCTCGCCATTGTCGGCCTTGAGCACGCGATAGCCGAGCGATGACAGCGTGTCGACCACCGTCAGTTGCAGGTTGGGGTCGTCTTCCACCACCAGGATGGTTTCGTCGCCGCCCCGCACTTCCATCTCGCGGTTGTCGTCGATCACCACCGCTTCTTCCAGCGAACGGGGGAAATAGATGCGCACCGTGGTGCCGCGCCCCACTTCGCTCTGGATACTGATGTGGCCGCGACTCTGCTTGACGAAGCCGTACGCCATCGACAGCCCCAGACCGGTACCCTCGCCTTCCTTCTTGGTGGTGAAGAACGGTTCGAAGGCGCGTTCGCGCACGTCCGGCGCCATGCCGTGGCCATTGTCCGAGATCGCCAGCTCGACATAGTCGCCCGGTGCCAGGTCGGCCTGGGCCAGGAAGTTGGGATCGGTCAGCGTGACGTTTTCGATCTGCAACGTCAGGCGCCCGCCGTTGGGCATGGCGTCGCGCGCGTTGATGGCGGTATTGATGATCAGGTTCTCGACCTGGTTGGGGTCGAGCATGGTGTTCCACAGGTCGTGCGCCATCGCCATCGAGATCTCGATGGTCTCGCCCACCGCACGGCGCAGCAGGTCATCCATGTTCTGCATCACGCGCTCGAGGTTGATGCTGCGCGGCTGCAATGGCTGGCGCCGCGCGAAGGCCAACAGTTGCGACGACAGCTTGGCACCGCGGTCGACCGCGCCGATGGCAATCCTGACGCGCTGCTGGCTTTTTTCCGGCAATGTCGGGTCGGCCTGCAGCAATTGCAGGTTGCCGCCGATGATCTGCAGTACGTTGTTGAAGTCGTGCGCCACGCCACCGGTCAGCTGCCCCACCGCTTCCATCTTCTGCATCTGCGACAGCGCGGCCTCGGCGCGGCTGCGTTCGAGGATTTCCTCGACCACGCGCTGTTCCAGCGTGTCATTGAGGTCGCGCAGGGCTTCCTCGGCACGGCGCCGTTCGGTGATGTCGGTCGATACCGCAATGATGGCCTGGGGCCGGCCGTCGGCGTCGACGATGCGGCTGGTGTTGCTCGAGACCCAGAACGTCGAGCCGTCCGGACGCACGTAGCGCTTCTCCAGCGTAAACGACTTGCCGTCCTCGATGCAGCGATTGATCATGGCCATCTGGACCGCGATGTCGTCCGGATGGGTGACCTCGGCCAGCTCCATCTGCAGCAATTCTTCCTGGCTGCGTCCCAGCATGCGGCACAGTGCATCGTTGACGCGCAGGTAGCGGGCCTGCAGGTCCAGTTCCGAGAAACAGACCGAGGCCTGGTTGAAGATCGCGGTCAGCCGGTTCTCGCTCCACAGCAGCGCCTGCATGCCACGCTGGTGCTCGGTGAGATCGACGAAGGTGCACAGCGCCCCCTGCAATTGACCGTCGAGCCATACCGGATGGGCCTGGTAGGCCACCGGGAAGCTGCTGCCGTCGCGCCGGAAGAACAACTCGTCGTCGACATGGGTCGTCACCGCCTCGCGGGCGGCCCGGTAGAGCGGACTGTCGGTGAATGCATACGGGCGTCCGTCGGCATGCGAATGCTGGATCACGCCGTGCAGTTCGCGGCCCAGGACTTCCTGCTCGTCGTGGAAACCCAGCATGCGCAGGAAGGCCGCATTGCACAGCGTGACCTTGCCGTCGACATCGATCGAATAGAATCCCTGGTCGGTCGAGTCCAGCAGTTGTCGCACGAACGCATTATTGGCGCGCACGCTGGTCTGGGAGGCCGCCAGGGCCTGTTCCATGAACTTGCGGTCGGTGACGTCGAACACCACGCCGACATAGCGCTTGTCGGTGCGTGGATCGTCGCGCACCACTTCGCCCTTGCGCGCCAGCCAGCGCTTCTGGCCGTCGCTGGCACGAGTGATGCGATATTCGGTGTATTCCAGCGGGTTTTCGCGCTGGTCGATCGTGACGGTGCCGATATTGTGCCGGTAGTCGTGGTCGATCATGCCGATCAGCAGTTCGTCGGTGACGACGACGTCCGGCGCGATGCCCCACAACTGGCGGAAGCGGTCCGACACCAGCAGCTTGCCGGAGTCCGGAAACCACTCGAAGATGCCGATACCACCGGCGCTGTCGGCGATACGCAGGCGCTCCTCGGCCACGAAATGGTCGGTGACGTCGAAGCCCTCCATGAAGATGCCTTCGACAACGCCATCGGCGCCACGCATCGGCTGCAGCACGAAGTCGAGCACCAGTTCACGATATTGCCCGTCCTCGCCTTCGCGCAAGAACACCTTGGCGCCGCGCGAGTTATAGGTCTCGCCGGTGCGGTAGACCTGATCGAGCAGGTCGAACAGCTGGTCGTCGAGCAACTGCGGAAAGGCCTCGCGCAGGGCTCGTCCGATCACCGGCTGCGCACCGAACAGCTTGACGTAGGCGCCATTGACCAGTTCGAAGATGTGCTGCGGGCCGCGCAATACGGCCGTGAAACCGGGCGACTGCTGCAACAGTTGCTGCAGCAGCGCGGCCTGTGCGGATAATTCGCGATTGACCTGCTGGGCCGTGTCGCGCTCAGCCGTCAGTTGGCGGTTGCGTCGTTGCAGCTGATGCGCCGTGGCCGGCATTGCGCGCCCCGGGCGAGGCAGCAGGGTCATATCGGTGAGGGTACAGATCACCCCCTCGACCGGCCCGTCGGCGCCAAACAGCGGCACGTAGGAAAAATCGAACCAGGCCTCGCGCCCGCCCTGCTCATGCAACGCTTCATCGATGAGCTGTCGCTGCTCGCCGCCGAAGCAGGCATCGATGGCCCCCAGGTGGCGCGCACGGATGTCCGGCCAGAACAGCGCGTGTTCCAGCGGCGTGGCAAAAGTATGCGGGTGCTGGGCGCCGATAAGGGCGGCAAAGGCGTCGTTGTAGAGCACGTGTCGCGCCGGGCCCCATATCAGCAGCATGGGCGTGGGCGAATGCAGGGCGATGCCCAGCGCCGTACGCAGTGTTTGCGGCCACTCGCGCGGCACGCCCAGTGCGTGATTAGCCCAGTTGCTGTCGGTGATGAGTTGGGCGCACTGTCCGCCGCCTCGCAACCAGGAGATTTCTTCCATGTCTTGAAAATGATGTAAAGCTGAATGCTGCGTCCGCCGATTGGTGCCCTTGGCGCCGAAAATCACGCTCCGATTATACGGGATGCGGTCGATCTCCAGCACATCCGCAGCGCTATCCCGGCATCGCCCGGCGTGGCGCAATGCGGCAGCCAGCAAGGGGTTGCGCGCCCCTCAGCTTGTCCTACAAAAATTTGAGAGATGTTCCGACAGGTCGGCGGCGGCCCCCTGTCAGCGTTTTTTAAGTGCCCGCTCTTCGCGCAGCAGCCGGTTGAGTTCGGCCAGTTCGCTCACCGCGTCGGGGGTCAGGATCACCGGCGCGTTGGCGCGATAGGCACGTCCGCCGAGGCGGCCATTCATGCCGATGTAGGCACGCGCGCACTGGCGTCGGTAGGCGATGATGTCGTCTTCGCCGTTGAGCGGCTGGCCGGAGCTGTCGAGCCCGGCGTGCGAAAGCGTGGGCGCGATCTCTTCTTCACGTTCGTCCTCGCCCAGCGCGCGCTGGTCGAGCGCGCCATGGCTTTCGATATGGTGGCGATAGGCGCTCCAGTCGCCTTGCTGGATCGAGATATCGGTGTCGACCGGCGTTACAGAATCGGACTTTTCCATGACCTTCCCCTGACGGAATTCCAAAGCGAACCACAGCGCTGGACCTGGCCTGACCATCCCGCCTTGCCAGCGGTTTTATTGTAGCCAAATCTGGCGCTTTTTCGTTGGGCTTGTTCGGTGTTGCCACCGGCAAATCATTGCCCGTTTTCATATCGCCACACGGGCGAATTAGGACATGGAGGATCATATTGGCGCCAATTGATGAGCCCTATCGGACGGGATCGGATTTATTTGTAGGACAAACAGGAAGGCGCCACGAGGCGCCCGGGCAGGATGAAGGACGCGCGGCAATACCTTATAATGATGGAAATTATTGAAATTCTTTGGTCCATCCATCGTTCAAGCCCCAGGCCCTTCCCCCACCGCGTCGGCAACGGTATCGAGCATGAGCAATCCGTATCATCCAGGTGAACGTCGGCGCCAGCCGGTCGACCTCACCAATTGCGACCGGGAGCCGATTCACATTCCCGGGTCGATCCAGTCGCACGGCGTCCTGTTGACGTTCACCCCCGAGGGTGCGCTGGCCGCTTGCAGTCGCAATGCCCGCGATCTGCTGGGCGCCCTGCCCGCAATCGGCGAGACATTGTCCGACCTGCACCTCAATGCCGAGACCCGCGCCGTGATCGAGTCGGCCCTGGCCGATCCGCATGGCTATGTGGATGCGCGCCTGGTGTCGCTCGACAGTGGCGCCTTCGACGTGGTCACCCACAAGTCCCAGGGATTGCTGGTGGCCGAGTTCGAGCAACGGCCGGCCGATGCGCTCACGCTCGATTCGTTTGCGCTCATTGCGCACCAGGCGTTCCAGCGCATCCAGCGCCAGCATGGGGTGGACGACCTGCTGACCCTGGCGGTCGACGAGATCGCCCTCATCACCGGCTTCGACCGCGTGATGGCCTACCGTTTCCTGCACGACGACAGTGGCGAGGTGGTGGCCGAGTGCAAGCGCGATGAGCTCGAGCCGTTTCTCGGCCAGCGCTATCCGGCCAGCGACATCCCGTCCCAGGCGCGGCGCCTGTATGTGATCAATCCGATCCGCCTGATCGCCGACATCGGCTACCAGCCGGTGCCCATCGAGCCCGACCTCAATCCCCTCACCGGCGGCCCGCTGGACCTGTCGCACAGCGTGCTGCGCAGTGTCTCGCCGGTGCATGTCGAGTACCTTTCCAACATGGGCGTGGGCGCATCGATGAGCATTTCGATCGTCATCGGCGAGCGCCTGTGGGGGCTGATCGCCTGCCATCACATGTCGCCGCTGCTGGTGCCGCATTCGGTGCGCCTGTCGTGCCAGTTGCTGTCGCAATTCGTCAGCACCCTGGTCGAGCGCAATCTCAACGGCGAACGGGCACAGGCGCTGCAGCATTCGGCCGCACTGCGCCGCGAGATCGTGGCGCAGGTCACCGATCGCGAGGATATCGTGCTGGCGCTGAGCGCCGACTACCATGGTTTTCTGCGCCTGATGCAGAGCAACGGCGGCGCCATCTCGCTGGACCGCAAGACCCAGGTGTTCGACCGCGCGCCGTCGCGCGAGGGTGTCAATGCCCTGATCAACTGGTTCAACGAAAACGACATGGGCGACGTGTTCCAGAGCCATGACGTGGGGGCCGACCTGCCCGAGCTGAAAGCCATGCTGGGCGACGTCTGCGGCGTGCTGGCAATCCGCTTCTACCGCGAGCAGAACGGTTACGCCTTCTGGTTTCGCAGCGAGCAGGTGGAAGACGTGCGCTGGGGCGGCAACCCCGAGAAGAAATACAGCAGCGGCCCGCTGGGACCGCGCCTGACGCCACGCGGATCGTTTGCCGTCTGGAAGGAAACCGTGCGCGGCAAGAGCCTGCCGTGGGATGCGACCTCTCTGGAAGTGGCGAACCAGCTGCGGCTGGACCTGCAGGAAGTGGCGCTGTCGGGCGAGAACATGATGAAGCGGGCGCGCGAAACGCTGCTGGCCACGCTGGGTCACGACCTGCGCGATCCGTTGCAGGCCATCATGATGGCCGCACGCATGATCGAAGTGCGCGAGCATTCGTCGTCCAGCGCCAACCTGTCCAAGCGCATTTCATCCTCCAGCGGCCGCATGAACCGGCTGATCTCGCAGATACTCGATATCAGCCGCCTGCAGGGCGGACTGGGACTGGACCTGCAACGCCGCCCGATCGACCTGGCCCGCCTGGTCGGCGACATCGTCACCGAGGCGCGCCTGGCCTATCCCGAAAACGAGATCATCCTCGAGGCCGAAGACTGCGGCGAGCTCGAACTGGACAGCGATCGTATCAGCCAGGTGCTATCGAACCTGTTATCGAATACGCGACATCACGGTGAGATCGGCAAGCCGGCTACCGTCATCGTGTTTCGCCGCGACGACAGGCTGACCATCTCGGTGTCCAACCACGGCGCCGCCATTGCGCCACACGTACGTGCCAACCTGTTCAAGCCGTACAAGAAGGAATCGCTGGGCAATGTGCGCAACAGCCGCGGACTGGGGCTGGGCCTGTATATCGTCAGCGAGATCGTCAATGGCCACGGCGGCACCATCGGCGTCGACTGCGACAACGGTATCGTCACCTTTACCGTGTCGCTGCCGCTGGCCGGACTCAACTGACCAGTTGCGCCCACGCCCCGGTGCGGCCCGATAACGACGCCACCAGGAACAGCAACTCGAGCGGATCGACCGGCTTGGCGATGTGCGCCTGGAAACCGGCCATCAATGCGCGTCGCCGGTCTTCGGTACGGGCCAGCGCCGTCAGCGCCGCCGCCGGCGTCAGGGGCGCGTCGTCGGCCTGGGTCGCTTCCAGTTCGCGCAGGTTGCGCATCAATTCATAGCCATCCTGGCCCGGCAGGCCGATGTCGCTGACGATCACATGCGGCCGCACCCGGCGAAACGCTTCCAGCGCGGCATTGGCCGACCCCACGGCATCGACGGTGGCACCGTGTTCCTCCAGGATGTGCTGCACCAGTTCACGGGCATCCACCTCGTCTTCGACCAGCAACACCCGCAGTCCGGTCAATTGCGGCTGCGCAGCGCCGGCGTCGTCATGCAACGCAGTGACATTGGGCGGCTGGCGCTGTACCGCCGCCAGCGGCAGCAGCACCTGGAAGCTCGCGCCAAGGCCCGGTCCGGCGCTGGCCGCGGCAATGCTGCCGCCATGCAGCTCGACCAACTGGCGTGTGATCGACAGGCCCAGCCCCAGGCCGCTGGTGTCGCGGCTGCTGCTGGCATCTTCCTGGCGAAAGCGCTCGAACACGCTGCCCAGGAACTCGGGCTTGATACCCTGGCCGTTGTCGCTTACCTCGAACTCCGCTTCGCTGCCGCGCTTGCGCAGGCTTACCGTCACCCGCCCCTGCTTGGGGGTGAACTTGATGGCATTCATCAACAGGTTCCAGGCCACCTGCTGCAGCCGCGACGGGTCGCCCTGGATCGGCCCGGTCGAGCCCAGCACCGCAATGAGGCGGATCTCCTTGGCGTCGGCGGCGCTCTGCACCGACGCGATGGCGTTATCGATCACTTCGGCCAGGTCGAGCTGCTGCACGTCCAGCCGCAACTTGCCCGCCAGGATACGGCTCATGTCCAGCAGGTCCTCGACCATCTGCGCCTGCAGCTTGGCGTTGCGTTCGATCACCTGCAGTCCCTTTTGCAGCTTGCCGGCTTCGCTGCTGTCGCGCAGCAGGTACTGGCTCCAGCCGACGATGGCGTTGAGGGGCGTGCGCAGTTCGTGCGACAGGGTCGCCACGAACTCGTCCTTCATGCGGGTCATGCGCTGGGCCTCGGCGCGCGCTACCCGTTCGGCCTCGAGCAGCAGCTCGCGGTCCTGCTGGGCGCGTTTGAGATCGTCGATGTCGGTGCAGGTGCCGAGCCACTTCTGGACCTGGCCATCGGCGCAGAACAGGGGCGATCCGTCGCAGGAAAACCAGCGGTACTGGCCATCGTGGCGGCGCAGGCGAAATTCCAGCACGAACCGCGCACTGCCGCCCTGCATGGCCTGCTCCAGCAGGCTTCGGGTCTGCCGGCGGTCGTCCGGATGCATCACCAGGTCGATCCAGTGCTGCCCCAGCTGCGGCTCCAGGCCCAGCCCGGTGTAGTCCAGCCATTGCTTGCTCAGGTAGTCGAATTGCCCTCCGGGCAGGCACGACCATACCAGGTGCGGGATGGCCTCGGCCACCACGCGGTAATGCGCTTCCTGCTGCAGGCGCCGCGCCGCTTGGGCCGACTGGCGTTGCAGCAGCATCTGGTTGAGCACGCGATCGACGGCTTCGGGCAGGTAGTCGAGATAGTCACTGGTCTTGGGCAACACATCGGACACCCCGGCGCGCAGCGCCTCGATGATGCGCGGCTCGTCCGACACACCCGAGACCATGATGGCGGCGATCTCGATACCCCGACCGCACAGGCCGCGATAGAAATCCAGCCCGCTCTCCAGCGACTGCAGGTTGTAGTCGACGATCAGGATATCGGGCAACTCGCTGGCCACGGCTGCATTGGCGGCATCGGCGTCGGCCACCGCCGTCACCCGCAGGCCATGCTTCTTCAGGACCCGGCTGGCCAGTGCCAGCAGGCCTTCGTCGTCTTCCAGGATCAGCACATGGGCGCGTGCGTCATCGTTCATCGCTAGTGAACCCTCTCTTTAGTCAGCCCTGGCGCGCCGCCGGTGTCGCCGGCAGCTTCACGACCTGCAGGAAAAAGCCGAGACGGCGCACCGCTTCGATGAAATCGTCGTACTCCACCGGCTTGGTGATATAGACGTTGCAGCCATACTCGTAGCAACGCTCGATCTCGCGCGGGTCGTCGGTGGTGGTGAGCATGATCACGGGAATGGCGGCGGTGCTGGCGTCCTGCTTCATCTGCCTGAGCACCTCGATGCCGGTGACGCGCGGCATGTTCACGTCCAGCAGTACCACTACTTCATGCATCTGGCCGCGGTCGCCGCCGTTGAAGAAGAAGTCGAGCGCCTCCTGGCCATCCCGAAGGCGCCGGAAATCGTTGACCAGGCCGGCGCGCCGCAGGTTCTTCTCGACCAGCAGCGCGTGCCCGTCGTCGTCTTCGACCAGGATGATGTTGACTCCGCTGTCTACTGCCATGATTGCTCCCGCGATGCGTTGAAAACCGTGTTCAGGCGGCGTTGACCAGTCCGGCCTGGCCGGGCTGCGCCGGCAACGCCACGAAGAAAGTGCTGCCCACCCCTTCGCTGGATTCTACCCAGATCCGGCCGCCGTGGCGCTCGACCACCCGCTTGACCAGCGCCAGCCCGACGCCCTCGCCCTGGGCCACGTTGCCGTGCAGGCGCTGGAATGCCGAAAACATCCGCCCCAGGTGCGCACTGGCGATCCCCAGCCCGTTGTCACGCACGAAATAGGTATTGAGTCCATCTCCCGCGTGGCCGGCAATGCAGCCCACCTCGATGTGGCCCGGCCGTTGCGCATCGAGGTAATTGACCGCATTGCCGACCAGGTTGCCGAATACCTGCTCGACCGCGGTCGGGTCGCCGTAGGCCGGCGGCAGGTCGGGCTGGATCACGACCGTGGCGCCCTTGGCCCGGATGCTGCCGCTCATGGCGTCGACGATACGCTGCGCGATGGCATTGATGTCGGTCATCACCGGCAGGTACTCGACCCGCCCGGCACGCGACAGGCGCAGCATGGCGTCGATGATGCCGGCGGCGCGGGTCACGGCATTCTGGATGAAACGCAGGGAAGTATGCAGGTCGTCGTCGATCAGCTCCTGGATGCGCCGCTTGTTGGCAGCGGGCACATCCAGGGCCGCGATCTCGGTGGACAGGTCACGGGTGGCGTGCATGATCTCCTTGCTGAAGCCCTGCAGGTTCACCAGGGGCGAGCGCAGGTCGTGCGAGACGCTGTAGATGAACATCTCGTTGTCCTGGGTCTGCGCGCGCAGATGCGTGTTGAGCTCGTCGAGCTCGCGGGCCCGCTGTTCGATCTCGGTGCGGTAGCGCAGCGCCTCGTCATTGGCGCGCTGCAAGCGATCGCTGGTGCGATGGAGCACGTCGTCGAGCTGCGATATCTCGTCGTCGCCGCGTACCCGCTGGGCCAGTTCGCTGCCGTCCGCCAGGCGCCGCGCGTTCTCGGTGAGCACTTCGACGCGCTTGCCGATGTTGCTGGTGAATGCATAGGAAGCCAGCCCGGCGGCCAGGATCGAACCCACCACGGCGGCGATGAGGACCATGGTCTGCGACTGGCGCGCGTCCTGCAGGTCTTCGTTGCGCTCGGCGGCCAGTTGACGCTCGGTATCGATGAATCTTGCCAGCCGGCTGCGAAACTCGGCCAGGCGATGGGGCCCGGCTTCATCGCGCAATTGCGCAATCACCGCTTCGCGCTGGCCGTCCTGCATGCGCTGGCGGGCGCTGTCGGCCCAGGTGCGGTAATTGGCGACGGACTCGCGAAGGCCCGCAACGGCCGCGCTCTGCGCGGCGTTATCCTCGACCATCGTCTGCAGTTCGCCCAGCTTGGCGTCGACGTCGGCCCACATTTCGGGGCGACTGATGGGGGTGGGATCGTTGATGAGGACGGCATTGCGAATCCGGGCCGACTCCAGCAGCATCGGTTCGCGCACCTCGCTGGCCTGGTTCATCACCGACGCGGAATGGGCGGCCCAGCGCTCGGCATCCTCGGCGTCGGCCTGCATCTTGAACAGCGAGGCCAGCAATACCACTTCGAACAGGCTGGGGATCGCCACGATCACCCATCCCTTGGTCAGCAACTTCATGCATCCCCCTTCGTCCAGGATCACCGCGCAGATTGCGCGGTGCCCGCGCCTCCCGCGCGCACCGGTCCAAACTGTCATTGCTGCTACCGGGACCGCTGGCCAGTTGCCTTTGCTTATTGATTTAGTGAGCGGGCGGCCGGCTCGAGGCGATTTCCAGTAATCAATTGTTACTGTGGATTATAAACTCACGGCGCGAAAAAATAACGGCAATTGCTGCGCAAGGCAGCAACGCGTCTGGCACGAAGGCAGGAAGATGACATGCTGACAACCCGCGACACCGAACAGGACAGTGCCGGGACGAACTCAGAAACTTAGCAGGTGCGGCGCGGACAGGGGATCGAAGTCACGCCAGTCGCCACCGCTGATATGGCCCTCGCTGCGTTCGATCTGTTGTGCCCGGACGTCGCGCAAGACATCGATCGCCCGTCGCTCCTGGTGGTCGTCTCCGACCTCGACGGCCACCAGCATGCCGCTGGCACGCCGTGGGCGCTGGGCGTCATCGGTCGAGGCCAAGGTACCCACCAGGCCGCCAACGTGACCACCCACCAACCCGCCCAGCACCGCCCCCAGGGGCCCGGTCACCGGCGCGGTGGCCGCGCCCACGGCCGCGCCAGTGGCAGCACCGGCGCCCACGCCGGTGGCGACGCCCTTGTCGGTATCTTCGGCGCCAGGCGATTTGTCCCGATCGCCGCCGACGGCGAAGGTGTCATGCTGGCCGGCCGGATTGACGAAGAAGCTGCTGATGCGTTCGACCGGATAGCCGGCGCGCACCAGCGCATCGACCGCCTGGGTCGCCTGGTCCTGCAATTGGAAATGCCCTGCGATGATGGTGCTCATGATGTCTCCTGTACGGCCAGGCGGCGCAGCCTCTGGGGGCTGCTGGCGCCGCGGTTCAAGCGGCCTTGGGCTGGCCGTCGGTGGCGCGATTGCAATCGCGAAAACGGCGGATGAGCATGTTGGTCGAGCTGTCGTGATGCAGTGGCTGGCTGTGGTCGATCAACTGGCGCGCAGTCCGCTTGGCCAGCGCCTTGCCCAGCTCCACGCCCCATTGATCGAACGAGTCGAGATTCCAGATCACGCCCTGGGTAAATACGCTGTGTTCGTACAGCGCTACCAGCGATCCCAGGCTGTAGGGGGTGAGCTTGCTGACCAGCATGCTGTTGCTGGGGCGGCTGCCGGCAAACACCCGATGCGGCACCAGTTCCTCGGGCGTGCCCTCGGCACGTACCTCGTCGGCGCTCTTGCCGAAGGCCAGTGCCTCGGCCTGGGCAAACATGTTGGCCATCAACAATTCGTGCTGGTCGCCGAGCGCCTCGAGCGGCTGGCAAAAGCCGATGAAGTCGCATGGCACCAGTTGCGTGCCCTGGTGCAGCATCTGGTAGAACGAATGCTGTCCATTGATGCCGCTATCGCCCCAGTACACGGGCGAGGTCTGGTAGCCCACCGCTTCGCCCTGGGCGGTCACGCCCTTGCCGTTGCTCTCCATCGTCAATTGTTGCAAATAGGCCGGCAAGCGCTTCAGGTTCTGGCTGTAGGGCAGCACCGCCTGGCTGGCCGCGCCGAAGAAATTGGTGTACCACACGGTCAGCATGCCGAGGATCACCGGCAGGTTCGACTCCAGCGGCGTGGTCCGGAAATGCTCGTCCATGTCATGGAAGCCACGCAGCATCTCGCGGAAGTGCTCGGGACCGATGGCGATCATGGTCGACAGGCCGATGGCGCTGGTCATCGAATAGCGTCCGCCCACCCAGTCCCAGAAGCCGAACATGTTGGCCGGGTCGATGCCGAAGCGCGAGGCTTCTTCGATATTGGTGGTCACGCCGGCGAAGTGGCGCGCCACGGCGCGCTCGTCGCCCAGTTGCGCCACCAGCCAGCCACGCGCGGCGTGGGCATTGGTGATGGTCTCGAGCGTGGTGAAGGTCTTGGAACAGACGATGAACAAGGTCTGCTCGGCCGGCAGGTCGCGCACCGTCTCGCTGAGCGCTGCGCCATCGACATCTGACACGAAATGCATCGTCAGCTCGCGCGCGCTGTACGAGCGCAGCGCATCATAGGCCATCATCGGCCCCAGGTCGGAGCCGCCGATGCCGATGTTGACCACATGGCGGATCGGCAGGCCGGTATGCCCCAGCCACTGGCCGCAGCGCACCTGCTGGGCAAAGCCTTCCATGCGGCCCAGTACTTCCTGCACCTGGGCCACCACGTCCACGCCATCGACCACCAGGCGCTCGCCGGCGGGCTTGCGCAGGGCCGTATGCAGCACCGAGCGATTCTCGGTGTTGTTGATGCGGTCGCCCCGGAACATGGCCTCGATACGATCCTGCAGCCCGCACTCGCGCGCCAGCTGCATCAGCAGCATCATGGTTTCGCTGGTGACCAGGTTCTTGGAGTAATCGAGATAGATGCCCACGCCCTCGGCCGTGAGCGTTTCGCCGCGCTTGTCGCTGGCCGCGAACAGGCGCTCCAGCGTGAAATGGCGGGCGCGATCGCGGTAGTGCTCGCACAGCGCGTTCCAACCGCTCTTGTCGGTCAGCGCTTCACGCTGGGAGTAGATGAATAGTGGCAGCTGAAAGTCGCTGGCGGGCAATGTCGTCATGAGTCCTGCTCCTTGTTCTTGGTCTGCTCGGCGAGGGAAAACTGTGCGTCATGATGCGTTGCACCAACGATAGCGCCTGGCTGGCCGTTTGTCTATCGCCGGTTTTCGCCGAGCGGTTCGCTTCAGTCCCGAAGGCTTGCCCGGCGCGGCGCTGGGCAGAGCGGGCCACGGGCAAGGATGAACTGATGGTAGTCAAGCCTGAGGTTGCAGTGCGATAGGACGGGAGCGGTTTTGCTTGTAGGAAAAACGGAATTGCTGCAATGCAATCCAGCATTGCAGCCCGTCATGACCGGCGTCGCGCCTAGTCGTGCAGTTCCAGCAGTTCGACCGGCAGGCTGCCCAGTACCTCGCCAGCCAGCAGTTGCAGGTCGGCCTGGGTATCGGGGCCGCCCTCGAGCGCGCCGTGGCCGCTGGTCAACACACTGCGCCAGCGCCGCGTGCCGGTGCCCACGATCGATGCGGGGACGACGATGCAGGTATTGCCCCACGACTCGACCGGGACCAGCGGCAGGCTGTCTTCGCGCGGCGCATCGAAAGCCAGCAGATGGGCCGCCAGACGGCTGCAGACCACGATGGCCACGCGTACCGGGGCATCCGCGCTGGCCGGCAATACGCGGGCGAAGGCGATCACGTGGCGCGCCAGCTTGCCCTGCACCGCCAACGGCAGATAGTCGCCGCGCGCGAACAACTCGGCATGCTGGCGCCGATGGTCCAGCACTGCACGAATCAGTTGCAGCTTGGCGCCGCCATCATGCCAATCCCGCAGCGACACCGGTCGCTGGCGCACGTCCGACAGCCGTTGTTGCCGCAGCGCAAAATCGACCGGGCGCCGATTGTCGGGATCGACCAGGCTCAGGTCCCACATCTCGGCCCCCTGGTACAGGTCGGGCACGCCCGGCACGGTCAACTTGAGCAGCGTCTGGGACAGGCTGTTGAGCGCACCGAGCGGCGCCAGGCGGCGCACGAAACCTTCCAGCTCGACCAGGAAGGGATGGTGTCGCGCATCCAGCCCCGGGTCGCACAACAGGGCGCGTACGAAGCGCTCGCAGGCCATTTCGTATTCTTCCTGCGGCACCACCCAGTCGCTGCGGCGCTTGGCTTCCCGCTGCGCCTTGCGCTGCCAGGCCACCACCCGCTCGGCCAGTTGCTGCAGTGCCTGCAGGTCGTCGTCGGCGGCCTGCATGCCGTCGCGCCAGGCGCCCACCAGGGTCTGGTACAGCATGCATTCGTCGATGGCGTCGATGCCGCCTTGCGCACCGGCCGTGGCTGCCACCACGGGGGCGTTCTGGGCGCGCCAGTGCATCAGCAGCGTATGCCACTCTTCGGCGATCTCCGATAGCGCGGCCAGGCGCATGCGTCCGTCCTCGCCGCGCTTGTGGTCGTGGGTGCCGGTGGCCAGCATGCTCGATGGAGCATGCCGGGCGCGCTCCACGCCAAGCTGGTGGAAATCCTGCACCGACAGGCTCAACTGGTCCGGGTGCGAGCCGACTTCGTTGCGCGAGATGAGTCGCCCATAGCGATAGAACGCGGTGTCCTCGACCGATTTCGCGGTCAAGGGCGGTGTCAGCTGCTGCAAGCGCGCCATGGCGCGCAACTGCAGTGCACGCTCGGTGGCGTCTTCCAATATATCGCCCGCCATCCAGTCACGGATCATCCGCAGTGCCGCATGATCGCTGGCATGCAGGGTGGCGGCGGCCTGTTGCACGGCACCATCCAGGACCTGGCGGTCGTGCTCGCTCATGCCCTCGGCGCCGCCATAGGTACGATAGACCGGGAACTGCACCAGCAGCTCGGCCAGGCTGCGCCGCAGCGCCATCAGCGACAGGTCGCGGGTGCCGGTGCAGGCACGCGCCAGACGGTGCAGGCAGGCCGCCAACGCGTTGAATTCGGCGGCAAAGTTGCGCGTCAGGAAGCTGCGCCGGGCGCTGCGCACCATCTCGTCGAAATGCACCATGCGAGGCGCCAGGGTGCCGACCATCCGGTCCACCGTCGCGCCCTGCTGCCGGGCCTCGTCGACGATGTCGTTCCACAGTTCGTCGAGCACCGGTTCGCCTTCGCCGTCGTGCAGCACGGCCGCGCACTGGTCCATGAATTCATAGCCGGTGGTGCCATCCAGTTGCCAAGCCGCTGGCAGCGTCTCGTGCGGCGCCAGGATCTTCTCGGCGATGATGTAGGGCACATGGCCGGGGCGCAGCGCGCGCAGGCGCTGGCGCAGGCGCAGGCAATAGCCGGCCGGGTCGGTCAGCCCATCGATGTGGTCCAGGCGTACGCCATCGATCAAGCCGTCCGCATACAGGCGGAAGATCTCGCGATGCAACTCCTCGAATACATCCTCGCGCTCGACCCGCACGCCGACCAGTTCACTGACCTCGAAGAAACGGCGCCAGTTGATCTCATCGGCGGCGTTGCGCCAGAACGCCAGCCGATAGTGCTGGCGCTCCAGCAACGCATGCAGCGCCGCCTGGCCCGTTGCGGTATCCGGCGCGAACGCCGCCAATGCGGCGTCAATGGCGGCCCGGCCACGGTCGTCGGCGGCCAGCTCGCGCAGCAGTTGCCAACCTATCGCTGCCTGTCGCTCGGCTTGGCCATGGTCTTCGCCGATGCCGCCGAAAGCGGCGATGGCCGGCGCCAGGATCGGGCTGCCGGCGGTGTCGAGCACGCCGGCGACATCGCTCGGCGAAAGCGGAAAGATATTGTCGTGGTGGGCCACGGCCAACTGGCCGTGCGCTGCATCCAAGCGCAGGCACAGTTCACCTGCGGCCAGCGCTTCGCCATAGGGCCGCCCCAGGAACGGCAGGCACAACTTGCCGGCCAGCGCCGGGTCCGGGCTGTCCCAGTCGATGTCGAACCACTCGGCATATCGGCTGCGGCGCCCCCAGCGCAAGACATCCTGCCACCAGGGGTTGTCGCGCCCGACCGCCATGTGGTTGGGCACGATATCGACGATGAGGCCCATGCCGCGCTGGTGCAGCAGGCCGCACAGCTCGCGCAGGCCCTTCTCGCCGCCCAGTTCGGGGTTGACGCGGGTCGGATCGACCACATCGTAGCCGTGGGTGGAACCGGGACGCGCGGTCAGGATCGGCGAGGCATACAGATGGCTGATACCCAGCGCATCGTAGTAATCGACCAGTGCACAGGCATGCTCGAAGCGAAAGTCCTGGTGCAATTGCAGGCGCGCCGTGGCACGTGGCACGCCGCTGCTGGCGACGGCCTGGGAATCGGGTTTCACTAGGGTTCTCCTGGCAGCGTCAGAGGCTGCCGTTGCTGGTTCTTGGGGCCGCCGGCACAGGCTGCGCCGGGTCCAGTGCGCGGGTACCGCGCTGGCGCGCCAGGTGCGCCAGGCGCGCGCGCGCCTGGTGGGCATCGAACAATTGCCCGACGTCGGCCGGCAGGCGCCGACGCCAGTTGGGATGCGGCTCGGTCAGGCCGGGCAGGTTGGGCTGTTGCGGCAGGCCGAGAATGTCCTCGACCGGAATCACGGCCAGCGGCGCCGGTGTCTGCGCCACGAAATCCAGCGCCGCGTCGACCACCGTTTCGCACGCCTGCAGCGGCTGCGGCAACTGCTCGCCCTCGTCGACCGGCAGCACCGCCCGTGGCCCGGCGCCGTCGGGCATGGCGCCATGGGCCGATCCGGCCTGGACCATGGTTTGCCACAAGGCTGCGCGTTCAGCGGCGCGCTGCTGCAATGCCTCTTGTACGCCCGTCGGTTCGGCCAGATGCTGCAATCGGGTGCGCCAGGCGATATCGGCGCCCGACCACCAGCCCGCCACGGTCGGCAAGTCATGGGTGGTGGTGACGGCAATTGCGCTGCCCGACCACTGCTGCGGCGGCAGGAAGTGCTGCTTGCCGCGCTGGAACCACAATACCCGGATGCCGGCCACCCCTGCCTCGTCGAGCACCTGGTCGAAGCCCGGCGGCACCGTGCCGAGGTCTTCGCCGATGACCACCGCGCGATGCCGCCATGATTCGAGGGCGATCAGGCGCAGCATGTCGCGCAGCCGGTAGCGTACATAGGCGCCGGCGCTGGCGTCGCGCCCGGCCGGCACCAGCCACATGCGGTTCAGACCCAGCACGTGGTCGATGCGCAGGCCACCGCCCTGGGCCAGGCAGGCCCGCAACATGGCCAGGTAGGCCTGGTAGCCATGGCGATGCATGGCCAGCGGCGAGAACGCCCCCAGCCCCCAGTTCTGTCCTTGCGGCGCGAGCAGGTCTGGCGGTGCGCCCACGGTGATGCCGCTGGCGATCTCGTCCTGGTAGCTCCAGGCCTGGCTGCCACCGTTGTCGGCACCCACGGCCAGGTCGGCGATGAGGCCGATGGCCATGCCCGCGGCGCGCGCGTCGCGTTGCGCCTGGGCCAGGCCACGCGCGGCCTGCCATTGCAGGAACATGTGAAAGTCGACTTCGCCGCTCTGCTGGCGCGCAAAGTCGCGCATGAAGGCGGTCTCCGGATTGCGGCCATCGTCGCCCCAGGTACGCCAGTCGCAACTGCCCGCCTGGTGCCTGCTGGCCAGGCCATGGCTATAGGCCTCGTACACCGCGTGCGCCTGCAAGGCGCGCCCGCCCTGCAGGCGGAAGGCGGCGAAGGCGGCCTGGTGGGTACCGCCGCCGGCCCCCGCCTCGGTAAGATACAGCGCATACAGGCGGCGCAGCAGTTGCATGCGATGGGCGCCGGCGCGCTCCCAGTCGACCAGCCCGGCGCCTTGCAGCCGTTCGTGCGCGGCGATCAGTTCGGAGCCACCTTCGGCCAGCGCCTGGGCCTGGGCCGCTTCGCCCAGCACCGCCGCCGGGTCGATCAGCAAGGCATTGAGAAACAGTCGGCTCGACGGCGAGTATGGGCTGGCGCGCCCGGGATCGGCGCCGAACATGGCATGCACCGGCGACATCGCCAGCGCCGCGGCGCCATGGGCGGCGGCCATCTTCGCCAATTCGCCGACGGCCCCGAAGTGCCCGATACCGCCGTCGCCGTAGACATTGCGGCCGGGCTTCAAGCTGTCCTGGCGCAGGCTGTAGAGTTGCGCCGACAAGGCCCAGCCGCGCACGCCCTGGCTGGGGGCGTGTGCCCGCCCATCGGCGACGGTGGCATCGGCCAGGGCGTCGGCCAGCGTGAAGCAACGGGCCGGGGCGATGGCCAGCGTGACCACCTGGCCATCGATGAACAGGCGGTGATAGCCCGCGATCTGGATCGGCGGCAGGGTCGGTGCCCGGGTCACATCGCCCGACACCAGCAGCGGCTGGCGCACGCCGTTTTCCAGTTCCAGGCGACACGACTGGCCATGCAGGCGCGCCGTGACCGGCAGCTCGATCGGCTGGTGCTGCACCCCGGTGACCAGCGGCGGCAGTCGTGCATCTTCGTGCCGCAGCAGCTCGAGGCTGGCACGGCAATCGTCGGCCGAGGCGCAGTCCAGCCCCAGCGCGCCCAGCAGGGCCTGCAAGGTGTCGTCGTCGACCCGCTGCGGCTGGTCGTAGGCATCGATCCAGTCGACCGCGATGCCGACGTGTTCGGCTAGTGCATGGAGCGGCGTGAGGCGCATCACAGCGCTCCCATCGGCGGCGCGGGCTCACGCAGCACCAGCACCGAATAACCGGGAAAGCTGCCCGCAGCCAGGGCATCGAGCGCATTGCCGCTGTCGAACAATACGTCCGTGCCGGCCGGCGCGACCAGGTCGTCGATGGACTCGGTGATGGCCTGCTCTGCCAGGTTGATGGTGATATTGAGGACGGTGCGATTGGCCAGCCGCCAGCGTGCATTGACCGCCTTGGGGCCGATGGCGCGCGCATCGATGGCGTGTGCGCCACGCAGGAAGGGCGAGACATGCACGCTGCGGATGCGCAGCAGCTGCGCCACCCGCGCCAGGCAAGCCACCGAGGCCGGCGCCGGGCCCGGTTCGGGGATCGATGCGATGAAGGTCGAGAAGCTGTTGGGATCGGGCAGCTGGTCCAGCAGGGCCGGATCGGAAAACTGCGGGAAGTGCGAGAACTCGCGACGGCGGCCGTCGCGGATGGCCTGCACCAGCTCTTCATTGCGATGACTGGTGAAGTAATAGAACGGCTGCACCGCATCGAACTCCTCGCCCATGAACAACATGGGGATCTGCGGCGACAACAGCATCAGCGCCTGCGCCGCATGCAAGGCCAGCGGGTGGGCCAGCGTGGTCAGGCGCTCGCCGAAGGCACGGTTGCCGATCTGGTCGTGGTTCTGCATGAACAGCACGAATGCCGTGGGCGGCAAGTCGGCACTGGGTTCGCCCCGCGCTTCGCCCGAGAACGGCGATACCTCGCCCTGGTAGACGAAGCCTTCCTTGAGGCAGCGCGCCAGCTTCTCGGCCGGCTGTTCGGCATAGGCCGCATAGTAGCCGTTGGACTCATCGGTCAACAGCACATGCAGCACGTGATGGCCGTCGTCGTTCCATTGGGCGTCGTAGAGGTGGGTGCCAGGTTCCTGGCCATGGCCTTGGTAGCCGAGCAGGTGCGACGCGTTGCCGTCATGCTCCAGCACCAGGTGCACATGGCGCTGGTTGCCGATCTCGGCGCGCACCCGCTGCCCCAGGCGGGCCAGCCAATCCTGCTCGCAGATGGCGTGCACCGCATCCAGGCGCAGGCCGTCGAAGCGGTATTCCTGGAGCCAATAGAGCGCATTGCGGGTGAAGAAATCGTCCACTTCGGCGCGCCGGAAGTCGATGGTGGCGCCCCACAAGGTCTGCATGTCATGGCGGAAGAACGGCGGCGCGTAGGTGTCGAGGTAGTTGCCGTCCGGGCCGAAATGGTTGTACACCACGTCCAGGAACACCATCATGCCCAATCCGTGGGCGGTGTCGACCAGGGCCTTGAGCTGCTCGGGGGTGCCGTAGCTGGCATCGGGTGCAAACGGCAGCACACCGTCGTAACCCCAGTTATGGGCACCGGGAAACTCGGCCAGCGGCATCAGCTCGATGGCGGTAATGCCCAGTTCGGCCAGTTCCGGCAGCCGTTGCAGGATGCCGGCAAAGCCGCCCATGGCGCCGGGATGCAGTTCGTAGAGTACGGTCTCGTGCCAGGGCCGGCCGGTCCAGTTGGGAAACTGCCACTGGTAGGCATGCGGGTCGACCACCATGCTGGGATCGAAGATGTCGCCGGCTTGGCCGCGCGAGGCCGGGTCCGGCACCACCACTTCGCCGTGGATCTGCGACATCAGCGCATAGCGGTAGCGGGTGCCCGGCTGGGCCTCGGTCTCCAGCGAAAACCAGCCTTCGTTGTCGGGCTCGGCCGTCATCGGCACCCGCTCACGTTCTTCGAGTTCGACCTCGGCGATCTTGGCACCCGGCGCCCATAGGCGAAAGCGCACCTTGCCCGGTGCGGTCACCTGGGCTCCGAACGGCAGGTCGACGGAAAAATGAGCACTCATGTGCGGTCTCCCCATTCGTTACGTTTGATCCATTCATTGGCCGCCAGCGGATAGATGGCCGCCGACATGTGTAGCGGGCGGTTGGCAAACACCTGCAAGGTGTGCGCCGCCACGTTCACCCGCTCCCGGCCCGACAGCGTCAGGCTGCCCTCGACGTCGGCCGGCATGCCGGTGTCGTGGGCAGTGTCGAGCAACAGGCAGTATTGGTCCTCTTCGCGCGGGAAGCAGAACTCGATATCTTCGTGGCCGGCATTGACGAACAGCAGCACCATGTCGGGTACCGCCTCGGCCAGTTCCGGGGGCAACTCGGTATTGCCGGCGTCGATGATGCGGGCCGACAGTTGCTTGTGCGGTTCGTGGCGGCGCCCGGCCATCTGCAGGGCGATCGCGCGCGCCACCGGGTTGCGCCAGTCGTCGCTCGACACCGGCTGGCCGGCCTCGTCGAACCAGCTTACGTCGGCCAGTTCGTCGCCTACCTTGGCCGCGCCGTGCAGGAAGTAATTGGCGCGCAGCACTTCGAAATCGCGCCGGATCGCCGTCAAGCGGCCGGTGAACGCGGTCAGTGCGGCACCTGCCGGTGACTGGGCAGCGTTCCAGTCGACCCAGGAGATTTCATTGTCCTGGCAATAGGCGTTGTTGTTGCCGCCCTGGGTGCGGTTGAATTCGTCGCCGGCCAGCAGCATCGGGGTGCCCTGGGCCAGCAGCACCGACGCCAGCATCGAGCGCTGCACCCGGGCTCGCGTGGCCAGCACCGCAGGATCGTCGGTCTCGCCTTCGACGCCCCAGTTGTAGCTGGCATTGTCGTTGTGGCCGTCGTTGCCGTTTTCGCCATTGGCGTCGTTGTGCTTGCCGTCGTAACTGACCAGGTCGCGCAACGTGAAGCCGTCGTGGGAGGCGATGAAGTTGACCGAGGCCCAGGGCTTGCGACGGTTGTGCTCGAACAGCTCGGCCGAGCCCAGCATGCGTTGGGCGAAGCCGCCGCGCATGCCTTCGTCGCCTTTCCAGAACTTGCGCATGTCGTCGCGGAACTTGTCGTTCCATTCCGAAAACCGCGGTGGATGGTTGCCCAGCTGGTAGCCGCCGGGGCCGATATCCCAGGGCTCGGAAATCAGTTTCAGGCGCGACAGCACCGGGTCCTGCAGCAAGGCATCGAAGAACCCCGAACCCGGGTCGAAGCCGCCCGGCTCGCGCCCCAGGGTAGAGCCCAGGTCGAAGCGAAAACCGTCGATATGGAACGACTGGGCCCAGTAGCGCAGCGAATCCATCACCATCTGCAGCACCCGTGGATGCGACATGTTGAGGGTGTTGCCGCAGCCGGTGTCGTTGATGTGATAGCGCGGCTGGTCGGGCAGCAGCCGGAAGTAGCTGGCGTTGTCCAGGCCGCGCAGCGACAGCATCGGTCCCAGCTCGCTGCCTTCGCAGTTGTGATTGTAGACCACGTCGAGGATGACCTCGATGCCGGCGCTGTGCAGGCGTCGCACGGCCATGCGGAATTCGTTCAAGTCGCCCGATGACAGATAGGATGGTTCGGGCGCGAAGAAGGCCAGCGTGCTGTAGCCCCAATAGTTGCGCAAGCCCCGTTCCAGCAGAAAGCTGTCCTGCAGGAAGGCGTGCACCGGCATCAACTCCAGCGTGGTCACGCCCAGGCGCAGCAGGTGGTCGATGAAGGCGGGGTCGGCCAGCGCGGCAAAGGTGCCGCGCTCGTTCGGCACCAGGTCGTGACGCAGCTTGGAGATGCCACGCACATGGGCTTCGTAGATGACGGTCTTGCTCCACGGCACATGCGGGCGCCGGTCATGCTCCCACAGAAAGGCTTCTTCCACCACCATCGCCTTGGGCATGGCCGCGGCGCTGTCGCGGCGGTCCTGCGAAAGATCGGCGCGCGGCGAGTGCAAGCGGTAGCCATACAGCGCATCGGTCCACCTCACCTGCCCTACCAGGCGCTTGGCATAGGGGTCCAGCAACAGCTTGTTGGGGTTGAAACGATGCCCCTTGTTCGGCTCGAACGGTCCGTGGGCGCGGTAACCGTAGACCAGCCCGGGGGCCGCGCCCGGCAGGTAGCCGTGCCATACCTCGTCGGTACATTCGGGCAAGCGGATGCGCTTGAGCTCGCGCTTGCCGGACGAATCGAACAGGCACAGGTCGATGCGCGTGGCATGCGCAGAGAACACGGCAAAATTGACGCCCAATCCGTCCGAGCTGGCGCCCAGCGGATAAGGCAGACCGGGCATGAGTCGGTCTGGCAGGCCAGCGCTCATGTCAACCCTCCTGGCGCAGGATGACAGTCGACAGCGGTGGCAGCGTCACTTCGATGGAGGCATCGTGGCCGTGCCAGCCCACCGCTTCGACCTGTACCCCGCCCATGTTGCCGGTGTTGCTGCCGCCATAGATGGCGGCGTCGGTGTTGAGCACCTCGCGCCAGAAACCGCGACCGCCGTTGCCGGCAGGGGG
>NZ_AKJA01000127.1 GCF_000282575.1 Herbaspirillum sp. YR522 | reverse complement strand
GGCACTGGCGGTGGCACGGGTGGTGGCACGGGCGGCGGCACGGGCGGTGGTACAGGTGGTGGCACTGACTTCAGTGCTCCGGCCAAGAATCTCGATGGTACCCTGGCGTCAGGCGATTTTAAGAAGCCTCGTGTAGGCACCTATTGGATGGGCGAACTGAGTTTTACCGGTGAGGGATATCATGAGATTACATCTGACAACCTTGGTGGAGCTGTCGGAGCATCCATTCTCGCCACTAAGACTATCACTTTCAGCCATGGCAAGTTTCCTATGGAAATGGTCAGTTTCAAAATCCGGTCAAGTGAAAGTGATGCGATTGTCAAACTCTACAATTTAGATGGCGCATTGATTCAATCGGTCACGATCCCCAAGGTCGATCCATCCGCCACTAAAAATTCATTTTTTTCCAGCCAGACAAATGGTGAACTGATCGCTCGCGTGGAGATAACCAATACCGACAAAACTAAGGGGCATATGATCCTGACCCAAGTTGTTATCAAGCGAGACGGCGAGGTGCACTTGGCAGGCATAATTGACCTCGCCGTTGGAGCCGGGGCGACCCCAGGACCTTTTGCCGCAAACATTGGCAGTACTGTTGGAGGATACGATTTCGACGGCATCCGTGTGCATTCGGCACTTGACTACGCTGTCCGAGAAATCGACGGGCATGCCGGCGGCAAGCATCTTGAAGTGCAAGGACCGACGTTCTTCCATCTCGACAAATACGGCGTGCAGTCGGTGGACGTAGAAGTTGCCGCTAAACGGAGCGCGACTGTCACTTTCCTGGATAGTTATAACAAAATTATTCAAACAATCGAGGTCAGCGCAACGACCGGCTATGGTACGGCTTCTTCACAGGCGCAGAAGATATCCTATCAGGCGCCCGAGGGTGTATCGATTTCCCATTTTATGGTAACCCCTAACGGTCAGGCCCAGGTGGATAACATCAAGTTTCAGCAACGGGCAGGCGTACGTACGCTGCTGGACTCTCCCGATCAGGAAAGCGACGTCACTGCCGGTCAGTATTTCGGCGGCGCCGAGGACGATGTCCTTGCCGTGGATGAGGTCGCCAGGTTGTCGTCGGCCGATACCGGCGTGCATGGCGGCGGCGGGATCGACACGCTCAAGCTGACCGGTGCCAACCAGACGCTGGACCTGGCAGGGCTGACCGGCTTGCCCACCACCGCCAAGATCTCGTCCATCGAAAAGATCGACCTGACCGGTACTGGCAACAACACGCTCAAGCTTTCGCTCAACGATGTGCTCAACCTGGGTGGGCGCGACCTGTTCGTGGCCGACGGCAAGACGCAGTTCATGGTCAACGGCAATGCCGGCGACAAGGTTGAGCTGTCGAAGATGCATGGCAATGGCGTCGACCCCGGCAGCTGGGCCCTGGCCGCCAATACCGTGACGGTGGCAGGCCAGGTATACAACGTCTACGAGCACTCGGTTACCCATGCCGAGTTGCTGGTGCAGCAAGCCGTGGTGACTACGCTGATCTGAGCGAAGAGCCCACATGATTCCGGGTAAGCGAAGCCGGATCATGCCGCTGCGGGCGAGGGACATCGCTCCCTCGCCGCCGATTTCCCTCGCCCGACAATCTTAACCAGCCGCTTGTCGAGCACGCTTGCCTACAGGCAGGGCGAAACCACAGTGCAATGTAATTCAAATCCAAGTTGAGAGGATAGTC
>NZ_AKJA01000126.1 GCF_000282575.1 Herbaspirillum sp. YR522 | reverse complement strand
GGGTGCCCGCACCTGTGAAGTGACCGACCGCCAATGGCGTTACATCAACGTGCGCCGACTGTTCAACCAGGTCGAACGCGATATCAGCGACGTCATGCAGCGTTACATGTACGAGCCCAATACACCCGCCACCTGGGTGCGCGCCAAGACCAGCATTTCCAATTATCTCTACAACCTCTGGCAGTTGGGTGCGCTCCAGGGCGCACGTCCGGAAGACGGCTACCAGGTCAGCCTGGGACTGGATGAATCGATGAGTGCCACCGATATCGAAGAGGGAAAGATGATCGCATGCCTGCGGCTGGCACCTTCCAAGCCGGCCGAATTCATCGTGTTGCTGTTCAGCCAGGACATGGTGTAACGCCCGCCCGGCGATCGGGCACGACTTCCACGCAATCCAGTTTTCCAGGGGGAAAAATGAGCGCTCCAGGCGTTATAGTTGAAGAGGGTGGCGTAGCCACCGTGTCAGTGCGACCCAGCCCAACCATTCCCGTTTTTATTGGTGCCTATCTGGTGGATGGCGCACGACTGCCAATCACGCATGGCTGCACCAAGATCAATCACATGGCCGATTTGCGCAAATTTTTAAGTTGCTCGGTCAGTTTCAGTGTAACGGTCAGTGCTGACAAGGTCCCCAGCCTTTCCTCACCTGTAGTGCAATCCTCGGCCCTCGCCGTGGCTAACTATTTCGAGAACGGCGGCGGTCCATGCTATCTGTTGCCCGTCGCCCTTAGCAGCGATTCGGGGCAGGTCGAAGCCATCAAGTTGCATCCGGATATTTCGCTGGTCGCAGCAGTGATGGATAATGCAACGGTCGATATCATTGAAAAGATAATTCCATCACTGGGACAAAATCCAGAATATTTCTACATCCATACCCCTAAGACATTAGCCAGCCCCCCGGGGATCCCCGCCACCGGCAAACCACACGTCGCCTCGTATCACCCTTTTCTTCATATCAAGTGTTCACACTGGCGTGACGACAGTGGCATTACGGTGAGCGGTTATGAAGGCGCTACTACCGTGGCACAGTTGCAAACAATGGCACCGGATCTATACAAGCAAGTCGACACCCTGATCAGGACGGAATATGCAAAGTATCCCACCATTGTCATGCCATCTGGCGCAGCAATAGCTGCAGCCTATTGCAAAACCGATCGCGAGCGCGGGGTAT
>NZ_AKJA01000125.1 GCF_000282575.1 Herbaspirillum sp. YR522 | reverse complement strand
CCACGGCAGCCGGTGCGGCGGTGGCGGTGGTCTTGCCTTCGATGGCCTGGTTCAGGATGCCTTCCAGGTCGGCCGGCATCGATGCCAGGCTGTCAGGCGCGGCGCCATTGGACAACTCGGTCAGCTGGTCGGCCACGAAGCCGCTCGCCTGCAACGCGGCCTCGATGGCCAGCGGCGTGACGGGCGCCTTGCCGGTGCGCAACGCATCGAACAGGTTTTCGGTCAGGTGACAGGCCGACACCATGGCGGGCAGGTTGACGAAGCCGGCACCGCCCTTGATGGTGTGAAAGGCGCGGAAGACCGCATTGAGGATTTCCAGGTCGTCAGGATGTCGTTCGAGCGTCAGCAGATGCTCTTCCACGTTGGTAGCGAGCTCCAACGCTTCAACGACAAAATCCTTGAGCATTTCGTCATCCATTAGAACCCCAGGCTATCGAGTAAGTCGTCGACGTCGGTCTGGCCCATGGCGGTACCGGGCACGGCCGGACCGTTCATCAGCGAGACTGGCTTGTCTGCTTCGATCTGGGCCTTGACCTCGGGCGGCGCGTTGTCGCGCAGCAACTGCGCCAGTTCGCGTTCGGCCACGGTGGTGATGCCCACGATCTTCTTGATCAATTGACCGGTGATGTCCTGGAAGTCCTGGGCCATCATGATTTCCAGCATGCGTGCCTTCTCGGCCTCGGTCGATTCGAGCACCGAGTTGGAGAACTTCTGGGAGTCGCCCGCCAGCAGCTTGAATTCGTCGATGCTCATCTGGCCGGCATACAGCCTGGCCCAGCGCTCGTTGATGTCCTTGGCTTCGTTCTGCAGGCGATCCTGCGCCGGCATGCCCGAATCGAGCGCGTTGAGGACCTTGTTGGCAGCCTGCTCGGTCAGGGTGGCGACGTGTTCGAGCCGGCTCTGGGCGTCGCCGATCTGGGTCGCCACATCGGTCAGGGAGCGGTCGTAGCCCAGCTCGCGCATGGAGTCGTGCAGCAACCGTACGATCCCGCCCAGGCGCTCGTACATGGGCTTGTCGGCCTGGTCCTCGGCATTGTTGGGCGCGCTGGGGGCGGCCGCTTCGGCGGCGCCGGCAGCAGTGGCCGGCAGGCTCTGCGCAGAAATTTCGTCAAACAGTGCTTCCAAATCAACGTCGTCGCTCATGTTTTTGATTCTCCCAACAAAACTTGTTCTTTCGATTAGCCGGCCCGGGATCGGCAAGCGCCTGTCCTGGTCGAGGGCCGCAGCCTGTCACGCGTGGTTATCCGGTCAATGCATAACGGCGCCTTGACGATGGTCTGAAGGGTGCTTCATTCATGCGCGGCGCAATCACAGGCAGCACCAGCCTACCATCCCCTCATGCTGAGTATAGGACGGCGCTGGCGCGTCTCATCGCGCAAACAGCGAGTGAATTCCCCCATTTGTTCCCATTTGGCGTCGCCGCCAGCCCCGGTTGGATGCTGGACGTCACCTGCGGCGTTGTTGCTCGTTCGACTTGTGCGACGCCCAAGATTCTATCGACCTTTTTCCTGAAAGCAATGGCTTGCACAAGCCGGGCGGCTTTTTTTCTGTGCGGCCAGCAGGGAAGTTGTCGTCTTGTCTTGCCAGTCATACAATTGCCGTCGTTTTTCCTGCATCCTGATAATGACTTCCTGTCTTCGCCGGTCACGCCTGGGCGCCATGCTATTGACCGTATGCTGCATCACGGCCGCTGCCGATGTGGCGCGCCCGCTGCCCGGGATGACGGTGTCGGCCTCGCGCTTCGTCGACGATGCAGCATTCGTGCCAGTGGCTGCCACGGTAGTCGACGCCGGGCAGATCCGCGACGCCGGCATCGACAACGCCAATGACGCGATCCGGCGCCTGGGCGGCGTGCGCGGTCGCCAGAGCCTGGCCGGGCCGGGCGACTTTGCGCTCGACCTGCGTGGCTTCGGCGGCAACGGCGACCGTAACATGGTGGTGCTGCTGGACGGCGTGCGCATCTCGGAGAACGAATTGTCGTCGCCGCTGTTGTCATCGATTCCGATCGCCTCCATCGAACGCATCGAAATCGTGCGCGGCGGCAGCAGTGTGCTGTATGGGGGCGGCGCCACCGGCGGCACCATCCAGATCGTCACACGCCAGCCGCAGGCCAACGCCACGCGTGCCTTCGTCGCCGCCGAGATCGGCAGCGACGGGCGGCGTGGCGGGCGCGCCTTCGTCGCACGCGGCTGGGACGGGCTGGCCATCGATGCCAGTGTCGACCGCACCCGGGACGGGGGCTACCGCCACGACAGCCGGTCCGTCCAGCAAAACGCCAGCAGCGCCATCCAGTGGTCCGGGGCCGACTGGCGCTTCGGCCTGCGGCTGAACCTGGCACGCGCCGACTACGCATTGCCCGGGGCGCTGACGCTGGCGCAGTTCAATGCCGATCCCCGCCAGTCCACCCAGCCCGGTAGTGGCGGCAGCTACGACAACGATACGGTGACGATCTTCATGCAGCGCCGCGTGGCTGACATCGAAATGGCCGCCGAGCTGTCGCAGCGTGACAAGATCGCGCGCGGCCTCTACGTCGGGCGCTTCGGCGTGTCGAGCGTCGACAGCCATGTGCGCCAGGTCCAGTTCTCGCCGCGCCTGCGCCACCTGGTGCAGGCCGGCGCAGTGAAGCACCGCCTGGCGGCCGGGGTCGACCTGTCCGACTGGCGCAATGCGGCCCAGGCCAGCTACGGCAACAGCGATGCGCAGCAGCGCTCCCGGGCGCTCTACCTGCGCGATGAGGTGGAGTGGGCCGGCAACGCCCGCATCGCCCTGGGCGTGCGGCGCGAGCTGTACAGCCAGCGCAGCGCCTCGGGCCGGTTCGATCGCGGCGGCGGCATCGATGCCTGGGACCTGCAGGCCAGTCATGCGCCCTGGTCGCGGCTGCGGGTATTCGCCAAGCTCGGGCAAAGCTATCGCCTGGCCACCCCCGACGAGACCGGGGCCACCAACCTGCCAGCCGGGCAGGTACTCAAGCCGCAGCGCTCGCACGACCTGGAACTGGGCGCGGTGGCCGGGAGCGGCGAGCGCACGGTGACGGCGCGCTGGTTCCGCCATCGGGTGCGCGACGAGATCAGCTACGACCCGACCTTGAACCTCGGCTTCGGCGCCAACACCAACCTCGACCCGACGCAGCACCATGGGGTCGAACTGGAGGCGCGCTGGCGTGCCACGGCCAGCACCACGCTCAGTGCCGCCTATCAACATGTCACCGCACGCTTCGTCGGCGGCACCCACCACGGGCGCGAACTGGCGCTGGTGCCCGCCAACAGCTTGTCGGCCAGGTTCCAGTGGCGGGCCGGCCGTCATGGCGTCGGTGGCGGCGTGCGCTGGGTCGATCGCCAGCGGGTGGGCAACGACTTCACCAACCGCTGCCGCAAGATGCCATCCATCGTGACCGTCGACGCCCGCTATGCATTGCGTGTTCGATCGTGGGAACTGGCACTGGCCGGCGACAACCTGGGTGGGCGCAACGTGTTTTCGCAGGCCTATGCCTGCGACGGCGGCCAGGCGTCGGGCATCTATCCCGAAAACGGGCGAACGGTAAAATTGACCATCCGTCACGACTTTTGAGCCCCATGCCCCTGCCATCGATGTCCCGCTTCGCGCTGCTTGCCTGGTTACTGCTGCCGGTAGCCCTGGCGCTGGCCGCAGCCACCTTGTGCGGCAGCACCGGTTGCCTGCGGGCATCGATGACGCCCGATTCGATGGCCTTGCTGCTGTCGCTGCGGGTGCCGCGCGCGCTCACGGCATTCGCCGTCGGTGCGCTGCTGGCGCTGGCCGGCGCGCTGATGCAGGTGCTGTTACGCAACCCGCTGGCCGATCCGTACGTGCTGGGCCTGTCGGGGGGCTCGGCGGCCGGCGCCTTGCTGGCCATGCTGGCGGCGCTGCACCTGGGTTGGTCGCCGCACGGGGTGGCCGCCCCCGGGGCGCTGGTCGGCGCGGCACTGGCGATGCTGCTGCTGTTGGGGCTGGTGCGCGGTTCGCTGCGCCATCTGGCTGTCTCGCCGCTGTTGTCGAGCCAGCGGCTGCTGCTGACCGGCGTGATGCTGGCCGCCGGCTTCGGCGCCGTCATTTCGCTGGCGCTGTCGATCGCCCCCGACAGCCAGTTGCGCGGCATGGTGTTCTGGCTGATCGGCGATCTCGACGACGCGCGCCTGTTGCCGCAGGCGGGGGTGGTGCTGCTGCTGACCCTGGCCTGGGCGTGCTGGCAGGCACCGGCCTTGAACCTGCTGGCGCGGGGCGACAGTTTTGCGCAACTGCTCGGGGTGCCGGTGCTGAGGCTTCGGGTCATGGCCTTGTGTGCGGCGTCGGCGGCCACCGCCGCGGCCGTGGCCATGGCCGGCACCATCGGCTTTGTCGGACTGGTCGTGCCGCATGCGGTGCGCCTGGTGCTGGGCAACGACCAGCGTCGCCTGCTGCCGGCGGCGGCCTTGCTGGGCGGCGCGGCCCTGACGCTGGCCGACCTGGCCGCGCGCACCGTGGTCGCGCCGACCCAACTGCCGGTGGGCGTGATCACCTCGCTGGTGGGGGTGCCGGTGTTCCTGTGGTTGCTGGCCAGGAGCCGGGCTTGACGTCGCCGACCATGCTGCTGCAAACCTCGCAACTGGCGCTGCAGGCACAGGGCCGCAGCCTGCTGTCGAAGCTCGACTGGCAGGTCGAGGCGGGCCAGTTCTGGTGCGTGCTGGGTCCCAATGGCGCCGGCAAGAGCAGCCTGCTGCACGCGGTGGCGGGCCTGGCGCGGCCGGCGCAGGGAACGATACGATTGGCGGGGGCGCCGATGGCGTCGATCCCGCCGGCACGACTGGCCTTGCTGCGCGGACTGTTGCTGCAACATCAGCACGATGCGTTTTCATTGCCGGTGCTCGACGCGGTCATGGCGGGCCGCTTTGCCCGCAGCAGCCAGTGGGGCGATGCTGCCGACGATCGCCTTCATGCGCTGCAGGCACTGGAACAGGTCGGCCTGGCGCACCTGGCCGACGCCGACCTGCTCACGCTGTCGGGCGGTGAGCGCCAGCGGGTGGCGCTGGCCACGCTGCTGACGCAGGCGCCGGACCTGTTGCTGCTCGACGAACCGACATCGCACCAGGACATTGCCGCGCAACTGGCGGTCATGCATTTACTTAGTGAATTGGCGTCGGCCGATCGACCGCGGGCGGTAGTCGCAAGCTGCCATGACATCAACCTGGCACAGCGGTTTGCCACCCATGTGCTGCTGCTCGGCGGGGATCGGCATTGGCATGGGCCGGTGTCGGACGTGCTGCGGCAGGCCGTGCTGGAGCAGGTATTCGACTGCGATTTCCGGATGGTCGGCAGTCACCCGGAGTGCGTGTGGGTAGCGCAGTCGAGAAAACTGCATGTCGAAAAAAAATCACATCGAAGCATTTACTAGTATTTACATTTTCTCAACTGGTGGCATAATCCTGCCCGGGGAAATGCCCAGAACTAATAAAACCTAGGATCATTCACAATGAAGAAGAACATTCTGTTTGTGGCCGCCATGCTGGTGGCCGGTTCGGCTGTTGCTCAAACTGCAGATAGCGGTGTCTATATCGGTATCGAAGGTGCCTACGCGACCGTCGACGGTATTGCGACACCCAACGGCGCCCGCAAGACTTCCGAAACCACCGACGTCGGTGCCGTGCGCGCACTGATCGGTTACCAGTTCAACAAGAACCTGGCGCTGGAACTGGGATACTTCGCGACCGACGATTTCAAGCAATCGGGCGTGGCTGGCGTTGCAACGTATGATGCCAAGATCGATGCCAAGGGCGTGGACCTGGCACTGGTCTACAAATTCACTGAATTCGTTCCCGGCCTGTACCTCAAGGGCGGCGCTGTCCAGTCCAAGGTTTCTTCTTCGGTCACCGCACGCGCAGGTACCGCTACCGCATCGGGTAGCGCGTCCGATAGCGGCACCGGCTACCTGCTGGGCGTCGGTTACGAATTCGGCTTCTCGCAGAACCTGGGCGCTCGCATCGGTTACACCCGCTACGAAAGCCTGGGTGGCAAGAGCGACAACAAGGCCAACCTGTACTCGATCGGCTTGAAGTACAAGTTCTGATTGGCCACACACTGGTTCGGTCAGTTCAGAATCCCTCCTCCCGGAGGGATTTTTTTTGCCTGTTGGCTGGCGTTCAGCGCCCGCGCGCCAGCTCCAGCTTGGCGCAGACCTCTTCGGCTGCCAGCAGCACCCGCGGCCCGGCGCGGTTGAGCCAGTCGGCGTTGACGGTATAGAGCTGGCCACGACTGACCGCCTGCATGCGCGGGTACTTGCGCCAGCGCTCCAGCGGCTGGTCGCCGCCGTCGCTGGGACCGAGGATGACTTGCGGATCGGCGGCGATGACGGCTTCCACGCTGACCGTCGGCGCCAGTTGCGGCAGTTGCCCGAAGATATTGCTGCCACCGCACAGGCGCAGCACCGACGACACCATGTGCTGGCCGTTGAGGGTCATCAGCGGTTGGCTCCAGATCTGGTAGAACACGCTGACCTGGCTGCGTCCCCGGTAGCGTTGCTGCAGGGTTTGCCAGCGCGCGCGAAATTCTTCGGCCGCACGCCGTCCGCGCTCGGCATCGCCGGCCAGCTGTGCCAATCGCTGCATGGAGTCGGCGATCATGTCGAAATCGGTCGGCTGGCTTTCGAAGACCGGGATGCCATGTTCGCGCAGGCGCGCCAGTTGGGCCGGCTTGTTGCCGCTATGCCAGGCCACCACCAGGTCGGGCTTGAGCGCCAGTACGCGCTCCAGGTCGAAGGCAGCATAGCTGCCCACCGAAGGCAGCCGGGCAGCAGCGGCCGGATAATCGCTGAAGTTGCTGGCGCCGACCAGCCGCTCGCCGGCGCCGGCGGCAAACAGCAGTTCGGTCGCATGCGGGGCCAGGCTGACGATGCGGTGCGCCGGCTGTTGCAGTGTGACCGGCTGGCCCAGGTCGTCGGTCACCGTCACGGCTGCCGTCGCCGCGCCGGCCAGGGCGCTCATGCCGGCCGCCGACAGGGCCAGCGCCGCTGCGACCCGCATTCAGATCTCGAGGTTGTCGATGAGGCGGGTCGAGCCCAGCTTGGCGGCCGCCACCACCACCAGCGGCGCGCCTTGCGCCATGTCGCCGGCCGACGGCGGTTGCAGGTCGATGCGTTTGCGCACCGACACGTAGTCGGGTTTCCAGCCACGTGCGGCCAGCGCCGCCATCGCTTTCCTCTCGACTTCCAGCGTGTCGAGCTGGCCGTCGCGGACTTCGTGGGCCAGTTCATTGAGCAGCTTGTAGAGCAACGGCGCCTCGGCCCGTTCAGCGGCCGACAGGTAACCGTTGCGCGACGACAGCGCCAGGCCATCCTCGGCGCGGTAGGTCTCGGCGCCGACGATCTCGACCGGCATCGCAAACTGGCGCGCCATGTTGCGCACGATCATCAATTGCTGGTAATCCTTCTTGCCGAACACCGCCACGCGCGGCTGCACACAGGAGAACAGCTTGGTCACCACGGTCGACACGCCAGTGAAGAAGCCGGGGCGGAATTCGCCTTCCAGGATGTTGCCCAGGTCGTCCGGCGGTTGCACCCGATACTGCTGCGGTTCCGGGTAGAGGTCGCGCTCGGTGGGCGCGAACAGCACGTAGACGCCTTCCTTTTCGAGCTTCTCGACGTCGGCCTGGAACGTGCGGGGGTATTTGTCGAAATCTTCGTTGGGGCCGAATTGCAGGCGGTTGACGAAGATCGATGCCACCACCGGATCACCGTGGGTGCGGGCCAGGCGCATCAACGACATGTGACCCTCGTGCAGGTTGCCCATGGTGGCCACGAAGGCGGTGCGCAACTGGCCGCGCAGGTGGTCGCGCAATTCTTCGATCGAGGAAATGATTTTCATGCAGGTTCTCTGGTTGGCGGCGCCGTCAAGCGCCAGGGGCGCGGTCAGCTCGGGGAGTACGAGAGTCTGACATAGATCGGCGCGAAGGCCTCGGCCTGGGTGATTTCGATCAGGGTTTCCTTGGCCAGTTCGAGCAGCGCGATGAAGTTGACCACCAGCACCGGCACCCCCCGCGACGGCTCGAACAGGTCCGAGAACTCGACGAAGCGGGCCGACTGCAGGCGGCGCAGGATGCCCGTCATGTGTTCGCGCACCGACAGTTCTTCGCGGCTGATATGGTGGTGGGCGGTCAGCTTGGCGCGCTTGAGCACGTCGGCCCAGGCTGCCTTGAGGTCGTCCATGTCGACCTCCGGCCAGCGCGTCACCACCGTCTGTTCGATATAGACCTGGGTGCGCACGTAGTCGCGCCCGACCTGGGGCAGGGCGTCCAGCTCCATGGCGGCCAGCTTGATCTGCTCGTACTCGAGCAGGCGCCGTACCAGTTCGGCCCGGGGGTCTTCCGGTTCTTCGCCGGGGTCGGCGCGCTTGGCCGGCAGCAGCATGCGCGACTTGATCTCGATGAGCATGGCCGCCATGAGCAGGTATTCGGCGGCCAGTTCCAGGTTCTGCTTGCGGATCTGCTCGACGTACTCCAGGTATTGCAGCGTCACCTGGGCCATCGGGATGTCCAGGATATTGAAGTTCTGCTTGCGAATCAGGTACAACAGCAGGTCGAGCGGCCCCTGGAAGGCTTCCAGGAAGACTTCCAGCGCATCCGGCGGGATATACAGGTCGTTGGGCAGCTGGAACAGCGGTTCGCCGTACAGGCGCGCGCGCGCCACGCCGTCGATCACGTCGGGCGTGGTGTCTTGCTGGCCTGCAGGGCTGATGTCAAGGGCGTCGGCGGCACTGGTGCCGTCGCTGCCGGTGTTATCGGTCATGCGTCGGACTTAGTGCGACTGGTAGACGTAGGGTTGCTGCGCCACGCGCGAGGCCTTGTCACGGGCGGTCCTGTCGAGGTCGATCGGTTCCTTGTCCCACAGCAGGGCGCGGCCGGCGCGTTGTTGCTCTTCCAGCGACGGGTTCTTGCTCTTGAGCTCGTCGATGAACTGGGTGATTTCAGACACGTAGGTAGTCTTTTTGGAGAAGAGCATGGTATTTTCGGCCAGGGTTGATGCGAAGGCGCACATTTTACCTCTACTTCACGGGGCACAATCAAACTGTCATGGATAAGCGTTTCTTTTATCTGGTACGCCGGGGCGTCGGCGTGGTGGGCGCCCTGGTGGCGGCACTGGCCATGCTCGGCTGCGACAGCAACGGCAATCCCATCGAGGAGTTCGGCTTGGAAAAACTGAAGAAAGGCGTCTCCACCGAGGCTGAGGTGCGTACCGTCATGGGCGCACCCGATACCGTATGGGACGACGGCGAGGGCGCGCATACGCTCGAATATCCGAAGGGACCGGAGGGTATCCGCACCTGGATGTTCGCCATCAATGCCTTGGGCACCATGATCGACTACCGCCAGGTGTTGACCGAAGACAACTTTTCGCGCGTGGTGCCGCACCTCTCCAGCACCGAGGTGCGGCGCATGCTGGGCCGCCCGCGCAGCGTGATGCAGTTCCGCCTGAAGAATGAGGAGGTGTGGGACTGGAAATACCGCCACCTGCATGAAGAGCGGCTGTTCAACGTCCATTTCGATATCGACAGCATGCAGGTGGTGCGCACCTCGGTGTCGGACATCGGCGGTCATTGAGCCACAGCCGGGCCCGGGGCCGATCAGGGCGGGTGCGAAAAATCCGAATAGCGCTCGGCGCGCAGCTCCTGCTGGCGCGCGCGCTCGTCGTGGGCCGAACCCATACGACTCTTGCGCAGCATGCCCGCTTCGTCCAGCACCGAATAGGCGGTCGAGCAGAATAGCGAATGCATGCGTTTCATGTCGCTGATCAGGTCCAGGTGCAAGGAGCTGGTCTCGATGCTCTGCTGGGTCTGGCCTGCCAGCCGGATCAGGTGGGTCTTGGCGTAGGCGCGTTCGAGGTCGCGAAAGGCTTCCTTCTCGGCCAGCAGTTTCTGGGCGCTGCGCAGGTCGCCCTCGAGAAACACCGACAGTCCCAGTTGCAGGCTGGCCAGCAGCCGCGCGTGCATTTCGCAGACCTCCTGCATGCCGGCCGCAGAGAAGGTCCGCTGCGGCGCGATCTTCTTGCTCTCCAGGCCCTTGACGATGCGCACGATGATGTCGCCGGCCTGCTCCAGGTTGATGGTGAGGGTGATGATGTCGGTCCAGCGCCGCACTTCCTTGGCATTGAGTTCTTCGCGCGAGACCCGCGCCAGGTACATCTTGAGCTCGGTATAGAGATGGTCGACGTCGTCGTCGAGACGCCGGATCTGGGCGGCGCGGATGGTATCGTTTTCACGAATCACCGGCAACAGGCTGTGCAGCATCTTCTCGATCATGTCGCCGATGCGCAGTACCTCGCGCGAGGCATTGGCCAGCGCCAGGGTCGGGGTATCGATGGCGGCCGGGTCCAGGTGGCGCGCGCGCACCACGTCGTCGTCCAGCGCATTGTCGGGCAAGAGGCGTACGCACAGGCGCGACATCGGCGCCACCAGCGGCAGCAGCAAACCGCAGCGCACGCTGTTGTACAACACGTGAAACGCCACCACGCCCATGCGCAGGTCGTTGGTCATCTGGGCGATGACGATCTCGAGGTGGTTGATGAAGGGCAGTACCACGATGGCACCCGAGAGCCGGAACAGCATGCTGCCCAACGCCACCCGGCGTCCGGCCACGTTCTGGCTGGCCGCCGACAGCAGGGCGGTGACGCCGCTGCCCAGGTTGGCGCCGATCACCAGGCACAGGGCCACCTTGAGCGAGATCACGCCGGAGGTGGCCAGGGTCGCGGCCAGCAGCACCGCCGCCAGGCTGGAATAGGTCAGCATGGCAAACACGGCGCCGATCAGCGCATCCAGCAGCACGTCACCGGTGAGCGAAGAGAACAGTACCTTGATGCCGGCCGCGTGCATCATCGGTTGGGTGGCGGCGGTGATCAGTTCCAGCGCCAGCAGGATCAGGCCCAGGCCGATCACCGCGCGTCCCAGGCGGCCCACCGACGTATGGCGGCGCGACAGGTAGGTCACCACGCCGCCGAAGATCAGCAGCGGCGACAGCCAGGACAGGTCGAAACTGAGCACGCCGGTCATCAGCGCCGTGCCGACGTCGGCGCCCAGCATGATCGACAGCGCAGGTGTCAGTCCCACCAGGCCCTGGGCCACGAACGAGCAGACGATGACGGCGGTGGCATTGCTGCTTTGCACCAGGCTGGTCACACCCACGCCGGCGGCAAAGGCCATGCTGCGGCGCGTGATGCTGGTCGAGAGGATGCGACGTAGTTGGGCGCCATAGACGCGCAGGACATCCGTGCGCACGATGTGCGTGCCCCAGACCAGCAGGGCGAGCGCCGACATCAGGTGCAGGAGAGTGATCATTGGTTTTCGGCTCCTTTTTTTGCCGATGATACCGTCAATGGGCTAATGGCATGCGATTCGCACTTGCATCCCCGAGTTCCCGCACTTTCGGCTAGGCCCGGTCGCTAGCGAATGCCGGCCCGCATGAACGACTGCACGAACTGGCGCTGGAATAACAGAAAGGCCAGCAGCAGCGGCGCCGAGGTCATCAGCGTGGCGGCCGTGATGATGGACCAGTCGACCCCCTGGTCGGTCGAGGAGAACACCTGCAGGCCGACCGTCAGCGGACGCGATTGGACCGAGTTGGTCACGATCAGCGGCCACAGAAAGTTATTCCAATGGGTGCTCACCGACACCAGGCCGAAGGCAACATAGATCGGGCGCGCCAGCGGCACGTAGACCTGCATCAGTACCTGCAGCGCCGAGGCGCCCTCGACGGTGGCGGCCTCGTCGAGCTCGCGCGGCACGGTCTTGAACGTCTGGCGCAACAGGAAGATGCCGAAGGCCGAGGCGAAGTAGGGCAGGCCGATCGAGACGATGGTGTCGCGCAGCCCCAGCAGGTTCATGGTGCGATAGTTCTCGACCACCAGGATGTCGGGCATGACCATCAATTGCAGCAGCACCAGCATGAACATCAGGTTGCTGCCGCGGAACGAAAAGCGCGCGAAGGCATAGGCCGCCAAGGTCGCCAGCACCATCTGCGCCACCAGGATCATGCTCACCAGCAGGAAGGTGTTGAAGAAGTAGCGGGGGAAGGGCGCGGCCTGCCAGGCATCGGCAAAGTTGTGCAGCGTCAGCGGCGCGTCGAGCGTGAAGCGGGTGGCAAACTGGGCCGGGTGAAAGGCGGTCCACAGCGCATACAACAGCGGCAGCAGCCACAGCACGCCCAGCGTCCAGGCCGATACCGTCTCGAGCAGCCGATTGCGCTGGCCGAAGGGATGGGAAGTGGCGATCATTGGTAATGGGTCCTGCGGTCGAGGATGCGGAACTTGACGAAGGCGATCACGCCCAGCATGGCCAGCAGCACCACGGTCAGGGCGGCGGCATAGGACGAGTCCCAGAACGCGAAGCCGACCTCATAGATGTAGTACAGCAGCAGCGAGCTGGCGTTGTCGGGGCCGCCACGGGTCATCACGACGATGTGATCGACCAGCCGGAACGAATTGATCAGGGCATTGACCAGCACGAACAGCGTGGTCGGCATGAGCAGCGGAAACTGCACCTGCCGGAAGTACTGCCAGCGACTGGCCCCTTCCAGCGCGGCCGCCTCGGCCAGCACCGGCGCGATCTGCTGCAGGGCGGCCAGGTAGAAGATCATGAAGAACCCGGCTTCCTTCCACACCGCCACCACCATCATGGCTCCCAGTACCGTATCGGGATTGCCCAGCCAGTTGTGCGAGGGCAGGCCGAGCGCGCCGGTGACCTGTTCCAGCAGGCCGTACTGCGGGGTGTAGAAGAACAGCCAGATGTTGGCCACCGCGATCATCGGCAGCACCGTCGGCGTGAAGTAGGCCAGGCGCAGCAGGCCGCGCCCCCACAGGCGTTGGCTGACCCACAGCGCCATGGCGATGGCCAGCGCGATCGACACCGGGATGGTGCCCAGCGCAAACCACAGGTTGTTGCTGAAGGCGCGCCAGAACACCGGGTCGTCGACCATCAGCGCATAATTTTCCCAGCCGACGAACTGCGACGGGTGGGCACCCTTGGGCGTAGAGAAGAAACTGTGCCACAGGGTCGCCACGGCCGGATAGTGCGTGAAGGCGACCAGCAGCACCATGGCCGGCATCAGCAGCAGCCAGGGGATGAGGCGGGTGGGGATACGGTGCATCGAAAACCTCGGGGCCGTGGCGGCCGGCGCCAAGGCGCCAGCCAGGACAGGGACGGCTGCCAGCCCCGGGGCCGGCAGCCGATGGCGGCGACCGCTCAGCGACCGGCCGAACGCAGGATGCGGTCGGATTCGCGCTGGGCATCCTTCAACGCCGCCTGCGGCGCCTTGGTGCCCGACAGCGCGGCCTGGATGTTGTCATTGAGGGCCTTGGTGACGCGCTGGTTGTCGTGGGTCGACAGTTCGGCCACGCCATACTTCATCTGCTCGCGGGCGACATCGGCGGCCGGTACCTCGGCCAGGTACTTCTTCATCTCGGGCGTGTCCCAGGCGTCCTGGCGCGGCGCCACGTAACCGGTGGCGATCGACCATTGCGCCGCGCGTGCCGGTTCGGTGGCGAAGCGGATGAACTTCATGGCTGCCTTCTGCTGTTGCGGCGTGGTCTTGTTGAAGACATAGAAGTTGCCGCCGCCGGTCGGACTGCCCGGATGCCTGGTGCCTGGCAGCATGGCCACGCCGAACGGGAAGCTGGCGTTGCTGCGGATGTTGGTCAGGTTGCCGGTGGTGGTCCATACCATGGCCGCCTTCTGTTCCAGGAAATCCTTGGGCGTGGTGCCCCATTCGATCGAGCCGGCCGGCATCACGCGGTGCCTGGTGGTCAGGTCGACCCACTGCTGCAGCGATTCGACCGCGCCCGGCTTGTCGAAGTAGGTCTTGGTGCCGGCGCCGTTCATCAGCAGGGTATCGTTGGAGGCGGTCATGGCCTGGAACATCCAGTAGCCGAACCCGGTGGAGGGGATCTTCACGCCCCATTGCGTGACGTTGCCGGCGGCGTCGGTCTTGGTCAGCTTCTTGGCATAGTCGACCATCTCGGCCCAGCTGGCCGGCGCGCGGTCGGGGTTCAGTCCGGCCTGCTTGAACAGGTCGCGATTGTAGTACATCACGATGGTCGAGCGCTGGAAGGGAATGCCCCAGGTCTTGCCGCCGGTCTGGCTGTTTTCCATGAAGCCCTTGTAGAAACCATCGATCCACTGCTTGTCGTCGGCCAGGCCATCGATGGGCACGATGGCGTTTTCATCGATCAGCGTAAACAGGTCGGTCGACAGCAGCACCGCCAAGGTCGGTGGCGTGCCGCCCTTGAATGCGGTCAGCGCCTTGACGATGCTTTCCTGGTAGGTGCCGGCATAGATCGCCTTGACCTTGACATCGGGATTGGCTTTTTCGAAGTCGGCCACCATGCTGTCGATGGTCTTGGTCACGGCACCGCCCACGGCCACCGGATAGTAAAAGCTGATCTCGACCGGATCGGCTGCCATGGCGGGGTGGCCGAAGGCGGCAGCCAGGGCCAGGGCGGCGGCCGACTTGAGGATTGTTCTACGCATCTTGGATCTCTCCCATGAGGTTGTGAAGTTGAATGCAACTTGGGCGTTGCTATTGTTGGTCTCACTCTGCCGATCAAAAAAATCAGTGCCGTCGCATGCCGCTGTGGCGGTCGAAGAAATACTGGTCGCTGGCCTGCCAGGCCAGGCGCACTGGGTCGCCCGCCCGCAGGTCCAGCTGGCCGGGTGCGCGCACCAGCAGCGTGGCCGTACCGACGCGGGCGCCGATGATGGTGTCGGCGCCGAAATACTCGACGCCATGCACGGCGGCGGCGACGCCGCTGTCGGCCAGGCGGATGTGTTCCGGACGCAGGCCGAGGTTCCACTGCTCGTCGGCGCGGCCAGGGGTGATCGCCTGGCCGGCGCTGCCCTCGATGGCCAACCCGCCGTTGGTCTGGACCAGCGGCACGATGTTCATCGGCGGGGTGCCGATGAAACGCGCGGCGAATTCGGTGGCCGGTTGCGCATACAGTTGCGCCGGCGGCGCGTCCTGTTCGATCTTTCCATCGCGCAGCAGGATCACCTGGTCGGCCATGCTCATGGCTTCGGTCTGGTCGTGCGTGACGTAGATCATGGTCATGCCAAGTTGCTGCTGCAGGGCACGGATCTCGCGCCGCATTTCCTGGCGCAGCTGGGCGTCGAGATTGGACAGCGGTTCATCCATCAGGCACACCGGGGCGTCGGCGATGATGGCCCGTCCCAGCGCCACCCGCTGCTGCTGTCCCCCGGACAATTGCGAGGGGCGCCGCTCCAGCAGCGGCGCCAGGCCCAGTATCTCGGCCACTCGCGCCAGCCGGCTCGCATGATGCTGCCGGGGTTCACGCCGCACGCGCACCCCGAACAGGATGTTGTCGCGCACCGACAGGTGCGGAAACAGCGCATAGGACTGGAACACCATCGAGATCTTGCGTTGCGCCGGTGGCAGGTGCGTGACCTCGCGCTGGCCGATACGGATGCTGCCCGAGCTGGGTGTATCCAGCCCTGCGATCAAGCGCAGGGTGGTCGACTTGCCGCAGCCCGATGGGCCCAGCAGCACCGTGAAGTTGCCCGACTTGACCTCGAAGTCGACGCCCTTGACGGCCTGGGCCTGACCCCAGTTCTTGGTAATGCCTTGCAATGAAATGGCGGCCATGTGGCTCCCCCCATATAAATTGATGTCATGGCCAATGCGTGCGCGCCGCGCAGCGGGCGAACCAGTCGGCAAATTCCTGGCGCTGGTGCGGGCTCATGTGCAGTCCGCACTTGGTGCGCCGCCACAGCACGTCGTCGGCCGCGCCGGCCCATTCCTGCACCACCAGGTAGTCGACCTCGCGCTGACACAGCCCGCCGCCGAAATCGCGTCCCAGTTCGTGCGGCAATTGCGCCTCGCGCAGGATGTTGTAGCTGCGGGTGCCATGGCGATCGAACAGTTGCGCCAGGAACGCCGCATCCAGCCGCGGGTACTTCTGCTGCAGGCGCAACACTTCGCCGGCACGCCCGGCGCGGGCAAAGCGGGCGCCCGGCAAGGCCTCGCCGGCGGTCCAGCGGGCGCGCCGGGCGCGGCGTTGCAGCCACGGTGCCAAGCGGTCGACCACCGCTTCGGCCAGGCACCGGTAGGTGGTGATCTTGCCGCCATAGACCGACACAGCGGGCAGGCCCGCGGTGGCGTCCAGCGCCAGCGTGTAGTCGCGGGTGAGCGCCGACGGATCGCTGGCGCCATCGTCGAACAGGGCCCGCACGCCAGCGTAGCGCCAGACGATGTCGCCGGCGTCGATGGGACGCTCGAGATAGCGATTGACGGCACGCAGCAGGTATTGCTGCTCGTCCTGGCTGACCTGGGCTGGCTGGTGCATGTCGGCCTGCGGCACGTCGGTGGTGCCGATCAGCGTAAAGCGCTGCTGGTAGGGAATCATGAAGACGATGCGGCGGTCGTCGTTTTGCAGGATGTAGGCGTGCTCGCCCTCGAACAGCCGCGGCACCACGATATGACTGCCGCGCACCAGTTGCACGCCGACCGGCTGCCCATGCGGCGTCGTCGCCGGGTTGAGCAGGCGCTCCACCTGCGCCACCCAGGGGCCGGCCGCGTTGACGATGGCGCGTGTGCGCACTTGCCGTTGGGCGCCGTTGTGAACGTTTTCAAGCGTGCACAGCCAGTGACCGTCCGTACGTGCGGCACCCACCAGGCGCGTGCGCGGCAGGATCTCGGCACCATGCTGCTGCGCGCTCATCAGGTTGAAGATCACCAGCCGGGCATCGTCGACCCAGGCATCGGAATAGGCGAAGCCGCGCGTGATGTCCGGCCTGAGCCCGCTGGGGCGGGACGCGCCATCGAAGCGCACGCTGGCCGACCTGGGCAATGTCATGCGCATGCCGAGGTGGTCATACAGCCAGAGGCCCAGGCGGATCTTCCAGCGTGCGCGCAGGCCCGGCACATGCGGCATGACCAAGCGCAGCGGCCAGGCGATATGGGGCGCGATGTCGAGCAATCGTTCGCGCTCCGACAACGCTTGGGCCACCAGCCTGAACTTGCCGTATTCGAGGTAGCGCAGGCCGCCGTGTATCAGCTTGGTGCTGGCCGACGAGGTCGCGCCGGCGAAGTCGCCCTGGTCGCACAGCACCACCGACAGGCCGCGCCCGGCGGCGTCGCGCGCCACACCGGCACCGTTGATGCCACCGCCGATCACCAGGATGTCGCGCACGCTGCCGGTCATGGCGAGGCCTGGCCCTGCAGTTGCGCCACCAGCAGGCGCGCGCTGGGTTCGTCGATCACCAGCTCGTTGATGAAGCCGCCTTCCAGCGCCGCGCGCAGGCCCGGGATCTTGCCAGCCCCGGACACCACGCAGATCGAGTGCGCCGCACGTTGCAGGCAATCCAGGTCAGGGCCGCTGCTGCGGGCGTTGAGGGCGACATCGCGCCAGCTGCCGTCCTGGCGGAAGAAGACCGTGGCGATATCGCCCACCAGGCCCTGCTGCCGAATCATGTCGCGTTCTTCCTCGCCCAGGTAGCCACCGGTATGGACATGGCTGCCGGTGGCCTCGGCACCGATCGAAAACAAAACGATCGAGGCCCGGTCCTGCAGGGCGCGGATCGACTTGATGCTTTTCTCGCGCCACAGCGCCGTGCGCGTGTCGGCAAAGTCGAAGAAGGCCGGCACCGGGAAGTGATGCGCTCGCGCGCCATAGTTCTGTGCGAAGCGCGAGACGATCGACTCGCCGAAGGTGTCGACGAAGTTCAAGCCGGTACCCGAGCCATTGAGCTGCACCACATCGACGTCGTGCACCCTGCGCGGCAGCAGCTTGTCGGCGATCTCGGCCAGCGTGGTGCCCCAGGCCAGGCCGATCACGGTAGACGGTGTCACCAGCGAGCTGACGTAGGCCGCGGCGTGGGCGGCCACGCGTTGCAGGTTCTGCTTTTCGGTGGCATTGGCCGGCACCGGCACCACCTGGATCGACCGCAGGCGATAGCGCCCGGCAATGGCGCTCTCCAGGTTGCCCGAGACTTCCTGCGGGTCGTTGACCCGGATCTCCACCAGGCCCCGGTCCAGCGCATAGGACAGCAGGCGCGACACGGTCGCGCGCGAGGTACCGATCTCGTCGGCGATCGCGGCGGTGGTCATGTTCTGGAAGTAGTAGAGGCGCGCCACGCGCACTGCCATATAGGCGGTTTCCTGGCGGTCGCCGTTAGCCATGGCGGATCCTTGGATGCAACATGTTGGTCATGGGGTGTATCGGTGATAGGGACGTGCAAGAACAATTGCTTGCGGCTGTTGAGCTCACCCGGGATGGTAGTGATCTTTTGTTACAACTTGATGAACGAATGTTCGATGCGGGAAGCAGGGCAACCAGGACTGGTGCGTCCTGGACTGGCCCAGGCCGGTCGCGCCGGCTCGCGGCACGGCCACGGCGGCACCCAGGGCGGGGTGGGGGACAGGGGAGGGGGTGGCGATCAGTGCCGCATTACGCGCCGCATCACGATCGGCGGCGCTTCGTGCGGATTGGCGCGGGTGTAGTCGAGTTCGGGGGCGATCTCGAAGCCGAAGGCGGCATACAGGTCGACCAGTTGTGCCTGGTCGGTGCGTACCGCCAGCCGCAACTCGCGCACGTCGGCAGCCTGGGCGCGGTGGATCAGCGCTTCGATCAGGTGCTGTGACAGGCGCTCGCCGCGAAATGCCGGCGAGATGCCCATGCGGCGGATTTCCCAGACGTCGAGGTCGGTGTCGAGCGGCAGCCAGCGCACCGAACCCGCCGGGACCTCGTCACGCAGCAAGATGAAGGCGCCGCCATGTTGCAGGTCCTCGATCACATGGTCGGACGCCTCGCGGTGGCCCGAAGAACTCGGCGCCACCTTGTTGGCCCAGCTGTGCCGGGTCAGTTCCGCGATCAGCGAGGCGTCGTCCGAAGTGGCTTCACGTATGACCAGTTCCATGGCAGCGTCGTTCTCCGTTCGAGCTGGCGGTATCAGCGCACCCGCATGCCGGGTTCGGCGCCCGGCCACGGGTTGAGCACGTAGATGCCGGGCTTGGCTTTCTCGTCCTTGGCCGAGGCCGCCAGCACCATCCCTTCGGAGACACCGAACTTCATCTTGCGCGGCGCCAGGTTGGCCACCATCACGGTCAGCTTGCCCACCAGTTCCTCGGGCTTGTAGGCCGAGGCGATGCCGGAGAAGACGTTGCGGGTGCGTCCTTCGCCGGCGTCCAGCGTCAGGCGCAGCAGCTTGGTGGAGCCCTCGACGGCTTCGCAATCGACGATCCTGGCAATGCGCAGGTCGATCTTGGCAAAGTCGTCGATCGAGATCTCGGGCGCCAGCTCCTCGATGGCGCTGTCGGCCGTGCCGACCGGCTCGGCGGCAGTCGCAACGGCCGCCGGGGCCGGGGCGTCGAACAGCGCATCGAGCATCTTCGGGTCGACCCGCTGCATCAGGTGCGCGTAGGCGTTGATGACGTGGCCATCGGGCAGCGCGCTGCCGATATCGCGCCACTGGAACGGCGCCACGTTGAGGAAGGTCTCGACCTGTGCGGCCAGCGCCGGCAGCACCGGCTTGAGGTAGATGGTCAGGATACGGAAGGCTTCCAGCAGGCGGCTGCAGACTTCGTGCAGCTGCGCGTCGCGGGCGCTGTCCTTGGCCAGTTCCCAGGGCTTGTTGGCGTCGACGTAGGCGTTGATGGCGTCGGCCTGCTCCATCACCACGCGCTGCGCCTTGCCGTATTCGCGTTGCTCATAGAGCGTGCGCACATCGTCGGCCACGCCACGCAGGCGAGCCAGGAAGGCATCGTCGGCGCTGGCCCAGGCGGTGCTCACGCGGCCTTCGAAACGCTTGGCGATGAAGCCGGCGGCACGGCTGGCGATGTTGACGTACTTGCCGATCAGGTCGGCGTTGACGCGGGCCACGAAGTCGTCCGGATTGAAGTCGACGTCCTCGACCTTGGCGTTGAGCTTGGCGGCGATGTAGTAGCGCAGCCATTCCGGGTTCATGCCGACGTCGAGGTAGCGCAGCGGCGAAATGCCGGTGCCGCGCGACTTCGACATCTTTTCGCCACTGACCGTGATGAAGCCGTGCGCGAACACATTGGTGGGCACGCGGCGCCCGGCGAACTTGAGCATCGCCGGCCAGAACAGGGTATGGAAGTAGGTGATGTCCTTGCCGATGAAGTGATACTGCTCGGTCTTGTCATCGGCCATGAAGGCGTCGAAGTCGCGGCCGATCTTGCCGAAGTAGTTCTTCAGCGACGCCAGGTAGCCGATCGGCGCATCCAGCCAGACATAGAAATACTTGCCCGGCGCATCGGGGATCTCGATGCCGAAGTAGGGGGCATCGCGGCTGATGTCCCAGTCGCCCAGCCCGCCTTCGCCGTCCAGCCATTCGCGTGCCTTGTTGGCCACTTCCGGTTGCAGGCGATCGCCGTCGAGCGCCCATTCGCGCAGGAAAGCCACGCACTTGGGATCGGACAGCCTGAAGAAGAAGTGCTCCGACGACTTCATCACCGGGGTCGCGCCGGAGAGCGTCGAATAGGGATTGATCAGGTCGGTCGGCGCGTACACCGCGCTGCAGTTCTCGCAGGAGTCGCCGTACTGGTCCTTGGTGCCGCACTTGGGACATTCGCCCTTGATGTAGCGGTCGGGCAGGAACATGTTCTTGACCGGGTCGAAGAACTGCTCGATGGTCTTGGTCGAGATCAGCCCGGCATCGTCGCGCAGGGCGCGATAGATGTCCTGCGACAACTGGTGGTTCTCGGGGCTGTCGGTGGAGCTCCAGTTGTCGAAGGCGATGTGGAAGCCATCGAGGTACTGCTTGCGGCCGGCCGCGATGTTGGCCACGAACTGCTGTGGCGTGACGTTGGCCTTTTCGGCGGCGATCATGATGGGCGCGCCGTGGGCATCGTCAGCGCCCACGAAATGCACCTCATTGCCCTGCATTCGCTGGAACCGGACCCAGATGTCGGCCTGGATGTACTCCATGATGTGGCCGATGTGAAAAGCGCCGTTGGCGTAGGGCAGTGCGGTGGTGACGAAGAGTTGGCGAGGTGCGGGGGTGCTCATTGGCGTTGCGGACGATGCGACGTGGTGGAAAGGAGGCTCATTCTATCAGCGACCACCGCATCGGCGCAGCAGTTGTCGTTTTGCTCACAACAGGGTCGCCCTCGATTGGTTTAGACTGGCGCCCTTGGCAAGGAGAGATAATGAGCATTACCGTAGAGCAAGTCAAAGCAGCGCTGGCGCTGGTGATCGACCCCAACACCGGGCGCGACCTGGTCAGCGGCCGCGAAGCGCGCAACATTCGCCTCGAGGGTGCGCGTGTGCTGGTCGATGTGGAACTGGGTTATCCGGCCAAGAGCCAGATCGAGCCGATCCGCCAACTGGTGGCCGAGGCCCTGGGCCGGGTGCCCGGGGTCGAGTCGGTGGAGGTCGATGTCGGCTTCAAGATCGTGGCCCATGCGGTGCAACGCGGCATCAAGCTCAAGAGCAACGTGCGCAACATCATTGCGGTAGCCTCCGGCAAGGGCGGGGTGGGCAAGTCGACCACGGCGGTCAACCTGGCGCTGGCGCTGGCGGCCGAAGGCGCCAGCGTGGGCCTGCTCGACGCCGATATCTACGGCCCTTCGCAGCCGATGATGATGGGCATCAAGGGCCAGCCCGAGACCCGCGACGGCAAGACCATGGAGCCGATGGAGAACCACGGCCTGCAGGTGTCGTCGATCGGCTTCATGATCGACCCCGACGAGCCGATGGTGTGGCGCGGCCCGATCGTGACCCAGGCACTGCAGCAGTTGCTGGACCAGACCAACTGGCGCGACCTGGACTACCTGATCGTCGACATGCCGCCCGGCACCGGCGACGTCCAGCTCACCCTGTCGCAGAAGGTGCCGGTGACGGGCGCGGTGATCGTCACCACGCCGCAGGACATTGCCTTGCTGGATGCGCGCAAGGGCTTGCGCATGTTCGAGAAGGTCGGCATCCCGATCTTGGGCATCGTCGAAAACATGAGCATGCACATCTGCTCCAATTGCGGCCATGCCGAGCCGATCTTCGGCGTGGGCGGCGGCGAGAAGATGTGCGCCGACTTCGGGGTCGACTTCCTGGGCGCGTTGCCGCTGACCATGGAGATCCGCGAGCAGACCGATTCGGGCCGTCCCACCGTGGTGGCCGATCCGGACGGCAAGATCAGCGAAATCTACCGGGGCATTGCACGCCGGGTCGCCGTGAAGGTGGCCGAAAAGGCGCGCGACATGACCAGCAAGTTCCCCAGCATCGTCGTCCAGAACGATTGAGCGCCGGCCGTACGCTGTAGAATAGCGCCACTTCATCCCCTTCATTTGCGACGGCCTTGGCATGCCAAGGCCGTTCTGGTTTTCATCTTCTATCATGACCGCCACTACCGTCCGTACCCGCTTTGCCCCCAGTCCCACCGGCTACCTGCACCTGGGAGGCGCGCGCACCGCCTTGTTCTCGTGGGCCTATGCCCGCCGTTTCGGCGGCACCTTCATCCTGCGCATCGAAGACACCGATGTCGAACGTTCGACCCCGGAAGCGGTGCAGGCCATCATCGAGGGCATGCAATGGCTGGGCCTGTCGCATGACGAAGGCCCGTTCTACCAGATGAAGCGCATGGAGCGTTATCGCGAGGTGGTGGGGCAGATGCTGCAGGCCGGCACGGCCTACCACTGTTATTGCTCGCCGGACGAAGTCGAGGCGATGCGCGAGCGCCAGCGTGCGGCCGGCGAGAAGCCGCGCTACGACGGCACCTGGCGGCCCGAGCCCGGCAAGACGCTGCCGGCGGTACCGGCCGATCGCAAGCCGGTGGTGCGTTTCAGGAACCCGGTCGACGGCGAGGTCACCTGGAACGATGTGGTCAAGGGTCCGATCACCATTTCCAACCGCGAGCTCGACGATTTGGTCATTGCCCGTCCGGACGGTACTCCCACCTATAACTTCTGCGTGGTGGTGGACGACTGGGACATGAAGATCACCCATGTCATCCGTGGCGACGACCATGTCAACAATACGCCGCGCCAGATCAACATCCTGCGTGCGCTGGGCGGCGCCTTGCCCGAATACGGCCATGTGCCGATGATCCTGGGTGCCGATGGCGAAAAGCTGTCCAAGCGCCATGGCGCGGTCAGCGTGATGGATTACCCGGCCCAGGGTTACCTGCCGGAAGCCATGCTCAACTACCTGGCGCGCCTGGGCTGGAGCCATGGCGACGACGAAGTGTTCTCGATGGAGCAGTTCTGCCAGTGGTTCGATCTCGACCACCTCACCAAGGCGCCGGCGCAGTTCAACCCCGAGAAGTTGAACTGGCTCAACAACCACTACATCAAGCAGGCCGACAACGCCCGCCTGGCCGGGCTGGTGCGGCCGTTGCTGGAAAAGGATGGCGCGGTGTTCGAGGGCGCGCCCGACCTGGCGGCGGTAATCGGCCTGCTCAAGGACCGTGCCAACACGATCAACGAGATCGCTGCCGCGGCGCTGATGTTCTACCGCCAGCCGGCGCCCGAGGCGGCGCTGGTCGAGCAGCACATCACCGAAGCCATCGCGCCGGCGCTGGCCGAGTTTGCCCAGCGCAGCGCCACGGTGGAATGGACCAAGGAAGCGATCGCGCCGATGATCAAGGAAGTACTGGCGGCGCACAAGTTGAAAATGCCGCAACTGGCCATGCCATTGCGCCTGATCGTCGCGGGCCAGTTGCAGACGCCGGCCATTGACGCCGTACTGCAGTTGTTCGGTCGCGATGTGGTGCTGGCGCGGTTGCAGGCCTACCTCTAAAACCGTTTGGTTTTTTCAAAAAAACTATTGTCTTTTGAAAATAGGTATTGCATAATCTCGCTTCTTCGCAACGGGGGTATAGCTCAGCTGGGAGAGCGCTTGCATGGCATGCAAGAGGTCAGCGGTTCGATCCCGCTTACCTCCACCAGCGACCCGCATTAGTCTGGCGGTGATCCTTCAAGCGAAACTTGAGGATGGAAGCAGTAGGCAGTACCGTATGTCCCCTTCGTCTAGAGGCCTAGGACATCACCCTTTCACGGTGAGTACGGGGGTTCGAATCCCCCAGGGGACGCCAGGATTTACGGAGTAACCTAGCAATGTGCCTGCGCACATTGCGTGGGGGATGAGAAGGGTTTGGCTTGCAAGCCAAACCGCGGCCCGCCGAAGGTGGGCGAATCCCCCAGGGGACGCCACCAGGATTTACGGCGTTACTGCCCAGCGGGTAACGTTGTATCGCAATATCAAGAAGTACGAATGTCCCCTTCGTCTAGAGGCC
>NZ_AKJA01000124.1 GCF_000282575.1 Herbaspirillum sp. YR522 | reverse complement strand
CAGGTGGGCGGAGCGGCCACCAATACCGGCAATATCGGCGCCAACGGCACGACCACACTGACCGCCGGCTCGCTCGACAATCGCGGCACTCTGCATTCGACACAAGCAGGTACGGCAGTCACCGTGAACGGACGCCTGGAAAACGGCGGCACCTTGAGCGCCAACCAGGGCCTCTCGGTGCAAGCCGGCGGGGCAGTCGTCAATACCGGCGATATCGGCGCCAACGGCACGACAACACTGGTTGCCGGCACGCTCGACAATCGCGGCACTCTGAACTCGACGCAGGCGAGCGCAGTCGTCACCGTGGCCGGGCGCCTGGACAACAGCGGCACCTTGAGCGCCAACCAGGCACTCTCGGTGCAGGCGGGCGATGCCGTCGCCAACACCGGCACTATCGGCGCCAACGGCGCGACGACACTGATTGCCGGCGCGCTCGACAATCGCGGCAAGCTGAACTCGATACAAGCATCGGTCGGCGTCACTGCGACCGGGCCCGTCGTCAATCGTGGCGGCATCGAAGCCGCCCAGGGCATCGCGTTGAACGCAGGTGGCATCGACAACAGTAGCGGTGCGATAAGCGCCAACGACATTGCCATCGATAGCGACGGCCGGGCGCTCAACAATGCCGGCGGTCGCATCGTGGCACAGAACGCTTTGTCCATCTCGAGCGGCGAGCTCAACAACGATGCCGGGCTGCTGCAGGCCATCGGCAGCATCGCCATCGACGCCCACGGCCAGACCGTATCGAACACCAATTCGGGCAGCACACAGGGCATCATCTCGCAAGGCACGTTGAATGCAACGGCTGGCGCCATCGTCAACCGCGGGGGGTACCTGGGTAGCGGCGGTGACATGCTGCTCACGGCGGCAACGGTCGATAACGGCGCAGGCGTGATCGGCTCCATGGCGAAGGCGGCAGTGAACGCGGCCACACTCGTCAATACCGGCGGAAAAATGCAAGCCAAGGATGCGTTGAGCATCAATGCCGTCGCCGGGAGTGTGGACAACGGTAGCGGCCTGCTTCGCTCCGACGGCACCGTCACGATAGAGAGTGGCACGCTGCGCAATGACAATACGCAGGGCACCGACCAGGGCATCGAAGGCGCAGCCGTGGCGATCAATGCCCGTGGTCTCTCGAACCGCCTGGGGGCGATCCGTACCGATACGTCGTTGACGGTCGAGTCGCACGGCAGCATCGACAATACGGCGGGCCTGTTGTCTTCATCGGGGCTGCTGGCTCTGCGTGACACGCAAGCCGCACGTACGCTGGCGGTGGACAATACGGACGGCACCATCATCGCCGCCCGCCAGGTCGATATCGTCGCGCGCGCATTGACCGGCACCGGCCGCGTGCTGAGCCAGAAAGACCTCAATATCGACCTGGTCGACTCGATCCTCAACCGTGGCCAGATCGCGGCCACCGGCGACGCCACCGTCACCACTGCCGGCACATTTACCAATGCCGGCACGGTGGCTGCCGGCGCCACGCTGGCGCTGACCGCCGCCACCATCGACAACCAGGCAGCCGGCTCGCTGCTGGCCGATACGCTCAAGCTCAAGGCCACCGACGTTCACACCTTCATCAACCGCGGCTTGATCGACGGCACCAACACCATCATCGAAAGCAGCACCGTCAACAATATCGGCACCGGGCGTATCTATGGCGACAACGTGGCCATCGGCGCCGACGTGCTCAACAACCTCGCCGAGACCGTCGACGGCACCACCACCGCGGCCGTGATCGCTGCCCGCAATCGCCTCGATATCGGCGCCGGCGTGATCAACAACAGCGAGCACGCGCTGCTCTACTCGGTGGGCGACATGGCCATCGGCGGCGCGCTGGATGCGGCAAAAAGGGCCACCGGCATGGCGCGCGAGATCAACAACAGCAGCGCCACCATCAATGCCGACGGCAACCTCACGATAGCTGCCAGCACCATCAACAACACCAATGCGCATCTGGAGACGACCGATCAGGTGGGGCCGGGCAATCGCATCGTTACCTATCGACTCAACGGCTCGCCCAACATGATCGATGGCAACAGCGCCTACCTGGTCAATATGGGTTCGGGCCAGACCGTGGCGGCCACCAACTGGCGGGCCATGGGCGATGAAGACAACTTCCGGCTGGTCCTGCCCTCCAGCGCCTACCCGGTCGAACGCTATGGCCCACCCTTCGACTATTCGCGCGGCGTCAAATCCGGCGACAACGCCATTGCGCCGGCTTATGTCCCGGCATGGGAGAGCGGTAGTGCGGGCAGCGAAGCCGGTATTACCTACTATCCCGAAATCATCAACTACAGCGCCACCGACCGGATCTGGTCGGTGATGGGTGTGACGCCACCGCCGGATCCGGGCGCAGGACCGGGCGCCGAACCCCGGCCGGGCGAGGTCTGCTACGAATCCTGCTATTCGGTTCCGGTAGACGCCAGCGTCCAGGCTGCGTGGCAAGCCGCCTACGCCGACTGGAAACCGAAGTACGACGCCTACAAGGCAGCCTTGCTGGTGCTGGACGAAAAGATCAGCGCCTTCAACAGCAACGTACAAAGCCGCTCGGTGCGCGAGTGGACCATCTACGACGGCACCGAACAGATCACGCGCACGGTGGTCACCAAAAGCGACCCGGGCATGATCACCGCCGGCGGCAACATGACGCTGGCCGCAGGCACGGTCAACAACCTGGCCAGCCAGATCATTGCCGGCGGCACGGTGGCCGGCGACGCCGTCAACGGCACCGCGATCAATAACATCGGCCCACTGGGCGTGCAGTCGGTGACCTCGACCGGCTCGGCCAGCTACACCTATATCAAGAGCCACGCGTTCAGCGCCGACGACCGCCGCTACGACGATGCTGCGTACCAGTCGCAAACCATCGTGACCAACTTCCAGCTCGACATCACGCCCACCAACGGCGCTGGGCCCAGTCGCGACAACACGGTCAAGGCGGTGAACTCGGCCGTCCCGGGCGCATCGGGCCAAGCGGCCACGGCGATGACTATCCGCACCGCCAACCTGAGCCTGATCCTGCCCAACAATGCGCTGTATCGCACCAACCCCATGCCGGGCAGTCGCACGCTGATCCAGACCGACCCGCAGTTCACGAGCTATCGCACCTGGCAGTCGTCCGACTTCATGCTCATGCAGTTGCCGAGCACACCGGACAGCACCATCAAGCGGCTCGGCGACGGCTTCTACGAACAGCAGGTGGTGCAGCAGCAGATCCAGCAGGCCATCGGGCAACGCTACCTCGCCGGCTACACCAGCAATGAAGCGCAGTACGTGGCGCTGATGACAGCCGGGGTGCAACAGGGCCAGGCATCGAACTACACGGTCGGCATCGCGCTGACCGACGCCCAGATCGCGCAGCTCACTTCCGACATGGTGTGGATGGTCAAGCAGACCGTCACCTTGAGCGACGGCAGCACGCAGGAGGTGCTGGTGCCGCAGGTCTACCTGCGCGCAGACAGCGTCGAGGTGACCGGCCAGGGCACACTGATCGCCGGCAACAACGTGGCGTTCCAGACGGCACAGGACATCGTCAACAGCGGCGGCACGATCGCGGCGCGCCAGGGCGTCTCGCTGGTCGGCAACAATGTCCAGAACCTGGGTGGACGGATCTCCGGCGCCGACACGGCGCTGGTAGCGGCGACCGACATCAACAACCTGGGTGGTGCCATCGATGGCAGCAGTAGCGTGACGCTGCTGGCCGGTCGCGACATCAACACCAACAGCACCAGCGTTGATACCGCCAACGCCGTCACCAGTGGCACCAATATCAACCAGGTGGCCAGCATCACCGGCGGCAACCTCGCCCTCGCCGCCGGTCGCGACCTGACCGCCAATGCCGCCGTCATCGCTGCCACCGGCGACGCCAGCCTGTCGGCCGGGCGCGACGTCAAGCTGGGCACGGTCAACCAGAACTACCGCCAGGAAATCAACTGGGCCACCGACAGCGGCGGCTCGAACTGGGTCAGCAGGCTCACCGGCCCCAATTTGGTCGACCAGGCCAACGGCGCCCACGGCACCGGCGAGGCCGGCGTGAACCGCGCCACGCTCAGCGCCAGCCAGGATGTCGCCACCCAGGTCACCGGCAACAACATCACCATCAGCGCCGGCCAGGACCTGGTCGCCAAGGGCACGCAGGTGGTGGCCGAAGCGGCGCTGACTGCCGCCGCTGGTCGCGACATTACGTTAAGCACGGCCAACGAATCTGCCAGTGCGCGGGACCAGCATCAGCACAGCAGCAGCAGCATCCTCAGCGCCTCCAGCACCAGGACCGACGACGCCAGCAGCTACAGCAACCAGATCGGCAGCACCTTCTCGGGCAATACCACGGTCCTGGCGGCGGGTCGCGACGCCAGCATCATCGGCAGCGATGTGGTGTCGACCAAGGGCACGCAGGTCACGGCCGGCAACAACCTCGACATCGCCGCGGCCACCAACACCAGCAGCGAATCGCACTACCGCAAGGAAATCACCTCCGGCGTCTTCAGCGGCGGCGGCCTTGGCGTGACGGTCGGCAGCAAGATGCAGAGCACCGACTTCACGCGCAATGCCACGACGGCCAGCGGGTCGACGGTGGGGGCGACTGATGGGAATGTGGCGTTGGTGGCGGGTAATCTCTATAACCAGATCGGTAGCAATGTGCTTGCCCCCGCCGGCGATATCGACATCGTCGCCAAGACCGTCAGGATCATCGCCGCTGCCGAAGCCAGCAAGACCGTCACGGAAGATAAATTCAAGCAGAGCGGGGTCACGCTGGCGGTGACCAGCCCGATCATTTCCGCATTGCAGACGGTGCAGCAGATGGGTGAGGCTGCGGGCAAGACCAAGGATGGCCGCATGAAGGCATTGGCGGCGGCCACCGCAGGCAGGTCGCTCTACGACGCAGCCCAAGGCGCTCAAAGCGCTGCAGCCGATCCCAAGTCAGCCGGTTTCGGTTTGAGCATCACCGCCGGCGGCAGCGAGAACGCCAGCACGACCGAGCAGAACAGCCTGCTGCAGAAGGGTTCTACGGTGGCCTCGGGCGGTAACACCAGCATTCGGGCCACTGGCGCTAGCACCAACAGCAATATCACCATCCAGGGCAGTGACGTAACGGCCGGCGGCAACCTGGCGCTCAAGGCCGACAACGACATCAACCTGCTGGCCGCACAGAATGTCGATGAACAGCATAGCAACCGATCGTCGTCGTCATATGGTGTGGGTCTGGCCATCCAGTTCGGACAAGGCGGCGCGTCGCTCGGCATCACGGCCAATGCCGCAGGCAGCCGAGGCAACAGCGATGGCCGCGACGTGGCCAACACACTCACGCACCTGAAGGCCGGCGGCCAGGTGAGCCTTGACGCCGGGCGTGATGCGAACCTGGTCGGCGCCACGGTGGCCGCCGATCAAGTCAAGGCCGATATCGGTCGCAACCTGAACATCGAGAGCGTGCAGGACACCAGCACCTTCAAGAGCCAGGATCAAAGCATCGGCGGCAGCATGACGGTGGGTGCGGGCTTCTCGGGCAGCGTCAGCGCCAGCCAGAGCAAGGTCGATGCAAACTATGCCAGCGTGGGCGAGCAATCGGGAATCAATGCCGGCGACGGCGGCTTCCAGGTCAACGTCAAGGGCAACACCGACCTCAAGGGCGGCAAGATCGCCAGTACCGACAAGGCAATGGAGGACGGCAAGAATAGCCTGACGACTGGCACGCTGACGGTAAGCGAGATCGAGAACCGTAGCCAGTACCAGGCAGAAAGTCAAAGCGCAAGCGCCGGGGGCGGCAACTGGGCTAATCCCTCACAAGGGAAACCTGGCGGCGGAATCGGTATCGGCAGCACCTCTGGCGACGAGCGCAGCACCACGAGAAGCGGAGTATCGGGCGGCGCAGTGACGATCACCGATGCGCAAGCCCAGCAAGACAAGACCGGACAGAGTGCAGAGCAGACCATCGCCCTGCTGGACCAGGATGTACGCACCGGCAAGGACAGCAGCAACACCCTGAACAAGAACTGGAACGGCGACGAACTACGTGACGAGGTCGAGGCGCAGGCGAAGATCACGCAGGCGTTTGGGCAGCGGGCGGCGAAGATGGTTGGAGATATCGCTGGCGCCAAACGGGACGAACTCAAAAAGGCGGCAGACGACGCAGAACGAAGGGGTGACACCGCACTCGCCGCCAAGCTCTCCACCGAAGCAAAGGACTGGGACGAAGGCGGCATTTATCGGGTGGCGATCCATACCGCTATTGGCGCATTGGGAGGTGGTCTTGAAGGAGCGTTAGGCGCCGCTGCTAGCGCGCAATTTATGCCTACGTTGGCTAACGAGATCAAGCAAATGGGATTGTCGACGGAAGTGCAAAGCGTGGTGGAATTGGCCGCCGCAGCTGGTATGGGTGCGGTAGTCGGCGGAACAGCGGGAGCAGCCAACGGGTTCAACGTCGAGTTGAGCAATCGGCAGCTTACACATACCGAGAAAGACCGCATTAAGAAATTGGCAGATGGAGATACGAAAAAAGAAGAGAGATTAACAGCCGCCGCTTGTGCGGCGACGAAATGCTGGGCTGAATATGCGACCGAAAGTGCTGAGTTTGATTACTATAAATCAATGGCGGACTGGGGCAACACCCCGGGCCTGGCGACCGAACGTGGGATTATCGCGCAGCAGCAAGGACTCTTTGATTACTCGGCAAGTGACAAGGCTTCTGATTTCGGCAAATGGATAGCAAACTCGCTGGCGAAGAATGGTGATGATGCGGCAAAAATTGCGTTGACCATCATAAGGAGAGGACCCAATTCCTTGCCGCCTGATCTCCCGCTAGATGGCTCTGATTCGGGTGGACCGACTGGAACTGCGGGAGCTGTGATTACGCCATCCATTCCGTTGTGCTTGCCTACTGGGGTCTGTGTGGTGGCTCCACCTATTGCAGTTCCTGCTAGCGTCTATGCTTCTATAGGCGAATCCGATAATAAGGGACGCGCTGAGCAGATCCTTGATGCCGAACGTATTGGAAGCGGACTTAAAGAGGATCCATCACATCGCGCGGCTAGTTTTCTTTCTAAAGAACAGCTCGAATCTGGGCAGGTATTTTCCATAAGAGGTGGTGACGGTATCGACCGTATCTTGTTGCAAACACCTGGCGCCTTTAATGGTAAAAACGGGATTTACGAATACATCTATGACGTTACAGGAAAAGTTACTCATCAGCGCTTCATTGAAGGAGGTAAGATCACTGGAGCTCCAAATCAACGTATCACAGGCGTCGTGAAATGAATTTAACCCCAATCCCATTATCGTTCATTCAACAGCAGACCTCCCTTTCGTGGAGAGAAGCTCTGTGGGCGTACCAACATAAATTTATTGGCCCCGATCATATCGTCAAGTTAGCTCAGGAAAATTTGAGTTTGGACTCTAGCGAACGACAATTTGAACTATCGTCTACAGGCAAAAGCGCCGAATGGCGAATTTTGGAGTTACTTGAGCAGCTTGCCACTGCTGAAGTCGACGAACTACCATCATCCGTAACCAAAAAGTGGCTTTTTTTGATATTGGCATGGATATTTGAAAATAAAGATCAGCTATGCGATCCGTTAGGTGAGGTCGAAAAAATTTACGCTGAATTTGACTATCCTCATGAGATCGAAAAGTTCGTGCGGTATATGCCGACCTCTGATGACTATCATTCCGATCAGCATAGTTATCAAGCTAATACAATGCGATTGTTTAAAGAATGGAAGCAGTATTTGGAAGTAGCCAAACAGAACATTAACAAAATTTCAAGGCCGTATTTGTAAGAGTGATCTGCGCTGGGACTGGAATTTACTAAGGAAATTCTCTGAACTTGCAAAGCTAGAAAGCACGTTGTGATTCAAGGCGTAGCCGATCACATCAGACATCAAATTGATGCTTTGCCTTCAATACTGCGGCGTGTGTTATGAACGCCGAGATTCAGTATCAAATGTTAAGGATGAAAAGGTCAGTGTTATTGACGGCAAACTCTGGGCTAGTCCTGCAACACCATGTCCCATGCTTTCTGATGCATCAGTCATGCGATACATCCCGACGCAGCTCGTCTCCGTTCCAGTTCCTATTGAGCACGTTTCTACTGTCCTTGCCGGTGCGTACGTCTTGGTCCAGAAAGGCGATGGTCTGCTCTGCGCTTTGGCCTGTCATGTCTTATTCAATTAGACAGGGTCTTCATCAATTTATGAGATTTTTTATTTCTGCATATTTTTTCTTTTTTTAATAATCGGAGCAGGTATTTTTTTTGAAATTATTTTTTGGCCATTTCTTGCTTGGATTGGTGGTTCTAATACTTATGATTTTCCTTCCGCTGAGAGAATTTATAAATGGGTGAAATTTTCCGGAGTTGTTTTTTTGCCATGTTCTTTCTTTGCGTGGCTCTACGATAGGAAGAATAGGTAGCCTGCAGGACACCAGTTACTACAAAAGCCAGCAGCAAAGTCTGGTTGGCAGCGTCTCGGTTGGACGGGGCCGGGGTTTCTCGGGCAGCGTCAGCGCCAGCCAGAGCAAGGTCGATGCAAACTATGCCAGCGTGGGCGAGCAATCGGGAATCAATGCCGGCGACGGCAGCTTCCAGGTCAAGGTCAACGTCAAGGGCAACACCGACCTCAAGGGCGGCAAGATCGCCAGCACGGACAAGGCCATGGAGGATGGCAAGAACAGCCTGACCACCGGTACGCTGACGGTGAGCGAGATCGAGAACCGTAGCC
>NZ_AKJA01000123.1 GCF_000282575.1 Herbaspirillum sp. YR522 | reverse complement strand
GCCGAATCGCTGGAAGAAAAGTCCGCCGTGGCGGACTTTTTGACGTATTGATGCGAAAACGGTCCCAGTTTTTTTGCGAAGCAAACGATTGAAGATGGAGCGGAGGGAGCCACCTGCGTGGCTCCCGGCGGGACGCGAAGGGAATCGCTTGCAAGCGATTCGGCGGCCTGCGCTTGCGTAGGCGAGTCCCTGATGCTGCTGGAAGAAAAGTCCGCCGTGGCGGACTTTTTGACATATCGCTGCGAAAACGGTACCCGCTTGTCTGCGAAGCAAATCAATTAGTGGTGTCGGAAGCCAGTAAGGCAGGCGCCATCGAACCAACGACTCCCAACCGAATTAAATCCGGTCAGGCGCACGAAGACATTCCGCCCGCAGGTACCATCCGGCCCAATCGTGCGGCATGGACCCAGTCCACTCCTGCCGGTAATTTATTTACTCCTATAATGGCCATGAACAAACGTATCTGATCGGAGCCGTTCATGAGTTCACCCGCTGCATCGCCGCTGCCCATCATCCAGTCGCTGTTTGATGACGAGACCTCGACCATCACCTACATCGTGTTCGAGCGCGAAGGCGGGCCATGCGCCATCATCGATCCGGTGCTCGACTACGATCCCAGGTCCGGTCGTACCGCCACCCGTTCGGCGGACAAGGTGATCGATGTGGTACGCACCAGGAGGCTTTCGGTGCAGTGGCTGCTGGAAACGCATGCCCATGCCGATCATCTTTCTGCCGCCGCCTACCTCAAGCAGCACCTGGGCGGCGCCATTGCCATCGGCGACGCCATTCGCAGTGTCCAGCGGGTGTTCAAGGGCATCTACAATCTCGAGCAGGGCTTCGCGCCGGACGGATCGCAGTTCGACTACCTGTTCCATGCCGACGAAGCTTTCCGGATCGGCGGTCTGCACATGCGAGCGTTGCACGTGCCCGGGCATACCGCCGCGGATATGGCCTACATGCTCGAAGACCAGGACGGCGCGCCGCAACTGGTGTTTGTCGGTGACACCTTGTTCATGCCGGACCTAGGCAGCGCGCGCTGCGACTTTCCCGGTGGCAATGCGCATGCCCTGTATCGGTCCGCACGCAGGTTGCTGTCCTTGCCCCCCACCACGCGGCTGTTCATGTGTCACGACTATCCGCCCCAAGGGCGCTCGGCCAAGTGGGAAACGACGGTGGCCGAACAGCGTGCCGCCAATATCCATCTGCATGATGGTGTCGAGGAGGGCGAGTTCGTCGCGATGCGGCAAGAGCGCGACGCAACCCTGGGCATGCCGCTACTGATCCTGCCGGCGATCCAGGTCAATATCCGTGCCGGCAAGCTGCCCGCGCCAGAAGCCAACGGCGTGCGCTACCTGAAAATTCCGGTCGATGCCTTGTAGCAAGGGCCGATGCACGCCAGATAATAAAAAAACGGCGTACTTCACCGAAGTACGCCGCCATCCCCCTCAGGACAAAACCCCCACGATATTCAATTACCAACCGACCAACCGGCCAACCGACCAACCGACCAACCGACCAACCGACCAGCCGATGACCGGGTTGTCAAATCAATAAGT
>NZ_AKJA01000122.1 GCF_000282575.1 Herbaspirillum sp. YR522 | reverse complement strand
GTCTTCCCAGTGGTACTGCGATAGCCATTCGTAGCGCACAGTCCTGTTGAATCGTTCTACATAAGCATTTTGCTGTGGCTGGCCAGGCTGGATGTATTGCAACACAATGCCCGCCTGTTGCGCCCATACGGTGATCGCGGCGCTCAGGTACTCCGGGCCGTTGTCGCAGCGAATGGCGGCCGGCTTGCCGCGCCATTCGATGATTTGCTTCAGGCTACGAATTACCCGCTCCGACGGCAGCGAGAGATCCACTTCGATGCCCAGCGCTTCCCGATTGAAATCATCAATTACATTGAGCAAGCGAACGCTTCGCCCATCTGCAAGCTGGTCGTGCATAAAGTCCATCGACCAGGTCTGGTTGTGTCCACTGGGCACAGCAAGCGGCCTGGGTACTTCTCGTATCAGCCGCTTGCGCGGCTTGATGCGCAAGTTCAGTTCCTGTTCGCGATAGATACGGTACACGCGCTTGTGATTCCATCCAAAGCCCCGGACGTTGCGCAGATAGAGGAAACAAAGGCCAAAGCCCCAGCTTCGGTGGTTATCAGTCAGCCGTAGGAGCCAGTTTGCGATTTCTTCATTCTCTGGCTTGCGCTTGCTGGCGTAGCGATAGCAGGCTTGGCTTACGTTAAATGCTTGGCAAGCAAGCTTGATCGTCACGCCACGTTCTTGAACAACGCGTTTGGCCATCTCGCTACGGCGAGATGGCCTTACCAGTTTTTTTCGAGGGCCTCGGCCACGATCTCGGCCTTGAGCTTTTCCTCGATGTACATCTTGCGTAATCGAGCGTTCTCCGCCTCCAGCTCTTTCATGCGCGCCATCATTGACACATCCATGCCGCCGAATTTCGAACGCCACTTGTAGAACGTAGCCGTGCTGATGCCCAGCTCACGGCAAATGTCCGGTACGCCAAGCCCAGCTTCAACGCGCTTGATAGCCTCGATGATCTGGCTATCTGTAAATTTCGATCTCTTCATGTGTAGAACTCCTCAGTGAGAATATTCTACTTCTGACGACGCTGGTTTTAAGGGAGGATTACC
>NZ_AKJA01000121.1 GCF_000282575.1 Herbaspirillum sp. YR522 | reverse complement strand
TCGACATGCCCTCGTCCATGCGGCTGACCACGATCGACAACGGCGCGTTGGTGGCCAGCGCCAGGTAGGCCATGGTGGCGGTGCCGAAGGCGAACGCAATCGGGATGCCAGCGGCCACGCAGACCCCGATCAGCAGCACGAAGAACACGATCAGGTTGTAGTTGCCCATGGCCAGCAGGGCCGGCCTGGCCAGCCACAGGCCGCCAGCGATGGCGGCCACCACCAGCAACGCCGAGGCCAGTTGCCGCAACGTGGTCTCGGCCGCCATGCGCGAGACGGCCGCCAGCAGCATCAGGATGGCGCCCACCGGCAACGCCGCCGCACGCAGGCCGTCGGGCAACTCCAGGGCCGGGGTGGTAATGGCCATCTGCTCGATGGCGTGGTCCAGCGCCGGGTGGATCACCATCAGCACGAAGATGCACACCACCAGCGCGGCCACTGTCTCGCACCACACGCGGGCCGCCTGCGAAAGCTTGCCGACGATGGCGGTCAGCCGCATGTGCTCGCCGCGATCCAGCGCCAGCACCGCACCCAGCATCGACAGCCAGATGAACAGGATGGAGGCCAGTTCATCCGACCAGATCAACGGGTCATGCAGCGCGTAGCGATAGATCACGCCGGTCAGCAGCACCGCCGTCTCGGCCACCACCAGGGCCGCCGCGGCGGCACCGACGACATGCATCAGCCCGCGGTTCAGGCCGATCAGGGTGCGCGCCGCCGGATGGTGGTGGCGTGCGCCGTCCCGGCCCTGGTCATGCAAGGCTTCGTTCATGGCGACTTCCATGGTGTGCTCCGATCAGGCCAGCTTGCCGGTGTACTTCTCGAGGGTGGCCCAGGCTTCGTCACCGAACTTCTTGTGCCACTCGGTGTAGAAGCCGGCGCTGCGCAGCTTGGCGCGGAAGGCATCGTTGTCGATGTTGTTGAACTGCAATCCCTTGGCTTTCATGTCGGCCACCAGCGATTCATTGAGCGCCTTGACGTCGACCCGCTGCTTCACGCCCGCCTCATTGATGTTGCGACTGACGATTTCCTGCAGGTCCTTGGGCAAGCGTTCGAACGACTTCTTGTTGCCCATGAACCAGAAGCCGCTCCAGACGTGGTTGGTCATCGAACAGAACTTCTGCACCTCGTAGAACTTGACGGTGGAGATCACCGCCAGCGGGTTTTCCTGCCCCTCCACGATCTTGGTCTGCAACGCCGAATACACCTCGGCGAAATTGATGCTGGTGGGCGAGGCGTCGAAACCGCGGAACAGCGAAGTCGCCAGCGGGCTGGGCGGCACCCGCAGCTTCATGCCCTTGAAGTCTTCCGGCCTGGTGATGGCGCGGGTGCTGGTGGTGACCTGGCGGTAGCCGTTGTCCCAGCATTTCTCGAAGGCGAACAGCGACGTCTTGGCCGCCAGTTCGCGCCGCACCAGCGCGCCCAGGTCGCCATCCATGGCGGCCCACACCTGCCCATAGTCCTTGAACGCAAAGCCGACGCCGCTCAACTGCCCGGCCGATACCAGGGTCCCCAGCACCTCGGGCGAGATGGTGAAGAAATCGATGGCGCCCGAGCGCACCTGCGACAGCATGTCGGTGTCGGTGCCCAACTGGCCGTTGGAGTACACCTGCAACTCGACCCGCCCCTTGGATTCGGCCGCGATCTTTTCCGCCATTTCCTTGGCGCGCACATTCATCGGGTGCGTCATCGGCAGGTTGTTGCCGTACTTCAAGGTGAATTCGGCGGCATGGGCACTATTGCCGTAGAGCCCGGTGGCCAGCGCGGCAGACGCCACCGAGGCCGTCTTCAAAAAGCCGCGGCGGCTGGAACGAAAATCTTCGGCAAGCTTGCTCATGGTTGTCTCCTCGAGATTGATCTTATGGTGGCAGTGGCCGACGGCCATCTGCGCCAGGCCCGTTTGATGATGTATTTTGATTTGAATTGATTTAGACTTTACCTACGCCACGTACGAAAAATCCAATCAAATCAGGGCAAGGCGAAGAATATCGCCTCGAGATCAAAATGGTCAAAGTCGTTTTTTGATGGTTTTTGATGTGATCAAGCTTGCCAATCAGGGCCCCGATGCCAGACAAGATCCCCTCCCGCGCCCGCGTGGCCGACATCGCTGCCGCCGCCGGCGTCTCTACCGCCACGGTCGACCGCGTCCTCAACCGGCGTCCCGGCGTGCGCAGCGCGACGATGCAAAAGGTAATGCGGGCCGCCGCCGAACTGGACTACCTGCCCGAGGCCGACCTGTACCAGGCGATACAGCCGCGCCCGATGCAGCTGGTGTTCCTGCTGCCGCCGCGCAGCAACCGCTACATGCAGATGCTGGGCGACTACATCGGCTTTGCCGAAGAACAGCTGGCGCCGTTCAACGTGCGTTGCAAGTACCACCACATCGAGGGCTTCAATCCGCATGTGCTGGCGCAACGCCTGTTGCACTACGGGCGCCAGGCCGACGGGGTGGCCTTCATGGCGCTGGAGCATCCGCTGGTGCGCGAAGCGGTCAATGCGCTGGTCGACGCCGGGGTGCATGTGCTCACGCTGATCTCGGACCTGTCCAATTCGCGCCGTGCCGCCTACGTCGGCATGGACAACCGTGCCGCCGGACGCACCGCCGGCTACCTGCTGGCGCGCTTCCTGGGACCCGAGCGCCTCAATGCCGGCGGCCCACGCACCCCGGCCAAGATCGCCATGATCGCCGGCAGCCTGAGCTATCGGGGACACGAAGAGCGCGAGATGGGTTTCCAGCATGCGCTGGAAGAAATGTGCCCGCAGGTGCAGGTGGTGGGCCTGCGCGAAGGGCACGACGACGCCGATACCAACTACAAGCAGGCGCGCACGCTGCTCGAGCAGTATCCGGACCTGGCCGGCATGTACAACATCGGTGGCGCCTCGGACGGCGTCGGGCGGGCCCTCAAGGAGAGCGGACGCGACCAGAAGGTGGTGTTCATCGGCCATGGGCTCACGCCCGATACGCGCGGCCTGCTCATCGATGGCACGCTCGACGCGGTGCTGACCCAGCATCCGCAGAACATGGTCATGAATTGCGTGCGCATCTTCGGCAACCTGCGCGCCCGGCGCGACGTGCTGGCCGCAGTGGAGGCGGTACGCATCAGCGTGATCCTGCGCGAGAACCTGCCCTGAAGCGGCCCTGGACCAGGCGCATCGGCCAGCCCTAGGTCGGGGTCGAGGGCATCAGCGCACTGCGTTCGCTCCAGGCCAACCACAGGCGCTGGCGGCGCACACGGGTGCGTTTGCGCCGCATGCCGGCATACACCAGTTCACTCAGGATGCGCTGCTCGGCCACACTCATGTTGAATGCGGCGCGGTACATGCGCAGCAGCGCCACCATGTTGGCCAGCAGGCCGGGGTCGAGGCTGTCGTCGACCGCCAGTGCTCCCAGTTGCGCCGCCAGCGCCTGCGCTTGCCCGCCCGGTATCGGCAACGCCGACTGCGTACCGCCCTGCTCCATCTGCAACAGGCCGATGCGATAGAGCGCATAGCGGTAGTCGATCTCGAGCGACTCCCGCGGGCTGGCGCTTTGCCATGGATCGACCGCCGCCAGGCCGGCCAGCAACCGCTGCAGCGACATCAGGTTGATTTCGCCGGCCACGCCCGCGTCGCGCCATCCGGCGCCGGGATTGAGCAACCAGGCCAGGAAGCCGTGGTCGAGCCGGGTCTCGCGTGCCGCACTGCTGCCCAGCATGCGCTGTGCCATGGTCATCTCGGCGCTGCTCATGCGGCCGGCACCGGGCTGGCCGCTGGCGGCCGGACGCAGCGTCGCGCCGGCGCGCGCAAAACGGTATCGGGCCAGGCTGCCGGCGAGCCGGTCGACCTGGTCGGCGGCCAGGCCATTGGCGGCGACATAGCCGTAGGCCTCGGCCAGGTAGCGGCGATCGGCCAGCGACAGGAACTCGCGGGCGTTCACCGATTGCGCCAGGCGACGGGCGACCGCCGGCTCGTCCTGGCGATCCGTCACGCCGAACACCCGCTGCAGCAAAACCTGGTAGTTGGCCTGTTCGGCGGCCGGACCGATCGACGACCGCGGCAGCAGATCGGCCAGGTGCGGACCGCCAGCCAGCAAGGCCTCGGCCGGCAGCGTCAGCCCGGGCCAGGCCGCCGCGCCGCCCAACGCCAATGGGCCGGACGGCAACACCAGCGATCGCAGCCAGTTGGCCAGCTCGAGCTGCCGTGCCGGCGGCATGGTGCCGGCGCTGTCGATGTCGACCAGCGCCAGGTATTGCTGCATCGATTGCACATAGTCGGCCGGGTAGGCGCTTTGCTCCAGCGGCGACAGGCTGGCGTAGAACGTCAGGCCGGCTTCGATCACGGTGCGCCAGTCGCCGCTGGCCAGTGCGCGCTCGAACACCGGCTGCCAGAACGCCTGGTCGAGCATGGCGCGCTGGCGGGCCGCGGCGAATCGCTCGTTGGCAGTGTAGGCCCCGCTCTCGTCGTAGACGATGGCCGACAGCGCGCTGCGGCCAAGGGCGGCGAATGGATTGGGGGCGCGACCGTAGAGCGATTCGGTCGCCTGCGACGCCTGGCGCAGGCGCTCGGGGTCGCTCGTGGCGGGCAGTTCGCCGTCGGCGCGAGCGATGGCCGCGGCGCCGGTGCGCGCGGCCAGCAGGCGGGCCTCGATGGCATACAGCGTCAGGCGCGGCACTGCGGCCTGGTCGCTGGCGCTACGCTGCGGCGACGCGACCGCCTGATCCTGCACCGTATCGGACACCGCCGCCAGCAAACGCCCCTGCGCCGACAACGACAGGCTCACTCCGTCGTCCTGCGCCGTCCAGGCGTGCGCCGGCTCACTGTCCGCAGGCGTTGCCGCGTGGGCAGTAAAGAGCGACAACGCCTCACGCGTTGCCACCGCGATGTCCGTATCGATGGTCATGTCGTGCCCCATGTCGGGTGTACATGACTTCATTACGGTAAGCCACCGCCGATCTTTACACTTGCCGTGCGGCACCTGGCGATTGCCTGCGTTTTCCGGGTCCGGTCATGGCCTGCGCCCACATGCGTTTCATACAGCGAGAAATACGAGTAATCGTGGATCTAAAACCACATCATCAGGCAAATAAATATCTCATTAAACCTCATATCAGGATGCACCAAGATGGGCTGCAAGCCCTGATGGCGCGCCGCCCCCCCTTGATAGAACGACCGTTCAGTTATTTGTCAGCCTGGACGCCATCGCCACTTCCCGCTAGTTGCGAACATTGCCCTTCGATGCTCAGGATTTCCCCGATTATGGCCGCCCGGCTGCCGGTCTACATTCGGTTCAAAGGGGGAATCATCATGAGCAAAAAAATATCAGGCATGGCCTTGATCGCCGCCGCAACCATCGGCGTGCTGCCGGCGTCATCTGCGCTGGCAGCCTCTTCGGGGGTGCTGGCCATTACCGTGACGGTAGCTGAAAAATGCCGCATCGACTTCAGCGAAGGCAGCGCCGACTTCTTCCAGGTGTGTTCTGCGGCCCAGGGCGTGAGCAATGAACGGGCCAGCAATGTGCTGGGCGCGGCGATAGCCATCGAGCCGGCTGCCGATCCGTATTATCTCGATCGCGACCCGGACAATCCCAGCCGCGAGGCGGCACCCGGCACAGCGCCGACGGCATCGAACTCGACCCCGCGCCCGCGCCGCGGGCCCAAGGTGGTCCAGATCCATTACTGAGACGGCGGCCTGCCCGGTGCCACCCGCAATTTTTCCTCGCGCTGCAGGTAGCGCGTCGGCGCTTCGTTGAGGGCGCGCCGGAACATGTTCGAAAAGGCACTCTGGCTCTTGTAGCCCAGCGCCTGCGCCACCACCCCGACGGGGTCGCCGCGCGACAGCCTGACCAGCGCTTCGCTCAGGTGTACCTGCTGCACCCAGTGCCGGAACTGCAATCCGGTTTCGCGCGGAAACAGCCTGATCACGGTACGCTCGCTGGCGCCGGCGATACCGGCCCAGTCGGCCAGCACGAACTGGCGCCCCGGGTCTTCCAGGATGGCTTCGCAGATGGCCACCAGGCGGCGGTCGTTCGGCCAGGGGATCTCGACCGGGATGGCCGGCGCGCGCGCCAGCTCCGACAGGATCAGCGCGCCGACGTGACCGCCACGGCTGTCGGCCGCATAGTCGACCGGTTCCTGCAACAAGGCCAGGATCAACTCGCGCAGCAGCACGCTGACTTCCAGCAGCCGGCAGCGTGCGCCCAACGCCGGCGCCCGGGCCGGATCGATATAGAGCGTGCGCATGCTGACCCGGGTCAGCATGCGAATGGCGTGCGCCACATTGGGCGGCACCCACAAGGCGCGCAACGGCGGCACGATCCACACCCCCTGCGAAGTACGGACTTGCATGACGCCATCGACCGCATACAGCAATTGCCCGCGCTCGTGCGAGTGGGCCGTCAGCCAGTCGCGATATTCCAGTTCGCGGGCAAAGGCGGCTACCGGCGCGGCGGCCGCCTGCAGCGCCTCGACGCTCTTGCTGGGGCTGACGAAGCGGATCGTGGGTGGGATCGGTTTTGGCATTTATTCGACAAAACTTGGCGCAAAGTGGATTAGATGCCAATGATACAGTCACTGCCTGTCCAATTCCTGCCGTTCGTCATGACTACCGAGACTTCCGCACTGGCTGGCACGCCCGCCACGCCTGTACCGCCCGCCAACGCCGCACATCCGCTCGTCATGCGCATCATCCTGGCCGTCGGCGGCGCGCACCTGATCAACGACATGGTCCAGGCGCTGCTGCCATCGATCTATCCGATGCTCAAGGCCAACTATCACCTCAGCTTCACCCAGGTCGGCCTGATCACGCTGACCTTCCAGATCACCGCTTCGCTGCTGCAGCCATGGATCGGCATGTACACCGACCGGCATCCGCAGCCCTGGCTGTTGCCCAGCGGCGCGGTCATGACGGTGCTGGGCATCCTGCTGCTGGCGTGGGCCGGCAGCTTTCCCGCGTTCCTGGTGGCGGCGGCGCTGATCGGGGTCGGTTCGTCGACCTTCCACCCGGAAGCCTCACGCATCGCCCGCATGGCCTCGGGCGGGCGCTACGGCCTGGCGCAATCGACCTTCCAGGTGGGCGGCAATACCGGGCAGGCCTTCGGGCCGCTGCTGGCGGCGGCCATCGTGGTGCCCTATGGCCAGGGCAATGTGGCCTGGTTCGTGCTGCTGGGACTGCTGTCGATCCTGGTGTTGTCGCGGGTGTCGAGCTGGTATCGCGGCCACCTGGCAGCCACCCGCGGACGCGCCCGGGTATTGGCCCAGCACGCGCTGCCGGCCTCCACCGTGCGACGGGCACTGGTGGTGCTGGCGCTGCTGGTGTTTTCCAAGTATTTCTATATGGCCAGCTTCACCAGCTACTTCACGTTCTACCTGATCGACCGCTTCTCGCTGTCGGTGGCCAGCTCGCAGTTGTACCTGTTCCTGTTCCTCGGCGCGGTGGCCGTCGGCACCTTCGTCGGTGGCCCGATCGGCGACCGCATCGGACGCAAGCTGGTGATCTGGATCTCGATCCTGGGCGCGGCCCCCTTCGCCCTGCTGCTGCCGCACGTGGGGCTGTTCTGGACCGGCGTGCTGTCGGTGATCATCGGCCTGGTGATCTCGTCGGCCTTCTCGGCCATCGTGGTGTACGCCCAGGAGCTGGTGCCCGGCAAGGTGGGCCTGATCGCCGGCGTATTCTTCGGCCTGATGTTCGGCTTCGGCGGCATCGCCGCCGCCTACCTGGGCCACCTGGCCGACCTGTACGGCATCGCCTGGGTCTATGGCCTGTGTGCCTTCCTGCCGCTGGCCGGGGTCCTGACCGTGATGTTGCCGGACCTCAAGCAGACCTGATAGGCCTGATGGTCAGTGTTGCGCCCGGTCGTCAGCGGCCGGCGCCTCATGCTTGTGCAGCGCCACGCGCTGCGCGCGGTAGATGCCGGCGTGCCCCGAAAACAGGTAGCTGGCCACGCAAGCGAGCGCCGCAAAGGGGCCGATCTGCGGACCGAACAGTTCGATGGCCATGATGATCGAGGCCAGCGGCGTGTTGGCCGCACCGGCGAATACCGCAACAAAACCCAGGGCTGCCAGCATCGAAAAAGGCAGGTGCAACAGCGGCGCCATGGCATTGCCCAGCGTGGCGCCGATATAGAACAGCGGGGTGACCTCGCCGCCCTTGAAGCCGGTTCCCAGCGACACGATCGTCAACAGTCCCTTGCCCAGCCAGTCCCATGGCGCCAGCGGCTGGGCAAACGCCTCGACGATCACCTCGATACCCAGCCCGACATAGCGCTGCGAGCCCAGCGCCAGCACCGCCAGCGCGACCACCACGCCGCCCATGGCCGGACGCAGCGGGGCATAGGCGATGCGCCTCTTCATGAACCCCGACAAGGCATGCGTGGCCAGCGCGAACAAGCGCCCGGCCAGGCCGAAGACGATCCCGGCCAGCAACACCGCCGCCGCGCTCCACAACGCCAGCGGCGCCCAGCCCAGCACGGCGTAATGCGTATGGTGTACGCCCCAGGCCTGTCCTACCTGGTCGGCGGCGATGGCGGCCACCACGCAGGGCAGGATGGCGTCGTAGCGCAGGCGGCCGATGGCCAGCACTTCCAGCGCGAACACGGCGCCGGCCACGGGGGTGCCGAAGACCGACGAAAAACCGGCGCCGATGCCGGCCATGAGCAAGATGCGCCGATCGACCGCCGGCAGGCGCAGCACATGGGTCAATTGATCGGCCAGCGCGCCGCCCATCTGCACCGCGGTCCCCTCGCGCCCCACCGATGCGCCGAACAGGTGCGACACCACGGTACCCAGCAGCACCAGTGGCGCCATCCGCAACGGCACCACCCGACGCGGGTCGTGGATCTCGTCGATCAGCAGGTTATTGCCGCCCTCCACCTCCTGCCCCAGGCGCAGGTACAGCCAGCCCACGGCAAAGCCGGCGGCCGGCAGCAACGCGATCAGCCAGGGCCAGGTCTGGCGCCATCGGGTCGCCATCTCGAGTGCAAACAGGAAAAACGCCGACGCGGTGCCGGCCAGCAAGGCCACCACCAAGGCAATGCTGCACCATTTGCCGACATGCAACAGCAGGCGCAGTGAAGGGATCAGGGGAATCGGTTTCATGGGCTGCGGATCATCAGGTTTTCAACGCGACCCGGCCAGGAAAAGAACGCTTGACGCACGTCTACAGCCCTGGCTTCAGGTCACCGTAGGCATGATCAGCCGCAACAGGCGGCGGTTCGGGGAGCAATGCCATCTCCGGGCCGAATGTTAGCGCCGCAGGCAGATTGTCGCAACTGCATTGTTGCCTGACGTTCACATCGGCCGGATCGTATGAGATGATTGTCAAACATCCGGGTTGGGTCGGCGTTTTGCAAACTTTATTCCCTAATATGAAAGAAGAACAACTTTTTCCCGGTTCGCCGGAAAGAAGTGGGCGAGCATGCTGAAGAAAATAAAAGTGGAGGACCTGGTCCTCGGAATGTATTTCTGCGGCTTCGAAGCCGCCTGGCTGGACCATCCCTTCTGGAAGAACAAGTTCCTGCTGAAGAATGGGGCCGAGCTGAAACAGGCGCACGACAGCGGCATCAGTCATTGCTGGATCGATACCGAGCGCGGCCTCGATGTCAGTGCCGCACCGGTGGTCGAGGCGGCTGCCGAGGCAGCGCCGGCACCGGTACCCGAGGCCGCGCCCGAGGTGGTGCTCGATCCGGCCGTGCGCGAAGCGCAGTTGCTGTGCGAAACCGCCAAGAAGGCCACCAAGGCCATGTTCTCCGAAGCCCGCATGGGGCGCGCGATGGACATGGAACGCTGCGCCTCGCTGGTCGAGGAGATCGCCGACTCGGTGGTGCAGAGCCCCAATACCCTGTTGTCGGTGGCGCGCCTGAAACTGGCCGACGAATATACCTACCTGCACTCGATGGCGGTTTGCGCCTTGATGGTGGCGCTGGGACGCACCCTGGGCATGGACGAGACGGCCTGTCGCGAAGCCGGCCTGGGCGGCTTCCTGCACGACATCGGCAAGGCCTTCATCCCGCACGAGATCCTCAACAAGCCAGGCCGCCTGACCGAGGAAGAGTTCGCCGTGGTGCGCAAGCACCCCGAACTGGGCTACCGTTACCTGAGCCAGGACCCGAACGTGCCCGACTACGCCCGCGAGGTGTGCCTGCACCATCACGAGAAGACCGACGGCAACGGCTACCCGGATGGCCAGCGCGGCGGCTCGATCGCCCTGTATTCGCGCATGGCGGCCATCTGCGACGTGTATGACGCCATCACCTCGGACCGTCCCTACAAGCAGGGCTGGGATCCGGCCGAAGCGATCTCGACCATGGCCTCCTGGAGCGGCCACTTCGACCGGCCATTGTTCCTCGCCTTCGTCAAGACCCTGGGCATCTATCCCGTGGGCTCGATCGTCAAGCTGGCCTCGGGCCGCTCCGGCTTCGTGGTGAGCCAGAACAGCCGCGACCTGACGCGTCCGGTGATCAAGGTATTCCGCTTCGACGACCAGTTCCAGGCCAGCGAAACCGACATCCTCGACCTGTCCGACAATCCGCAACCCGACGCCATCATCGCCCGTGGCGGCGAGGAATGGGCGCGCCTGAGCCATCTCGATGCCATGCAGATACTGGGCACCCGCGCCGCCAGTTAGCCATCACGCCCGGTTCGCCTTTCATGGGGTTGCCGCCAGCGTGACGCGGATCCCGTTCACATGCGGGCCGACCAATACCGTGCTGGCGGTAGACGGCCCGGTATGCGGCTTGCGCCAAGCCCCGCCTTTGGCTCAATGCATTACCTGTTCATCAATTCGAACAGGCCGGCGGCCATCAGCAACACCCCGCAGCCAGCATTGATCCGGCCCAGGTGGCGGCCCAGGCGCAGGGCCACGCCCGGGCGCGACAGCAGCCATCCCAGGCTGCCGTACCACAGCACCGCACAGCCGCCGACGGCCAGCACCATCAGCGCCACGGTCGGGGCGTTGGCTGCCGCCGGCACCAGGTTGGACAGGAAGGCGCAGTAAAACAGCAGCGACTTGGGATTGGTGATATTGAGCGCCACGCCTTGGCGAAAGGCGCTCGCGTCATGCCCGCTCGGCGTGCCCGGTGGCGGCAGCGACGCCGGCCGCAAAAGCAGGCGGGCGCCAAACCAGATCAGATAGGTGCAGCCCGCCATCTGCAGCGCCAGCCCCAGCCAGGCGTGGTGCGCCACCGCCGTCCCCGCTCCCAGGATGCCGATCACCGCCCACAGGCTGTTGACCACGGCAAACCCGCAGGACATCCCCAGCGCCTGCAGCCGGGAAGAACGCAGTGCGCGGTTGGCGATCGCCACGAAATTGGCGCCAGGAATCGCGACCCCTACCATGCTGGCCGAACAGACCGCGGTAATGGCAGGCCACTCGAACATTGCGCCGGACCAAATCATCATGCGACCCCATTGAAGAAAAGGCTTCAATGTCGGGTACGGCCGCTGTTTTGTAAATTCCGAATAAAATGGCGCCGTGATACTGAAAACCTATCAGCCACGGCGGTGCCACGATGATCAATTTCCGTTTGATGAAACACCTATGGCTGTTCTCGGTGGTAGCCGAAGAGCAGCATTTCGGCCGCGCCGCAAAGAGACTGGGCATGTCGCAACCGCCACTGAGCGAGCACATCAAGGTGCTGGAGCAGGCACTCAAGGTCACGCTGCTGGAGCGCTCGCGCCAGGGCACCCGGCTGACCCCCATCGGCGCGGCGATCCTGCCGACGGTGCAGCAGCTGGTGCAGCAGATGGGACAACTGGAACGCACCGTCGATGAAGCCGTGCGCGGCGGCGTCGGGGTATTGACCATCGGTGCGGTCAGTTCGGCCATGTTCGACGTGATACCGGGCATCGTCGAAGCGCTCAAGAAGCAGACACCGGGGCTGGCCATCAGCGTGCACGAGATCGACAGCGTCGAGGCGGTACCGGCGCTGGAGACAGGCCGGATCGACCTCGCCTTCGCCCGCCTCGAAGGCCCGCCCGACGACAGGATCGGCCGTATCGCCTTGCAGCAGAGCGCGCTGTGCGTGGCATTGCATCGCCATCATCGACTGGCGGCGAAGACGCGCATCCGCCTGGAAGCGCTCAACGATGAAGAATTCGTGATGTTCGAACGCCGGTATAGCCCGCTGTATTTCGACCACCTGATGGCGACCTGCCGCGAACAGGGTTTCCATCCGCGCATGCTGCACGAGGTGCGCTCGATCACCGCCCAGATCGCCTTCGTCGGTTGCGGCCAGGGAGTGGCGCTGGTGCCGGCCAGCATGCGAAGGATGGCGCCGCAGAGCGTCCTGTTGAAGCCGCTGACGAAGAAGATCATGGTGACCACGGCGGCGGTAGCCTGGAACCGCGAGCGCATCAACCCGCTGGTGGCGGCGGCACTGGCGGTGATCGGCACGCCGCAGGTACCCTGAGGCCTGCAGCCATGGCGGCTCTTTTGCTATGCTTCGACTGCACGTCAAAAAAGAGACTTCCTTCGCCAACCCGCTAGAGGCATCCACATCCACCATGCATATCTTCCGCTTCCGTTCAGCCCCGGCAACCGTATTGGCCGCCGCCCTCGCCTGCACGGCAACCCTGGCATCGGCCCAGCAGAGCACGCCGCGCCGTGACGAATTCTTCTGGCTGGGCGAAATCAACAAGGCCACCGCCGTGATCAACACCGACGAGGGGCTGCTCGACAAATCGATGACGCCCCTGGTGGTCAAGGGCCTGCGCCAGGTGCTGGCCGACGGCGAGCAGCCCGGGGCCAGGCGCCCAACCAATGTCATCACCTTCGAGCCACTGCTGATCCAGGCCGCCGGCCCGCAGATCACCTTGCTGCATGCCGGGCGCTCGAGCCAGGACATGCTGGCCACGATGCGCTCGGCGATCCTGCGCGACGACATGCTGGCGCTGGCCCAGCAGCTCAACAAGACCACCGATGCCCTGGTCAGGCTGGCGCTGCGCCAGCGCGACACCATCGTGCCCAACTACACCAATGGCGTGGCGGCGCAACCCAACAGCTATGGTCATTACCTGCTTGGCTTTGCCGCTGCGCTGGAGCGCGATGCCCAACGCATCAACCAGGCCTATGTCCGTATCGACCGCTCGTCGATGGGCACCACCGTGCTCAACGGCAGCAGCTGGCCACTGAACCGCAAGCGCATGGCCGACTACCTTGGTTTCGAAGCCACCGTCGACAATGCCTACGACGCCTCGCAGCTGTCATCGGTCGATGAGCCGGTCGAAGCCGGCCAGGTGGTGGCCTCGATCGCGCTGCATGCTGGCAGCTTCATCCAGGATGTCATGACGCAATACAGCCAATCGCGACCATGGATCCTGTTGCAGGAGGGCGGCGACAATACCTACGTCTCGAGTGCCATGCCGCAGAAACGCAACCCCGGCCTGCTCAACAGCACCCGGCGCGACGCCAGCACGGCCCTGACGCTGGGCATGGGCGTGGCACTGCAGGCGCATAACATTCCTCCCGGGATGAGCGACCCCAAGGAGGTCAAGGCCAACAGCGCCATGGTGCATGCGGCCATCGGTGTGTTACGCAACTGGGAGCGCATCCTGGCGGCGCTGGTAATCGACCCCAAGCGGGCGCTGGAAGAACTCAACAGCGACTGGACCGCGTCTCAGGAACTGGCCGATGTGCTCATGCGCAAGTACAAGCTGCCGTTCCGGGTCGGCCATCACTTCGCCTCGGAAGTGGTCGAATTCGCCAAGTCGCATGACATCAAGCCGCTCGATTTCCCGTACGCCGAGGCGCAGCGCATCTATGCCCAGGCGGTCCAGGGATCGGAATTCGCGCAGGTGCTGCCGATGTCGGAACAGGAGTTTCGCAGCACGCTCGATCCGGTCGCGATCGTGCGTAACCGGGCCACCGCAGGCGGGCCGCAACCGGCCGAAATGGACCGCATGCTGCGCCAGGCCAACGAGCGCGTGGCGCAACAGGACGCCTGGATCAAGGCGCGTCGCACCCATATCGGCGACGCCCTGGGCCGGCTGAACCAGGACTTCGACCGCATGGCGAAGGCGGCCGGGGTGCAATAACCCGGCCTCATCAAGAAAAAATGGCCTGGCGCAATCCTGCACCAGGCCATTTTTTCCGTGTCCACCGCCTTACCAGATCACGAACGATACGATCAGCACCACCACAAAGACTGCGCTGACTGCCTTCCACGGCCACTTCCTGGTTCTTCCCTGCATGTGTCGACTCCCTGGGCTAAATGATATAAAACATAAGATTCCAATGCGTGTTGCCGCAACGCGCGTCGAATCCATGTCATCCAGCATACGGGCAGTAGCTCATCCATACCATCGGCATGGCGCGCAATCGTTCGTGGTCCATCCGGTACAACAGCAGTAGGAATGCGCGAGACGCAGCGCTTCGCCTGCTGACGAAAAAAAAGGCCATCCGAAGATGGCCCTCATGCAACATTGCTTACTTCTTCTGGCTGGCAGAGCCACCCTGGTTCTGCTGCTCATCGCGCTGGCCTTGTTGACCAGGCTGCGCATTCTGCTGGCGCGCGCTGCCCTGTTGCTGGCCAGACGAATCGCTGCTCTGGTTCTGCTGGTCATTCTTCTGGATTTGCTGGCCGGGCTGCACGTTTTGTTCCTTGCTGCCCTGGCTGGAGCCACCCTGCTGCTGGCGGGACGAATCGCTGCTCTGGTTCTGTTGGTCGTTCTTTGGGTTTTGCTGGCCCGATTGATTTTGGTTCGACATATCAGTACTCCTGTTGAAGCGCTCATTGCTACGCGAGATGCGCAGTGGAACCAGTGTCTGCTCAAGTGGCCGCCTGCGCCATAAGCCAACCTGCCATGCGCTTGTAGGCGTCGGCTGTCAGCCAGTGCGTCGCAGCAATATGTGCCGTCGGCACCATGTCGATACAAATAGAGGTCGCAATGTTCGTCACCGTACAGACGCGCCGGCGGCGCAGGCAGATTCTTGATACGGGCCAGAATAAAAAAATGGCCCGCCCATCATAAGCGCGCTTTGTACGCCCCGTTGAAAGCGCCTGTCGTATCGTCGGTCTCTACTAAAAAACCGGTTCTTCTCTCTCCGAACTACCAATCTATAAAGAGACATCTTGTGAAAAAAATCATTTCCGCATTGTTCGTCGGCGCATCGCTTTTCTGCAGCGCCGCCAGCTACGCCGCGACCGACATCAACCACACCTCGGCCATCACCTTCAACGCCAACACCACATCACTGGGCGCGACCTTTGGCGTGGGCACGCCGGGCAAGACCTTCACCGAGAGCTTCACCTTTTCGCAGGGCTCGTTGTTCCAGCTTACCTCGGCCGTGATCTCGATCTCGCTCAGTACGCTGTCGGGGCTCGACATCACCGGCTTCACCCTCACCGGCAACGGGGTCACCTCGGTAGGCACCATGACTTCCAGCGCCGGCCTGCAGACGTGGACATTGACGGCGTCCAACCTGAGCGCGGGACTCTATACGCTGGCGGCCATCGGCTCGGTGACCGGCAGCACCGGCGGCAGCTTCGGCGGCAACCTCAATGTGGCGGCCGTACCCGAGGCCTCCACCACCGCCATGATGCTGGGTGGACTGGCGCTGGTGGGCTTTGCCGCCACCCGGCGCCGCCGCAAGCAGGGTGACGACATCCGACCACCCGGCCTGATGCCTGCATGATCGGTCGGCATGCGTGAACCCGGCCCGCCTGCGGGCGGGCCGTGGTTGCGCCAATGCCATCTTTGCATGTGTCCAAGGGCATCGTATGCCTATACTACGATGTGCCTGCGCAAGACCCACAAGATCATCTGCATAACATCGGGACCCTATGCCTCAGAACGCGCCACTGAAGAACCACCTTCTAGCAGCCCTGTCCCTGGAAGCCCGCCGGCGAATCTTCGCCCATCTCGAATGGGTTTCCCTGCCGCTGGGAAAGGTTCTGTATGAATCGGGCGACGCCCTCGAGCACGTCTACTTTCCGGTCGACGCCATCGTGTCGCTGCTGTACGTGATGGAAAACGGAGCGTCGGCGGAAATCTCGGTGGTCGGCAACGACGGTTTCCTCGGGATTGCCATCCTGATGGGCGGCGAAAGCATGCCCAGCAGGGCCGTGGTGCAAAGTGCCGGCAACGCCTATCGGCTCTCCAGGCACCGTTTCCGTGAAGAATTCCGGCACAACCCCGACACGCTGCACCTGCTGCTGCGTTATGCGCAGACCCTGATGACCCAGATGGCCCAGACCGCGGCCTGCAACCGTCACCATTCGATCGACCAGCAACTGTGCCGATGGCTGCTGCTGTCGCTGGACCGCTTGCCGGGCAACCAACTGACGATGACCCAGGAACTGATCGCCAACATGCTCGGTGTACGACGCGAGGGCGTCAACGAGGCAGCCGGCAAATTGCAACGGCACGGCGTGATCGAATACAACCGGGGCCGCCTGACGGTGCTCGACCGGCCACGCCTGGAACGATTGAGTTGCGAATGCTATGCGGTGGTCAGAAAGGAATCGCTGCGCCTGCTGCCCCACATGTGCACCGGTGAAAAACCGACGCATGCGACCGTCGTTTCGATCAACGCCCTACGTGACCTGTCGCGCCTGACCAACGACTGACGCCACGGCCAGCGGCGCGCTCTTGCCGATGGCGGCGATCATGTTCCTGACCGCCGGCGAACGCTCGAAGCGTCGGAACACCGCGGCCACCTCCGACCCGATCGCCGCTCCGGCCAGCGGGCGATAGACCACGTTGGGCAAGTCGATCACGCCCGTGACGACACTGGGCACCACCGCCACGCCCGCCCCCAGCGACACTTCGGCCAGTACCGCCAGCAGGCTGCCGGGTCGCCGTTCCACCGGCGGCGTGAAGCCACCCCGGCGATAGATCTCGCGACTGCCCAGCTCTTGCTCGGGCACCACGAAGGCTTCGCCGGCCAGTGCCCGGGCCCGGATCGGCGCGGTGCCGGCAGCCAAGGGGTGGTCGGCCGCCAGCGCCAGGCAGAAGCGGTCGCGTAGCAATACATGCGATCGCAAGGATGGCGCCAGGGCCAACGGCAAGCGCACAAATGCGATGTCGACCCGCCCTTGCTGCACCGCGTCCGACAGGTTGTCCATCTCCCATTCGCGGACCTGCACCTCGGTGTCGGGCCAATCCTGCCGGAATGCGCTGACCTGGCGTTGCAGCACACCGCCGAAGACGGCCGAACCGACATAGCCGATCTCCACCCGTCCCAACTCGCCGCGACCGGCGCGCCGTCCGCTATTGAGCGCCTGGTCGAACTGCGCCAGCACGGCGCGCGCCTGTTGGGCAAACATCTCGCCTGCCGGCGTCAGCGCCACCGAGCGCTTGGTGCGCACGAACAACTGCACCTGCATCTGTCGCTCGACCTGCTGGATCTGCACGCTCAATGTCGGCGGCGCGATGCCGAGCCGTTCGGCGGCACGGGCGAAATGCAGCTCTTCGGCCACGGCCAGGAAGTAACGCATGTGACGAAGCTCCATTGCCCTCCCCTATCCGTTAATTAGGATAGAACTAATTAAATTCGCGTTCATGGTTATTGAAACGAATTATAGGCAATGATTCAATGGGCGGCTCTTTCACTTCTTACCAGGAGCACCCCATGTCCAGGAATCGACTTTCCATCACCCTCGGCGCGCTGGCGCTGGCGGCCTCCCAATTGGCATCGGCGGCCCTGCCGACCAGGCCGGTACTGACGCTGGCGGCAGCGCAGCAGGTCATGCAGGCGGCACAAGCCAAGGCCGACGCCGAGAACTGGCCTTGCGTCATCTCGGTGGTGGATGCCGCCGGCCTGCCCCTGGCACTGGTGCGCATGGACAATGCAGCCGTGCCGGCGGGGGTCGAGATCGCGCCCGGCAAGGCGCGTACCGCCGCACTGTTCAAGCGACCCAGTGGCGCCCTGGAAGACGCGATCAACGGCAACCGCCCGGCTGCCGCCACCGCCCGCGGCTTCGTGCTGATGCGCGGCGGCCTGCCGCTGGTGGCCGACGGCCAGATCGTGGGCGCCATCGGGGTCTCGGCCGATACCCCGCAGCATGATGAAGAAATCGCCAAGGCCGGCGCGGCCGCATTGAAGTAGGTTGCGCCTGGTCGCGGCGACGGACAGGCCGATCAGCGCACCTGCGCTGTTTGCCTGATCGATTCGAGCGCGGCGACCATGGCGGTAAATATCTCGCCTCTCGATTCGCTTGCCTGCACCTGGATGGCGATGGCCACCAGGAAACCGAACACCAGGTTCCGCATGAAATCCTCCTGTGCATGAGCTGAAATGCCTGCATGGAGTGTGGGCCGGTCCTGTTACCGGGCTGCTTCAGGAGCCCGGACCGGATGTTTCAGTTGAAACCTGGCGGTCGTACAGGCGGCGCAGGCATCACTGGCGCCCTGCCAGCCGCCGGCGCCGAAGATCAGCTGTTGCGCCATCGGCCGCCCGATGAACCGTTGCGGGAAGATCGGCGCCAATGCGCTGGCCGCATCCAGGCGAGCGCGTTGATCGTCGGCCAGCACGATGTCCAGCGCGCCCAGGTTGTCCCCGGCCTGGGCCAGGGTGCGTGCGCCGATGATGGGCGAGACGATGGCCGGGTGGGCCAGGGTCCAGGCAATGGCCACCTGGGCGCGGGAAGCGCCGAGCTCCTGGGCGACCTCGCCCACCACATCGGCAATATCGAGCGAACGCTGGTTCAGGTGCCCGGTGGAGGCGATGATGCCGCGCCGGTTGCTGGCGACGTCGGCACCGTTTTCGTCGGACAGGTCGGCGCGACCGTACTTGCCGCTCAGGATGCCGCCGCCCAGCGGCGACCAGGGCAACACACCCAGGCCCATCGCCTGCGCCATCGGCAGCAGTTCGTGTTCGACCGTCCTCTCGACCAGGCTGTATTCGATCTGCAGCGCCACCAGGGGCGCCCAGCCGCGCAGGTCGGCCAGGGTCTGCAGCTCCGCCACGCGCCAGGCCGGGGTGTTACAGATACCCAGGTAGAGCACCTTGCCGGCACGTACCAGGTCATCCAGCGCACGCATGATTTCATCGGGCCGGGTGGTGAAGTCCCAGGCGTGGACATACAGCAGGTCGATGCGATCGGTATCGAGCTGGCGCAGGCTGGTCTCGACCGAGCGCACCATGTTGTAGCGGTGATTGCCGCCCGAATTGATGTTGTCCGGCTCGCGCGCCATGGTGAACTTGGTGGCCAGCACGATGCGGTCACGCCGGTCCTTGATCAATCCACCGAGGATGCGCTCCGATGCGCCATTGGTGTAGTTGACCGAGGTATCGACGAAATTGCCGCCACGCTCGACATAACAGTCGAAGATGCGCCGCGCCTCGGCCGCGTCGGCGCCCCAGCCCCAGTCGGAGCCGAACGTCATCGTTCCCAGCGAGAGCGGGGAGACGCGCAGGCCGGAGCGGCCAAGCAGGCGGTAACGGTCCAGCGAATCGGGTCGGGTCATGATGCATTTCCTTTCAGGTTCATGGCGCGCCAGGCAGCGTCGCCGGTGGGGCGAGGATCATCCTTCGCATGCACCCATTGTCGCCAGGCCGGCGCGGCACCCGGTAGATGGAAATTCCGGTAAGCTTGCACGATCGTCCGAGCGCCGGACCCGACATTGACCACAGCCTATGACCGCACTGGATTCGCTAAGGGCAGCCATCGCTCGCCACGCGCCGCAAGACGGCACCTTTGCCTGCGCGCTTGCAGGCGTGAAGCTGATTCGCTGCTCGTCCCCCACCATGCCGATGCCGGTAATCTACGAGCCGACCGTGTGCTTCGTCGCCCAAGGGCGCAAGCGGGCAACACTTGGCGCGAGCGTGTTCCACTACGACCCGGCCAGCTACCTGGTGGCAACGGTCGGCTTGCCGGTGGTCGGCGCGGTCATCGAGGCGAGCGCGACCGAGCCCTACCTGAGCCTGCAGGTCGACCTGGATTGCCCGGCACTGGAAGAACTGGCATTGAAGCATCCAGCGCGCGAGCACCCCGTCCCGACGGCCCCCGGACTGGTGATGAACGACATGACGCCCGACCTGATCAACGCTGCCACGCGGCTGGTGACGCTGCTGGACAGCCCGGCCGATGTCGACGCGCTGGGGCCACTGGCGATGACCGAGATCTTCTACCGGCTGCTGAGCGCACCCAACGGCGGCATCGTCCGCGCGGTGACGCAATCGGACAGCCGCCACGGCCAGATCGCGCGCGCCATCCTCTGGATCAGGGCGCACTTCAGGGATGTATTCCGGATCGACGAAGTGGCCGGCCTGGTGGGCATGAGCCGCTCCACCTTTCATGCGCACTTCAAGACCGTGACCGCCATGAGTCCGATCGAATTCAGGAACCAGTTGCGCATGCAGGAAGCGCGCCGGCTGATGGTCAGCGATGGACTGGACGCGGCCAGTGCCGGCTACCACGTCGGATACGACAGCCCGTCCCAGTTCAGTCGCGACTACGCGAGGGTGTTCGGGATGGCGCCCGGCAAGCATGCCGGCCAACTGCGCGCGATCGACAACTGAAATGATTGACATCACGACATCGCCCCCGACCGCTGGCGCCGGGCGCGTGATATTTGCGACCACCGGGAGCCGCTCACGCCGCAAACCCTGCTTATAATCTCTGACAATGCGCGGCGACCGAAGAGCGCGCATCACATTCAGCTCACGGGGAGGGCTTCATGCAGTCGTTGGGGAATTCAGCTTTCATTCATCGTCCATCGCTGGCCATGCTGGCGCTGGTCGGCCTGCTGGCCGCCGCGCATGACGCCCGCGCCCAGCAAGCCACCCAGGCCGGCATCGTCAAGGTGCTCACGGGCCAGGTCACGGTCCAGCGCCAGGGCCAGGACAATGTCGCCAGCGTCGGCCTGAAACTTTACCCCGGCGACCGTGTGGTGACCGGCGCCGATGCCGCCGCCGGCATTACCCTGCGCGACGACACGCTGATGTCGATCGGGCCCGGGTCCAGCTTCGTGCTGGAAGATTTCGCCTTTAACGAAAGCGCCGGCGAAGGCAGGATCGCGGTGCGCCTGGCCAAGGGCACGCTGCGCTACGTATCGGGCCTGATCGGCAAGCACTCGCCATCGAGCCAGCAGGTAGCCACGCCGACGGCCACCATCGGCATCCGGGGCACCGACTTCATCGTCGAGGTGGCCGATGAATAAGATCCTGCCCATCATTGCCTGCTGCGCCTTTCTCACCGCCTGCGCCGGCGGCCCCAAGGAAAGGTTCGTGCTATTGCCCCAGGCCGACGGCTCGACCAGCAGTATCGTGGTCAAGACTGCCAGCGGCGAGACGGCGCTGGCCACACCCTACGCAGCGCTCGAGACGCAGCCCGGACGCGCGGCCAAGGGCAGCACGCTGAGCCAGGCCGACGTGCAGGCACGGTACGCGCCGGTGATGCAGAACCTGCCCAAGCGCCCGCGCAGTTATGAATTGTTCTTCGACCTGGGTAGCGACCGCATGACCGCCGCTTCGCGCAAGGTGCTGGAAGAAGCCGTGATCGAATTCCGCAGCTTCCCGGCCGGCGAATTCATCCTGGTGGGCCATGCCGACAATATCGGCAGCGACGCCAACAACGAGGTGCTGTCGGTACGTAGGGCACGGCTGATCGAGCGCGAGCTGTTGCGCGCCAGGATCGAGCCATTGAGCATCGAAGTGGTGGGCAAGGGGGCGCGCGAGCCGCGCGTACCGCAGAAGAAAGGCGTGCCGGAGCCAGGCAACCGGTTCGTGGAAATTCGCCTGCGCTAGCGCGGTGCGCCATCGGCCCGGCGCGACTTGCCTGGCCGCGAGAACTTCAGCTCGCTCACCAGCACCCCGAGCACGATCAGCGCCGCGCCGACAATGGCAATGGCGGGAAGTCGGTCGCCTGCCAGGCGGCCAGCCAGGCCACCCCAGACCGGTTCACCCGCATAGATCACCGTGGCGCGGGTGGGCGAGACCGATTTCTGGGCCCAGTTCATGGTCAGCTGGATCACGATGCTGGCCGCGCCGAGGCCCACCGCGGACAGCAGCCAGACCCACGAGAACGCCGGCGGCGCTTCGCCCAGCAGCGGCATCAGCAGCAGCGACAGGACGCCGGCCACCAGCAGCTGGATGATGGTCACGCGCTGCACATCGACCGTGCCGGCGAAATGGCCGATCAGGATGATTTCCGCAGAAATGGCAAACGCGCCCAGCAGCGTGGCGATCTCGCCCGGCCCCAGGTGCAGCGCCCCGGCCCCGGGGTCGGCCAGCAGCACCAGGCCGGCGAAGGCCAACACCACCCCTACCACGCTCATGAAATGAGGCGCACGCCGCAGCACCGCCCATTGCAGCAACGGCACGATCGGCACGTACAGCGCCGTGATGAAGGCCGACTTGCTGCTGCTGATGGTCTGCATGCCATGGGTCTGCAACGCATAACCGGCAAACAATCCCACGCCGATCAGGCTCCCGGCCAGCAGGTCACGCCGGCTGAGCCCGGCCAGCGACCTGGCGAACAACAGCATGCCGATCATCCCCGCGGTCACGAACCGCAGGCCGACGAACCACAGCGGCCCGGCATGGTGCATGGCGTTCTGCACCACCACGAAGGTGCTGCCCCAGAACATCGTGACCGCGACCAGGGCCAGCTCCTGCCGACTGAGCTGGAGTGGGAGTCTGGTTCTTGGCGCAGGCAGGTTCATCGGTCAGGGATAGGCCACGGGGAAGGCGGCCACGGCATCGTCGGCTGCGCATTATAGCGGGCCATCGGGCCGGCCCGCGGCGAAGCGGATACAATGACGCCCCGTTGCGCAGCGCATGCGTGCGCCACCGCGCCGCACCGGCTCGCTCACGCACTGCGGCAGCTCCATGAACATGATCCACCGATGACGTACAGCCAAGAAACGCGCCGCGACGAAACACCGTGCCCATCCCGTCCAGGCAGGGGGCCACTGGTTCGCTGGTTCGTCGCCTCGGCGACCCTGAGCCTGCCGCAGGCCGCCGGCCCCGTGGCGTTCTCGCTGCTGGCGCTGTGGCTGACCGGCCAGACCAGCGGCGGCGCGGCGATGATCCTCGCCATGACCACGGCCCAGGTCATCGGCGTGATGCCGATTACCCGTTTCGGCGCCCGGTTCGGCGCCGTCAAGTTCCTGCGGGGGTTGGTGGCGCTGCGCTGCCTGGCGTTGCTGGCCATCGCGCTGGCCGGCTGGTGCCGGGCCCCGGTCGAGGTCATCATCGCCCTGGCCGCGCTGGCCGGGATGGTCAATGGCGCCGCGCACGGCTACGTGCGCGCCGCGCTCAACGACCTCGTCGCGCGCGACCAACTGCCGCGCGCACTGGGCATCGCCTCCACGCTCAATGAAATGACCTATGTGCTGGCGCCGGTGCTGGCGTCGATGCTGGGGGTGCTCTCGCCGGCCTTCGCGGTATGCGTCATCGCCGCGCTGGGCAGCTTGCCGGCCTGGCTGATCCCGGACACCGCGCCGCGCCCGGTCGATCCTGGCGCCATCGAGACCGGCCCCCTCTTCACACCGGCGCTCGCCCTGTGGCTGCTGTGCGCCATGGCCGGTGGCGCCACGGTGGCGGCCATCGAGATCGGCGCGGTGGCGCTGGCATTGACATTCGACCATGCGCCCGCCCACGCCGTGCTCTTCACCGTGCCCTTGTGCGTGGCGTCGGTGGCGGGTGGAATATGGGTAAGTGCACGCAACAAGCGGTCATCGCGCCGTCTGGTGCTGGCACAGCTGGCGCTGATGACCACCGGATCGCTGCTGGCGGCGCTGCAGTTGTCGCTGCCGCTCACCATTCTCGGCACGCTGATGATCGGCTGCGTCATCGCCCCCTTGAGCACCCATTACTCGCTGTCGCTGGACGCCCTGGCGCCGCCTCGGCGAAAAGCCGAGGTGTTCGCGCTGCAGCGCACCGCCAACGCGATCGGCATCATCCTCGCCAGCGCGCTGCTGACTGTCGCGCCCTTGACCGTCGCCTTGGCCAGCGTCACCGGCGTGGTGGCCTTGACCACCACCTGGATGGCGCTGGGCGTGATGGCCCAGCGCTGGCGCGGCTGGCGCCAGCGCTGAATTCAGGTCAGCGCCGGCAACGCATGGGGCGCCGCATCCCGCACGCCATGATCCTGGCGGATCTTGAACACCGACACCACCTTGAGCAAGCCTGTGGCCTGGTGCGCCAGCGACTGCGCCGCGGCGCTGGCCTCTTCGACCAGCGCGGCATTCTGCTGCGTCACCTGGTCCATCTGGACGATGGCGGTGTTGATCTGGTCGATGCCGTTGCTCTGCTCGGTCGATGCGGCGGCAATGTCGTTCATGATTTCGCTGAAGCGAAATACCGACGACACGATGCTGCTCATCTGCTGGCCGGTGTTGGCCACCAGTTCGGAGCCGGCCGCCACATGGCCGAGCGATTCACCGATGAGTTCCTTGATCTCCTTGGAGGCCACCGCGCTACGCTGCGCCAATGACCGCACTTCGCTGGCCACCACCGCAAAGCCGCGCCCTTGCTCGCCAGCCCGCGCCGCCTCCACGGCCGCGTTCAAGGCCAGGATATTGGTCTGGAACGCAATCCCCTCGATGACGCCGATGATGTCCGACATCTTTCCCGAACTGGCGGTGATGCGATCCATGGTCGCCACCACGCGATCGAAGGCCTGGCTGCCGGCGGTCGCGATCTCGGACGCGCCGGCCGACAGCTTGCGGGCCTCGGACGCGTGCTCGGTATTCTGGCGTACCGCGGTGGTGAGTTCTTCCATGCTGGCGGCGGTTTCCTCCAGCGACGCGGCCTGCTCTTCGGTGCGCTGCGACAGGTCGAAATTGCCCTGGGCGATCTGGCCGCTGGCCACCGAGATCGTCTCGGCCGACGACCGGATGCCATGGGCGATGACATTGAGCTGATGACGCATCAACTCGATGGAGGCCATCAGGCTGGAACTGTCGCCCTTGCGCAAGCGCACATTGGCCGTCAGGTCGCCGCTGGCGATATCCTTGGCCACCGCCTGCGCTTCGGACGGTTCGGCACCCAGTTGGCCGAGGATGCTACGCGAGATCAGGATCGCACCCACGATCCCGGTGATGGCGGCCACCAGCATGACGACGATGGTAAACAGGCGCAGCTCGGTATAGGTCGACCGGGCGGCCTCGGCGGCAGCCTGGTTGAGGTTCTCCTCGACTTCGGTCAGCTCGGTGAGCGACTTGATCCACGCCGCCTGCTTCGGGCGGACTTCGGAGATCAGGACCTTGATGGCCTCGGCGGTGTTGTTCTCCACGCCCAGTTGCAGCGCCTTGGCCATCAATGGCACGGTGGCGTTCTCGTCGGCCTTGATCTGGGCCAGCAGCTCCCGCTCCCGCGCCGTGGTGGACGACTCGGTGGCAAAGATCTTCTGCAATGCAGCAAAGGCCTCGCCATAGGCCTTATCCTGCTTGGCCAGGTTGTCGATCTCCGCCTGCGTGGCCACCGGGTCGTCCAGCAGGGCAATGTTGCGAATGATGATGGCGCGCGAACTCAAGGCATTGCGCAGTGCCCCGGCCAGCTTGGTCTCGACGTTGTTGACGTTGGTGATGTCACTGAGCGCATCATTGATCCTGGACATGCCGTACAGTCCAAGAACGGCAATGCTCAACAAGAAAACGATGATCAGGCCAAACCCGCAAGCCAACCTGGTGACTACCTTCAACTTACCCATCTTATGCCTCTTCTGAAATGGAATCGCGTCTCCCCCTTGAGCAGGAAAGACATCTCGGAACTCGCCAGGAAGACCAGCAGCAGGTAAGACCAGATTCTTTTTGTTGGTTGGCGATTTTGCTTTTATTAACTTTTACTTGGGGGGCCTTGTCCGATCTCGTCGGCAAGCAGGGACTACTTTAGAACTGCGGCCGCCCCGTCAATACGAGGATTAGCGAGATTTAAATTACGTATTTTTATTTATTTACGGTTTCTATTAACAGTCTTTCCAGATATCGGTCCGGATATGCATCACTAACTGCCCAGGGCGATGAATCAAGCCCGCCACTCTTGCACGCACGCCAACACTCGCCACCAATTCGTTAAAATTTAACAACGCTCATCAAGGCCGAGCGCCGCAATAGTCAACGTTTGTCCACCAGGTGGCGTTGTTGCACAAGCTATTGAAAGCGAAACCGGGCGGCTGGGTTAGAATTGCTCGCCGAAACGGGGTTGGGTCCCGGGTCAAAAAAATAAACTTCAGCGGGGGTAGTCATGCGTGATTCCAATGCCTTGCCACGGCGCAATTTTTTGCAGGCGGGGGCCGCCTTGTTGTACGCAGGCAGCTATCCCGGGTCGCTCAATGCAGCGCCGGCATTGCACTCGCCGAAGAACCTGCGCGCCTTGGGCCGCAGCCTGCACGGGCGCCTGGTACTGCCTGGCGAAATGGGCTATGCCATGGCGGCAGCGCCCAATAATGCGCGCTATGCCGATATATTGCCGCTGGCCGTGGCCATGTGCGCCGACGCCCACGATGTCCAGCTGTGCCTGCGCTGGGCCGCGGAGCATCGGCAGCAGTTCGCGATTCGCTCGGGCGGTCACAACTATGCAGGTTTTTCGACCACCAGGGGCTTGTTGATCGACGTCAAGGCGATGAACAAGGTCTGGTACGATCTCGACAAGAATCGCGGCTATATCCAGGCCGGCGCCTGCAACCAGGATATGGCCGATGCCTTCAGCGGCACCAACTTCGCCATCCCGTCCGGCCGTTGTCCCACGGTCGGCGCCAGCGGCCTGGTGCTCGGCGGCGGCTGGGGTTTCTCGGCCACCCACGCCGGCCTGACCTGCGACAGCCTGGTGCAAACCGATGTGGTCCTGGCCAACGGCCAGCATGTCAGCGTCGACGACCGCGGCGACTATCGTGACCTGTTCTGGGCGCTGCGCGGTGGTGGCGGCGGCAACTTCGGCGTCAATACCGCCTTCAGCTTCGAGCTGCACGAGGTCAAGGACGACGTCACCATCTTCAACATCGTGTGGCCGGGCGAAAAGCAGATCGAACTGCTGATGGCGCTGCAGGATATCCAGCGCAACCACGCCTGCCAGATCTCGACCCGCACCAAGGCCTACCCCGACGCGCCCGGCGCGCATCCCAAGCACGCCCAGCTGCTGGTGGCGACACTGGGCCAGTTCTTCGGCCCGCGCGAGAAAGCGCTCGAGGCGCTGGCGCCTGCGCTCAAGCTGGTCAAGCCGAGCAAGAGCGATATCCGCCAGATGAGTTACTGGCAGGCCCGCGACTACCTGATCACCGATGATCCGAACGGCATGTACGACGTGCGCTCCAGCTATGTCGCCGATGGCCTGCCGCGGGAAGCGCTGGAGCGGATGCTGCACTGGATGACGAAATGGCCGGGCGGATCGTTGCTGCCGCAGAACATGGGCATCCTGTTCGCCATCGGCGGCAAGGTCAGGGACGTGGCGTGCGACGCCACCGCCTATGTCCACCGCAACGCCAACTACATCTTCGAAATGGAAAGCGCCTGGGCGCCGATCGACAGCCCGGACGTCGTGCGCCGCCAGCAAGCCTGGCTGTCGGAGTATTTTGCCGCCATGCAGCCGTTCATGTTGCGCCAGTCGTACGTCAACTTCCCCAGCCGGGAGTTGCCACATTGGGCCAATGCCTATTACGGCACCAACCTGGCACGATTGATGCGTGTCAAAAAGAAATACGATCCCGGCAACCTCTTTACATTTGAGCAAAGCATACCGCCCGCTTAAGAACATGAATTTGCTCTCCAAGAATTCCCTGGCGGTACATCTACTACGCATCATCTTCGGCAGTTACTTTGTGGTCACCCTCATCGTTACCTGCCTGCAGCTGGCCGCCGAGTACCAGCACACCAAGACCGGTATCGACAGTGAATTGATGGCCATGGACTTGACCTTCGGTGCCAGCCTGGCCAGCGCCACCTGGCGCTTCCAGGGCGACGTGCAAAAGGCCACGCTGACCGGGATCAGCAATTTGCCGGTGGTCACCGGGGTCAAGATCGAAGACCCGCAGGGACGCCTGGTGCTGGCGCTGGGCAACATCTTCGACAGCGACGGCAAGCAGATCCACGTCGACGCCGATGGCGTGCGCAGCCCGGTGAGCGCGGGCTTTCTCAACGCCGCCATCGGTCACCACTTTCCCATCCTGTATCGCGACGAACATGACCGCAGCCATGACATCGGCTCCTGGACGGTGTATTCCAGCCGTCATGTGGTGGTCAAGAAAGTGGCCTACGGCTTCACCTTGATCCTGATCAACTCCATCATCAAGACCCTGGTGCTGTGGTTCATCTTCCTGTATGTGTTCCACCGCTGGCTGGGTGCGCCGATCACCAAGCTCAGCTCCTTCGTGCGCGAGCAGGACCTGAACCAGCCCGGTACCCGGCAAGGCATCGAGCTGCCGGGACGCAAGCGGCATGAGCTGCATTTCCTGGCCGAGGCGATCAACGCCATGCTGGCCAGCCTGAGACAGCACATGGCGCAGAACCGCGCGCTGTACGGCGAACTGGAACAGGAAAAGGAATCGCTGCGCGCCCTCAACAAGTCGCTGGAACTGCGCATCGCCGAACGTACCCGCGACCTGGCGCAGGCCAACGAGCAGCTCAGGTCGCTCAGCCTGACCGATGCCCTGACCGGCATTTCCAACCGCCGCTGCTTCGACCAGACCCTGGAGCAGGAATGGCGGCGCTGCGCCCGCAACGGCCGTCCCATGACGGTCGCCCTGTTCGACGTGGACTGGTTCAAGCACTACAACGACCACTACGGCCATATCGCCGGTGACGACGTATTGCGCCAGGTCGCCGGCATGCTGCAACAGAGCGTGGGGCGCGCGGGCGACACCGTGGCGCGCTATGGCGGCGAGGAATTCGCGCTGATCGCGTCCGACACCGATACCGGATCGGGACTCAATGTGGTGCACCGGATGTGCGATGCCATCTTTTCATTGAACATCCCGCATGCGCTGTCGACCTTCGAACGCATCACGGTCAGCGTCGGCGTGGCCAGTTGCGTGCCGCCGCTGCACGAGGGCAATGTCAGCATCCTGCTGCATGCGGCCGACGCGGCCCTGTATCGCGCCAAGCTGTCGGGTCGCAATCAGGTGCTGGTGGCGCAGTGGCCGCTGCCGGCGACGTTGAAGAAAGCAGGCGACGGTGCATAGGATCCTGCGGTGCCTGCTACCTGCCCTGTTCTCGAGCGCGCTCCATCCGGCGGTGGCGGCAGACCAGATCATCTGGGGCAAATACAATGTCCCGCCCTACATGATCCGCTCCGGGGAGTTTGCGCACCAGGGCATCTTCGACCAGACCCTGGACGTGCTCAAGGACCAGTTGCCCCAGTATGAGCATATCGAACTGGAAGCCCCCTTCCCGCGCATCAACAGCGAGATCAGGAAAGGCAGCCACTGGTGCTTCAACGGCACCCTGAAGACTGCGGAACGCGAAACCTATGGTTATCTCTCGCTGCCCAGCTCGATCTTCCTGCCGTTGCGCATCATCGTGCGGCGCGACCGCCTGGCGCAATTCAAGGGGCCGCTATCGCTACAGGCGCTGCTGCAGGACCACCAGTTGATCACCTCGGTGATGCGCGACCGCTCGTACAGCCCGACGGTGGACAAGTTGCTGGCCGCCTACCCGCCCAGGGAAAACTATTCCGAACAGGTCGAGGCGATCGGCATGCTGCTGGCCGGACGCATCGACTACATGATCGAATTGCCGCTGCTGGCGTCGGACCAGGCGCGCAACATGGGCCATGCGGGCGAACTGGTCGCCATCCCCATGCAGGAAGCGAACGAAGTCGTTTTCAACCGCGTGATGTGCGCCAGGAATGAATGGGGCCGCAAGCTCATCGAGCAGGTCAACCGGGTGCTCCTCGCCAATCGCGGCAAGGCCTATTACCGCAGCATCGTCGAGAAATGGCACGATCCCGAATCGGTGGCCGAGATCCGCAGGATCTACGACAGCGTGTTCCTCAAGACGCCGTGACGGCCATCAACTGGCGGCGATCCCGGCCAGGCGGGCGATCTCGGCGGCGCAGCGTTGCAGGTGCGGCAGGATGTCGAACAGGTCGTCCAGGCCATACCTGCCCTTGAGCGATGCGACCGTCAGCACCGCACGGGTGTGCGCCTCGGGGCTTCCCACCGGCACGCCCAGGTCGCGCCCGCCGATGAAGCGCAGGCCTTCGGCGTAGGCCCAGCCATCGCGCCGGATGTCGTCCAGGCGGGCCAGGAAGCGTTCGCGATCGGCCGCGCCCAGGCGCAGGTATTCACCGCGCGAAGAGAGAATGGCACCGCGTTCCTCGAGCGACGAATTGGCCAGCAGGACCTGCCCCGAGACGGTCTCGACCACCGAATGCAGCGAGCCCGTTTCCACCGACAGCCGCAACGGCATCGGACCATCGACCTGCGCCAGCACCAGCACCTGGTCACGATGCAGGATCGACAGGTGGCAGGATTCGCGCGCCTGCTCGGCGAACTCGCGCATCGGCAGTGCCGCGGCCTGCATCAATTGCTCATGGGGGGAATGGGTACGACTCAATTCGAACAGCTTGAGGGTCAGCACATACGCGCCGCTGGTATCGCGTCGCAGGTAGCCCCGCGCTTCGAGCGCACCCAGCAGGCGAAACAGTTCGCTGGCTTCGCGCCCCAGGGCCCTGGCGATCTGCGCCTGTGTCATCGGTACCGCCTGGGCCGACAGCAGCTCCAGCACATCCAGCGCCTTGTCCACCGCCGGGACCGCATACTTGGGGCGCCGCTGCGCCTCGTCGCCGGAGGCTTCCGGCGCGGATGATGTGGAACTGCTGCTGTTCATGGATGCGCATGCCGACAAGGTTTCGAAGACCTCGAATTATAGATGACCTTGCCCGCGCGCCGGCCGCAACGTCGCCAGCAGCACCACCGACAGGAAGCAAAGCAGCGCCACCGCGATGAAGCCGGCATTGGGCAGGTCGATCACCGATTCGGTATTGGCCATCACCTGCGGCGACACGAACGCCCCCAGGTTGCCGATGGAGACGATGAAGGCAATCCCGGCGGCGGCGCCGGTGCCGCCCAGGTAACGGGTCGGCAGGCTCCAGTACACCGGCTGCGACGAGGTCAGTGCCGGCACCGCGATGCAGCAGGCCAGCACCAGCAGCCAGGCGGTATCGATCCAGTAGATCGAGGCCAGCGCCAACGTGCCCACGGTGAGCATGGCGATGACCACGGTGCGATGGTTGTCGTGGCGGTCGGCATGGACACTGGCCAGTCGCGTGACGACGGCCGAGCACAGCCACGGGATGGCGGTCAGCAGGCCGACCGTGAAGTCGACCTTGCCCCCCATCAGCGAGGCCAGCTTGCCGGGCACATAGAAGGTCAGCGGCGCCACGCCCAGCTGGATGAAGAAGTACACGCCGATCAGCACCAGCACGCGGCGATCCTTGAGCACGGTCCAGGCGGTATGGTCGACACGGCTCAGCTTGTCGCGTTCCTCGGCTTGCAACACAGCGCTCAGCGCGCGTTTTTCATCCTCGCCCAGCCACTTGGCCTTGGCGGGGCTGCTATCGAGATAGAACAGCGCGACCACGCCGGTCACCGCAGCGGCCAGGCCCTCGACCATGAACATCCACTGCCAGTTGCGCAGCCCGAACATATCCTCGTGCCCCAGCAGCCAACCCGACAGTGGACCGCCGATGACCAGCGACAAGGGCACGCCCAGGTAGAACAGGCCGGTGGCGCGTGCACGTTGGCGGGCCGGGAACCAATAGGTCAGGTACAACAGCACGCCGGGATAGAAGCCGGCTTCGCAAACCCCCAGCAGGAAACGCAGGATGTACAGCGAAGTCGGTGTGTGGGCGAAGATCATCGCCGCCGACACCAGGCCCCAGCTGATCATGATGCGGGCCAGCCAGAGCCGGGCACCCACGCGCATCATGATCAGGTTGCTGGGCACCTCGAACAGCGCATAGCCGATGAAGAAGATACCGGCGCCCAATGCGTAGGCGGCGTTGCTGATGCCGGTGTCGGCCTGGTAGGCGACCTTGGCGAAACCGATATTGGCCCGGTCCAGGAAGGCCAGGATCAGCATCAGCGCCAGGAAGGGAAGCAGTCGCACCGTCGCTTTCGCCACGGCGCGATCCACCACGAGTTTGTCTCCGTTTGTCATTGTTATACCTTTTATGATGCGGCCAGATGATAGGACAGCATGGCGCCCCGGCCGCAAGCGCCTGCCGCACGCGGGTCACTGCAGGGCCATGCGGCGCTCCACCAGATGCAGGTGCTGGCACGCCAGGACGGTCTCCTGGCGCTGGTTGAGCACGGTCACCGTTTCCACCACGATGCCATGCGTGCCGCGCTTGGCGTGGTCGCGCTTGTCGGTGATCTCTACCCGCGCATATAGTGTGTCGCCAATGAAGACCGGCTTGACGAAGCGCAGCGCATCGTAGCCATACGACATCGCGCGCGGGTTGATGACATTGGCGGTAAGGCCGATGCCGACACTGAACACCAGCGTGCCGTGGGCAATGCGCTGGCCGAAATCCTGGGTGGCGCACCAGGCCGCATCCATATGGTGTGGAAAGAAGTCGCCGGTCTGGCCGGCATGCATGACGATGTCGGCTTCGGTGATGGTGCGGCCGGTGCTGTGGCGCCCGGCGCCGATGACATAGTCTTCGAAGAACTGTTCGTGGGTCATGTGCGCTCTCTCTATCCTGGTGTGTATCACTGGCCCTTGGCCGGCAGGTCGTACTGGCGCGCCACGGCCTGGTTGTCCGCGCCCAGCGCAGGGGCACCGCGCCGATTGAAGATGCGCTGGCCATCGATGCGGATCGGGCAACGCGTGGTCTGCATCACCGCCCCGCTGGCGCTTTCGATGGACTGGGTCATGCCCAGCGTGGTGAAGCCGGGGTGCCGGACCAGCTCCGGCCAGGCCATCACCTGCGCCGCCCAGACGCCGGCCGGCTCCAGCAGCGCCAGCCAATGGGTAGTGCCCCGGGTCGCCAGGTGCTGCTGCAGGCAATCCTTCAACGCATCGCGATGACGCAGCAAGCCGCCAGCGCGCTCGGCGGCGGCTGCCTGCTGCGCCAGCGCCGGGCAATCGATCAGCGCGGCAAGCTTGTCCAGTGGCGTCATGGCCACCGCCATGAAACCGTCGGCGGTACGGTAGATGCCATAGGGCGGGTTGGCATGCACGTTGGCGTGGTTGTGCGCACCGCGCACGGGGGCCGCGCCGTCGCTGTTGAGAAACGCGGTCAGCGGTTCGAACTGCAGGTCCAGCGCCGACTCCAGCAAGCTCACCTCGACCTTGCCGCCACGCCCGGTGCGCGTACGGCGCAACAGGGCCGCCATGATCGCCTGCACCAGATGGGCGCCGGTCAGCACATCGACCACCGACACCCCCGCCGGCACTGGTGGCCCATCGCCGTCGGCACCGCCGTCGCCGGACAGCCAGGCCAGCCCCGACAGCGACTGCACCAGCAGGTCCTGGCCCGGCTTGTCGCGCCACGGCCCGCTGTCGCCATAGCCGCTGACTACGGCATACACCAGGCGCGGATTGATGCGCGCCACCTGCTCGACATCGAGCCCGATGCGTTCCATGACCCCGGGGCGGAAGTTATGGATCAGCACATCGGCACGCGCGATCAAGGCCTTGACCTGCTGCAGGCTGGCCGGGTCCTTGAGGTCGGCCGCGAAGCTGCGCTTGCCACGGTTGATCGTGTGAAACAGCGCGCTGTCGCCCTCGACATACTGGTCGGCCAGCACCAGGCTGCGGCACAGGTCGCCGCCGTCCGGGCGTTCGACCTTGATCACGTCCGCCCCCAGGTCCGCCAGCCGCATGGCACACGACGGCCCCGCCAGGAACTGGCTCAGGTCCAGCACCACGGTGCCTGCCAGCGGCAGGTCCAGGTCTTCCGACGCTGTCCCTTCTTCCTCGAAACTCGTTTTCATATAAATATGATGTTGATATGCGTTTTATTAATTTAATTAAAAAAACAATTTAACGCTATATATTTTTACTGGTGAAGATTAAATTTATATACGATAATTTTTATCAAACGATCTCGCGGCAGGCCTGCCGCATGGATAATCCCTGCGCAATTCCTGCCGGGCAACCTTGGAGACAAGCAAAAAATGAGCAGCACATTGAAGGGCATGACCTGGAACCATGCGCGCGGAATCGACCCGCTGGTGGCCGCCAGCGCCGCATGGCACGCCAACGGCGGCAGCGCGATCGACTGGGAGAGCCGCTCGCTGCAGGACTTCGAGACCTTTCCGGTGGAGCAGTTGGCGCGGCAATACGACCTGATCGTCATCGACCACCCGCATGTGGGCCAGATCACCCGCGAACATTGCCTGCAGCCGTTCGATGAGCAGCGCCTGGCCGGGATCGCCAGCGGTTCGGTCGGCGCTTCATTCGAGAGTTACCACTGGCAGGGCCAGCAGTGGGCGTTGCCGGTCGATGCCGCCACGCAGGTGATGGCCTGGCGCGCCGACCTGCTGGCGCGTGCGCCCGCCACCTGGGACGAGGTCATGGCACTGGCGCTGGCCAAGCGCGTCGCCATTCCGATGCGCGCGCCGCATTCGCTGATGTCGCTCTACACCTTGTGCGGGCAATTGGGCGCCCCTGGTCGCGTCGAAGGCCCCGACCTGTTCGATGCTGCCGCGGCCACGCGCGCCTACGGCTGGCTGCAGCGGCTGGTGGCGCAGGTCGGCCCGCAGTGTTTCGACTACGATCCGATCGCGGTCTTCGAACTGATGGCGCAACCGGACTGCGTGATCGCCTGTGCCCCGCTCGCCTACGGCTATATCAACTATGCGCTGGAAGGTTTTCGCCCGGCCCGCCTGCACTTCACCGATATCCCCTCGCTGGAAGGCAGCGGCCCCGACGGCTCGGCACTGGGCGGCACCGGCCTGGCGGTATCGGCCTACAGCCAGCATATCGGGCAGGCCACCGAATTCGCGCTCTGGGTTGCCGGCGCCAGCGCGCAGAAAGACCTCTATGCGCGCTCGGGTGGCCAGGCAGGACACAGCGCGGCGTGGGATGCCGACGCCCCCAATGCGCTGTCGGCCGACTTCTATCGTGCCACGCGCGCCACCCTGGACGGCGCCTGGGTGCGCCCTCGGCACGACGGCTACATGGCCTACCAGCAGGCAGCATCCGAGCGGCTCAACGCCGGCCTGCAGCGGGGCGAGCCGGGCGACGGCGTCATTGCCGAACTCAACCTCATGTTCCGGGAGAGCCTGCGATGACAGCGGCGCGAGCACCGAACCGGGGACCGTTGAGCGGCTTGCTGGTGCTGGACATGGCGCAGTTCCTGTCCGGCCCGTCGGCTGCCTTGCGCCTGGCCGACCTGGGCGCCCGCGTGATCAAGGTCGAGCGCAGCGGGACCGGCGACATCTGCCGCACCCTGTACCTGACCGATACCGATGTCGACGGCGACTCGACGCTGTTTCATGCCATCAATCGCAACAAGGAAAGCCTGGCGCTGGACCTCAAGACCGAGCACGGCCTGGCGGCGCTGAAGAAGCTGGTCACGCGCGCCGACGTACTGGTCCACAACTTCCGCCCGGGCGTCATCGATCGCCTGGGGCTGGACTACGACACCGTCAAGGGCCTCAATGCACGCCTGGTGTACGCCGGCATTTCCGGCTATGGCGAAAGCGGCGACTGGGCGCAACTGCCGGGACAGGACCTGCTGGCGCAGTCCTTGTCGGGCGTGACCTGGCTCAATGGCCATGACGGCGACGGCCCGGTGCCACTGGGATTGTCGATTGCCGACATGCTGGCCGGGCACATCCTGACCGAAGGCATCCTGGCGGCGCTGGTCCGGCGCGGCATCACGGGCCAGGGCGCGCAGGTGCAGACCAGCCTGCTGGAAGCGTTGATCGACCTCCAGTTCGAATTGCTGACCACCTACATGAATGACGGCCAGCGGATCCCGCAGCGTGCGCAGTTCCGCAATGCCAACGCCTACCTGGCCGCGCCTTACGGCCTCTACCCCACCGCCGATGGCTACCTGGCGCTGGCCATGATGCCGCTGCAGAAACTGGCCGGCATCCTGCAATTGCCGCAACTCGATGCCTACAGCGCCGAGGACGCCTTCAGCAAGCGCGACGAGATCAAGCGGCTGATTGCCTCGCAGCTGGTGCGGCAATCCACGCAGCATTGGCTGGCCAGGCTGCAGCCGCAAGACGTCTGGTGCGCCGAGGTGCTGGACTGGCCGCGGCTGCTCGAGAGCGACGCCTTCGGCCGGCTCGGGATGACGCAATGGGTGCAGCGCGGCGATGGCGCACGGCTGAGGACAACGCGCAGCCCGGTGCGCATCGATGGCATCCGCCCCGAGAACGGTCGCGCCGCGCCCCAGGTCGGGGAACATACCGACGCGTTGGTGGCGGAGTTCGACCTGGACGCGAGGCGCTGAGGCAGGCCTCAGCCCGGGTCGATCCGCTGGCGCGCGGCCCGATACTCGGCCTCCAGCTGGTCGACAATCCGCGCCGCCGGCGTCACCGAGTCGATGCTGCCGATACCCTGCCCGCTGCCCCAGATGTCTTTCCAGCGCTTCGGCTTGCCGAAGTCCATGGCAGACTTGTCGGCCGGCTCGAGATGGTCGGGATCGAGCCCGGCGGCCTCGATGCTGGGTTTCAGGTAATTGCCCGGCACGCCCGAAAAATACGGCGTGTACACGATGTCGGCAGCGCTGCCGGCGACGATCATCTGCTTGTGGCCGTCACTGGCCAGCGATTCCTGCGCGACGATGAAACGCGTGCCCATATAGGCCAGGTCGCAGCCCAGCGCCTGCGCCGCCAGGATGCCTGCGCCGCTGCCGATGGCACCGGCCAGCACCAGCAGGCCATCGAAGATCGGCCGCACCTCGCCCGCCAGCGCGAACGGGCTCAAGGCCCCGGCATGACCACCGGCACCCGCGCACACCAGGATCAGGCCGTCGACGCCGGCGCCGATGGCCTTCCTGGCGTGCCGCAGCGTGGTGACGTCGTGCAGCACGATGCCACCATAGGCATGCACTTGCTGCACCACCTGGTCCGGTGCATGCAGCGAGGTGATCACGATCGGCACCCGGTGGCGCACGCAGGTGGCCAGGTCTTCTTGCAAGCGCTGGTTCGACTGGTGCACGATCAGGTTCACCGCATAAGGGGCGACGGTCGCCCCGGGGTGTGCCAGGCGATAGTCGGACAAGGCGCCCTCGATCTCGGTCAGCCAGGCATCGAGTTGCTCCTGCGGTCGCGCATTCAACGCCGGGAAGGCGCCGACCACGCCCGCGCAGCACTGGGCGATCACCAGCGCCGGCCCGGACACCAGGAACATCGGCGAGCCGATGACCGGCAGGGGC
>NZ_AKJA01000120.1 GCF_000282575.1 Herbaspirillum sp. YR522 | reverse complement strand
GCCCACGTGGCGGAATTGGTAGACGCGCATGGTTCAGGTCCATGTGCCGCGAGGTGTGGGGGTTCGAGTCCCTCCGTGGGCACCAAAACATAAAAGGTCGATTGGCGAAAGCCAGTCGGCCTTTTGCGTTTTGGGGCCCACGAGCAAAGCGCCTGCGCGCTTTGCGGGGGGACGAGAAAGGCTGGCCTTGCAAGGCCAGCCGGGGTCGCGGAACGTGACCGAGTCCCTCCGTGGGCACCAAAACATAAAAGGTCGATTGGCGAAAGCCAGTCGGCCTTTTGCGTTTTGGAGCCCTCCTTCGGTACGCCGCTGCGCGGCTACTCAGGATGATCGGCTTTTTCCTCTAATATCCCTCCCCCCGTTCGGCCTGGGTAGCTGCGCAGCAGCGCATCGAAGGATCACCATCCATGCGTCTTCGATACGGCCCTGCGGGCCTACTCAGTCCGAACGGGATGCTACACAGGGTCGATATTTTGATTCAAGCCTCGGTCGGTAAACCAGATACCGTTCGGACCGTCCGGTTTTTCCTTTGATATTCATTCCCCGTTCGGCCTGAGTAGCTGCGCAGCAGCGTATCGAAGGATCACCATCCGTGCGTCTTCGATACGGCCCTGCGGGCTTGCTCACCGAAGGCGCTTCCCTGCCAGCGAATCGTCACCGCATGCGAATCACCACCTTGCCGCGCGCATGACCGGTGGCCAGTTTCTCCAGCGCCGCACGGGTATCAGGCAATGCAAAAATCGAATCGATGATGATCTGCAGCCTGCCCGCCTGGAACTGCCCGACAGCCTCGGGCAAGGCGGGTGCGGCATCGGCGAAGAACACGGATTGAGCATGCACGCCGTTGACCGGCGCGATCCCGAACTCCACCAGCGTGACGATGCGACCGCCCGCTCTCACCATCGGCCACGAACGCTGCAAGGTGGCACCGCCGATCGTATCGAGCACCAGATCGATGTCGCGTACCTGCGACATGGCCGACGTGCGATAGTCGATCACTTCGTCAGCGCCCAGGCCCATCACCAACGCCGTGTTTGCGGCCGAGGCCGTGGCGATCACGTAGGCACCCGCCAGGTGCGCCAGCTGCACCGCCATGCTGCCCACGCCGCCGGCCCCGGCGTGGATCAGTACCCGTTGGCCGCGCGCCAGCTTGCCGTTGTCGAACAGCGCCTGACGCGCCGTGCCATAGGTGGACGCAAGCGAAGCGGCCTGCTCGAAACTCATCTCCGCCGGCATCACGCACAACTGCTGCGCGTCGATGCAGAGGTGCTGCGCGAAGGCGCCACCCGCAGTGGGCGCGCAGCGACCGAATACCCGCGTGCCGCGTTGCAGATGGCTCACCTCGGCGCCGGTGGCTACCACCACGCCGCTGAAGTCGGTGCCCGGCACATAGGGGAAGCTCACCGGAAAGACTTGCTGCATGTAGCCCGCCAGGATCTTCAGGTCCAGCGGATTGGCGCTGGCCGCTTCTATCCGCAGCGCCACCTGGTGCGGCTGCAATGCCGAGCCCGGCGGCACTTCGGCGATCGTGACGACTTCGGGGCCACCGAAGCCGGTAATGACTGCTGCTTTCATCGTTATCTCCGTTCGTGCATCAGGATTGCGGCGGGAACTGGCCGAGCTGGAGGAACAGGCCGAACCAGTCCTCCATATGCCAGGTGGTCGTGATCCGGGCGCCGTCGAGGGCGTGGAATTCATGCAGACGGAAGCTGACGTGCTTGCCGGTGGGCGCAATACCGAAGATCGGCCCCTGGTGGGTGCCGCTGATCTCGGCGCGCACGGCGACACGCCCCGGCACCTGCAGCAGATCGTGAATGACGATCTTCACGTCGGGGAAGGCTGCGGCGAGGCTGCCGATGATGGGCTTGATGCCCTGCGGTCCGGGCTCCTGGCCGGGCGCCATCGGAATGTCGTCCCAATCCGGCGCCAATACGGCGTCAACCAGCTCGGGGCGTTCTCGCTGAAAGCGCGATACAGCGTCTCGACGGCCTGGCGTTCGATCGCCATGCGTTGCTCGGCAGTTCGGTCGGAGATGTTCATGGTGTGCTCATTGCGTGGTGGAGAAGTCACGCAGTGTGCGACGTGGAGTAAAATCAGTCCAACAAATAACCTTTATAGATAATTATTCGATATATGGATTTTCATGGCATCGACTTGAACCTGCTGGCGGCGTTCGACGCCCTGATGAGCGAGCGCAACGTGACGCGCGCCGCAACCCAGGTAGGCGTGAGCCAGCCGGCCATGAGCGCGGCCCTGTCGCGCCTGCGGCTGCTGCTGGCAGACCAGTTGTTCCTGCGCAGCGCCGATGGGCTCCTGCCCACGCCACGCGCGCGTGAGCTGGCCGAGCCGATTACCCAGGCGCTACGCCAGATCGAAGCGGCATTGGTGACGAAGTCGCCCTTTGCGCCCGAGAAGGCATCACTGTCCTATCACCTGGGCATGTCCGACTACGCTGCTTTCGTGGTCCTGCCGGCGCTGCTGGAAGCGGTGGCGATCCAGGCACCGGGAGTGACCATCCATGTGCATGCGTTCAATGACCGCGATGACGCGGTGTCGCTGCTCGACGCGGGCGCCATCGATGTCGCCATCGGCGTGCCGCCCACGTCGGCGGAAGGACGCATCCTGACCCGCCCGGTTCTCAGCGACGAATTCACCACCATCATCGCCCGCGATCATCCGGCAGCGCGCCGCGCCATGACCTTGCAGACCTACCTGTCGCTGGTGCATGTGCTGGCCTCGCCCGAAGGCCAGCGGCATGGCCTGGTGGATCAGGCGCTGGCGCAGCTGAACAGGCAGCGCACGCTGGCGCTGACCTTGCCGCAGATGTTTGCCGTGCCTGCCGTGGTAGCGCGCACCCAGATGAGCGCGACCGTGCTCAAGCGCGTGGCGCTCAATTCCCCGGTCGGCAACCAGTTGGTCATGTTCGCACCGCCGGTGGCGTTGCCACCGATCGAGTTTCACCTGATCTGGCATCGGCGAAGCGATGGCAATCCGGCCCAGGCATGGCTGCGCGAGTCGATCGCGGCGGTCACGGCGACGCTGTAGCGCATCGCCTGCCGTGCATCCGGGCGCGACTCACTTCCTGGCGGGCTCGACCTGCGCCCGCTCCACCGCCCCCCGGACCTCGAAGCGCACGCTATCGAGCTGCGCCCCCGCGCTATCCTGCAACACCAGCAGATGCCTGCCCGGCCATGGCATCCAGTCGGCCAGCAGCTCATCGCGCGAACCCTGCACCCGCATCGATTCGGGAATGGTCTTGCCATCGAGCACCCAGCGGCTGCCGGCCGGCACGCCCTGCGCCCGGAAACGGATGCGCTGGCGCTGCGGCGGAATGTCGGGGTCGAGCGCGCTCAGCATGCCCGCCGTCGGATAGGCGATGGCGGTGCGGATGTCGGCGCCGCGCGCTACGCGAATATCGTCCTGCGCGGTGCCAGGCAGGAAATATTCGGTGCGGCTGGCCTCGATCTGGTCCTGGTAGTGGATGGTGCGCGCCACGACGCCGGCAGGCGTGCCAGGCACGGCGACCTTCATCGGCGTGCCGCGCGCGCTGTGCAGGTATTGCATCACCTCTTGCCAGACCGGCGCCGCACCGGTCACGCCCGAGACGTCCCACATCGGCGCGCCGGACGCATTGCCGACCCACACCCCGACCGTATAACGGGTCGAATAGCCGACACACCAGTTGTCGCGCATGTCCTTGGAGGTACCGGTCTTGACGGCGCTCCACATGCGCGTGGCCAGCGCGTTTTCCAGGCCGAAGGTGCGCGCCCTTGCGCTGCGGTCGGACAGGATGTCGCCAACGATGAAGCTGGCCTCGGGGTTCATCACCTGCACCGGTCGCACTGCCCCACCCTGTTCCAGCCGCGTGCGCAGCGGCGAGTAACGCCCCTGGTTGGCCAAGGCGCGATAGGCATTGGCAAGATTGGCCAGGGTCACGTCGGCGCTGCCCAGCGCCAGGCTGTAGCCGTAGTAGTCGCCGTTCTCGCGCAGGTTGAATCCGAGCGCCTGCAGGCGCTGGAAAAACCGCTCCGGCGTGACCATCACCAGCGTGCGTACCGCCGGGATATTGAGCGACGAACCCAGCGCCGTGCGCAGGCTGACCAACCCCTTGAACTGCTTGTCGTAGTTCTGCGGAACATACAGCCCGGCCGTCGTCGCCAGGTTGACCGGCGAATCGTCCAGCAGCGAGGCCGCCGTCAACCACCGGTTCTCGATCGCCTGCTCGTACAGGAACGGCTTGAGGGTGGATCCCGCCTGGCGCTGCGCGACCACGCCGTCGACATCGGCGGCCCCCGACAGGCTGCCGCTGGAACCGACCCAGGCCAGCACTTCGCCGCTGGCGTTGTCGATCACGATCACGGCGCCATCTTCGATATTGCGCTCGACCAGGCCCGATAACTGGCGCCGCAAGGCCTGGTTGGCAAAACGCTGCAGCGGGGCATCGAGCGTGGAACGCAACTGCTGCCCGGGCCGCTCCAGCAGCTTGCGCGCCAGGTGCGGCGCCAGTTGCGGCGCATCGCTGGCCCCCGGCAGGTCGCGTCGTGCCGTAGCGCGCGCCAGGTAGAGCTCGGTGCGTCCTTCCAGGCCCTGGCACTGCTCGGGCACGCCTTCGTCCTTGAGGATGGCGCAGGCCCGCTCGGCCACCCGGCGCGGCGTGGCGTTGGGGCCGCGGATGAGCGCCACGGCGACCGCCGCCTCGCTCTCGTTGAGCCCGCTGGGGTGCTTGCCGAACATCACGCGCGACAGCGCGTGCACGCCCACCAGTTCCCCCCGGAACGCGACCAGGTTGAGATAGGCTTCCAGGATCTGGTCCTTGCGCCAGCTGCGCTCCAAGCCCTGGGCCACCCACGCTTGCGACAGCTTCTGGCTGAGCGAGCGGGCATTGGACTTGCGGCGCAGGTCGTCGTGCAGCAAGCCAGCCAGTTGCATCGTGATGGTCGATGCGCCGCGCGTGCGGCTATGCCACAGGTTGCCCCAGGCCGAGGCCGCCACGGCGTTCCAGTCGATTCCGCTGTGCTGGTAGAAGCGCCGGTCCTCGGACGCCACCAGCGAGCGCCGCATGGCCGGCGATACGTCTTCCAGGCTGACCCAGGACAGCTTGCGTTGGTCCATGTCGACCCGCTGGCGCTGCAGCAACTCGCCGTGGCGGTCGAGCAGGCTGGCCTCGGACGGCACGAAGTCGCGCTTGACCTCGGCGAACCCGGGCGCCGCCTGCGCCGCCGGCGGCCCCAGCAAGGCCGCCGCCAGCAGCGCCGCGGGCAGGGGCCGTATCACGGTGCCGCCTTGACCACCATCTTCTGGTTCGGCAACTCGCCGAACATCTCCGGTGCATACATGGCCTCGACCCGGGTCGGTGGCAGGTTGAATTCGCCCACGTTGTTCAGGCGCACCGTGTAGCTGATGCTGGTGCGGCCCTTGGGCATCGATTCGTAGTAGGCGCGATAGGCCTCGAAGCTGCGCTCCTCATAGGCCAGCTGGCCGCGTCCGGCATCGTCCCTGGGCTGGCTGCCCTGGCCGATGACCGAATCGCGTCCCAGGCCCGAGCCCAGCAGCGTGGCGCCACCCGGCAAGGGGTCGCTCACCACTACCCAGGTCATGTCGGTCTGGGCATCGATCTCCAGGCTCACCCGCAACACGTCGCCCCGGCTATAGCTGCCGCCGACCTTCTGCTCCACCGCTTCGATCTTGCGCGTGATGCGATAGCCGCTGGAGAAGGCCTGCGTCAGCGGCACCGCCACCAGGCTTTGCAGCGTGACCCAGGGCTTGCCGGCGCCGTCATGGGCGAAACGCGCCACGCCGCCGCTGGCAGTGGCCGGCCATGGCAGTTGCAGCTTGCCGCCATCACTGCCGGCCGCCCAGGCAAAGCTCTGCGTGGCCGGCTCCACGCTCACGCGGGTGGTGCCGGCGGGTTTTTCCGTCTCGAACTTGCGCGCGAAGCGGTCCAGTGCCAGGCTGCCCCAGACGTTGGCGGTGGTGGTGTTCCAGTGGCCGCGCTGCTGGCGGGCGATGGCGCCGGCCACCAGGCGCGGCAGGTCGTCACGCCAGGCGGGATTGTTCAATTGCAGCAGGATCAGGCGGTTGGCGTTGGCGTCGGCACCACTCATGAGCCACCACCAGTAATCGTCCTGCTCGCTTGAAAACCCCATGCGCGTGCCCTGGAAATCGAGCCTTGCACGCAAGATCTGGTCGGCTTCGTCGAGCTTCTTCTGGCGCTCGGCGATGGCAGGCACCCGCTGCAGCACGGCAATCCAGTCCAGCAGGCCGGAGGTCGGCCACTGGTTCGGGTTGATCTGCAACGAGCCCAGCATGGCCGGCTGCACCCGGCCATAGCGCGACAGCGCTTCGAGCGCGGCCAGCTTGCGCACGTCGAGATCTTTCCTGGGCGACCAGAACTGGCGCGTGATACGGCCTTCGACGAAGCCGGCCAGGCCATCGAGCATCTTGTCGCGGCTTGGCGTGGGAATGGCGTAGCCGGCTTCGTTGGCCGCCGCCAGCAGATAGGCAGTGAGCGTATCGCTACCCCGTCGCGCCGACGAGTCCGGCGGCGGGAAGTAATACGCCAGGCCGTCACCGTCGAGGTAGGTCGGCAGGTCGGCGGCGATGCGCTGCCACCCTGCCTCGTCACGCAGGCCGATGGCCTTGGAGGTCTTCTGCTCCAGGCACGAGAACGGATATTGGGTGAAGTAACGGGTCAGCGCATCGCTGCCACCGGCCAGGCTGGCCTTGAGCCCGACAGCCAGTCCACCGCGTCCCGGCAGGCTGCCGGCCGGCTGGACGATATCGATGCTGGCGCTCTTGTCGAGCTGGAACAACGTGGCCTGCTGCACCGTCACCGGCACCGCCGGCAACACCCGCTGGCTCAGCTTGATGGCGTCGCGCGCACCGGCGCCGCCCTGCTCCTGGGCGTTGATTTCCCAATTCAGCTGGTTCAGGTCCTGCGCCACCGTGACCGGCCACGCCAGTTCGCCCGATTGGCCCGCCCCCAACGCCAGTTCGCGCTCGGGCAGGCTCAGCGCACTGCCCTCTGCGCGCGCCACGACCTTGATCTTCATGTCGCGGTTGGTGGTGTTGCGCAGCGTGACCATGGCGTTGAAGCTATCGCCTTCGCGCACCAGCGGTGGCAGGCCCGAGATCAACTGCACATCCTGCGTGGCGCGAATCGAGGTGCTGCCGGTACCGAACAGGTCGGCGCCGCTGTCGGCGATGGCGACGATCCGGAACGAGGTCAGCGCATCGTTCAGGGGCACCTCCAGTTGCGCCCGGCCGTCGCCATCGAGCTTGACGCTGGGCTTCCACAGCAGCAGCGTATCGAACAACTCGCGGGTCGGCGCACGACCGCCGCCGCCGCCCGCCGGCGTGGCTTTCTTGCCGTAATGGCGCTTGCCCACCACTTGCATCTGTGCCGTCGAGGTCTCGACCCCGTAGCTGCGCCGCTGCAACATCGCCTTGAGCAAGTCCCAGCTACCGTTGGGTTGCAGTTCGAGCAGTGCCTCGTCGACTGCCGCCAGCGCAAATTCCGCGCCGGCCGCCGGCTTGCCGTCGGGCAGCTTCACCTGCACCTGGACCTTGGCCACGCCGCGCACCGGATAGCTGGATTTATCGGTGCTCACCGCCACCTGCAGCTTGTGGGCGGCCTCGCCCACGCCGATCTCGGCGATGCCGTATTTCCAGGCCGGCTTGGACAGGTCGACCATGGTGCCCGGCGCCTGGTACTCGCGGAACTCATGCCACCAATTGACCGGTTCCTTCCAGCCCCACAGGAAGAACGAGTACCACGGCACGTCGCGCATGCGCCCACGCACGGCCAGCACCGACACATAGACGTTGGGCCCGTAGGCGGCCTTGACCGGTACGCTGATATTGGGGTCCTGCCCCGACAACTGCACCACCTGGGTATCGATCACGCCTTCGCGCTCCACCGCCACCAGCGCGGTGGCATGGCGAAACGGCATGCGCACCTGGAAGCGCGCCGTCTCGCCGGCCTGGTAGGTCTTTTTCTCGGGCAGGATATCGATGCGGTCCTGGTTCTCGCCATCGAACCACAGCTCGCCGCGACCGGTCACCCACACCGACGAATAGGCCGCGCTGGTGTTGCCGCGCGCGTCCTTGGCGCTGGCGATCAGCTCGACGTTGCCAGGCTCGGACAGTTCGGTGTCGCAGTTGAACATGCCATGGGCGTCGCTCTTGCCCGCGCACAGCTTGCCCAGGTCTTGCGTGGTCTGGTCGTTCTCGTAGGCGTAGAAGCCACCCACCATGCGCTTGCGATGCGAATTGGTCTTGCGGGCGATGGCGCGTATCTCGACCGCCATCCCGGCCTGCGGCTTGCCGTCGGTGTCCAGCGTGACCGCCGTCAGGGTCAGCTTCTTCTTGACCGAGATCCAGTTGCCGGCGCGCAGGCCGACTGCCACCGCCGAGGGCCACAGGGGCGTCACGCCGGAGATGGTCTGCACCTCGCCGTTGGGGTCGTTATAGGTCATCTCGGTGAGCAACTCCTGGGCGCGCGAGATGGCCGGCAGCTTGGCGATGACGGCGCTGGCGCTGCCGTTCTTGTCGAGCGTCACGGCCAGCTTGTCGGCCACGATCTTCTGGTCGCCGGCGGCACCGTTGTCATCGTCTTGCGGAGGCACGAACGAGAAACCGTCGTAGCCCGCAAAGCTCACGCTGCGTGCGCGCAACAGGCTCGATACCCGTACCTGCTGGCCAGCCGCGCCACCGCCGTTGAGGTAGTTCAGCTGCAGCTGCAGCGGCAATTCCTTGATGGCCACCTGGGGCCCCTTGGGCGCACTCATGCGCCCCTGCATGAGCGGCAGTCGGAATTCTTCCACCCTGAAGCTGCCGGTGTAGAAGGCATGCTGGCCACCGTCGCCGTCGCCGCCGTCGCCATCGGCGTCACCGTTGGCGGCGTCCTGGCGGTTGGGGTCGGCGCGGCCTTGGTCCAGCACCACGTCATAGGCGCCCAGCTTGGCCTGCTTGGGCAAGGCAAACACGGTCTCGGCACTCTTGCCGGCGCGCCAGGACAACGGGAACTGGAATTGCTGGCCGCTTCCCTGGTGCGTGATGCGTACCCGCGTGGGCAGGTCTTGCGCTCGCATCAAGCCAAAACCCTGCATCGACTCCACGCGCATGAGGTGCTTCATCGACACCGTCTCGCCGGCGCGCAACAGGGTACGGTCGAAAATGGTGGTGGCACGGGTGGTGGCTTGCCGGGATGTGTCGGTGGGCAGGTTGAAGCGCCACGATTCGATACCGTCGTTCCAGGAGGTAAGCGCAAAGGCCATGTCGGCGCGGCCCTTCTCATCGCTCTTGCGGGCGCTGACGAACAGGCCGCCGATGCGCCCCTCTTCATAGGGCAGGTTGAGGCACGGGTCGTCCAGTGCCGGCAGCATGGCCACGCCGGCGGCGTTGGTCTTGCCCTGCCATAGCGACTGGCCGGTGCAGCTGGACACGCGCACGTCGGCATTGGCCACCGGCTTGGCGTCATCCAGGCGGGTGACCCAGACCGCGCCGTTCTCGCGCCCCAGCTTGACGTGCACCGACAGGTTGGTCACCAGCGCGCTGGTACGGACGTACATCGGTTGCGGCTTGCCCAGCAGCGACGCCCCCAGCTTGTGCGAGGCCAGCTCGACGACGTAGAAGCCGGGGTCGGCCAGGGGAATGCCGACCACCTCGAACGGCCAGCTGCCTTCGACCGCTTCCTTGGGTTGCGGCAGGTTGAGCGTCTTCACCCCCGGCTCGCGCTCGAGCAGGCTGATGCCGCGCGAGTCGACCTGCTTGGGGTTGCCCCACTTCTCGTGATAACGGTTGAGCCGGCTCAGCCAGGTGATGATGCCGCGGTCATCCTGAACCTTGAGATCGGCCACCTTGCCCGGCATGGCGCGCCCATCGGTGCCGCGCACCTGCAACGATGCCTCGACCCGGCGCAGCGTCACCGGCAAGGCCGGATCGGCATTGAGCTCGATGATGCCGAACGGCGCCGCCGGGAATTTTGCCAACGGCGGGAAATCGGCCATGGCCGACTTCAGCGGAAAGGCGCTGGCGTTGGCCAGCACGCGACCATCCTCATCCTTGAAACCCGCAGGCAGGTGCAGCGTGAAGGCCGATTTCTCGACGAACGGCGGCTTGAAGGTGACCGCGTTGACGGTATCGCCGCGCTCATCCTGGCTGAAGCTGGGCTTGATCTTGCCGCTGCCGCCGTCGAGCACGACCTGCTCGGCCAGCTTGCGCGGCACCGGCGAGGAAAACGACAGCGTCACCGGCAGGATCGGCGAGCAGGCGGCATTGGCGTTCTCGCGCTGGCAAGAAAAGCTGGCGCTGAATTCGCTGCGCACCGTGTACTTGAACACCTGCGGCTGCGTGGTGGTGATCGCGGGCGCATTGGCCGCGGCAATGCCACGGTCCCATACCAGGCGCACGGCGGCGTCGTTGGGCAGGCGCTGCTGGCATTGCACGATAGTGATGGTGGCCGGATCGACCTTCTCGTCGAAACTCTTGAGCAAGGCCTGGCGCTGCTGCGCCGGCAGCAGCTTGACGGCGATCCGCTCGTGGATGCCCTCGGCCTCGCAATACAGGTGTTGCAGCACCGAGGACTCCACGGCGGCGCCGTTCTGGTACAGCACGAAGGCCTGGTCTTCGGTGATCAGCTGGCCATATTCAGGGCGGGTGCGGCTGACCGCCGGCCCGCCGGTGCTGAACTGGTAGCGGCGCTTGCCAGCGACCGCATTGCCGGCGGCCGAACGGGCGGCGCCGCGCAGGGTGAGCGCGCAACTGGTGCCGGGCGGCAGGTCGCGTTCGAAGTCATAGACCCAGTTCTTGTCGTCGGCCCAGCGTGGCGTGCCAGCCACCGGGCAGTCGACGTCGAAAGGCGCGGCGGCCTTGGGATCGCCGAACTTGACCATCGATTCCGAAAAACGTACGCGCACCTGGCGAATCCGTGCCACCTCGCCCTGCGGCGAGACGCTGGTGACACTGGCCGTGGCCGCGTCGGCCACGGGTGCCACGGTCCATGCCAGGACCACCGCCGCGACTGCTGCCAGCGCTGCGCGCAACCATTGTTTCTCGATGGCGCCGCCGCCCCCCGTTGTATTCATCTTGCTCTCCGACTCGTATTTATTCTAGGTGATGTTTCGCGCGATGCGATGCTGCCCAGCCTCAGACCGGGGGCCTGCCATTTTGTTGCATTGGCGATTGCCCTGTTTCACAAACGCTCGTGCAGAAAATCGAGGAAGCAGCTGATGCGCCTGGCCAATTGCGTGTTGCGATAATAAACCGCCGATATCTTTTGCCGATAGCCGCTGTCGGCCTGCGCCAACAGGCGCACCAGGCGGCCCTCGGCGATATCGGCCTGCGACATGAAGTCCGACAGGCAGGCAATGCCCTGCCCGTGCAACGCCAGCTGGCGGATCGTCTCGCCGCTGGACGCACGCACCGCCGCACGGGCCGGATAACGATCACCGCCAGCATGCAGCAGCGGCCACATGTTAAGCGAATCCGGCTGCGAAAAACCCAGCAAGGTGTGCGCGTCGAGCGCTTCGACGTCCTGCGGCACGCCGTGCGCGGCGAGATAGGACGGACTGGCCACCACGTTCATGCGGGCGGTACTGAGCGACTTGGCGTGCAGGGTCGAATCCTGCAGCTCGCCAATGCGAATGGCAATGTCGGTGCGCTGCTCGACCAGGTCGATGAAACGGTCATTGGTGGTCAGTTCGAGTTCGATGCCCGGATAGGCGGCGCGAAACGCCCCTACATGCGGCACGATGCAATGCAGCAGGAACGGCGCGGCGGCATCGACGCGCAGCTTGCCGACCGGCTTTTGCGTGCGCAGCCGCATCGACTCCTCGGCCTGGTCGAGCGCGCCCAGGATGCTGCGTGCCTGCAGCAGGAACGCCAGGCCCTCTTCGGTCAGGTCCATGCGCCGCGTGGTGCGGGTCAACAGGCTGGTGGCGAGCTTTTGTTCCAGCCGCGTCAGCGCGCGGCTCACCCCCGAGGTGGTCTGCCCCAGTATCTCGGCGGCCGCCGACAGGCTGCCGGCCTCGACCACCGCCACGAAATTGCGCAGGTCTTCCGATTCAATCGCCATCATTGACTCCAGATCAAATATTCTTTGATTTTAACGGTATTTTTCTCAACAAACACTTCACGCATACTGCATGCCATCCTGCCTTCAACCTTCAACCTGGGAACACTGCCATGCCAATTGCACTCTGGGCGCTGACCATCAGCGCATTTGCCATCGGGACCACCGAATTCGTGATCATGGGCTTGCTGCCCGAGGTCGCCACCAGCCTGGGCGTGACGTTGTCGGCGGCCGGCATGCTGGTCACCGGCTATGCGCTGGGGGTGTTCGTCGGCGCGCCGCTGGTCACCGCCACCACCGGCCGCCTGCCGCGCAAGACCCTGCTCATGGCGTTGATGGTGGTATTCGTCATCGGCAACCTGGCCTGCGCCATGGCGCCCGACTACAGCACACTGATGATCGGACGCATCATCGCCTCGTTTGCCCATGGCGCGTTCTTCGGTGTCGGTTCGGTGGTGGCCACCGGCCTGGTGCCGAAGGAAAAACAGGCCTCCGCGATCGCCCTGATGTTTACCGGCTTGACCGTGGCCAACGTGCTGGGCGTGCCGTTTGGCACCTGGCTGGGCCAGATCTACGGCTGGCGAGCCACGTTCTGGGCGGTGACTGCCATCGGCGTGCTGGCCCTGGCCGCGACCGGCTGGCTGGTGCCACGTTCGCAAGGCGGCGAGGCAGCCGACTTCGGTCGCGAGTTGCGCGTGCTGGGTCGACCCCAGGTGCTGCTGGGACTGGCGATGACCGTGCTGGGCTTCGGTGGCGTGTTTGCCGCATTCACCTATATCGCCCCGATCCTGACCGACATCAGCGGCTTCGCACCGGCTGCGGTCTCGCCCATCCTGCTGCTGTTCGGGGTCGGCCTGGTGATCGGCAACCTGGCCGGCGGCAAGCTGTCGGACCGGCGCCTGATGCCCACGCTGGTCGGCAGCCTGGTCGCCCTGGCGGTGGTGCTGGTGCTGTTCGGCCTGACCAACGAAAACAAGATCGCATCGATCGTCGGCGTCGGCCTGCTGGGCATGGCCGCCTTCGCCACGGTGCCGCCGCTGCAGATGCGGGTGCTGGAAAAAGCCACCGGCGCGCCCAACCTGGCATCGTCGGTCAATATCGCCGCCTTCAACCTGGGCAATGCCGCCGGCGCCTGGCTGGGCGGCCTGACCATCGACCACGGGCCTGGCCTGCATGCGGTGCCCTACGTGGCCGCCATCCTGCCGCTGGCCGGCATCGCCGTGGCGCTGGTGAGCTGGCGCATGGACCGCGCCGCGCCCTTGCCGGCCACGCACCAGCCGCAGGCGCGCTAGTACTGCGGTGCCCCCTGCCACGCCCGATGCCCCGCATCGGGCGTTTTTCGTTTGGGCCTGGCCCTCGCGACCAGCAACTTTGGCCCCTTCAACTGCAACTTTTATCGGGCGCGATTACCTAATCGGTTCTTTCATCTGCAGCAACTGGCGGCGGCAAAATGCGCCACAACTTATAATTCCAACGATCGATCCTGGCCACTTGCTTTCCCGCGTTCCCGACCTCATGGATAACACACAACACCGACACAAGATCCTGCTGATAGATGATGAAGAGATGGGCGCCGAACTGGTGGCGCAGATGGTGGCCGATGACGGCGACCTTGATTTCAACAGCGTTTGCGATCCCCGATCGGCCTTGGCCGCCGCCCATGAACTGCGCCCCACCATCCTGCTGGTCGACCTGCGCATGCCGGTCATCGATGGCTTCGAGGTGATTCGCCTGCTGCGCCAGGATGGCCCCGATCCGGATGTCCCCATCATCATGCTGTCGTCCGAGGACGACCCGGTGCTCAAGGTCAAGGGTTTCGAGATCGGCGCCAACGACTACCTGGTGAAGTGGCCCAACCGGCGTGAACTGATTGCACGCATCCGCTACCACTCGCATGCCTTCCTGGCCCGGCGCGACCGCGACGCAGCGTTCGCCGACCTGAAGTTGAGCCAGCAGCAGTTGCTGCAGAAGAGCCAGGAACTGGAAACCAGCCAGGCGGCGTTGTTCCAGGCGCAGAAGATGGAGGCGCTGGGCAACCTCACCGGTGGCATCGCGCACGATTTCAACAACGTGCTGCAGATCATCAATGGTTCGCTGAGCCTGCTCAAGATGTATTGCGCCGGCAATGAGCGGGCGGCGCAAAAGATCGACGTGGCACTGGCCGGCATTGCCCGTGGCTCGCAGCTTTCGTCGCAGTTGCTGGCCTTTGCCCGGCGCCAGCCGTTGCAACCCGAGACGGTGGTGGTCAAGAAACTGGTCGACGATGTCTCGATCCTGCTGCAGCATGGCCTGGGCGAGACGATCCGGCTCGAAGTGGGGCCGATGGACGACCTGTGGAACGTGACGGCCGATCCCGGCAAGCTCGAGAATGTGCTGCTCAACCTGGTCATCAACGCCAAGGACGCCATGCCCAACGGCGGCGCCGTGAAGATCAGCGCGCACAATATCGCGCCCCGGCAGTTCCGCAACGACCCCAACCCGTTTGTCGTCATTTCGGTCACCGATACCGGCGCCGGTATCCCGGCCGAGATCCGGGAACGGGTGTTCGAACCGTTCTTCACCACCAAGCCCAAGGGCAAGGGAACCGGGCTTGGCCTGAGCATGGCCTATGGCTTCGTCAAGCAAAGCCATGGCCATATCACCATCGACAGCATGGTGGGCGCCGGCACTACCGTGTCGATCTACCTGCGCGCCACGCTCGACACGGCCGCGCATGCGGTAGTGCGCGAGGCACCGCCCAAGACCGATACCAAGGAACTGGTGCTGGTGGTCGAAGATGAGGATGGTGTGCGCTCGTCGACCATCGAGTTGCTCGAGGCACTGGGGTTTCGCACCCTCAGCGCGGCCGACGGCGAGGCGGCGCTGGCACTGGTCGAATCGAACGACGATATCGATATCGTCTTCACCGACGTGGTCATGCCCGGCCCGGTCAGGAGCATCGATTTCGTGCTGCGGGCGCAGGCCCTGCGTCCCGGCCTGTCGGTGCTGTTTACGTCAGGCTATGTGCAGAGCGACGTGCTGGAGGAATGGAGCGGCAAGTCCGATATCAATTTCCTGGCCAAGCCCTATAACATCGACGACTTGGCCGCAAAACTGAAATACCTGCTGGCGGTGCAGCCTACCCTGCCCCATTAAGGACGCAGGGAAGCGCGCACCGATCCTGGCGGCGGTTCGTTGAGCACGGCCCAGAATATCCCCAGGTCGGAGATGGCCTTGATGAATTCCTGGAAATTGACCGGCTTGACGACGTAGGCGTTGACGCCCAGTTCATAACTCTTGACCACGTCCTGCTCTTCGCGTGACGAGGTCAGCATGACCACCGGCGTGCTCTTGAAGGTGACCGACTCACGCACGAATCGCAGCACTTCCAGGCCGTCGACCTTGGGCAGCTTGAGATCGAGCAGGATCACGGCCGGGTTGCCCGGCGCACGGTCGTGGTAGGGACCGGTGGCATTGAGATAGTGCAATGCCTCGCTGCCATCGCGGATGACGATCACATCGTTGGCCAGCTTGCTGCGCTCGAGCGCGTGCAGCGTCAGTTCGAGGTCGTTGGGATTGTCTTCGACCAACAGGATTGGTTTGAGCATTAGTGCCTCGCTTCCAGTGGAAGTACCTTCGGTAATGAGAATGAAAAAACCGCACCCTGGCCGGTCTGCCCTTGGGCGGACACCGTTCCCGAATGCCGTTCGATGATGCGTTTGACGTTGGCCAGACCGATCCCGGTCCCCTCGAATTCTTCCATGCGGTGCAAGCGCTGGAACACGCCGAACAGCTTGTGACTGTAGGCGGCATCGAAACCGACGCCATTATCCTTGAAGATGAACGTGATGTGGTCGCCGTGATCTTCGAAATCGACGTCGATCACGGCCTGCGCCTGCGAGCGCGTATATTTGACTGCATTGGATAACAGGTTCTGCACCGCCAGCGCCAGGAACCGGGCGTCGCCGTCGACTTCCGGGAATCGGGCCACGTTCCACCGGACCTGGCGCTCGCCGATGTCCTGGGTCAGCCGTTCGATGGCGGCGCTCACCAGCACGTTCATGTTGACCTTGGAGATGTGCAGCGACGCCCTGCCCATCTGCGAAAAACTGAGCAGGTCGTCGACCAGCTTGCCGGCGAACTGTGCCGATGACTTGATGTTGTTGAGAAAGCGCACGCCCTTGGCGCTGAGCCGCTCCTGCTCCATCTCGATCAACATGTCCGCAAAGCCGACGATGTGGCGCAGCGGCGAGCGCAGGTCGTGCGATACGGAATACGAGAAGGATTCCAGTTCCTTGTTGACGCGTCCCAGGTTGTCGGCCAGCTCCGCCATTTCTTCGGCACGTCGCAGCACGATGCCCAGCAACGCGGTGCGAAACTCCAGCGCGGTATCGATCTCGCTCTGGCGCCAGCTCTTGGATATGCCCTTGACGGTCTCGCTCCAGACGGCAAAGCTGCGACGCGGCGACAGCCGCGACGGATCCGCGGCGGTGGCCTTGAGATGCGGGTTGCCGGCCCAGTTGATGGTCTGCACGATTTCCGGACGGAACCAGATCAGGAAGTGATCGTGCAACTGCGAAATCGACAGCGCCAGCACGCCGCTGGCGACCTCGGCATAATCGGCGGCACCCGGATACTGGCTGGCCAGGCTGTCGGTCTCATACACGTCGCCGGCGCGATTGCGGGCGATCCACTGCACCAGGTCCTCGATCTGCTGCGAGCTCGGCGTGACCCCGAACAGCGATATCTCGCCTCCCAGCACCAGCGCCGCGCCGGAGGCGTCGACGAACTCCAGCAGGTCGTGCGATACGGTGGCCAGGTTGACGGCGAAATGGTCCGGCTTGGACAGCGACGCCAGCAGCCGCACCAGCGTATGCCGCAATTCGAGGCGATGATTGAATTCTTCCCGCTCCTCGGCGGCCTCGAAGTGCACCGCGAGGATCTGTCCCAGTTGCTCGCAGATGGCACGGGTCTCGAAGCGCACCCGCAGGGGTTCGAAGTTGTGGCAAGAGACCAGCCCCCACAACTGGCCCCGGATGATGATCGAGATCGACATCGACGCCAGCGTGCCCATGTTCTTCATGTACTCGATGTGCACCGGCGAGACGCTGCGCAACACGGCAAAACTGAGGTCGACCGGTTGCCGCGTGATGGCGTCGAGCTGCGGCACGATGGGCACGGGCCGGTAGTTGGCGTCGCTGATCAGGCGCACCCGGTTGGCCACGTACAATGCGCGCGCCTGTTGCGGGATGTCCGAGGCGGGAAAATGCTGGTGGAGATACGAGGGATAGCCGGCCGAGGCCGTTTCTGCAATCACTTCGCCGTTCTGCTCGGCGTCGAAGCGATACAGCAGCACCCGGCCGAAACCGGTCAGCGCCTTGATCTCGTTGATTGCCAAGAGGCTCATCTCGTCGACCGTACGCGCCTCGGCCAGCGCGCCGACGAATTTGGTCACCAGCGGATAGAAGAAGTTGACCTGCGTGCTGGCATCCGGCGGCACTGACTCCAGTTCGACGATCAATGCCGGGCCGCTGGTGTGGGCCAGCACTTCGTGGCGCTGACCGGCCTGATCCAGGATCCCCAGGTAACTGGGACGAAAATCGATCGCGGCATCCGACAACCTGGCCTCGAGCCAGGCTGCCGCAGCTGGCGTGAAGGCCTGGCCCAGCGGCTGGCCGACCAGGTCGGCGGCGCGCTGGCCGGACGGCGCCGCGAAATTCTCGCTGACATGCAGGATCACCCGGTCGACTGCACGCAGCACCAGCAGCGCGCCATGCGGCTGGACGCTGCCCGGTAGGTGGATCGGCTCCCTGTCGCAGTTCGACAGCAGCGCCGTCTGGTCGGTGTGTTGGGTCATGGAGCGTGTTTATCGATGACTGGCAATATTCGGACGTCCTCGCGTGGTTCGTGTAGTTCGCGAACTAAAAAATACCCCTTCGGGAGGGGTATGAAAATATTTTGGATAGCTAGTTCACGCTGCCGTCCAGCCGTGGCCTCAGGCAGCACCCTTCTTCACCCAGGCTGCCAACTGATGCGCCCCCAGGCTGTCGTATTCTTCGAACGGCTGGTGGATCCACGGATTGGTCGCCAGGTAGTCGACATGATAATCGGGTTCGACGATCGAACATGCCTTCCACCACAGCACCGCACTCTTGATCTCGGTCACCGCCGGATAGTGCTCCTTCAGGTGGGTCACCACCTTCTTGAGCGTGACGCCCGAATCGACCAGGTCGTCCACCAGCAGGATGCGTCCACCCAGGGTGCCCTTGGTGATGGTGATGTACTTGGCGATATCGAGCGAGCTTTGGATGGTGCCGGCCGCTTCGCGGTACGAACTGGTCGACAGGATCGCCAGTGGCACATCGAAAATGCGCGACATCACATCGCCCGGCCGCAGCCCGCCGCGCGCCAGGCACAGCACCTGGTCAAACTGCCAGCCCGACTCGTGCACCTGAAGCGCCAGGCGCTCGATGAGGCGGTTGTAGTCTTCCCAGGTGACCCACAGGTCCTTGTCGTCAGATATCTTCATTGTTGCTCTTGCATTGTTACGTGTTCGTTTGATGCTGGATTACTTGAATGGATGGCGCAGGACGATGGTTTCTTCGCGGTCAGGGCCGGTGGAGACCATGTCGATCGGCACGCCCACCAGTTCTTCGATGCGCTTGATGTAGGCGCGGGCATTGGCCGGCAACGCGTCGAGCGACTTGGCGCCGACGGTGGACTCGCTCCAGCCCGGCATTTCTTCATAGATCGGCTCGCAACCTGCCGCTTCCTCGGCGCCCACCGGGAAGATGTCGACCTCCACGCCGTTGAGCTTGTAGCCGGTGCACAGCTTGAGCGAATCGATCCCGTCGAGCACGTCGAGCTTGGTCAGGCACATGCCGGAGACGCCGTTGATCTGTACCGAGCGCTTGAGCAAGGCGGCGTCGAACCAGCCGCAACGACGGGCGCGACCGGTGACGGTGCCGAACTCGTGACCGACCGAGGCCAGGTGCTTGCCAACGCCGGCATCGGTGGGCAGCTCGGCCGGGAACGGGCCGGAACCGACACGGGTGGTGTAGGCCTTGGTGATACCCAGGATGTAGTGCAGCATGCCCGGACCCACGCCGGTACCGGCGGCGGCATTGCCGGCCACGCAGTTGCTGGAGGTGACGAACGGATAGGTGCCGTGGTCGACGTCGAGCAGGCTGCCCTGCGCGCCTTCGAACAGGATCTTGCCACCGGCCGCATGGGCGGCGTACAGGTCGCTGGAGACATCGGAGACCATCGGCTTGATGCGCGGCACGTTGGCCAGGGCGTCGTCCAGGGTCTTCTGGAAATCCACCGGCTGGGTCTTGAGGTAATGCGTCAGTACGAAGTTGTGGTAGTCCAGGTTGGCCAGCAGCTTCTCGGCGAAACGCTTTTCGTTGAGCAGGTCGGCCACGCGGATGGCGCGGCGCCCCACCTTGTCTTCATAGGCCGGGCCGATGCCCTTGCCGGTGGTGCCGATCTTGGCTTCGCCACGGGCGGCCTCGCGCGCCACGTCCAGCGCGACGTGGTAAGGCAGGATCAGCGGACAGGCCTCGGATATCTTCAGGCGCGAGCAGACCTCGACGCCGGCGGCCTCGAGCTTGTCGATCTCGCGCAGCAGGTCGGGCACCGACAGCACCACGCCGTTGCCGATGTAGCAAGCCACGCCGGGACGCATGATGCCCGACGGAATCAGTTGCAGCGCGGTCTTCTGACCACCGATGACCAGCGTGTGACCGGCATTGTGACCGCCCTGGAAGCGCACCACGCCTTGCGCGTGATCGGTCAGCCAGTCGACGATCTTGCCCTTGCCCTCGTCGCCCCATTGTGTACCGATGACGACGACATTCTTTGCATTGCTATTCTGTAACATGACTCAGCCCAAGTTTTTGATAATCCAGTTTCCATTGCTGAACTCGACGGCACGGTCGCAATCGAATTCGTCCTGATCGTTGTCGTGACCCGGAAGACTCTGGATCACGATCTCGCCGCTTTGGCGCAATTGCGCTATTTTCTCACGCAGACCGGCTTCGGTGCTCCATGGCGCATGGATGGCACGTTTGCGTTCGGCGCCCGGCATCAGCCGCGCCAGCTCCCGCAGGTCCAGCGAGAAACCGGTGGCCGGACGCGCGCGTCCGAAGGCTTCGCCGACATGGTCGTAGCGACCGCCGCGCAGCACCGCATTGGGCAGGCCCGCCACATACCCGGCGAACATGACGCCGCTATGGTAATGGTATCCGCGCAGGTCGGCCAGGTCGATGGTGACGGCCGCCCCCGCATGGCGCTCAGCCAGCTCGACCAGCGCCTGCAGCTCATCGAGCGCGGCGGCGATGCCGGGCAGCGCCGGCAGGCACAGCCGCGCACGCGCGATCACCGAGATGTCGCCGTACAGGCTGGGCAAGGCCAGCAGCGCATTGCGCGTCTGCGGCTGGTAGGCGGCGGTGAGCTCTTGCAGGCCGGGTACGTCCTTGGCCTCGAGCAGCGCGAACAGTTGCGCTTCCTGGCGGCGGGCCGCGTCGTCGTTGGCGATGATGGCACGCAGCACGCCCACATGGCACAGGTCGAGGCGAACCTGCTGCATGCCCGCCAGCGCCAGCGAATTCAAGGCCAGTTCCTGGATCTCGGCGTCGGCTTCGAGGCCGGCATGGCCATAGATCTCGGCGCCGATCTGGATCGGCTCGCGCGTGGCATGCAGGCCCGACGGCCGGGTGTGCAGCACGCTGCCGGCATAGCACAGGCGCGTCACCGAGGCACGGTTGAGCAGGTGGGCGTCGATGCGGGCGACCTGGGTGGTCATGTCGGCACGCACGCCAAGCGTGCGACCGGACAACTGGTCGACCAGCTTGAAGGTGCGCAGGTCGGTATCCTGGCCGGCGCCGGTCAACAGCGACTCCAGGTATTCGAGCATGGGCGGCATGACCATCTCATACCCGTAGAGGCGAAAGTTGTCGAGCAGGCGACGGCGCAGCTCCTCGATCTTGCGCGCCTCGGACGGCAGGACGTCGGCGATGTTTTCGGGAAGAAGCCAGTTAGGCATAAAACGGATCAATCAAGAGAAAAAACGGAAAAACAGGTTAGGCGACCATACCCGGAAAAACTCTCGCATCACGGGAAAATTGCCAGGCAAGAATGCTTTCGGCCGAGCGAAAAAAGGAAAGATGCCCTCAACTAGCGGCATCCCTCCTTTTACCCGATCGGCCCACGGCGTCACGGGCGCATTCTACGCGGTTGATTACTTCTTGGGGCTTGCAGTGCTGGTGCCGACACCCTTGAAATATTTAAAGAACTCGGAGCTCGGATCCACCACCATGACGTCGTGACGGTTCTTGAAGCTGGCGCGATACGCCTCGAGGCTGCGATAGAACTTGTAGAAATCCGGGTTCTGCCCGAAGGCCTGGGCATAGATCTGCGATGCCTTGGCGTCGCCGGCACCCCGGATCTTTTCGGATTCGCGATAGGCTTCGGCCAGGATCACCACCCGCTGGCGATCGGCATCGGCGCGAATCTTCTCGGATTCCGCCGCGCCCGTGGAGCGCAGTTCGTTGGCCACCCGCACCCGCTCGGACTTCATGCGCTCGAATACCGAATTGTTGATCTGCTCGACGTAATCGACGCGACGCAGGCGCACATCGATCACTTCCACACCGATCTGCTTGGCTTCGTTGGCCACCCGCGTCTGCAGCGCATCCATCACCTTGTTGCGCTGGCTGGAGATGACTTCGCGCACGGTACGCTTGGTGATCTCGTCGTTCAGGGCGGCCTTGACGATCTGCGACAGGCGATCCTGGGTGCGACGCTCGTCGGCGCCGAACGAGACGAAGTACAGGCGTGGGTCGACCACCCGCCACTTGACGTAGGCATCGACCAGCACGTTCATCTTCTCGGCCGTGATGAAGCGATCGGCGTCCGGGGTATCGAGGGTCTGGATGCGGCGGTCCAGGTACATCACGTTCTGGAACGGCGGCGGCAGCTTGAAGTGCAGGCCGGGCTCGCTGATGACCTGCTTGACTTCACCGAGTGCGAAGACGATGGCCGAGGAACGCTGGTCGACCACGAAGATGGTCGACGAGGCCAGCCAGATCGCCACCACGGCGACGATCACGGTAGAGATAAGGCGGCCCATCAGCGCACCTCCCTTTCGCGCGACTCGCGCGGATCACGGTTTCTCATGTCTCGCATCAATTCGGACGAATACACTGTGTCATTTCCCGAGGTATTGTTGGAAGAAGCCGCCGCGCCCGCCGGCACCGGCGACTGGCTGCCGGCCGGCACCGGGGCCTTGGCCGGCTGGGCATCGCCCGCGCCCTGCTGGATCAGCTTGTCCAGCGGCAGGTACAGCAGGTTGCCATTGCTCTTGGAGTCGACCATCACCTTGGTGGTATTGGCGAAGATCTGCTGCATCGTTTCGAGGTACATGCGGTCACGGGTGACGGCCGGCGCCTTCTGGTATTCATCCAGCACCTGCTTGAAGCGCGAGGCATCGCCCTCGGCATTGGACACCACGCGCGAACGATAGGCATCGGCTTCCTCGAGCAGGCGCGAGGACGCGCCGGAGGCGCGCGGCACCACGTCGTTGGCATAGGCCTGGCCCTCGTTCTTCAGGCGTTCGCGGTCCTGGCCGGCCTTGACGGCGTCATCGAACGCAGCCTGCACCTGTTCGGGCGGCTGCACGCCCTGCATCGTGACATTGGTGATCTGCACGCCCGACTTGTAGCGGTCGAGGATCTGCTGCATGCGCTGGTTGACGTCCATCGCGACCTTCTCGCGGCCTTCGTAGAGGACGAAGTCCATCTTGCTGCGACCGACGATCTCACGGATGGCGGTCTCGGCAACCTGGCGTACGGAATCGTCCGGGTCGCGGTTGTTGAACAGCCATTCGGCGGCATTCTTGAGGCGATACTGGACCGCGAACTGGATGTCGATGATGTTTTCATCATCGGTCAGCATCAGCGATTCCTTCAGTTGCTTGTTGCGCACGTTACCGCGATAGCCGATCTCGGCAGTACGCACCTGCGACATGTTGACGATTTCGTGGCCCTGGATCGGATACGGCCAGCGCCAGTTGAAACCGGGCAGCGTGGTATGGCTGTAACGGCCGAAGGTGGTCACCACGGCAGTCTGGCCTTCCTGCACGATGAAGAAACCGCTGGCCAGCCAGAGAAAGGCGACGATCACCGCAATGACGCCCACACCGATGCCGGCGCCCTTGATGTCGCCGCGATTGAAGCCGCCGCCACCATCGGAACCGCCACCGCCGTTGCCACGGCGACCCAGCATGCCGGACAGGCGCTGGTTGAAGTCGCGCCACATCTGATCGAGGTCTGGCGGGCCGTCATTACGGCCGCCGGATGGCTTTTCAGGGCGTTTGTCCCCACCATTCGCGTTATTGTCGCGATTTTCGTCTTGTGAGCCGCGCCCCCATTGAGGGTCGTTCAACGAAAACTTCACACCGATTTTCTTGAATAAAGACACAAGCATGCGTTTGCGATCCGGCTGTAGTTATTGATTAAGAGAACCAAGGAGGAATGCGCACAACGACCGAGGCCAAGCTCAGGCGCGCACGTCTTCGGAATCGACTGGCAGGGATTGGCTGCGGCCCCTCGCCTCCATAGCGGCCTTGAGCGAAGCGGCCACCGCCTCGCGCAGCAGATCCAGGCCAGCACCAGACTTTGCGCTGACGAAAACCCGCTGGATATTACCATACTCATCATGCTCGATTGCCGGCTCCAGCCCTGCCGCGTCGATCTTGTTCCAGACCAGGATCTGCGGCACGTGATCGGCGCCGATTTCCTTCAGGACCAGGTTGACCTGCTCGATCTGTTCCATGCGCACCGGGCTGGCGGCGTCCACCACGTGCAGCAGGAGATCTGCGTGGATGGTCTCTTCCAAGGTGGCGCGGAACGCCTCGACCAGCTGGTGCGGCAGTTCGCGGATGAAGCCGACGGTGTCCGATACCACGGCATGTCCAGCATCGCCGAGGTAGACCCGGCGCGAAGTCGTGTCCAGGGTGGCGAACAACTGGTTGGCGGCATACACGCCGGCCTTGGCCACCGCGTTGAAAATGGTCGACTTGCCGGCGTTGGTATAACCCACCAGCGATACCGAGAATGTATCGTTGCGCCCCCGCGCACGACGCTGCGTGGCATGCTGCTTGCGCAACTTGGCGAGCACCGCCCGTAAGGCCTTGACCCGCTCGCCCAAGAGGCGACGGTCGGTCTCGAGCTGGGTTTCGCCCGGTCCGCGCAGGCCGATCCCCCCTTTTTGCCGTTCGAGGTGGGTCCAGCCGCGAATCAGGCGGGTCGCGAGGTGCTGCAATTGCGCCAGCTCGACCTGCACCTTGCCCACGTGGCTCTTGGCCCGTTGCGCAAAGATGTCGAGAATGAGGCTGGTGCGATCGAGCACGCGCACCTTCAGTACACGCTCGAGGTTGCGCTGCTGGGCAGGCGACAAGGCGTGGTTGAAAATGACGAGTTCGAGTTGCAGATCGGCAACGGCGTCGGCGACTTCCTGTGCCTTGCCGGAACCAACGAAGAGAGCGGCGTCCGGACTGGCACGACGCCCGGTGATGGTCATCACGGGCTCCGCGCCAGCCGACTTGGCCAGGAGGAATAACTCATCCAGACTTGCGGCAAAGTCACCCTTGCCAAAGTCCAGGCCGACTAACCCGGCACGCATTTTAAGATGCACACGGCGTCAAGCCGGCTCCATAAGCCATTATTCGGCGTCGGGCGAGTCGAGGCTGAGATTGACCGCGCGTGCAGGCACCACGGTCGAGATGGCGTGCTTGTAGACCATTTGCGTAACGGTGTTGCGCAGCAGGACCACATATTGATCGAAAGACTCTACCTGGCCTTGCAGCTTGATGCCGTTGACGAGGTAGATAGAGACGGGAACGTGCTCTTTTCTCAATGCGTTCAGAAATGGGTCTTGTAACAGTTGCCCTTTGTTGCTCATAGCAGCTCCACGGTGTTGTTGTGATCTTGAACTTGGATGCACTTTTTAAAAATTCAAGTGCGACCCCTATATGCTTTATGAATGTATACGATTTTGGCCGTGACAACCGAAACCGGTACTCAAATTAAAGCGTTATTTTCGACTACTTTTCTCGAGAGAATGGATTCTTTCCGGAGCGGAACTCGATACGCAGTGGAGTGCCAACCAGGGAGAAAGTTTCCCGGAAATGTTTTTCGAGATAACGTTTGTAGTTATCGTTGATGGCATCCAGCGCATTGCCGTGAATGACCACCACTGGCGGATTCTGCCCACCCTGGTGCGCATAGCGCAGCTTGGGACGGATCGAACCCTTGCGCGGCGGCTGCTGGTGTTCCACCGCCTGCTCCAATGCGCGCGTCAGGCGCGGCGTGCTGAGGTTGGCGGTGGCGGCGGCGTAGGCCGAGTTGATCGACTTCATCACAGGGCCGATGCCGCTGTTCTTGAGCGCCGAGACGAAGTGCGTATTGGCAAACGACAAGAAATTGAGCTTGCGGTCGATGTCGTTCTTGATGGCGTCGCGCTGGTCGCTCTGCAGGCCGTCCCACTTGTTCACGCCGACCACCAGTGCCCGTCCCGATTCGAGGATGAAGCCGGCGATGTGCGCGTCCTGCTCGGAAATATCCTGCTGGGCATCCAGCAGCAGCAGCACGACATTGGCGTCCGAGATCGACTGCAGGGTCTTGACCACCGAGAACTTCTCGATCGCCTCGAACACCTTGCCGCGGCGACGGATGCCGGCGGTGTCGATCAGCGTGTATTGCTGGCCGTCGCGCTCGAACGGGATCTCGATCGAGTCGCGCGTGGTGCCGGGCATGTCGAAGGCGATCACGCGCTCTTCGCCCAGCAAGGTGTTGACCAGCGTCGACTTGCCCACATTGGGGCGACCGACGATGGCGATCTTGATGCCCCGCACCTGGCCCTCGGGCTCGGGTTCGGCCTCGGGCCGGTTGGCCTCGACCACGTTGAGCGCCTCCTCGACCAGGTCGGCCACGCCATCGCCGTGGGCCGCCGAGATCACATACGGGTCGCCCATGCCGAGTTCGTAGAAGTCGGCCGTCACCGAGGTGTACTTCATGCCCTCGGATTTGTTGACCACCAGCAGTACCGGGCGGCCGCACTTGCGCAGGAAATCGGTGATGGTCTTGTCGTGCGGGGTGAGCCCCTGGCGGCCGTCGACGATGAACACCACCACGTCGGCCTCGACCACCGCCTGCTTGGTCTGCTTGGCCATCTCGTGCATGATGCCTTCCTTGGCCACCGGCTCGAATCCACCGGTATCGATCACCAGGAACGGGCGTTCGCCAACCCGGCCTTCGCCGTAATGTCGATCGCGCGTCAGGCCGGGCAAATCCGCCACCAGCGCGTCGCGGCTGCGGGTGAGCCGATTGAACAACGTCGATTTGCCGACGTTGGGGCGGCCTACAAGTGCAATTACCGGTTTCATTTCAATTCACTTCAAGTTCACTCGGTCGCGATTGCTACCACGGATCCCGAGCGGGTCTGGAAAACCACCGTCTCCCCGGCATTGACCGGAGGAGCCTGGATGGGACTGCCATCGCTGGACACGCGTGCCACGAAGGTACCATCTTCCCGGGACAGGAAGTGGATATACCCCTCGAAGTCACCCACGGCCACCGCGCGGCTGGTGGCGATCGGGCTCGACAACTGGCGATTCTTGAGGCGCTCGTTGCGCCACACTACCGCACCGGTGTCGCGTGCGAATTCGGTGACCACGCCACCGACGTCGGCGGCGTAGACGTTGCTGTCGTCGAGCGTGACGCCGACGTCGCTGGAAAAGTCCTTGATCCAGCGCACATTGCCATTGAGCAAGTCAAAGCAGCCGATACGCCCCTGGTAGGCGACCGCGCAGATGTCTCGCAAGCCCAGTGCCGGCACGCCCGACACGTCCGAGATACGCTCCAGCTCGGTGGTGCCGCGCGGGTCGCCCACCGGCACCTCCCAGCGCGGGCCGCCATTGTTCAAGGCCAGGGCCGACAGGCGACCGCCCGGCAGCGCCACGAAGGCCGTCTGCGAACCGATCACGATGCCGGGCGCGTTGCGCAACGTCAACGATGGCACGTTGCGCTGGACCATCCAGCGCCGCGTGCCGTTGTCGGCGTCATAGGCCGTGACGCGGTTGTCGATGCTGCGCACCACCACCAGTCCTTCACCGACGGCCGGGGCCGACAGCACTTCGCTGGAGGCCTGCGCCTTCCAGGTCGGCTTGCCGGCGCCGTCGTAGGCCTGGATCATGCCTTTCTCGCCCACCACCACCACGGTGCTGCCATCGGTGCCCACGCCCGCCGTCAGCGGGATCTCGTTGCGCACCCGCCAGACGGTCTGGCCGGTCTGCGCATTGATGCGCACCAGGCTGCCATCGGCACCGGCGGCGAACACGCTGCCGGCGGCGTAGGCCGGGGTGAAGTTGAAGTTGCCGGCCTTGCCGACCGACACGTTCCAGGCGGTCTTGACGCGCAGCTTCTGTGCAAACTCGACCAGCGGTGCCGGCGGATTCGGGTCTTTCTTGCCGGAAAACCAGGCACAGCCCGACAGCGACACCACAGCCGCGACGGCGGCCAGTTTCAGGACCAGCTTGCCGACATTCCGGGAGCCGGCAAAGGATGTTGCCTGGGCAGCAAATGCTGTCGCACTACGCATGTTGTCTTTCCTCTAAGCGATGGATGGGTTCGCGGCGGGGTTGCGGTTCGTCGCCCCCGGCACGGACGCCCTGCGTGCGGCAGGCACGTCCGGTAGTCATGCCTGGTCAGGCCGTCGGGGTATCGCCACCGATGGCGTCGAGCTTGATCTGGATCAGCTGGCGGCCGGGATCCTTGGCTTCGGTCTTCTCCAGCGCCAGCTTGTAGGCAGCACGTGCGTCGTCACGCTTGCCCTGCGCCAGCAGCACGTCGCCGCGCCGATCCGCGATGGCGCCGGCGAAGGTGGCCGGGTAATCGCCCGACAGCACCTTGAGCGCTTCGTCGTAGGACTTGGCATCGAGCAGCACGCCGGCCAGTCGCACCGCGGCGATGGCCTTGTACTCGGCGCCACGGCCATGGTCGATCACCCACTGCAACTGCTTCTTGGTCGTGTCGATGTCGTTGGCTTCGAAGGCCGACTTGGCGGCCACCAGGGCGCTCATGCCGGCATAGGCGGTACCCGAGAACTTGTCCTGGATGTCACCGGCGGCGCGCTGCACCTTGGCATTGTCGCCGGCCAGCAAGGACTTCTGCTGCTCTTCGTACAACACCGACGCCTGCGCCGACTGGCGGCCCTGGTACGTGTTCCAGCCGGTCCAGCCGGCATAGGCCGCCAGCACGACGATCAGGGTCCAGGTCGCCAGGGCGCCGTACTTCGCCCACCAGGCCTTGATGGAGTCGAGCTGTTCTTGTTCTTCGAGATCGTATGCCATTTATCTAGTTCAGTATCTGATGTGGTTGACGATGGATGGAAAGCGGCGAACCGCCGGGGTTCAGGGGCGGTAGTGCACGTGCTCGTGGCCATGACCGTGATCATGGCCATGGTCGTGGTCACCGACGATCTGGTCCACGATGTAGTCGACCACGCCATCGAAGGCCAGGTTGCTCTGGTTGGAGTGGCCCTCGCCGGCTTCACCCTCGCCCGCCGGCGCCTGGCGCAGGTGCTTGACGGTGGCGGTACCGGCCTTGATCTCGTCTTCGCCGATGATCACCGCGAACGCCGCGCCGCTGCCGTCGGCGCGCTTCATCTGCGCCTTGAAGCTGCCGCCGCCGTTGGCCGATGCGCAATGTAGCACAACATCGAGCCCGGCAGTCCGCAAACGCTCGGCCAATACGAAAGATTGCATTTGCGCATCTTCGCCCTGGTGCACCAGATAGACGTCGCATTGATTGGGCGCGTACTGCTCGCCGCTGGCCTTCATCAGTTCCAGCAGGCGCTCCACGCCCATGGCAAAACCGCAGGCCGGCGTCGGCTTGCCGCCGAACATCTCGACCAGCGGGTCGTAGCGGCCGCCACCGCAGACCGTGCCCTGCGAACCCAGCTGGTCGGTCACCCACTCGAACACGGTGCGGTTGTAGTAATCCATGCCACGCACCAGGCGCGGATTGATCGAATACGGCACGTTGTTGTGCTGCAGGATCCGTTGCACCCCCTGGAAGTGCGCCAACGATTCCTCACCCAGGTAATCGAGCAGCTTGGGCGCGGCGTTGACCATGTCCTGCATGGCCGGATTCTTGGTATCGAGGATGCGCAAGGGGTTGGCATGCAGGCGGCGCTGGGCATCGGCGTCGAGCAGGTCGCGGTGCTGTTCGAAGTAGGCAATCAGGTCGGCCCGATGGCGATTGCGCTCTTCTGCGTCGCCGATCGAATTGAGTTCCAGGCGGATGTTTTCCAGGCCCAGGTCATCCCACAGGCGCTGGCACATCATGATCAGCTCGGCATCGATGTCGGGACCGGTGAAACCGACCGCTTCGGCGCCGACCTGGTGGAACTGGCGATACCGACCGCGTTGCGGCCGCTCATGGCGGAACATCGGTCCCACGTACCACAGCCGCTTGGGGCCGTCGTAGGTCAGGTTGTGTTCGAGCGCGGCGCGTACCACGCCCGCGGTATTCTCGGGACGCAGCGTCAGGTGGTCACCGTTCATCGAATCGGTGAAGGAATACATTTCCTTCTCGACGATGTCGGTCACCTCGCCCAGGCCACGCTTGAACAGTGCCGTCGGTTCGACGATGGGGGTGCGGATCTGCTGGAAACCGTAGCTCTTGAGCACCGAATGCACGGTGTTCTCGAACAGCTCCCACAAGGGCGCATCGGCGGGCAGGATATCGTTCATGCCCTTGACGCCGACGATCTTCTCGACTTTCTTTTGTTCTGACATACCGGGTCCGGAAATAGTATCTTCGTTTCAAAATGGCGCCGCCGGCGCATGCCGGCCGCGCACGGGGCAGGCTCAGGCCGTCGTGTCCTGGCCGTAATGCGACTGGACGTAGTCCAGCACGATGCCCTGGAATTCTTCGGCGATGCGTTCGCCGCGCAATGTCATGCGCTTTTCGCCGTCGATGAACACCGGCGCGGCCGGCGATTCGCCGGTGCCCGGCAGGCTGATGCCGATGTTGGCGTGCTTCGATTCGCCGGGGCCGTTGACGATGCAGCCCATGACGGCCACGTTCATGCTTTCGACGCCCGGATACTTGCCCTTCCACAGCGGCATCTGGTCGCGCAGGTAGGTCTGGATCTTGTCGGCCAGGTCCTGGAACACGGTCGACGTGGTGCGCCCGCAACCGGGACAGGCAATGACCATCGGCGTGAACTTGCGCAAGCCCATGGTCTGCAGGATCTCTTGCCCGACCACCACCTCGCGGGTGCGGTCGCCGCCCGGTTCGGGGGTAAGCGAGATGCGGATGGTGTCGCCGATGCCTTCCTGAAGCAGCACCGACAGCGCCGCCGTCGAAGCCACGATGCCCTTGCTGCCCATGCCGGCCTCGGTCAGGCCCAGGTGCAGCGGATAATCGCAACGGCGCGCCAGCTCGCGGTACACCGCGATCAGATCCTGCACGCCCGAGACCTTGCAGGACAGGATGATCTTGTCGCGCCCCAGGCCCAGTTCCTCGGCCCGCTGGGCGTTCTCGATGGCCGAGGTCACCAGCGCTTCGTACATCACGGCCTGGGCCGGCCATGGTTCGGCGCGACCGGCGTTCTCGTCCATGATGCGGGCCAGCAGCGCCTGGTCCAGGCTGCCCCAGTTGACGCCGATGCGGACCGGCTTGTCATGCTTGCAGGCGACCTCGATCATCTGCGCAAACTGGGTGTCGCGCTTGGCGCCCTTGCCGACATTGCCGGGGTTGATACGGTACTTCGACAGCGCACGGGCGCAATCGGGGTATTCGGTCAGCAGCGTATGGCCGTTGTAGTGGAAGTCGCCCACCAGCGGCACATCGATGCCCATGCGATCGAGCTGGTCGCGAATGGCCGGCACGGCGGCGGCGGCCTCGGGCGAATTCACGGTCAGGCGCACGATCTCGGAGCCGGCGCGCGCCAGGTCCTTGATCTGGATCGCGGTCCCGATGGCGTCGGCGGTATCGGTATTGGTCATCGACTGCACCATCACCGGCGCGCCGCCACCGACGACGATCTCGCGCGTGCCATGGCTGATCACCACGCGGCGGCTCTGGCGACGCGTAAGGGGTCCGGATGCGATCGGGAAATTGGACATGACGGCTCAGTTCAGATTCAGGCGCGCGACGTTATTGCCACTGGTGGACTTCAATTCCAGCGGCTTGCCGCGCAACGTTGCGTCCACGCCGGCGGCATTGCCGATCACCAGTACGCTGGCGTCGGCCACATCGAAGGCTTCGGTGGTGCCTGCCTTGAGCAGGCGCGAAATGATGGTGGTCTTGTCGGCGCGCCGGATCTCGACCCACGAGTCTTCACGGAAGGTCAGGCGCAACAGGTCGCGACTGTTGACGATGGTCAGGCCGCTGGGAAGAGCCGGGTCGGCCGCTTTTGCCGCGGCACTGGCTGGAGCGTCTGCAGCCGCGGGTGCTGCAGGCGTCGCCGCTGCCGCAGCCGATGCTGCCGAAGTCGATGCTGCCGAAGCCGACGGTGCCGCCGCCGGCACCGAGGCCGATGGCGTGGCCGGCACGATCGCGCTCGGCGCGGCCGGTGCCGGGATAGTGGCCGCCGGCGTTGGCTCGGCCGGCGCGCCGGCATTGTTGCCGCCCGCACCCGGCTCGAGCGTCTCGACCCGCGCATTGACCGGGGTGTCCGCAGCGCCTTCGGCAACCGGGGCCGGCTCGGCCGGGGACGCGTCGACGGCATTGGCGTCGGCGGCTTGTGGCTTGAGCCAGGCCAGTTGCGGCACGTCATTGCCCACGCTGGTCCAGTGCACGGCCGCCGCGCCCGCCACCGCAATGAGCACCAGTACGCCGATGATGACGGTCGCCGGCGAGGTGCCACCGCGATTGGCCAGCATCATGGCCGGCAATGGGCCCTCCGAAAAAGGGGTCGACAGTGAATGCTGGGGCACGATGTGGTCGCGCGCGGCCACCGGGGAATCCTTTGGCATGCCGGCGATGACGGCATCGGCATCCAGCCCGAGCGCCTTGGCATAACTGCGCACGAACCCGCGTGCCACGGCCAGGCCCGGCAAGGCGGCATAGTTGTCGGTCTCGATGGCGTGTACCTGTCGCGGTGCCAGCTTGACCAGGCTGGCCGCCTGCTCGATGGTCCACCCCTTCTTCTGGCGTTGCTCGGCCAGCACAGCACCCGGCAACGCAATCGCCGGCGATTGAGGTGCCGCCCCGCCCTCTTGCGACAACGGCACCTCATTCATTTGCTGATCACTCATCAATGCTCCACGTGAAAAAGCTTTTTTTAAAACCGGCTGCAGCCGGATTCTTCTGGAGCGCCCCGGCGCCGCGCCCACAACGCGACGGCCGGCACTTCGACATCCATGCCGTCACCCGGATATCTCCACGATGCGACCGAAGTCGCGGCCGAACTTTTCCTGGTACTCGGCCATCTTCTGCATGCGTTCCTGCACCCGGGTGCGGTCCTTGACCTCGCCGGCCAGCTGGCCGCACGCGGCGTCGATATCGTCGCCGCGCGTCTTGCGGATGGTGGTCACGATCCCGGCATCCATCAGAATCTGGGCGAAAGCCTTGATGCGCGGATTGTGCGAACGCTTCAGGCCCGACTCCGGGAACGGGTTGAAGGGAATCAGGTTGAACTTGCACGAGATCGCGGTATCGCCCTGGGTGACCAGTTCGATCAGTTCGCGGGCGTTGACGTCAGAATCGTTGACGCCGTCCAGCATGCAATATTCGAAGGTGATGAAATCGCGCGGGGCGAACTCGAGATAGCGCTTGCACGCAGCCATCAGTTCGCGCAGCGGATGCTTGCGATTGAGTGGAATGAGCGAATCGCGCAGCGCATCGTTGGACGCGTGCAGCGACACTGCCAACGCCACCGGGCATTCCTGTGACAGGCGGTCGATCATCGGCACCACGCCGGAGGTCGACAGCGTCACGCGCCGGCGCGACAGGCCGTAGGCATTGTCGTCGAGCATCAGGCGCAGGGCGGTGACGGTCGGCTCGAAATTGAGCAGCGGCTCGCCCATGCCCATCATCACCACATTGGTGATCTGGCGCTCGCCCTTGGGTCCTGGCTCGACACCCTTGGTGCGACGCAATTCGAACTCCGCCATCCACAACTGGCCGATGATCTCGGCCACGGTGAGATTGCGGTTGAAACCTTGCTTGCCGGTGGAACAGAAGCGGCAATTGACAGCACAGCCCGCCTGCGTCGAGACGCACAGCGTGCCGCGATTTTCTTCGGGAATGAATACGGCCTCGACCGCATTGCCCTGCCCCACGTCCACCAGCCATTTGCGGGTGCCGTCGGCAGAGGTGTGGTCACTGATGATGGCCGGCGCGCGTACTTCGGCGCGGGTCTTCAACTTGTCGCGCAGCGACTTGGCCAGATCGGTCATCTGGTCGAAGTCGCCGACGCCGAACTGGTGGATCCAACGTTGTAATTGCTTTGCGCGAAACGGCTTCTCACCCAACTCGCCGCAGTAAGCGACGAGTTGCGCGGGATCCATATCCAGCAGATTGGTGAGAGCAGTAGTCATAACGCTTTCGGTCGGGTCAGGGCAGGAAGGTACGGCGAGAGTGCCGCGCCGCTTCCTGCAGTGGCCATGGCAACCGACAAAAACAGGTACAGATTAACGCGAATAGACGTTCAGCGCAGGGAAGAAATAAGCGATCTCGCCCTTGGCGGTTTCTTCAGCGTCCGAACCGTGCACGGCGTTGGCATCGATCGAATCGGCGAAATCGGCGCGGATGGTGCCCTTTTCTGCCTTCTTCGGATCGGTGGCGCCCATCAGGTCTCGGTTCTTCAGGATCGCGCCTTCGCCTTCGAGCACCTGGATCACGACCGGACCGGAGATCATGAAGTCGACCAGGTCCTTGAAGAAAGGACGCTCGCGGTGCACGGCGTAGAAGCCTTCGGCTTCGGCGCGCGACAGTTGGGCCATGCGCGAAGCGACGATCTTCAGGCCGGCGTTTTCGAAGCGGCTGTAGATTTGACCGATAACATTCTTGGCCACTGCATCAGGCTTGATAATGGACAGGGTACGTTCGATTGCCATGAGAAAAACTCCAATAAAAATAAAGGCTTAAAGCCATAAATTGTTAATTCGATGAACCTTGTATTTTAGCATGAAACCATCAAACAACATGACAATCCGATCATCGCAAGCCAGGTCGCGACAACTCGACCACCGTCCGGGCTGGCGGCCGGCTGACTGGCAAGAGTGACAACTTGTCGCAATTGGGTATAGCCATGCTATGCTGTAACTCGCATTTAAACGCATTTGGAGGACAAATGAATCAACATCTGGATACTGCTTTCGGCCATTCGACTGCCAATGTGGCCAGTCGCAACCGCGTATTGCGCAATACCTACTGGCTGCTGGCGCTGTCGATGATCCCGACCGTGCTGGGCGCCTGGCTGGGCGTGCAGCTCAATTTCAGCCTGTTCGCCGGCAGCCCCATGATCGGCTTCGTGCTGTTCATGGCAATTGCCTTCGGCTTCTTCTATGCCATCGAGAAGACCAAGAACTCGGGCCTGGGGGTAGCGGTCCTGCTGGGCTTCACCTTCTTCATGGGCCTGATGCTGTCGCGCCTGATCCAGTACACGCTGGGCTATTCCAACGGCGGCGCCCTGATCATGACAGCCTTCGGCGGCACCGCCGTCATCTTCGGCGCCATGGCCACCATCGCCACGGTGTCCAAGCGTGACTTCTCGGGCATGGGCAAGTGGCTGTTCGTGGGTGTGCTGGTGATCCTGGTCGCATCAGTGGCCAATATCTTCCTGCATATGCCGGCATTGCAACTGGCCATCTCGACCATTGCCATCGGCATCTTCTCCGCCTACATCCTGTACGACGTGCAGCAAGTGGTCAACGGCGGCGAGACCAATTACATTTCGGCAACCCTGTCGATCTACCTGGACGTCTACAACGTGTTCGTGAACCTGCTGTCGCTGCTCGGCATCCTGGGCGGCAATCGCGACTGACGTTGCCACCTCGGCAACAAAAAACCGGCCTCACGGCCGGTTTTTTTACGCCAACGCCGGGCTCACGCCAGGTCGAAGACGGCGATCGACTCCACATGGGCGGTGTGCGGAAACATGTTGACCACGCCCGCGTGGCTGAGGGTATAGCCGCCCTGATGCACCAGCATGCCGGCGTCGCGCGCCAGCGTGGCCGGGTTGCACGACACATAGACGATGCGCCTGGGCTTGAGGTGCTGGTGCTGCGGCGGCAGCTCCACCAATGCGCGGCAGACTTCCTGGGCGCCCTCGCGCGGCGGGTCGATCAGCATCCGGTCGAACTTGCCCAGGGCGATGAAATCCTCGGGCTTGGCCTCGAACAGGTTGCGGCAATGAAAGCTGGTCTTGCCGGCCACGCCATTGACCTCGGCATTCTCCAGCGCGCGGGTGGTCAGGGCAGTGCTGCCCTCGATGCCCACCACTTCGCGCACCTGGGTGGCGATGGGCAGGGTGAAATTGCCCAGCCCGCAGAACAGGTCTGCGACCCGCTCGTGCGGCTGCGCGTCCAGCAGGCGCAAGGCGCGCGCCACCAGCACCCGGTTGATCTGGTGATTGACCTGGGTGAAATCGGTGGGCTTGAACGGCATCCGGATACCGAACTCGGGCAAGGTGTACTGCAGTTGCGAGCTTGGCGGGTAGAACGGCACCGCCGTCTCGGGGCCCTTCGACTGCAACCACCACTGGATGCCATGGCGCTCGGCGAATGCCTTGAGCAACACCTCATCGGCGGCGCTGGGCGGCGCCATCACGCGCAGCACCAGCACCGTGACCTTGGCCCCATCGTCGCCCTCGCCCACGGCCAGCTCCATCTGCGGCACGCTGTCACGGATCGACAGCGCCGCGACCAATTCACGCAGCGGCACCAGGATCGCCGACACGTTCGGCGGCAGCACGTCGCAGGTCTTCATGTCGACGATATAGATCGAGCGCTTTTCGTGGAATCCCACCAGCACCCCGCCCTTCTTGGGCACATTGCGCACCGAGATGCGGGCGCGATAGCGGTAGCCCCAGGTCGGCCCGTAGACCGGACGCAACATGACGCCGGCGCGGGTCTTGCCGATATGCCACAGGTTGTCTTCGAGGATGCGCTGCTTCATGGCCACTTGCGCGGCCGGTTCCAGGTGCTGCATGGCGCAGCCGCCGCAGGTGTCGAAATAGGCGCAGCGCGGCGTGGTGCGCTGCGACGACTCGCGATGCAGCGCGGTCATGTTGGCCGCTTCCCAGCGGGCCTTCTTGCGAAACGAGCTGAAACTGACGCGCTCGCCCGGCAATGCGCCCTCGACGAAGACCACCTTGCCGGGCGTGCCATCGTCGTTGTGCAGGTGGCCGACGCCGCGACCGTCCATGTCGAGCGATTTGATATCTATGATGGGATCTTGTTGCATGAAGGAAACGACAAGGGTGGGACGCAGGGTCCGCTGCCAAAAAGGAAAAGCGCTATTGTCCGCGATCCGGCAGCCGGAGGAAAGCACCGCACCCGAAGCGGCGTCGTTTCGCCCGGATCGGCACGCAGGCAAAAGGCGCCGAAAAGACCTAGAACAGGGCGTCGCGCCCCACGCCGCGCGCCGTCAACAGGCGTTTGAGCTTGACCAGCGCCTCCTGCTGCACCTGCCGCACGCGTTCACGGGTGATGCCCATCTCGCCGGCCAGCTGTTCCAGCGTGGAAGGATCGTCGTTGTCGAGCCCGAAGCGGCGCGCCACCACCACGCGCTGCTTCTCGGTCAGGCCCTTGAGCCATTCGCGGATCAGCAGCGCCATCTCGTGGGTCTCGGCGCGGGTGTCCGGGTTCTCGTCGACGTTGCTCGGCAGCAGGTCCATCAGGCTGGCCTGGGGATCATTGTCCAGCGGGGTATCGAGCGAGGCGGCGTGTTCGGACAAGGCCAGCACGTCCTGCACTTCCTCGACGGGGCGCTCGACCAGATGGGCGATATCCTCGGCGCTGGCGTCGCGCCCATTGCGCTGCTGCGCCTCGAGATGGTACTTGGCGCGCAGGATCTGGTTCAGTTCGCGCACCATATGCACCGGCAGGCGCACGGTGCGTGCCTGGTTCATGATGGCGCGCTCGATGCTCTGGCGGATCCACCAGGTGGCGTAGGTCGAGAAACGGAAACCGCGCTCGGGTTCGAACTTGTCGATGGCGCGCATCAGGCCGAGGTTGCCTTCTTCGATCAGGTCCAGCAAGGCCACGCCACGATTGATATAGTGCTTGGCGATCGACACCACCAGGCGCAGGTTGTGCTCGATCATCTTCTGGCGGGCATCGAACTCGCCCTGCTTGGCCAGGGTGGCGAAGTGCAGTTCCTCGGCCGCCGTCAACAGCGGCTTGGCGCCGATCTTGTTGAGGTAATGCTGGGTGGTGTCGGTGGAGAGCTCGGCGGCCAGCACCTTCTTGAGCTCTTCCTGGCCGCTGGCGGGTGCCGCCGGCTCGCCCTGCCCGCCTTCGCCTTCGCCGTCGGCGGCGCCCTGGGCGTCCAGGGCGGCGGGATCGCCATCAATCACTTCCGGTTCGTCGACCTCATCAATGGGTTCGTCCATGTCCTCTTGGCGAGGATCCTGGTCCGGCTGGTGATCGCGGCGATTACCTGTCATAAGCTAACGTGGCGGTAAGTATTTGGCGGGGTCCACAGGCTTGCCCTGTTGACGGATTTCAAAGTGCAGTTTCACGCTGTCGCTATCCGAATTGCCCATCTCCGCGATCTTCTGCCCCTTGGTGACGCTCTGCCCTTCCTTGACCAGTATGGTCTTGTTATGCGCATACGCCGACAGCAAGTTGTTGGTGTGCTTGATGATCACCAGGTTGCCGTAGCCACGAATGCCGCTGCCGGCATACATGATCTTGCCCGCACCTGCGGCCATGACAGCCTGGCCCGACTTGCCGGCGATATCCACGCCCTTCTTGCCACCCTCGTAGGTGCCCACCACCTTGCCCTCGGCCGGCCACATCCAGCTCACGCCCTCATCCTCGTTGGCCGCGGCCGCCGGCGCGCCGGTGCCAGGCTTGTCGGAGGCATGCTGCTGCTCGGCCTTCGGCGCCGCGGGTGCGGCCGCTGCTGCCGGCGCCGACGCCGCATCCGGCCGCTCCAGTTCGGCCAGGGCGCTGTCGGAATAGGCCCGCTTGTCGCCGCGCGGACCGGTCTTGTTGCCACCTGCTGCGGCTACCGCCGTCGGTGCCGTGCCGGGCGCGCCCAGCGGCTTGACTTCGATACCCGCCGTCTGGGTCGGTGCCACCATGGCGGTCTGGGCCGGCCCGGCACCCACGCGATCGGGCGGCGCCACGCGCAACACCTGGTCGACCTTGATATCGTTGGGGTTGGTCAGGTTGTTCCAGGCCACCAGGTCACGATAGCTCTGCCCCACTTCAAGTGCAATGCGATACAGCGTATCGCCCTTCTTGACCGTGTAGGTTCCGTGTCCGGACGGCGCTGCCGCGGCAGCGGGCGCCATGGGGACGGTCTCGACCGGCTTGGCAGTATTGGTGGTACGTTCGACCACCGGCGCCTGGTTGGGAGTCGAGCTGCAAGCAGCCAGGATACCGACGACGCCCCCCAGGACAGCCAAACGAATTTTGTTCATGCTCTTACAGTAAATTTTAGACAACGCTAGTGGACCCGCCACCAGCGACAGAAGTTCATCCGCGCCCATGGGCCCGTGCGGCCCTTAGTTCTTTGTTATTACACCGTGCCCGGCCGCAGCGGCACGAAATGGCACGGTTCCAGCGTCGAGCGCCGCCAATCGCGTTGCCCGGTACGTTCGATCAGTTCCAGCATCTGCTGGCGCTCGCCCACCGGCGCGACCAGCCGTCCGCCAATGGCCAGTTGCTCGAGCAGGGCCTGCGGTACTTCCAGGCCGGCTGCGGCCAGGATGATGCCATCGAACGGCGCCACCTGGGGCAGGCCAAGCATACCATCTCCGTAGTGCAAGCGGATATTGGCCACGCGCAACGGACGCAGGTTGGTCTTGGCCAATTCGTGCAGCGGCTTGATGCGCTCGATCGAATACACCTCGGTGGCCACCCGCGACAGCACCGCCGCCTGGTAGCCGCAGCCGGTACCGATCTCCAGCACCCGCTGCAGGCGCCCACCATGGCGGTTTTCACGCATGACCTCGATCATGCGCGCCACGATGTAGGGCTGCGAGATGGTCTGGTGATGGCCGATCGGCAGGGAGGCATCGATATACGCCTGGCTGGCCAGCCCCGGCTCGACGAACATGTGCCGCGGCACCGCCTCGAGCGCGGCCAGCACCGTGGCGTCGCTCACGCCCTGCTTGGCCACGCGCGCCACCATGGCGCGCCGCACCGCCTCCGAGGCCAATGGCGAGGGGTGGTTGGAGCTGTTGGTCTGGGTCACGTTCATCACATTGCGCACCGCCGTCTTGGGCACCGGATGCGCACTCAACAGCGGCGGAGCGGACGGCGGCAGCTGGCGCGGCGTGGCCGGCGTGCGCAGTGCCTGCGACAGGCCCTGCTGCAGCGGGGTCAATGCATTGCGCTGCTCGGCCGCGCGTTGCGACGACTGGGCCGCATTCTTGGCCGCTGTCTGGGTGGTGGCCTGGGCGCGGCCGGCGCCGGCATTGCCGCTTTTCTTCTTGTCGACCACCGACGACAAGGTCAGTGGAAAACGGCTTTGCTTGTCGCTCATGCGAGCGCTTTCTTGAGGTTGTCGAGCTGGGCGGCGTGGGTCAGGTCGATCTGCAGCGGCGTGATCGAGACGAAGCCATTGGCCGTGGCATGGAAATCGGTGCCCTCGCCGCCGTCGCGTGCCTGCCCGGCCGGGCCGATCCAGTACAGGTCGCGCCCGTGGGGATCGGTCAGCTTGTGGACCGGCTCGGACATATGGCGCTTGCCCAGGCGCGTGGCCACCGGGCCGCGCAACCGGTCGTAGGGCAGATTGGGAATATTGACGTTGAGCAGGTACGGGCGCGGCAAGGTGTCGAACTGGCGCTGCACCACTTCGCGGGCGACCCGCGCGGCGCTCTCGAGTTGGTCCCAGCCCTTGTGCATCTGCGAAAAGGCAATCGCCGGGATGCCGAACAGGAAGCCCTCGGTGGCCGCCGCTACGGTACCGGAGTACAGCGTGTCGTCGCCCATGTTCTGGCCCTGGTTGATGCCCGACACGATCAGGTCGGGGCGTTCGGTGAGCAAGCCGGTCAGGGCGACGTGGACGCAGTCCGAGGGCGTGCCGTTGAGATAGTAGAAACCATTGGCCGCCTGCTCGACCCACAGCGGACGGTCCAGCGTAAGAGAATTGGAGCTGCCGGAACGGTTGCTGTCGGGCGCGACGACGGTGATGTCGGCGATCGGTGCGAGCACCTCGGCCAGGGCGATGATGCCGGGCGCAAGATAACCGTCGTCGTTGCTGATCAGGATTTTCATGGCCTGCATTTTAACCGAAGCCAAGCCCGCCATCGCAGCGCGACAGCACAATCTCGCAGCCCCGCGCGGCGGCCAGCCCGGGCGCTATTCCTGGGCGCTCAGCTCCTGGTAGACATAGGCCGACAGCACCAGCCGGTCGCGCGCCGGCAGCTGCGCAAATTCGATGCCGTACTTGAACCAGCCGGGGTCGCCCAGCGACTCCACGGTGCGCAATACCACCGGCAGGTCCAGGCTCAGTTGCTGGTCGGCGATACCGGCCACGAACGAGAGCTTGCCGAGCGCTCCCTTTTGCGGCGCGCCCTGCGCCAGCGGCGGCGCCACCAGCGAAGCCCCGCCCAGGCTCAGGTCGATCACGCTGGCCGGCAACGGATGGGCCGCGCCGAACGTGAGATATCCCTCGGCGCCGACCGGCACCCGCATATCCTGGCGGATCACCGTGCAGCGCACCTCGCGCGGACTCGACAGGTGCATGTAGGCAAACGGCGCCTGCTGGTTCTTCAGCAATTGCGCCGAAAAGGCATAGGCGCGCTTGCCGGCCAGCGCCCGCACCACGAACGCCTGGCCTTCGCGGATGAACACCTGCCGCCCCTCCTTGAGCGGCACGCTGACCAGGATGCTCTTGCCGGGGATCACGCCCAGCAGCGTGACGCCGAAGCGCTGGGCGGCGTCATCCTTGAACTGCAGCCACAGGCTGTCGCCCATCTGCCAGCGCACCTCCTCGGGAGCGATCACGCTCTCGGCCCCGCGCACCGATGCCGAGGGCTTCAACGGCGGCTTCTTGCCCATGCCCAGCTTCTTGCGCAACACGTCGCGTGCCTGCGGCAGCGGCACCGACATGGTGTCGGGTTCGCTGACCCAGTTGGCGTTGCGATACAGTCCATTGGTCACCAGCCCTTCGAGCTGCGCCTGGGTCTCGACCACGGTGCCGCGCGCCAGCAGCAGTTCACCGGCTTCGTTGTAGATCGGCCAAGGCGCGGGGCGGCCCAGCATCAGTTCGGAGGCGCGTACCGGCACCAGGGAAGTCAGGCTGGACATGGCGGCTATGCCTCTGGAATCACCGGTTCGGCAACCGTGCCGGCGCCGGCCTTGATGGCCGCCTGACGCAGGAAGAAATCCTGCACCACCGACAGCTCGCGAGTGCGCTTGAACGGGGGCAGGCTCTGCCAGATGCGACGGCCGTAGTTCTTGGTGATCAGGCGCGGATCGCAGATCATCAGTACGCCGCGGTCGCCTTCGTCGCGGATCAGCCGTCCGGCGCCCTGCTTGAGGGTGATGATGGCAGCCGGCAATTGATGATGCACGAAGCCGTTGAGGCCCTGCTTTTCCATTTCGCTGATGCGCGCCGCCAGCACCGGGTCGTCGGGCGGCGAGAACGGCAGCTTGTCGATGATCACCAGCGACAGCGCATCGCCGCGCACGTCCACCCCTTCCCAGAAGCTTTGGCTGCCGATCAGCACGCCATTGCCGGAGGCGCGGAAGCGGTCCAGCAATTCGGTGCGCCCGGCCTCGCCCTGCACGAACAGCGGATAAGGCAGCTGGCGCTGCTCGAATTCGGCGCGCAGGCGCTCGGCGGCGCGCTTGACCGCACGCAGGGTGGTACACAGAAAGAAGCAGCGTCCGCCGGCCGATTCGATGGCGGGCAGCGCCGCATCCAGCACGGCGTCGGTGTACTCGAACGAATTGGGTTGCGGCAGGTTGGTGGGCACATACAGCAAGCCCTGCTGCTCGTAGTCGAACGGGCTGGGCCAGGAATGCGCCGGCTCGTTCCACAAGCCCATCTGCGCGGCATAGTGATTGAAGTCGCGCTTGACCGCCAGCGTGGCCGAAGTGAAGATCCAGGCGCGCGGGCTGCCCTCGCGCTGCTTGTTGAAGATCGGTGCAATCGACAACGGCGTGCGATGCAGCTGCAGCGACGAGGCAAACGCCTCCACCCACAACACATAGAATTGCCGTGCTTCGTCGCCGGCTTGCTCGGCTGCGGCCGGCGCACCCTGGGTGCCGGCCTCGGCGGCTTCGGCGGCTTCGGCTGCCTTGGCCGTCTTGGCGCCGGCTTGCGGGTCGTTCCAGGCTTCCAGCTGGCGCACGATCTCCACCGCCCGGTCGCGGCACTGCTCGATGGTCTCGGCGCGCTCGGCCTGCTTGTCGAGCACCGCGATCATGTCGTCCATGCTGTCCATGAGCGTCTGCAGCGAAGCAAAGAAGGTGCTGGAGGCGGCGATCTGGTTGACCGCCAGCCGGATCGAGTCTTCCGGGAACACCAACCGCAAATCGCGCGCGGCACGCTCGACGGTCGCCACCAGGCGCGCCCAGTCGGCGCCATCGCGCGCATGCGACAAGCCCTCGGCGAGCACGTCGCGGCACAGTTCGAGCACCTGCGAGGTCGATACCGTCTCGCCGAAGAACAGGGTGGCGGTCTCGGGCAACTGGTGCGCCTCGTCGAAGATGACGGTATTGGCCGTGGGCAGCAGTTCGGCCACGCCGGTGTCCTTGAGCGCCACGTCGGCGAAGAACAGGTGGTGATTGACCACCACCACGTCGGCTTGCTGGGCCTCCTTGCGGGCCTTCATGACGAAGCAGTCCTGGTAATACTGGCAGTCGGCGCCGAAGCAGGTGTCGCGGGTGGACGTGACCAGGCTCCAGACCGACGCCGTCTCGGGCACCGAGGTCAGTTCGGCCTTGTCGCCCGAGGTGGTGGTCTTCATGAAGCGCGAGATGTCGCGCAGGTAACCGACGTCTTCGCGCGCGGTCAGGCGACCGTTCTGCACAGTGCGTTCGAGGTGGTAATGGCACAGGTAGTTGGAACGGCCCTTGAGCAACGCCACCGATACCGGCGCGGCCAAAGCACGGCGCACGGTCGGGATATCGCGCTTGTAGAGCTGGTCCTGCAGGGTCTTGGTGCCGGTCGAGACGATCACCTTGCCGCCCCACAGCAAGGCCGGCACCAGGTAGGCGAAGGTCTTGCCGGTGCCGGTGCCGGCCTCGGCGATCAGGGTACCCTGGTTGGCGATGGCCGACGCGATGGCCTTGGCCATGGCGGTCTGGGCGTGACGTGGACGGTAGCTGCCGACGGCGCCGCCCAGCGGTCCGCCGGCGCCGAACAGCTGGTCGATCTCGGCATCATGAATACCGGGTGCCTCCGGTTCGGCCTGTTCTGGAGCAATCACTGCGACAACCTGTAGGAATGGAACTGAATCGGCTATTTTACGCGCTCTCACCCAGCAGGTCTGCCGCTACCGGATCAGGCCGGGATATCGGGCACCAATTGCATCTTCAACAACGAGATGTGATCCTTCAATTGCAACTTGCGCTTCTTGAGGCGGCGCAACTGCAGGTCTTCGGCGCGGGTATCGCGGATGAGCAGGTCGATGACGTTGTCGAGGTCGCGGTGCTCGACCTCGAGCTCGATGATACGGCGCTGGATGTCTTCGCGATGCGTACTGGTCATGGCTGACTGCTCCGTTTCTTCTCGGCGCGTTCGCGCTCGCTCTCCTGCTTCTTGCGCTCCACTTCCTGGCGGTGCTGCTCGGCATCCTTGATGCGCTGCTGGCGCTGCACGGCGTTGGCCTCGCGCTCGGGCGCGCGCGCCGCCTCGTCGGCCTGCTGTTGGGCCACCCGGGCTTCATGCTCGCGAATGCGGGTGTCCGGATCGGGGTTCTGGTCCACGCGCTGCTGCACCTGGTTGCGCTTGGCATCGCTTTCCTGGAGGTGGCGCGCGGTGGCCGCCTGGCGGTCCTTCTGCTCCTGGACGCGACGCGCCGACTCGGCCTGGTCGCGGGCATGCTGCTCGGCCAGCGACTGGTCGCGATCATCCACCTGTGCCTGGCGGCGGTAGGTATTGGCTTCGATCTCGACCTGCTTGATCGACTTCTCGGCCTCGCGCTTGCGATCCTTGGCGGCTTCCAGGCAAGCCGATACCAGGAACCTGGCATAGCATTCGCGCTGGTCCAGTACATATTGCGTGTCCAGCACGCGCCGGTCGTCGGCCGCCTGCGCCAGCGCCGCAGCCGCGGCCTGCTCCGACTTGATCGAGCCGGCCGGATAACGCTCGGCCAGGGGCGTGACCACCGGCAGGCCCTGGGCGCCGGCCGACGGGGTCAACGACAGCCATGCCACCGCACACGCCAGCGCAACGCCGGCCGCACCGCGGCGGCGCGAGGTAGCGGCCACCAGGCCGTACATGTTTTTCTTGTCCATCTTGGGTCTATCCAATCTCTTCACGACAGGCGGTCGGCGGCAATGCGGCGATCCGCTTCCAGGTATTCCTTGGACTGCATCTCGATGATACGCGAAACGGTACGGTGGAATTCATTGGACAGGGTGCCGGCGGTGTAAAGCTGGTCCGGCTCGACCGCCGCCGACATGATCAGCTTGACCTTGTGATCATAGAAGACGTCGATGAGCCAGGTAAAGCGGCGCGCCTCGGACGACATCGCCGCCGACATCTGCGGGATGCCCGACAGGATCACGGTCTGGAAGCGGCTGGCCAGCTCCAGGTAATCGTTCTGCGAACGGGGGCCGCCGCACAGCGTGGCGAAATCGAACCAGATGGCGCTGCCGGCGCGGCGCAGCGCGCGGATGTCGCGCCCCTCGATATTGACGCGGCAGTCCTCATCGGCGGTCTCGGCCACGGCCGCGAAGGCGCCGCGCAGCTGCGCGTCGGTCTGGGCATTGAGCGGGGTGTGATAGACCCGCACCTGCTCCAGCACGCGCTTGCGATAATCGATGCCGGCGTCGATGTTCATGACGTCCAGCTTTTCCTTGAGCAAGGCGATGGTAGGCAGCATGCGGTCGCGGTGCAGGCCCTCGGGATAGAGCGTGCTGGGCTCGTAGTTGGAGGTCATCACGAACGACACGCCCAGGTCGAACAAGCCCTTGAGCAGGTTGTACAGGATCATCGCATCGGCGATGTCGGAGACGTGGAACTCGTCGAAGCAGATCAGGCGGTATTTCTTGGCAATACGCTTGGCCACCTCGTCGAGCGGATCGGCGATGCCCTTGAGCTCGTCGAGCTGGCGATGCACATCGCGCATGAATTCATGGAAGTGGACCCGGGTCTTGCGCACCAGCGGCACCACCGAATAGAAGCTGTCCATCAGGAACGACTTGCCGCGTCCCACGCCACCCCACATGTAGACGCCACGCGGCACGCTGGGCCGACTGATCAGGCGCTTGAAGGCGCTGGCGCGCTGGGCCTTGTAGGCGGTCCATTCTTCATAGGCCTGCTGCAGGCGCATGATGGCGCGCAACTGGGCCTCGTCGGACTTGTAGTCGCGCTCGGCCAGCGCGTGCTCGTAGAATTGGCGGACATCCATGGTGGGGTTCTTCGTTGTTTGACTGGCTCAAAGCAAAACGGGCGAGCCAGGCTCGCCCATCATGATACAGGTACTGCACCCTATCCCGGTCGTGCTGGGTAGCGGTGCAAGCGCGTATCGAAGCAGATCAGAAGTTCAATGCGCGCTTGTCCACCGCCAGTGCGGCTTCCTTGGTCGCTTCGGACAACGACGGGTGCGCGTGGCAGATCCGTGCGATGTCCTCGGCCGAGGCCTTGAACTCCATCGCCACCACCGCTTCCGAGATCAATTCGGAAGCCATCGGGCCGACGATATGCACGCCCAGGATTTCGTCGGTCTTGGCGTCGGCCAGGAACTTGACCATGCCCGAGGTATCGCCCAGCGCACGAGCCCGGCCATTGGCCAGGAACGGGAAGGTGCCCGCCTTGTAGGCCACGCCATCGGCCTTGAGCTGTTGCTCGGTCTTGCCGACCCACGCAATCTCGGGCGAGGTGTAGATGACCCAGGGAATGGTGTTGAAGTTGACGTGACCATGCTGGCCGGCGATACGCTCGGCCACCGCCACGCCCTCTTCCTCGGCCTTGTGCGCCAGCATCGGGCCGCGCACCACGTCACCCACGGCCCAGACGTTGGCCAGGTTGGTCTTGCAATCGCCATCGACGGCCACGAAGCCACGCTCGTCGAGCTTCAGGCCGATCGCCTCGCCATTCAAGCCGATGGTGTTGGGGGTACGGCCGATCGATACGATCAGCTTGTCGAACTCGCCCTTCTGCGCAGCGCCCTGGCTATCGGTGTACTCGACCGTGACGCTCTTCTTGCCGGCCTTGATCTCGCCGATCTTCACGCCCAGGCTCACCTTCAAGCCCTGCTTGGTCAGCAGCTTCTGCGCTTCCTTGGCGATCTGTTCGTCGACCGCGCCCAGGAACGCCGGCAGCGCTTCGAGCACGGTCACCTCCGCACCCAGGCGACGCCATACCGAACCCATTTCCAGGCCGATCACGCCGGCGCCGATCACGCCCAGCTTCTTCGGCACTTCGGTAATGGCCAGCGCACCCGCGTTGGACAGGATCAGCTGTTCATCGAACGGCGTGCCCGGCAAGGCGCGCGCATTGGAACCGGTGGCGATGATCACGTGCTTGGCGGTGATGCTTTCCTCGGTGGCGCCCGCGACCTTGATCTCGTAGCCGTTGGCGTCGCCCTTGACGAACGAACCGCGACCGTGGAAGAAGGTGACCTTGTTCTTCTTGAACAGGTACAGGATGCCGTCGTTGTTCTGCTTGACCACGGTGTTCTTGCGACCCAGCATCTTGCCCAGGTCCAGGCCGAGGCCCTTGACTTCGATGCCGTGCTCGGCGAAGCCGTGGCCGGCGTGCTCATAGTGCTCGGACGACTGCAGCAGGGCCTTGGACGGGATGCAACCGACGTTGGTGCAGGTGCCGCCGGGCGCAGGACCGCCCTTTTCGTTCTTCCATTCGTCGATGCAGGCAGTGTTGAAACCCAGCTGGGCCGCGCGGATGGCGGCGATATAGCCACCAGGACCGCCGCCGATGACGACCACGTCGAAATTCTTGCTCATGTGATTTTCCTAACCTTGTCGATCGCGGACAAGCAATCCGCGCATACGAAAACAAAAAAGCGCCGAACAACAAGCCGTTCAGCGCATAGCCACCCCTGTGGGCCGTTGGGCAAGCGTAGCGAGCGGACCGAGGTCGTCGCGACAAGCGCAGCCGTACCCATGTACGGCGAGCATCGCAGCGGCGAGATCGGTTCGCGCGGTAGCTTGCTCAGCGGTCATTACAGATCAAGCAACAGACGTGCGGGATCTTCCAGCGCTTCCTTGATGGCGACCAGGCTCAGCACGGCTTCGCGGCCATCGATGATGCGGTGGTCATAGGACAGCGCGAAGTAGTTCATCGGGCGCACCACGACCTGGCCGTTTTCGACCACGGCGCGATCCTTGGTGGCATGGATGCCCAGGATCGCCGATTGCGGCGGGTTGATGATCGGGGTCGACAGCATCGAACCGAAGGTGCCACCGTTGGACACGGTGAAGGTGCCGCCGGTCATTTCGTCGATCGACAGCTTGCCGTCCTTGGCCTTCTGGCCGAATTCACCGATCTTCTTCTCGATGTCGGCGATCGACATCTGGTCGGCATCGCGCAGGATAGGCACCACCAGGCCACGTGGCGAACCGACGGCCACGCCGATGTCGAAGTAACCGTGGTAGACGATGTCATTGCCGTCGACCGAGGCGTTGATGATCGGGTACTTCTTCAGTGCATGCACCACGGCCTTGACGAAGAACGACATGAAGCCCAGCTTGACGCCGTGTTCCTTCTCGAAACGGTCCTTGTACTTGTTGCGCAGGTCGATGACCGGCTGCATGTTGATTTCGTTGAAGGTGGTCAGGATGGCGTTGGTCGATTGCGACTGGATCAGGCGCTCGGCCACGCGGGCACGCAGGCGGCTCATCGGCACGCGCTGTTCCGGACGGCTTTCCAGGCCGGCGGCGGCGGTCGCCGGCACTTGCGCCAGCGCCGGCTTGGCGGCCGCAGGAGCGGCGGCAGGCGAAGACAGTGCGCCCAGCACGTCGCCCTTGGTCACGCGGCCATCACGGCCGGTGCCGGTGACTTGCGAGGTCGACAGGTTGTTGTCGGCCAGCAGCTTGGCGGCAGCCGGCATGGCGACGTCACCCTTGCTGGCCAGCTCGGGCGCGGCCACCGGGGTCGGTTCGTTGGTCGATTGCGGCGCCGGGGCAGCCTTCACTTCGACCGGCTCGACCTGGGCGGCAGCGTCGGTGTCGAGGATCGCGATGACCTGGCCGGCCACCACGGTGGCGCCATCGGCGGCGATGATCTGGGCGATCACGCCATCGGCCGGGGCTGGCAATTCCAGCACCACCTTGTCGGTCTCGACATCGATCAGGTTTTCGTCGCGGGTGACTTTTTCGCCCACCTTCTTGTGCCACTGCAGCAGCGTGGCTTCAGCGACGGATTCGGACAGTTGCGGGACAACGACTTCGATTTGTGCCATTTATATTTCTCCGATTTCGGGTAATTCGTTCATTCAAACGCAGGCGTGCCGCCCTCGCGACACGCCCGGTTCTCGCTATGCTTACTTGGTCAGCACAAAGCCCTTGAGCTTGGCGAAGGCGGTTTCGATCAATGCCTTCTGCTGTGCGTAGTGCTTGTCGTAGTAGCCGACTGCCGGCGAAGCGCTGGCCGGACGGCCTGCATAGGCCAGCTTCTGACCTTCGGACAGGTTCTCGAAGATGTTGTGCTGGATCTGCAGCCATGCGCCCTGGTTCTGCGGCTCGTCCTGCGCCCACACCAGCTCGCTGAAGTTGGGGAACTGCTTCAAGGCAGCGGCGAAGGTCTTGTGCGGGAACGGATACAGCTGCTCGACACGGATGATGGCCGTGTCGGTCTGGCCGCGTTCCTTGCGGGCGTTGACCAGGTCGTAGTAGACCTTGCCCGAGCAGGCGATCACGCGCTTGACCTTCTTGGCGTCGATGGTTTCGTCGACTTCCGGGATCACCGTCTGGAACGAGCCACGGGCTAGGTCCGACAGGGGCGAACCGGCATCCTTGTTACGCAGCAGCGACTTCGGTGTCAGGATGATCAGGGGCTTGCGGAACAGGCGGATCATCTGGCGACGCAGCACGTGGAAGATCTGCGCGGCCGTGGTCGGCTGCACCACTTGCATGTTGTTGTCGGCGCACAGTTGCAGGTAGCGTTCCAGGCGGGCCGACGAGTGTTCCGGACCTTGCCCTTCGTAGCCGTGCGGCAGCATCTGCACCAGGCCCGAGGCACGGCCCCACTTCACCTCGCCGGAGCTGATGAACTGGTCCATCACCACCTGGGCACCGTTGGCGAAGTCGCCGAACTGCGCTTCCCAGATGGTCAGGGTATTGGGCTCGGCCGTGGAGTAACCGTATTCGAACGCCAGCACCGCTTCTTCCGACAGCACCGAGTCGATCACGGTAAAGGGCGACTGGGTCTCGGCCACGTTCTGCAGCGGCACATAGGTGCCGGCATCCCAGCGTTCGCGGTTCTGGTCGTGCAGCACGGCGTGACGGTGCACGAAGGTGCCGCGACCGGCATCCTGGCCGGTCAGGCGAATGGCGTAACCGGACGACACCAGCGACGCGTAGGCCAGGTGTTCACCCATGCCCCAGTCCAGGTTCATTTCGCCGCGCGCCATGGCGGCACGGTCGTTGATCACCTTCTCGACCAGCGAGTGCGCCTTGAATCCTTCCGGAATGGTGGCGATGCGCGCGCCCAGGCGCTTGAGTTCGGCCAGCGGCACGGCGGTTTCGGCAGCATCGGTCCACTTGCGGTTCAGGAACGGCATCCAGTCGACCGCGTACTTGCTCTTGAAGTTGGTCAGCACCGGATCCAGCGTGTGCTTGCCGGCGTCCATCGCGGCGCGGAAGGCCTTGACCAGCTCTTCGCCACCGTCGGCCGGCAACGTGCCCTGGGCCACCAGCTTGTCGGCGTACAGCTTGCGGGTGCCTGGATGCTGGGCGATCTTCTTGTACATCAGCGGCTGCGTCAGCGCCGGGGTGTCCTGCTCGTTGTGACCCAGCTTGCGGAAGCAGATGATGTCGACCACGATGTCCTTCTTGAACTTCATGCGGTAGTCGACTGCGATCTGGGTCGCAAACACCACCGCTTCGGGATCGTCGCCGTTGACGTGCAGCACCGGCGCCTCGATCATCTTGACCACGTCCGAGCAGTACAGCGTCGAACGGGAGTCGCGCGGGTCGGAAGTGGTGAAGCCGATCTGGTTGTTGATCACCAGGTGCACCGTACCGCCGGTGCCGTAGCCACGGGTCTGCGCCAGGTTCAGGGTTTCCATCACGACGCCCTGGCCGGCGAAGGCGGCGTCGCCGTGCACCAGGATCGGCAGCACTTGCGAGCCATCCTTGTCGCCGCGACGATCCATGCGGGCCTTGACCGAACCCTCGACCACCGGGTTGACGATTTCCAGGTGCGACGGGTTGAACGCCAGCGACAGGTGCACCGGGCCGCCTGGGGTGCTGACGTCGGACGAGAAGCCCTGGTGGTACTTGACGTCGCCGGCCGGCAGGTCGTCGGCGTGACGTCCTTCGAATTCGGAGAACAGTTCCTGCGGCGTCTTGCCCAGGATGTTGACCAGCACGTTGAGGCGGCCGCGGTGGGCCATGCCGATGACGATTTCCTGCACGCCCTTTTCACCGGCGCGCTGGATGGTTTCGTCCAGCGAGGCGATGAAGCTTTCGCCGCCTTCCAGCGAGAAGCGCTTCTGGCCGACGTACTTGGTATGCAGATAACGTTCCAGGCCCTCGGCTGCCGTCAGGCGCTCCAGGATGTGCTTCTTCTTCTCGGCCGAGAAGCTCGGCGCGGCGCGGGTCGGCTCCAGGCGCTCTTCGAGCCAGCGCACTTCGGCCATGTCCGAGATATAGGTGAATTCGGCACCGATGGAACGCGTGTAGGTGTCGCGCAGCATCTGTTGCAGGTCGCGCAACGAGGCTGTTTCGGGGCCGAAGTAGGTATTGTTGATGTTGAACACGATGTCCAGGTCGGCATCGGTGAAGCCGTAGAACGCTGGATCGAGTTCTGGAATGCTGGGGCGTTCCTGGCGTTGCAGCGGGTCCAGGTTGGCAAAGCGCGAACCCAGGTCGCGGTAGCCGGCGATCAGCTGGGTCACGGCCACGCGCTTGCGACCCATGTCGGAGTCGGCCGAGGCGATCACGGTGCGGATCGGGCCTTGCTTGGCGCGTTCGGCGAACGAAGCGATGACGGGAGCGTGGGCAACATCGGGACGGGCCGAGCCATCGGTGGCGGGTACGTGCTGCACGGCGTCGAAATAGGCGCGCCAGTTATCGGGGACCGAGCCTGGGTTTTCCAGGTATTGCTCGTACAATTCTTCAATGTACGGCGCGTTCCCACCGAACAGGTAGGAGTTGATGTTGTACTGCTCGTAGAGCTTCGTCATTTGCTCACCTTTCTTCGCGCTTCGCGACATTGGCGGGTGTCTAAACCTTCCGCGACACGGCCTGACCGGTTAGCGGATTGCACATCAAGTTGTGGGGAAGGACCTTTTTCCACCTGGATATTCGGACCATCCAGGTAGGTTCTGCGGGATTATATCCCTATATCCCTTTTAAATATCCGGCATTTCCACTTTTTCCTATGCGGCGTTGCATCATGGCCGCGCGCCGCGCCACTGCCGGTCCCCACCTAGTGGACCGGTAGCGGCGCGGCGCGCGACCATCGGCAAAGGCGACCGGACCGGCGGATGGCCGGGCCGATATTGCCGATCATTTCCCGAGCGTCAGCATTGGGGACTCACACCAGGGTAGTCGTCACGGCTTGCTGCACCAGCAACTCGGCATGGGTAACCGAGTGCTCATAGACGTTATATACCTGTCCTGCCACCGTCACGGTATCGACGGCCTTGGCCCAGCTGCCGGGATCGACGCCATTGCCATGCATCTTCGACAACTCGACTCGATCACCGTGATTACCGTTGACCATGAACTGCGTCTTGCCGTCGGTCACGAACAGGTCGCGCCCACCCAGGTTGAGCACATCGTTGAGCGAAAGCTTGAGTTTGTTGTCACCGTTGCCGGTCAGGTCGATCTTTTCAATGGACGATATCTTGGCCCCAGTCGAGAAACCGCCCATCGTGCTCAGCTCCAGGGTCTGGTCGGCACCGGTCAGCTTGAGCGTATCGATGCCGGCACCGCCATGCACGCCGGCTCCGGATGCCAGGAAATAACGGGTCTCGGGCAGCACGAAGGTCTCGTTGCCCGGGCCGCCATAGTAGGCATCAGCACCAGGCATGACCTTATACTCTGCCGGAAACGGATTGAGATAGCTGTCGGCATGATTGGAATAACCGATGTTGTCGATCTGGGCCCCATTGCCATCCACGGTCTTGACGATGAGATATGCGATCGACTCGCCGACTGGGGCGGTAAAGCGTACCGGCGTGAATACTGCCTGCGACGTAGTCCAATTAGAAGCAACGGGCAAGGGCTCGGAGGTATGAAGAACCTGCCCGAGACCGTTGTAGAACACCACCGTATGGCCGGCCGTACCCGCCGCCACGTCCAGGCTAACACTCTTCATGCCATTGCCAGGCAAGGTCAATGTGGTTGATTGGTCTGCCCCTACAAGAAGGCGATTACCCGTCGTGTAGTTAGTGGCGCCATCGCTCGGCGTGTAGCTGGATATCCATCCACTGGAATTGATCTGCATGCCATGGGAGCCATCGAGGTAAAAGGGTTGTATATTAAAAGTATCATCTCCTATCGCACTGCCATCACCATAGCGGAATGAGGGCCGGGTGAAATCAACTGACTTAGCAACGCCATCGACCGTGTAATTGAAGTTATTGAGCTTGAATTGGGTCCCAGTGCTGCCGTCGGCCGCGTCCAGTTTGATATAAGAAAGATTGCGGCCGCTGGGCGCAGTAAACGAAACCGTCTGCGACATTTTATTGACTGCGTAGGTCGTGGCATGAATGACGTCACCTCTTTCGTCATAGAACGTAACCCGAGTTCCGGCGCCAGGCGATGAGACTTCAAGCAATTCAAACGACACCCGGCTCATGTAACCGCTCATGGACTTGACCATCAAGACACTATTGGATGCCGAGAACATATTTCCCCGTGCCTCGCTGGACTCAAAGGTGAAATTCCCGACGCCACCAATGTGAAGGTCGCCGGTCAACACGGCCTGCGAAGATACCGCCGTTGAGCTCTCACCATTTGCCAGTGTATAGACGGCGGAATTGAAATCCACAAATCCGGCGCCCAGAGTCCTATAAGCAGAACTGTTACCCGCCTGGTCGATCAGGCTGGCACCGAGCACCGTTCCTGGCAGTACCGAAGGCAACAACGATGGCGGAATGGTAATCAGGACTGTCCCTACAGCAATATCGCTCGCCCGCAGGACCTGGTCGAACGTATAGCGCCCAACCGTCACGTGCAATGTATCGCCCGCTGCCGCATTGGTGCCGGCGATACCCACCGTCACCGTGTCGTCGCTACGAGTGATCGACACCGGCGCGTTGGGCGCGATAGCGTCGAGCATAATGTCTTGGGTATAGGTAGCCGCGCTTCCACTGCCGTTGACCACTTCCATCTTGACCGTCCAGTTGGTTCTGTGCGCATTGGGATCGACCACGGTCCATCGCTGTCCGTTGACCGACGCGTCCAGCCAGGTCGTGCCGCCGTCGGTCGATACCCGCAGTCGTTCACCAGGTAACAGCGGCGCGGACAAGCTGCCGAACAGGCCACGCCCGGCATCACCATTGTTGGTGACGAAATCCGAGTCGCTGGCACCTTGGTCCTTGCTCATCCCTTGTAGCGTCGGCACGGTGCGCAATGTGCCACTGCCAGTACCGCCCGTACCACCCGTACCACCCGTACCACCCGTACCACCTGTACCACCTGTACCACCTGTACCACCTGTGCCACCGCCAGTGCCGCCACCTGTGTTGCCACCGCCTGCGCCGCTACCACCACCAGCACCGCCAGTATTGCTACCGCCTCGATTGTCACCACCGCCACCACTACCAGCCGCCACAGCCGCACCACCCAGGCCGATACCGCCCAGGGCCGCCAGCAGACCACCGGCACCGGCGCCGGCCCCTGCGGCTGCGCCACCCGCGGCCGCACCGACGCCCGCCATGGCGCCGGCCAGCGAACTGTTCAACGACACCT
>NZ_AKJA01000119.1 GCF_000282575.1 Herbaspirillum sp. YR522 | reverse complement strand
TTCGAAACCTTGCAGCACGCCAGTCGCGTCATCGGCGACTGGATTGGCTTTTACAACAACCAGCGGCCGCATCAGGCCCTTGGTATGAAGACCCCGGCTGAGGCGAGGCATTTGCATTAGCGGCATGAAGTGAGCAGGTTTGGCTGGGTCATTACACTCAGGCACCCCATCAAAGATCCAACACCAACATCTTCGACTTGGCCCGCGAGACACAAGTACAGATCTGGTCGTTGGCCGCCTTCTCTTTCTTCGACAGGCAATTGTCGCGATGGTCCGGTTCGCCTTCCAGCAACGGCACCACGCAGGTGCCGCAGATGCCTTCGCGGCACGACGTATCGATGACGATCCCTTCGCGCGCCAGGATGTCGATGATGGGAATGCCCACCGGGATCTGCACTACCTTGCCCGAGCTGGCCAGCTTGACTTCGAAGGCGCCCTCCTCCGCTTCGCTGGCCTCGGCTGGCGTGGCCGCCTGGAAGTGCTCCAGGTGGATCGCTTCTTCGGACCGATGGCGCGCCGCACTCTTGACCACCGCGTCCATGAACGGCGCCGGGCCGCAGGTGTAGACGTGCGCTTCGGCGCTGGCAGCGTCCAGGCAGGCGTTCAGGTAGTGATCCATGTCCGACGGCTGCACGCCATAGTGAAAGCGTACATGGGCCGCGAACGGGGCGCTGTCCATCAGGTCGGCGAACGCCGCGTGCTCGCGGGCCCGCACGAAATAATGCAGCGTGAATTTCCGTTGCCCGGCCCATAGCTGGTACGCCATCGATAACAGCGGCGTGACACCAATGCCGGCGCCAAACAGGATGTGCTCGGGCGCCGCCGCGTCCAGCGCAAACAGGTTGCGCGGCGTGCCCACTTCCAGTTCCGCGCCCAGCGTCACGGCGTCGTGCAACGCGGCCGATCCGCCACGCGAGGCGGGTTCCTTCTTGACGGCGATGGTGTAGGCGCACTGGTCGTCCAGCGGGCCGCACAGCGAGTATTGGCGCATCACCCCGGTGGGGCCGGTGACGTCGATGTGGGCGCCCGGCTCGTAGGCGGGCAGCGCCGCGCCATCGGAGCGCACCAGGCGGAAGGAACGGATGTCGCCCGTTTCGTCGATCAGTTTGTCTACGATCAGTTTCATGTGTTGCGCCAATGCTCGTGTACTTGTTGCGGTTACAGCAGGAAGCCCAGGGCGTTCAGGCTGTCCATCGAATTGACCAGCCGGATCACCTTCTGCTCGATCTTCGGACCCTGCGCGGTAAAGCGGATGCGGTGCGTCACGTTGCCCACGAACAGCGTGTGCTGCTGGCGCTTGTAGCCCACCAATACCTGGGCCGAGGTGATCTCGACCAGTTCGGCCGACAGGTGCACCGGGACGAAGCGCGATACCGTGCGCACGGTGGTGGCGGCGTCGACCGCCGACATCGCAAAACCCGAGGTCAAGCGCTCGATGCGAATCTTGCGCATGTGGGCGTTGTCGTAGGCGTAGTTCAGGGTCGCCGCGAAGTCGGTGGTCTCGGGGTCGATCGGTACCACGTAGTATCCGTCGTCGGTCCACAGGTCTTGCCAGGCGGCGTAGTCCTTGCGGTCGAGCAGCTCGGCTTCTTTCCAGATAAAGGCGATGGCCTTGGCCATCGATTCGGGGATGCCCTGCAGGTTCTCGCTCATGCTCATTGCTCCATCATCTTTTTCCACTGGGCATACGCTTCGCGCATCCCGGTCTCGTCGGTCGAATGCGACACCTTGTCGCCGTTGTCGTCCACCCATTCACGGTTCAGGCCGCGGTTGACCAGGATCGGCACGTTACGTCCCGCGTTCGATCCGGCCTGCACGCGCTCCCACGCTTCGGCATCGTCCGGGCTGCCAAAGCCGAACGGGCCCTGGAAGTGCTCATGGATACGCAGGCGCTCGCGGTTGGCGATCTCGGGGCCGCCGTCCATGCCCAGCGCGACGTGGCGGATCTGGGTCTCGCTCACCGACACCGGATGCAGCACGCGGAAGAACGACATCGACATGGCCACGTTGGGGAACAGGTTCAGGTTGAAGCCGGCGCCGTGCAGCGAGCGCACGATGCGGCGTACCTGCTCCGGCGGCATGGTCTTGGACAGCTCTTCGATGATGTGCGAGAAGCGCTCCTGCAATTGCTCGCTGCCATCGTCGATATCCAGGTCGACGTGTTCCGGCACCATGATCATGACGCTGTGGCCGTTGCCCAGCGAGCGGGTGATCGACTGGTCGTCGGTCATGAAGGACAGCATTTCCGAGGTCTCGGCGTCCACCGACGACAGGAAGGTCTTGTGCACCACCGGAAAGTGATAGCCGTCGGTCGTGTTCTCGAGCTGGATCTTCCAGTTGCCCTTGAAGCTGAACTTGTGTTCGCCCTGTACCTTGATGGGAAAGCCCGCACCCTGCTTCATGAACAGGTCGATCCACTGCTTGGCGTGGCCGAGGAAGTCTTCCAGCGGCTCGATGTCCTGGTTGAAGGACGCGAAGATCATGCCGCCATAGGCGCCTACCCGCAGGTTCTGCAGCGGCAGGTCGGCCTTCTCGACCACGTCTTCGTAGCCTTCCGGATAGGGCAGCCCACGCAGCTTGCCGTCCAGCCCGTAGGACCAGCTATGGTACGGGCACGTGAAGCCGGTGGCGTTGCCCTTGTGCTTTTCGCACACGGTCGCGCCGCGATGGCGGCAACGGTTTTCGAGCACGTTGATCTTGCCGCTCTTGTCGCGTACCACGATCACCGGCTGGCGACCGATCTGGGCGGTCTTGAAATCGCCCGGATTGCGGATCTCGCTCTCGTGGCCGACCCAGACCCAGGTCTTGTAGAAGATCTTGTCCATCTCGGCTTCGAAGATGGCCGGGTCGGTGTAGAGCGAGGGGTCGACCACGGCATCCTGCACCAGGTCGGCGTAGGAAGAGTCCGGCGTTCTCGGATGGAAACGTAGCGGTGCGTTCATTGCATTCTCCAGTGTGTTGTTTCGTTCGGCGTGTGCCTGGGACTTCAGGCCGCGCTTGCTTTGAGCGCCTGTTCCAGGTGCAGGCCCAGTGCGCAGATTCTTTCGTCGTCGCCCTTGCGACCCACCAGTTGCAGCCCGGCCCGCAGGCTGCTGCCGGCCAGCGGGACAGGTACCGTCAGCGCTGGGTGGCCGGACAGGTTGAAGGGCCGCACCAGCTTGCTCAGTGTCAGCACAGAGGTGCCTTCGCGCAGGGCCGCCAGTGTCGGCGGCAGTTGCGGCAGGGTCGGCAGCAGCAGTGCATCGGCGTCGACCAGGGCGGCGTCGACGGCGGCGCTGAAACTGGCGCGTATGCGTTCGGCACCGGCTACTGCATCGTCGCTGGTGGTGCCGGCCGCCGTGAGGCGTTTTTCGATGTCGGCGCCCAGTCGCCCGCCGCCGGTGAGGTGGCCGAAGGCGGCCCAGGTCTCGCGGTTGATCAGCACCATGCCGGCCTCGAAGGCGCCCTGCATGCCCTCCAGTCCGATGGCTTCGCCCTGCCAGCCGGTGGCCTCGAAGGCGGCTTGCACCGCGGCCAGGATGGCGGCGTCGCTATCGGTGTGCACCAGTTTCACGCGCGCTTGCGCCTGCGGTGCGAGCGCCGCTGCACGGTCGAAGCCGGGGGCGATGGTGGCCATGGCGCTGATGATCAGGTCCATGCCGCGGGCAAACGGGCCGACACAGTCGATGCTGCTGTAGCGCGGCCAGGCACCGTTGCGGCTGACGCGACCGAAGGTAGGCTTGAAGCCGGCCACGCCGCAACAGGCTGCCGGCAGTCGGATCGAGCCACCGGTGTCGCTGCCGATCGACAGGTCGACCAGGCCGGCGCCCACGGCCGAGGCCGAGCCGCTCGACGAACCGCCGGGCATGCGGGTGGGATCCTGCGGGTTGAGCGGGGTGCCGTTCCATTCGTTGATGCCGGTCATGCCGTAGGCCAGCTCGTGCATGTTGGCGCGCGAGGTGATCTGCCAGCCGGCATCGATGAGCAGGCGCACCACGTCGGCATGGGCCTCGGCCGGCGCGGCGTCGGCCAGCGCCGCGCTGCCGCCGCAGCTGGCCATGCCGGCAATGTCGATGCAGTCCTTGATGGCGACGGTCGGGCCGCTGCCGCCCAGGTGAAAGCGCGACAGCAATGCATGCCCGGTGCCGGGTACGGTGCGGTCTGTCCCCTCGGGACGAATTGGCTCAGGTGTCATGGTGCATCCGTATCGATGAAGCGTTGCTAAGAGGCGCGCTGGGAAAACCTGGCTGGCGCCGGATGCATTCGATCAACCCTGGGCCCGTCGGTGACGAGCGCCTTTGGCTGTTCGAATGCATTCTAGAATCCGCATTAAAATAGATCAAATTGATGTAGAATATTATTCTCATAAACAGCATGAATGCAGCCGCCAGCCCTTCTCCGGCCGCCCTCGCCCTGTTTTCGCCGCTGTCATCACCCCTTCCGAAAGACTGCGATGGCCACCTTCAACAACATGGATCTGAACCTGCTGCGCGTCTTCCAGGCCATTGCCGAAGAGCGCAGCCTGACCCTGGCCGGCAACCGCCTGCACCTGTCGCAGCCGGCGGTCAGTTATGCGCTGGGCCGCCTGCGGCAGATCTTCGACGACCCGCTGTTCATCCGCACCAAGGACGGCATGCAGCCCACGCCCACGGCGACCGAACTGGCCAAGCCCATCAGTCGTGCGCTGCAGGCGGTGCAGGACGCGCTGCGCTATACCGAGCGCTTCGACCCGGCCACCAGCACCCGGGTGTTCCGGGCTTCGATGACCGATGTGGCCGAGATGATGTTCCTGCCGGACCTGTGCGAAATCCTCACTCAACAGGCGCCGGGCTCGCGCCTGCAGGTCGAGCAGGTGGCGCCGGCCCATCTCGAGGAGGCGCTGCGCACCGGCCAGCTCGACTTTGCCTTCGGCAACCTGCCCGCGCTCAAGCCGGTGACCCACTACGAACTGCTGTTTCGCGAAAACTATGTCTGCCTGATGCGGCGTCGCGACGACCTGCCGCAGCGCCGGCACCTCGAGCTCGACGAATTCCTGGCCATGTCGCATGTGCTGGTGGAGTCGGCCGAAAGCAGTCATCACCAGGTCGAGAACTCGTTTCGCGGCCTTGGCGTGCAGCGCAAGATCAGCCTGTCGATCCCGCACTTCACGGTACTGCCGCGCATCCTCGAAAAATCCAACCTGGTCGCCACGGTGCCGCTGCGCATTGCCAAGCTGTTCCAGAGCGAGCACCCGGAGTCGTTCGTGTCGTATCAACTGCCGGTCGAAATCCCGACCGTGGATGTCACCTTGCATTGGCACCAGGCCTTCGACAACGACGCCGGCAACAGCTGGCTGCGCCAGATCTTCATCGACCTGCTGCAACAGTACGGCCGTAGCAGCTGATCAAAACTCGAATGCCCGCCGGATGTCATTCGAGCGGGCATTCTTCCTCAGACTATTTCAGACTTCCATCAAGCGGCATCAGAAGCGGTGGCGGATACCCATGCGCACGGCGCTCTGGTTGCCGGTTGCCGACTGGATACCACCACCGGTGACCGGATAGGCGCGATAACCCTTGTCGCGGTCATACACGGCGCCGACATACAGATCGGTACGCTTGGAGATCTTGTAGTCGAGCATGGCGATGACGGCCTGTGCATTGCCGATACCCTGGCTGCGCTTCTGGAATTGATAGGCGCCGGCCAGGTCCCACAGCGGTGTCAATGCATAGACCGTGCCCAGTTCATAGGTGGTGTCCTTGGCGCTGGTACCGGTGTTCTTGACCTGGGTCGCGATACCGAACAGCTTGAAGGCACCCAGCTGGTAACTGGCGCCGCCACCGTACATGCGGGTCGCCGCATTGCCGGTGGCGTCCTTGATGTCGGTGTACGACAGCGCGCCGCTGAACGCCCCCGCGTCGTACTGGCCGGTGGCGCTGATGGTGCGGCCGGCGGTATTGTTGCCGGCGACTTCACCGAAACCGTACATGGCGCCAAACGAGAAGCCGCCGATCTTGTTGCTGGCGTACTTGATCGAATTGTTGGTACGGTCGCCGGCGTAGATGTGGTTGTTGAGCGCGCCACCGTTGGCGGCATCGGCATGCAGGCCCCAGGCGAACGAACCGGCGGGCGACAGCGCGCCCATGGCGTACTGGCCGCCGAGGTTGGCCATGAAGTCGTACTGGCGACCCAGGCTCACCGAACCCCAGCTCTTGCTGTTGATGCCGACGAACGACTGGCGACCGAAGATCAGGCCGCCCTGGCCCAGGCTGCCGTCATCGGCGCCGAAACCGGTTTCCAGGGTGAAGAAGGCCGACAGGCCGCCGCCGAGGTCTTCGGTGCCCTTGAAGCCGATCCGGCTGCCCTGGGCGATACCGCTGTCCATGCGCAGCAGCGACGCATTGCCGCCGGTGGCGGTGGTGCGGGCGCTGGAGTAATAGGTCAAGCCGATATCGATCAGGCCGTAGATGGTGACGCTGCTCTGGGCGTGCGCCATTGTCGTACATGCCGCCAGCGTGGCTGCGACCAGCAGTTTCTTCTTCATGTTGATTACGCTCCCTGTAGTGTTGCCTGTTGAGTGTGTACACGTCTGTGCACAATGTGTGTCCACACAACGTGCCGCGTCGAGGTCGATGCAGATCACGACGACGTCATGCAGGTCCGATGGTAGGGATGGGCTTTGCGCCAGATCAAATTGGCGCGTTGGATCACGCTGATAAGCGCCACTGATGGGCCGCCGGGGCAGGCCTTTTTTCTCTAATGAGGTGCAGCCGGGTCGGTCGCAAGGGGCCGGGCGGGGCCATCGGCACCAGCCGGGTGCGCCCGATCACCAATCGGGCGCGTGGCTAAAGGTATCTTTAGATGTGGTTTTTCACCAACGGAAGGGTGAAGCAAAAGCAGGTGCCGCGAGGTTGTGCCGGTTGCGCCCAGATGTCGCCCCGATGGCGCGCGACGATGTTCTTGCACAGCGCCAGTCCGATGCCGTTGCCGCTCACCTTGGACGAGAAGAAGCCATCGAAGAGCCGTTCGCGGTGGCCGGCCTCGAGTCCCCCGCCCTGGTCGCACACCTTCAGCAACGCGGTCTGGCCGTCGCGCTCGCAGCTGATCTCGATACGGCGCAAGGGGGCGTCGAAGCGGCTCATCTCCTCGATCGCATTGAACGCCAGGTTCAGGATCACCTGGCCGATCAGCACCTTCTCGCAGCTCACCGGCAAGGCCAGCGAGCCCGGCGCGATGGTGACGGCCACGCCCGCCTCGGCGGCCTTGAGCTCGATGAAGTAACGCACCTCGCCGACGATCTCGCACAGGTCGATCACGGTCTCGGTCTGTTCCAGCTTGACCACGTATTCGCGCACGCTCTTGATGATGGCGGCGGCATGGTCGACCTGGCGTCCTGCATTGTGCAGGCCCCAGGCGATACCGTCGGCGTGTTCGCGCAGCGCGGCGTTGTTCTCGATGCGCAATATCGAGCCTTCGAGGAAATTGCGGATCGCCGCCAGCGGCTGGCTCAGTTCGTGGGCAATTGCGGTGGCCATCTCGCCCATGGCGTTGTGGCGGGCCAGGTACTCGAGCGCGGTCTGGTCGCGCCGTCGCGCCTCTTCGGCCTCGACCTGGTCGGTGACGTCATGAAAATGCAGCAGGTGCCCCTTGAGGTCGTTCTCGATCTCGATGTAGCGGCAGGTCGCCTGGTGCCAGCGCACGGCGCCATTCTTCTGCAGCAGCTGGTAACGGATCGGAAACGAGATCGCGTCCGGCAGCGCCAGCGTCAGCAACTCGAGCAGTTCCTCGCGCGAACTGTCGCTGCACATCTGGGCGAAGTTCTTGGGCGGATGCTGGCCGGGGCGCACACCCAGCAGCTTGCGCCCGGCGTCGCTGATGTATTCGATGCCGCCGTCGGCACGCAGCACCGCCACCCCTTCGTCGGAGTCCTGCATGAATTCCTTGAGGCGCGATTCCAGCCGCTTCATCTCGCGCTTGATGAGTTCCTCGCTGGCAATGTCGCGAAACTGCACCATGATCACATCGCGTTCGGACAGCGACACCAGCGTGGCGATGGCCTCCGACATGATTTCATCGCCGTTCTTGGCCCGGTAGCACCACTCGACCATGTTGCGTCCGCGCAGTACCGCGTCATGCAGCCACTTGCGGCCGATCTCGCGCCGGTATTCGTGCGAGCGACGGCTCATGTCGGGTGCCTTCAGCGGCAGCAGTTCTTCCAGCGTAAAACCCAGTACCTCGCAGGCCGAAGGGTTGGCCCACAGGATAGCCTTGGTCTGGGCATCGTGCAGGATGATGCAGACCGACAGCGCTTGCATCATGCGCTTGAAGTCGGCCAGGTCGAAGCGCATCGGTGGTTCGGTGGTGGTGGTCATGACGGGCATTGGACGATGGAACGCGCCCCATTCTAAGCCCGCCGTGCCGGCCGGGTCGTGCCCTAGGGGATTTCTTTAGCGCGCTGCCCGGTTACCCCTAAAAATTCCCCGGCCGTCCCGATTGAACCGGGACGGCGCGCTGCCTACACTCGATTGCCAACAATGACAGCCTGCCGCACGCCGTGGCTTGCCGGCCGTCACCCGATGCAGTACCGCGATCTTGGAGAAACGAATGTCCGCAATGGAAGCACCGGCCGCCCTGGCGGCCAGCGAGGATGAGGCAATGACACAGTTGTTCAGCGAGATCCGCGCCCGGCGCGACGAATTCGGCCGCCAGCGCTTCGTGCCCCGTGAATTCATTTCCAGGCTCAAGAAGCTGGGCGTGTATCGCGCCGCCACGCCGCAGTGCTTCGGCGGCAGCGGCCTGGCGCCGACCGCCTTCCTGCAGCTGATCGAGAAGATTTCCGAAGCCGACGGCTCGGTGGGCTGGGTGGCCAGCTTCGGCTCGGCCTCGGTCTACCTGGCCGCCTTGCCCAAGCAAACCCAGGCCAAGCTGTATGCCGATTCGCCCGACCTGGTGTTCGCCGGCGGCCTGTTCCCGATCCAGCCCGCGACCCAGGTCGACGGCGGCTGGCAGGTCAATGGCACCTGGAAGTTCGCCAGCGGCTGCAAGGGCGCCGACATGCTGGGCGTGGGCATCGGGGCGGCGGTGCCCGGCCAGCCCGGCGCCAAGCCGCGTACCGCGGTGCTGCCGCCGGCGCAGGTCGAGATCGTCGACAACTGGGACGTCATGGGCCTGTGCGGCACCGGCAGCCATGACCTGCGGGTAAGCGACAAGTTCGTGGCCGACGAGTGGACCTTCATCCGCGGCGGCGTGCCGACCATCGACGAACCGCTGTACCGCTATCCCACCATCGCCTATGCGGCGCAGGTGCTGGGCGTGGTCAACCTGGGCATCGCCCGTGCCGCCATCGACGAGATCAACCAGATGTCCGGCGGCCGGGTGGCCATCACGGGCGCGCCGAAACTGGCCGACCGGTCTTACGTGCGTATCGAGGTGGCCAAGGCCGAGGCGCACCTGCGCTCGGCGCGTGCCTTCCTGTACGAAGTGACCCACGAGGTCTGGCAATCGATCCTGGCCGGCAAGCCGGTCACGCCCGAGCAGGTCAGCATGCTGCGCCTGACGGCCGTCGAGATCGCCCGGGTCGGCAACGAAGTGGTACAAAGCATGTTTGGCCTGGCCGGCACCACCGCCATCTACAATCACCATCCGTTGCAGCGCTACCTGCGCGACGCCGCCGTGGTCAAGCAGCATGCCTTCCTGGGCGAAGGCATCTACGATGGCGCTGGTGCGGTCACGCTGGGCGTGCCGCCGATGCCCGGCTTCCTGTGAACCGGCCTTGCCGATCCAAATTTCCGAAGGAGAAAATGCATGACCCAAGCCACTGAAAAAGAAGCACTGCGCGTCCTGTTCTGCGTAGGCGTCACCCAGAACTTCTTCGACCTGCCGGCTACCGAGACCGGCCCGGTCTGGAAGGCCTACGGCGAGATGATGACCGCGCTGGCCAGGATGGATGGCATCGACGTCATCGGTACCATGGACGACGACCGCCTGATGGTAGGCAAGTCCGACGCCGCCCCCTGGACCTTCTACATCATGGCCGACGTGGTCGACATGGATACCGTGGTGGCCGCCTGCAACCTGTTTCGCACCACCATGGTAGGCGAGCATCGGCTCTGGAAGTACGGCAAGATCGAGGCCCGCGTCGGTCGCGCGCTGATCATCCAGGCATGATGCACCCCATGGACAAGAAGATTGCATTGGTCACGGGCGCCGCCCGTGGCCTGGGAGAGCGCATCGCGCGCAAGATGCACGCTGCCGGCTACAAGGTGGCGCTGGCCGACGTCGACCTGGAACTGGTCTCCACTGTGGCCGCCAGCCTCGACGCCAGTGGCGCCAGCGCCATGGCGCTGGCGCTGGATGTACGCCGCAAGCCCGATTTCATCGCCGCCTGCGATGCCATCGAATTGCGCTGGGGCGGCGCGGCGGTACTGGTCAACAACGCCGGACAGTCGCGCGTGGCCGCATTGATGGACATCACCCCCGAGGAATTCGACGACGTCACCGCCATCAACCTGAAAGGCACGTTTCTTGCGTGCCAGGTGTTCGGCAAGCGTTTCGCCGAACGGGGATACGGACGCATCGTCAATATCGCTTCGCTGGCGGGCCAGAATGGCGGCACCGCGACCGGGGCCCACTATGCGGCGGCCAAGGGCGGCGTGCTGACCCTGACCAAGGTGTTCGCGCGGGAACTGGCGGCCAACGGCGTGACCGTCAATGCCATCTCGCCGGGTCCGCTGGAGCTGCCCATCGTGCGGGAGATCGTCCCGGCCGACAAGTTGGCCGCGACCATCCAGAACATCCCGGTCAAGGCATTGGGCGAACCCGATTTCATCGCCGATGCGGTGTTGCTGCTGGCCTCGCCCGAGGCGGCAGCGGCCACCGGAACCTGCCTCGACATCAACGGTGGCCTGTTCATGCGTTGAGTCCTGTCAGACTGTCGACATTGATCTGCAACCTGTAGCTCGCTTCACTCACCAAGGGAGAAAAAAACATGCTGCACAAGAGTTTGATCGCCGCCGCCGTGGCGCTCGTGGCGCTCGCCGCCACACCCGTCCACGCCCAGATCAAGATCGGCGTGGTGACTTCGTCGACCGGCCCGGTTTCGCTGGTGGGCATTCCACAGAAGAACACCGTGCCGCTGCTGCCGACCAAGGCCGGCGACCTGAAGATCGAATACATCTCGCTCGACGATGCCAGCGACCCGACCAAGTCGGTCACCGAGGTCAAGAAGCTCATCGCCGAATACAACGTCGACGCCATCATCGGACCCAGCGGTTCGCCCAATGCGATGGGCGTGATCTCGTTCGTGGCCGAGGCCGGCGTGCCGATGCTGGCCCCGGTGGGCACCGCCGCCGTGGTGTTGCCCATGACCGAGCAGAAGAAGTGGGTCTTCAAGACCACCCAGAACGACGACCTGATCGCCAAGGCGCTGGTCGAGCAGATGGTGCGCACCAAGGTCAAGACGGTCGGCTTCATGACCATCAACGACCCGTTCGGCGAGAACTGGGGCAAGGTCTTCTCGGAACTGGCAGCCAAGAACAACATCAAGATCGTGGCCAACGAGCGCTACCAGCGCACCGACACGTCGGTGACCGCGCAGACGCTCAAGATCATGGCCGCCAATCCCGATGCCGTGCTGGTGGCCGCGCCCGGTGCGGCCACCGTGTTGCCGCAGACCACGCTTTACGACCAGGGCTACAAGGGCAAGATGTACCAGACCCACGGTGCGGCCCTGCCGGCCTTCCTGCAGCTGGGCAAGAACAAGGTCGAAGGCACCATCCTGGCGGCCAGCCTGATGCTGGTGCTGCCGGAGATCTTCGACGGCAATCCGTCCAAGAAGGTGGCCACCGACTACGTCGACGCCTACAAGAAGATGTACGGCAGCGTACCGGCGACCTTCGGCGCCAATGTGTATGACGCCGGCCTGCTGTTGCAGCAGGCGATCCCGACCGCGGCCAAGAAGGGCAAGCCAGGCACCAAGGAGTTTCGTGCCGCCTTGCGTGACGCGCTGGAAAACACCAAGGAGCTGGTGGGCACCCAGGGCGTCTACAACATGAGCGCGGCCGACCACAGCGGCTTCGACGAGCGCGGTCGCGAGCTGATCACGGTCAAGAACGGCAACTGGACGTTGTTGAAGTAACGGCTTGCCGCCGTCCGATACGCCGCCATGCGGCTACCGGTACGAACCGCACCCGGCAATATCGGATGCGGTTCGTCCGGGGGGGCGAGGTCCCGTATCGGAGGCGCACACAGGCTCACCAAGGAAGGTGCAATGAATTTTCAAATCGCGGCCCTGCTGGGACAGGACGGCATCACCAACGGCGCCATCTATGCGCTGCTGGCCTTGTCGATCGTGCTGGTGTTTACGGTCACCCGCATCCTGTTGATTCCCCAGGGCGAATTCGTCTCGTTCGGCGCCCTGACCATGGGCATGATGCAAAATGGCCAGCCCCTGACGGTGGCCTGGCTGCTGGTGGCGCTGTGCCTGGCCGCCGCCGCCTGTGACGTGTTCGACATGTGGCGCGCCGGCCGTCGCCGCATCAGCCCCTGGTTGCCGGCCAAGCTGATCTATGCGGCGCTGGTCGCCTGGGCCGCGCTGGCCCTGCCCTGGGTCGGCATGCCGATGCCGTTGCAGGTCGCCATGACCTTGCTGCTGCTGGTGCCGATGGGGCCGCTGCTGTATCGCATCGTGTTCCAGCCCATCGCCAGCGCCTCGCCGCTGGTGCTGCTGATCGTCTCGATCGCGGCCCACGTGGCGCTGGTCGGCGTGGCCTTGCTGGTGTTCGGCCCGGAAGGCGCGCGCACCGCGCCCTTCACCGATGCCGCGCTCGAGGTCGGTTCGCTGCGCCTGAGCAGCCAGGCATTGTGGGTCATCTGCGTGTCGCTGCTGCTGATCGTGGGGCTGTTCGGGATGTTCGAGCGCACCCTGTACGGCAAGGCGCTGCGCGCGGCCGCCCTCAATCGCATGGGGGCGCGCCTGATGGGCATTTCGCCGGTGTTCGCCGGCAAGGCGATGTTCTTCCTGGCTTCGCTCATCGGCGTGGTGTCGGGGGTGCTGATCGCCCCGCTCACCACCATCTACTACGACTCTGGTTTCCTGATCAGCCTCAAGGGTTTCGTCGGCGCCATCTTCGGCGGCCTGGTCAGTTACCCTGCCGCCGCCATCGGTGCCGTCGCCATCGGCCTGATCGAATCGTTCTCCACCTTCTGGGCCAGCGCCTACAAGGAAATCATCGTGTTTGTCCTGATCATCCCGATCCTGCTGTGGCGTTCGCTGTCGAGCCGTCATGTGGAGGACGAAGAATGAAGCATCCCGTTTCTTCCCGTGCCGTGCTGGCGGTGTTCGCGTTGCTGCTGCTGGTGGCGCCGTTCGTATTGCCGCCGTTCACCATGACCCTGCTCAACAACATCGGCCTGGCCTCGCTGGTGGTGCTGGGACTGGTGCTGCTCACCGGCGTGGCGGGCCTGACCAGTTTCGGCCAGGCTGCCTTCGTCGGCGTCGGCGCCTATGTCTCGGCGGCCTTCTCGGCGTCGGTGCTGCCGCTGCCCGACGCCCTGGCCTGGATGCACACGCCGTGGGCCGCGTTGGCGATGGCCTTGCTGGTGACGGCGGTGCTGGCGCTGCTGGTGGGCATGGTCACGCTCAAGCTGTCGGGCCACTACCTGCCGCTGGGCACGATCGCCTGGGGCATCAGCATGTACTTCATCTTCGGCACCCTCGACAGCATGGGTGGCCAGACCGGCATGTCGGGCATTCCGTCGATTTCGCTGTTCGGCGTGCTGCTGGCGTCGGACCGCGCCATGTACGGGCTGATCTGGGTGGCGGTGATCGCCGTGGTGGCCGGCCTCAACAACCTGCTCGATTCGCGCGAAGGACGTGCCATCCGCGCCCTCAAGGGGGGCATGGTGATGGCCGAGGCGATGGGCATCGACACGGCCCGTTCGCGCATCGTCATCTTCGTCATCGCGGCGGTGCTGGCGGCGTTGTCGGGCTGGCTGTATGTGCATATGCAACGCTTCATCAATCCGTCGCCGTTCGGCCTGGGTTTCGGCATCGACTACCTGTTCATGGCGGTGCTGGGGGGCGCCGCGCACGTATGGGGTGCGGTGCTGGGCTCGGCCGTGATCGTGGTGCTCAAGGAATGGCTGCAGGGTTTGCTGCCGGCGATCCTGGGACGCTCTGGCAACTTCGAGACCATCGTCTTCGGCTTGCTGATCGTGGTCTTGCTGCAGCGCTCGCGCGATGGCATCTGGCCCTACCTGGCCAGACTGGTACCGGTGCGCGGGCGACCACTGGCGCTGGACCCCGGCGCCGAACCGCTGCCGCGGCGCGAGATGCCCCATCCGGCCGAGGTGGTGCTGGATGTGCGCCACGTCACCCGGCGCTTCGGCGGCCTGGTGGCCAACAACGACATGAGCCTGAAGGTGCTGGCCGGCGAAGTGCTGGCGCTGATCGGCCCCAACGGCGCCGGCAAGTCGACGCTGTTCAACCAGGTATCGGGCGTGGATACGCCGACCTCGGGCAGCGTCCAGTTTCGCGGCCATGAAGTCACCGGTCGCGGCTCGCGCCATATCGCCGGCCTGGGCATGAGCCGCAGCTTCCAGCATGTGCGATTGATGTCGCGCATGACGGTGCTGGAAAACGTCGCCATCGGTGCCCACCTGCGCGGCAAGTGTGGGGTGCTGTCGTCGATATTGCGGCTGGACCGCAAGGAAGAGGCGCGCATCCTGGCCGAGGCGGCGCGCCAGATCGAACGGGTCGGCTTGAAAGAACAGATGTTCGAGCTGGCCGGTGCCCTGTCGCTGGGCCAGCAGCGTATTCTCGAGATTGCCCGCGCGCTGGCGGCCGACCCCTGCCTGCTGCTGCTCGACGAGCCCGCCGCCGGCCTGCGCCTGGGCGAGAAGCAGGCCCTGGGCGACCTGTTGCGCAAGCTGCGCGGCGAGGGCATGGCGATCCTGCTGGTGGAGCACGACATGGATTTCGTCATGGAGCTGGTCGATCGCATCGTGGTGATGGACTTCGGCCAGAAGATCGCCGAAGGCCTGCCCGAGGAGATCCAGAACAACCAGGCCGTGCTCGAGGCGTATCTCGGCGTGGCCGACGAAGAGCCGCAGGCCGTCGCCGTGGCAGGAGTCCAACATGGCCAATAAGGTATTGGAAGTACGCGACCTGGCCGCCGGCTATGGCCGGGTGCAGGTGCTCTCGGGCATCGACGTCAGTGTCGAGCAGGGCAAGATCGTCACCGTCATCGGACCCAACGGCGCCGGCAAGACCACGCTGCTGTCGGCCATCATGGGGGTGCTGCCGTCACGTGGCACGATGGCCTTCGACGGCACCATCCGCACTTCGCCCGAGGTCGAGGAAATGGTCGCCGCCGGCATGACGCTGGTGCCCGAGAAGCGCGAGCTGTTTGCCGAGATGAACATCGAGGACAACCTGATGCTGGGTGCCTTCCAGCGCTACCGCACTGGCCTGCGCGATCATGCCGCCACGCTGGAGGAGGTCTATACGCTTTTTCCGCGGCTGCGCGAACGGCGCGGCCAGCAAGCCGGCACGCTGTCGGGTGGCGAGCGCCAGATGCTGGCGGTCGGGCGCGCGCTGATGGCCAAGCCCAGGTTGCTGATGCTGGACGAGCCGAGCCTGGGGCTGGCGCCGCTGATCGTGCGCGAGATCTTCCGCATCATCGCCGAGCTGCGCCGACGCGGGGTGTCGATCCTGCTGGTGGAGCAGAACGCGCGCGCCGCGCTGCAGGTGGCCGACTACGGCTACGTGCTGGAAAACGGCGAAATCAAGATGCACGGCCCGGCCAGCCAGCTGGCCCACGACCCCCGTGTCATCGAGGCCTATCTGGGCCTGTCGGGCAAACACCAGGACCAGCTGGCCGGTTGATCATATGAGCACACCCCACCCCACCACCACCGCCACGCCACTGCGCATCTGCATCGCCGGCGCCGGCGCCATCGGCGGTACGCTGGCCGTGCGGCTTTCAGCGGCCGGGCACCAGGTCAGCGTGCTGGCGCGCGGCCGGACGTTGCAGGCCATCCGTGACCAGGGCCTGACCCTGCACGACCTGCATGGCGTCACGCATGCCCGCCCTGCGGCCAGCGACCAGCCCGATTTCGGCGTCCAGGACCTGATCCTGGTATGCGCCAAGAGCCAGGACATGGCCGGCCTGTTGCCACGACTGGCGCCATTGATCGGCAGCCAGACGGTCGTGATCCCGACCAACAACGGCGTGCCCTGGTGGTATTTCCACCGCGAGGGCGGGCGCTTCGACGGCAATACCGTGCAGGCGGTCGACCCCGATGGCGTGCTGGCGCAGGCGGTGCCGCTGACGCAGTTGATCGGCAGCGTGCTGTTCATTACCGCCGAGGTGATCGAGCCGGGCGTGATCAAGTCGGTCAATCCGCACCTGATCGTGCTGGGCGAGCCGTCCGGCGAGATGAGCGATCGCCTGCTGCGGGTGCGGGCCGCCATCGAGGACGCCGGTATCGAGGCCCGGGCGACCGACCGTATTCGCGACAAGCTATGGACCAAGATCATCGCCAATCTCAGCACCAACCCGCTGTCGGTGATTACCGAAGGCACGCTGGAGCAGCTGTATGGGCGCGCCGAACTGCGCGAGGTGGTCAGCCAGATCATGCGCGAGACCTTGCTGGTGGCATCGAGCTACGGTGCGCGGGTCGAGATCGACCCGCTGACCTTTGTCCAGCTGGGGGAAGCCATGGGGGCATTTCGCACCTCGATGCTGCAGGACCTCGAGCGCGGCCGGCCACTGGAACTGGCCGCCATCGGCGACGCGGTGCTGGAGCTGGCCGATCGCTTTGCGGTGCCCATGCCGATCACGCGGGCGGTGGTGTCGCTGGCACGCTTTCGCGGCATCACGGCACAAAACCAACATCTCAGTCTTTCGGGAGCACAACCATGAGCATCATGCAATTCAGTTATGGCGCGCAGCAGCCAGCCCACTGCAGCGACGAGGAATGGGCGGTACGCATCGAGCTGGCGCACTGTTACCGGCTGGTGGATTACCTGGGCTGGACCGAGATGATCTTCAACCATATCTCGGCCCGCGTGCCGAGCCCCGACAACCACTACCTGGTGAACCCGTTCGCGCTCAACTACAACGAGGTGACGCCCGCCAACCTGCTCAAGGTGGGGCTGGACGGCAACCTGGTGGAGCCCTCGGACTACAAGGCCAACCCGGCCGGGTTTGCGCTGCATAGCGCGATCCACGGCGCGCGTGACGACCTGCATTGCGTCATCCATACGCACACCACCCCGATCTCAGCGGTGACGATGAAGAAGTCAGGCTTCGAGCACAACGACTTCTACGGCGCCCAGCTGTATGGCCGCATCGGCTATCACGAATTCGAAGGCATCACGCTGTTCGCCGAGGAAAAGGAGCGCATGCTGCAGAGCCTGGGCCAGAAGCACATCCTGGTGCTGCGCAACCACGGCGTGGCGGTGTGCGAGCGCGACATCCAGCGTACTTTCTTCCTGCTGTGGACGGTGCAGCGGGCCGCCGAGATCCAGTCTGCTGGTCGCGCCATGGGCGGCGAGGATGTCCAGCTTGCCGACGAGGTGCGGCAGAAGTGTGCGGACCTGACGCAGCAACTGATCCGCAATGATGGCTTCGCAGTGATCTTCTTCGAGGCGATCGTCAGGAAGATGCTGAAGGCGCAGAAGCTGGTTTGAACGGAATTATCTTATGCGGCATATGCGTGCTAGGAGCGGTAGGCATGATCGCCTAAGGATATGCGTGGGTGACGGTAGGCTGCCGATGCTGTTCAATGCTGACGTTCGTTAAAGATTTTCGGGAATGATGGCTTCAGAAATGAGGCCCATCACTAGATGGAATCCCAAAGAACATATTGTATGAGTCCGTGTAGGGACTCCAACACATGTTATTGGCATCAATCCAATCCCCCATATTGAGGCCTCGGATATCAAGAACGTTATCGGAAAGGCGGCCATTCGATAAATTCATGCTTCCTGCTACATCGCTTAGTCCAGGTTCTTCAAGGGGTTTCATCGGTATCATCCTAAAAATTACTGCAGCCATGTTTTTCAATGCGATCAATCAGATCAGTCAGTTTTTCCTTTCTCAAAATATCTGCACGCAATACAGAGACTTCTGCATTGCGCTGACGCAGATGGAGCATTTCCTGGGTGAATAGAAACCTTGAAGCGTGCCAAAGCCCGCAAGCCGCGTAGGCCTTGCCTTCGGGCGTAGCGGAGGGGGAGCGGACAATTGCGGTGAACGCAGCAGTGGCGTTGGCAGAACCTTGCACGCTGCGGTACAGGTATTCTTCAGCGCTGATATGGCTGACAAAGCCAACGTAACCCAGCGCGAAGGTGTTCACCTGGGCGAGTTCGTCGGCGGGCGTGTCCAGATTGTTGGCCAGACAGTTCAGCTGGGAAAATAGAAGAAACGCACCAAGGATGGAGCGCGCTGTCTTTCGCGACGGAATAGGGAGGATGTGCATGGGATGAAGTCTCCCTCAATGCAACAATGACCTCCGAATTTCAAGTCAATATTCGGAAGTCATCGGTAAATCTTCTGCTACTCGGTTCAAGCGGTCGTGGCGAACATCTACCGCTGCATCCCCCACCGTTTCACCGTCAGGCGCTCGAGCGTGTTGAACACCAGGTTTTCCACCAGCAGGCCGATCAGGATCACCATCACCAGCCCGGCAAACACCTTGTCGGTATAGAGTTCGTTGCGGTTCTGGAAGATGTACCAGCCGAGCCCCCCTTTGCCGCTGGTGGCGCCGAACACCAGTTCGGCCGCGATCAGGGTGCGCCAGGCGAAGGCCCAGCCGATGCGCAGCCCGGCCAGGATCGATGGCAGCGCCGCCGGCACCAGTACCTGCAGCACGAACGGCAGGCCGCGCAGGCCGTAGTTGCGGCCTGCCATGCGCAAGGTGTCGGATACGCCCAGAAAACCGGCGTAGGTGTTGACAGCCAGTGCCCAGAGCACCGAGTGCACCAGCACGAAGATCAGGCTGCCCTGCCCCAGTCCGAACCACAGCAAGGCGATCGGCAGCAGCGCGATGGCCGGCAAGGGATTGAACATCGAGGTCAGGGTGCTGAGCAGGTCACGGCCGAACTGGGTCGACACGGCCAGTGTGGTCAGCACGAAGGCCGCCACGATCCCCAACAGGTACGCCTTCAGCAGCACCTGCAACGACAGCCAGGTCTTGGTGAGCAATTCGCCGCTGGCCAGGCCATCGAAGAAGGCACCGGCGGTCTGGGCGAAGGTGGGCAACAGCAGGTCGTTGTCCTGCCAGCGACCAAAGCCCTCCCATATCAATGCCAGCAGTACCAGGATCAGGGTCTTGCGCACCCAGGCCTGCTGCCAGATCCGCTGCGGCAGCGACAGGCGGCGCGCCAGCGCCACGCCAGGCAACGGCGCCAGCGGCAGTTCATATTCGTCCCGCACGGGGGGCGTCAGGCTCATGGTGTCACCTTGGAGTGGGGTAGCGGCTCAGTACGAAAAGCGAACGTCGCTGAAATTGATGGGCTGGGCGGCCGCCGGCGCCTGGCCTTCGTCGAACAACAGGCGATGGATGCGTTGCGCGGTCTGCTGGAAGTCGACCCCGCCCAGGCTGGACAGGTCGTATTGGTGGCTGTTGATCTCGGCCCGTACCCGGCCCGGGTGCGGCGACAGCAGCAGGATGCGGTTGCCCACCACCAGCGCTTCCTCGATCGAATGGGTCACGAACAGCAGCGTAAAGCGCACTTCTTCCCACAGGATCAGCAATTCTTCCTGCATCTTGCGCCGGGTCAGCGCATCGAGTGCGGCGAAGGGTTCGTCCATCAACAGCATCTTCGGTTGCATCGCCAGCGCCCGGGCGATCGCCACGCGCGCCTTCATGCCGCCCGACAGGGTATGCGGATAGGCATCGGCAAAGCGTGACAGGCCGACCTTGTCCAGGTAGTGGCGGGCGCGGTCGGTGGCTTCGCGGCGACCCAGCGTGCGCGAGGCCAGCAGTGGAAACATGACGTTGGCCAGGACCGTCTTCCAGGGCGGCAACTGGTCGAACTCCTGGAACACCACGATGCGGTCCGGACCCGGTTGCTCGATGAGCTTGCCGTCCAGCCTGATCTCGCCCTGGGCCGGCGGCAAGAAGCCGGCCACCGACTTGAGCAGGCTGGACTTGCCACAGCCCGAGGGCCCCAGCAGCACGAAGCGGTCGGCCGGATAGACGTCGAAGCTGACTTCATGCGTGGCCTGCACCACCGCCTGGGCGGTGCGGTATTGCAGGCTGACCTGGCCCACCTGCAACAGCGGCGACGTCGTTTCAGCTGCCGGGCTGGGCATAGGCTTCCTCGAAGAAGTAATCTTTCCAGGAGCTGGCACGGTGCTTGAGCACGCCGATCTCATGGAGCTTCTCGGCGTACACGAAGCTGCGCTCGGGCGAAACCGTGAAGTTGATTTCGGGATCCTCGACGATCTTGCGCACGAACTCCGGCGACAGCTTGGACTTCTGCACGCGGATGAAGGTATCGGCCGCGCGCGCCTTGTTGTTGCGGATGAATTCGGCGGCCTCGACCAGCGCGTTATAGAAGGCCCGGTAGGTCTTGGGGTTTTCGTCGTGGAACTTCTGCGTGCCGTACAGGAAGTTGAAGGTGGCCGGCCCGCCCAGGATGTCATAGGAGCTGATCACCTTGTGCACGTTCTTGTTTTCCAGCGCCTGGTACTGGAACGGCGGGCTCGAGAAATGGGCATTGATCTCGGAGCCGCCCGAGATCAATGCGGCCGTGGCGTCGGGATGCGACAGGCTGACGGTGATGGCATCGAAGCGCTTGTAGTCGTCCTTGCCGTACAACCTGGCGGTTTCGATCTGCAGCGTGCGCGACTGGTAGCCCACGCCTGCGGCCGGCACCGCGATGCGGTCCTTGTCGCTCAAGTCCTTGACCGACTTCACCTTGGGATTGTTCGACAGCAGGTAGTTGGGCATCGAGCCCAGCGAAGCGATGGCCTTGACGTTCTGGCGTCCGCGGGTGCGGTCCCACAGCACCAGCGCCGGTGGCGCCCCGGCCGATACCACATCCAGCGCACCGGCCAGCAGCGCCTCGTTCATGCCGGTGGCGCCCGACAGGCTGGTCCATTCGACCTTGATGTCGAGTCCTTCCTTCTTGCCCTGCTTTTCGATCAGCTTCTGGTCTTGCACCACGTCCAGGATCAGGTAGCCGATGCCGAACTGCTGGGCGATGCGGATCTGGCCTTCGGCCCGGGCCGCGCCGGCCAGGGCCAGGGCGGTGACGCCGGCCAGCAGGGCCGGGATGAATGGTCGGATCGATGGCATGTCAGCTGCCTCCCTGGATGTGACGGTCGTCGAAGAAGTAATCCTTCACCGAGGCCGGCTTGTTCTTGATGGCCCCCACGCGATGCATGAACTCGGCCAGCGCATAGGTGTTCTGCGGGCCGATCTTGAACTGCACCTCGGGGTTCTTGATGATCTGCAACAGCAGCTTGCGGTCGGTGTTGCCCTTGTTGACCTTCAGGTAGATGTCGGCGGCCTGCTCGGGATTGGCGGCGATGAACCTGGCCGCGTCGTCGAGCGCGGCGACGAAGGCGTCGTAGGTCTTGGGGTTGTCCTTGCGGAATTTCTCGGTGGCGTACAGCACCGTGGCCGAGGAGGGACCGCCCAGCACCTGGTACGAATTGAGCACGATGTGCGCCTTCGGGTTGCCGGCCAGCTCCTGCTCCTGGAACGGCGGGTTGCCGAAGTGTGCGCTGATCTCGGTGCCGCCGCCGATGATGGCGGCAGTGGCGTCGGGGTGAGGCACGGCCACGCTGATCTTGTCGAGCTTGTTGAACTGGGCGTCACCCCACAGCTTGGCCGAGGCAAATTGCAGCACGCGCGACTGCACCGATACCCCGACGGCCGGCACGGCGATGCGGTCTTTCTCGGTGAAGTCGGCAATGGTCTTGACGTTCGGGTTGTTGCTCACCAGGTAATACGGAAAGTTGCCCAGCGAAGCCACGCCGCGCACGTTCTGGCGGCCATGGGTACGGTCCCAGATGGTCAGCAGCGGCCCCACGCCGGCGCCGGCGATGTCGATCGAGCCCGACAGCAGCGCGTCATTGACCGCCGAGCCGCCAGACAACTTGAGCCAGTCGACCTTGATGTCGACGCCGTTGGCCTTGCCGCGCTTCTCGATCAGTTGCTGGTCTTGCGCTACATTGAGCAACAGGTAGACGATGCCGAACTGCTCGGCAATGCGCAGCTGGCCTTCGGCCTGTGCTGCCAGCGGAACGGCCAGCAGCGACAGCGACAGGCCGCCGGCGGCCGAACCTGCGATGAGCCTGGATACGAGGCGCCGGAGACGTCCCGGCGTGGGGCGAGCTGTGGTCATGGTCAACCTGTCGATATCGTTTGGGGCCGGCCTGGGCCGGAGTGGAGATTCGCCTGGAATTGCAGGTGCTTAGAACCTGTTTGTTAGAAAATTGCGGTTCTTTATTCCGAAGGAGTATATAAAGGCTGCTGTCGAAAGAAAAATTCGATTAACGCATATCGATATTCGGCCCGGGCATGTCGATCGGGCAACTTGTCAAGCCTGGGTGGCTTTTCAGAGGCGCGGGCGCAACGCAGGGCGTGGCAAGCGCGGCATTTTGATCGCAGCCCGGGGTAGAGTGCGATAAAGTACGCGTCCTGCCCGCCCGGACACCACGCCCTTGTACAGGGCAAGCCTGGCGCCCCGGCGGCGATTATCCAAAGATGTAAAAGGGAGTTTGATGAGTTCATCTCACACCAATCCGGATCTTTCCTTCCGTTCACGCAAGCTGCACCTGATCACCCTGGCCGCCCTGGGCGTGGTGTTTGGCGATATCGGCACCAGTCCCCTGTATGCGCTCAAGGAATGCTTCAGTCCCGAGCATGGCATCGCCTTTTCGCCCGACGCGGTGCTGGGCATCATCTCGATGCTGTTCTGGGCCATCACGGTGGTGGTGACGATCAAGTACGTGCTGTTCGTGCTGCGGGCCGACAACAACGGCGAAGGCGGGGTGCTGGCGCTGATGGCGCTGTCGCTGCGTTCTGCCGTGTCCGGCTCGCCACGGGCCAAGCTGCTGATGATGCTGGGCGTGTTCGGCGCCTGCATGTTCTATGGCGATGTGGTCATCACACCGGCCATCTCGGTGCTGTCGGCGGTGGAGGGGCTGGAGATCGCGGCGCCCCAGACGGCGCGTGTGGTGATTCCGTTGACCATCGGCATCGTGGTGGTGCTGTTCCTGATCCAGCGCCACGGCACCAGCGTGGTCGGCCGCTTCTTCGGCCCGGTGATGATGCTGTGGTTCTTCTCGCTGGCCGCGCTGGGCATCTACAACATCGCCAAGGCGCCCGAGGTGCTGGTGGCGATCAACCCCTACTACGCCTTCCATTTCATGGCCGAGCATTCGCTGCAGGCCTTCATCGTGCTGGGCTCGGTGGTGCTGGTGCTGACCGGCGCCGAGGCGCTGTATGCCGACATGGGGCATTTCGGCATCAAGCCGATCCGCTTCGCCTGGATGTACACGGTGATGCCGGCGCTGCTGATCAACTACTTCGGCCAGGGCGCCAACCTGATCGCCAACCCCAGCGCCATCAAGAACCCGTTCTACCTGATGGTGCCGGACCCGCTGGTGCTGCCGATGGTGCTGCTGGCGACGTGCGCGACGGTGATTGCCTCGCAGGCGGTGATCTCGGGCGCGTTTTCGCTGACCAGCCAGGCCATCCTGCTGGGCTTCGTGCCGCGCATGCGTATCCTGCACACGTCGGAAGACGAACAGGGCCAGATCTACATTCCGCTGGTGAACTGGATGTTGCTGGTGCTGGTGGTGGCGGTGGTGCTGGCCTTCAAGCGCTCCGACAACCTGGCCGCGGCCTATGGCGTGGCAGTGACCACCACCATGGTGATCACCACCATGCTGTTGGGCGTGGTGATGCGGCATATCTGGAAATGGCGCCTGCCGGCCGTGGTGTTTACCATCGCCTGCCTGCTCACGGTCGACATCGCCTTCTTTGCCGCCAACCTGCTCAAGCTGACCGAAGGCGGCTGGTTCCCGCTGGTCATCGGTGGCGTGGCCTTCTTCCTGCTCATGACATGGTATTCGGGCCGCATGCTGCTGCGCATGCGCATCAAGGACGACGGCATTCCGCTGGAACCCTTCATCGAGGGACTGCTGGCGCATCCGCCGCATCGGGTGGGCGGCACGGCCGTGTTCATGACCGGCAATATCAATACGGTGCCGGTGGCGCTGCTGCATAACCTGAAGCACAACCGGATCCTGCACGAGCGGGTGTTCTTCCTCAAGATCAGTATCTGGGACGTGCCGTACGTGGCCGATAGCGAACGCCTGACCATGAAGGACCTGGGGGGGCATGTCTACCTGCTGCGCGCATCGTTCGGCTTCAAGGAAACGCCGGAAGTGCACAAGGTCATGGCGCTGGCCGAACAGCAGTTCGGCCATCACTTCGACCTGATGGATACCTCGTTCTTCCTGGCACGCGATACGGTCGTGCCCAGCAAGCTGCTGGGCATGTCGTTGTGGCGCGAGCGGCTGTTTGCGTGGATGTACCAGAACGGCGCCAAGCCGTCGGACTTCTTCAACATCCCGGCCAACCGGGTGGTCGAGCTGGGGACCAAGGTCGAGATCTGAGCCCGCGCGGCGCACCGGCACGGTCTGGCAAGACGGCGATGAGCGATCATCGCCGTCTTGCCTTGGGCGGTGGTATCAATGCATGCCCAGCACCACCGCGCCGGCGGCGATGACCAGGCACGACAGCAGGCGCCGGGCGCTCAGCCTTTCGCCCAGGAAGATCGCGCCGATCAGCGCGGCGAACAGCACCGAGGTCTCGCGTAGCGCCGACACCAGTCCCATCGGCGCGAGCGTGACGGCCCAGATCACGATGGCATAGGCCAGCAAGGACATGACGCCACCCAACAGGCTGATCCAGGTGTCGCGTTGACCCGGCACGATGGGCCAGCGCCGGTGCCGGTAGAGGTAGATCAGCGCCAGCGGGATGCTGTCGAGTACGAACAGCCAGCCCGCATAGGCGATGGCATCGCCCGCCAGTCGCGCACCGATGCCGTCGGTGACGGTATAGGCGGCGATGAAGGCGCCGGTGACGAAGGCCGCCAGCGGGGCCTGGCTTGTGCCTCGGCGCAGCGCGCCCAGGTTGGCCAGGCTGATGATGCCGAGCGAGACCAGCGCAATGCCCAGTACCGTATGCCAACCCAGGGCTTCGCCGGCGAACAGGGCCGCACCCAGCGCCACCAGCAGCGGTGAAGAGCCGCGCGCGATGGGATAGGACTGGCCGAAGTCGCCGATCCGATAGGCCCGCACCAGGAACAGGTTGTAGCCGGTATGCAGGATGGCCGACAGCATGATGCACCACCAGCTTGCCGCCGCCGGCCATGGCCGCAGCAATACCAGCGGGATCGCGCCCAGACCGGCGCCGATGGTCATCAGCGAAAGCGAGGCCAGGCGATCGCCGCGGCTCTTGAGCAGCGCGTTCCACGACGCATGCAACAGGGCCGCCAGCAGCACCAGGCCGATCACGGCCAGCGTCATGGCGCCACGCCCAGGTCCAGTCGGCAGCGCCACAATGCGTGTCCCGAGGCCAGGTATTTGCGTTCGAACGGGGTGATCGGGGCATCGGTGACGAATTGCTCCGCCGCCACCGCCCGTGCGCTGACCTGCTGCAGCGCCTGGGCGAATTCTTCGATATAGATGCGCCAGTTGCTGCGGCATTCGATCCGGCCGCCCAGCGCGACGATGGTGGGAAAGACGGCGTGTCCGTGCCAGCGGCGCGCCAGCTGGCCGATCTTGGGCCAGGGATTGGGGTACAGCAGGTACTGCTGCGCGGGACGTACCCCGGCCTGCAGCGCCAGGCGCCAGTAGTCGACCAGGTCGGCACGGACGAAGCACAGGTTGCGGGGAGGCTCACCGCTCCACTGGGTCTGGCGTGCCAGGCGATCGGCCGACTGGTCGATGCCGATGACGAAATGATCGGGATGGCGGGTGGCCAGGTGCAGCGTCGACAAGCCGACCCCACACCCGGTATCGAGGATCAGCGGGGCGCATCCTGCCGCCTGCCAGGCCGCCATGCTGGCGTCGAAGCTGCGCCGGTTGTAGTCGGTGATGGGTTTCTGGAACGGGTGGGCGACATGTCGTGCGACCAGTTCGGTGAGTGCGTCGTGCACGCCGTTCTGGGCACTGCTGATCGGAGTAGAGTTCACGGGGGCTGCACCAGGACAGGCGACTAAAAGGCGACATCTTAAATGAGGACGCCGCCGTCGGCACGCAGGCACCCGGGCCGGCGGGCAAAAAAAAGCCGCGCTGTGGAGCGCGGCCTGGTTGCCCGGGGGCTGGTTCGTCAATGCAACGTCATCGGATGACGCATCATGACGTCGTAGCGGCTGAGAAAGTCATCGATGTCTTCGATGGTGGGTTCGCTGGCGATCAGCTCCTGTACATCCTTGCGGAACAGTTCGGCGGCCGGGCCATCGATGTAGATTTCGCGCTGGCCTGACTTGTCCATGATCTCGTAGCCCCCGAAGCGCAGCGCTTCGTGATCGGAATCGACACCGAACTCGACGACGCTGTAGTCTTCACTGTTGTAGATCAGATTCATAGTGCCTCCTTGGCTGGAATGCTGCTTCGAAAAGGAAGTGGCGCCTTTACCCCTGATTTCAAGAGCCAGGCACTGGCCCTCGAACCTTGCAACTGCGTCTTGCTGCGTTCCGCCGTGCGAGCGCCAGGTCCCTGCCTGTCGCTCCTGCTTTGTTTACGGCGTGAAGCCCTGAAACTTTGGTTCTTTTTACTCTACCTCAGCTGGCTGGCCGTAAAAAATAGATAGGCCATGTCGCTTGAAGTTCACCACCACCGTTGTTGCCGCGTGGAAAATTCCCGCTGCAGGCCGGCGCCAGCGACGGGCCTACCGTAAAACTACGGTAGCCGATACCGCGTCGGTTCAAGGTTCCCGTCAACCTTGCTTCGAGGATGATCGTAAAACCGGGCAAAGACCATCAGGAAAATTCTGACCCCGGAAAACGACATACTGGAAGTGCCAGCGCCCAACGAAAAAGAGACCGACAGGCGGTCTCTCTGGGCATCATGCATGACAGGCGTTCAATGGTTCTTGCGCGACAACTTGCCGGGTTCCACGCCCAGTTGCTTGAGCTTGCGATAGAGGTGGGTGCGTTCCAGGCCGGTACGTTCGGCCACCCTGGTCATGCTGCCGTTCTCGCGCACCAGGTGATACTCGAAATAGGCGCGCTCGAAGGCGTCGCGCGCCTCGCGCAGCGGCAGGTCGAACGAGATATTGGCGGCATTGTCGGCCACCGGCGCATAGGCCGAGTTGGTGGCGATGCCGTGATGCAGGTTGTCGCCACCCAGTGCCGGCGCATAGGCCGAGATGGGCGTGACGGCATGATCGGGCGTGTGATGCAGTTCGCCGGCGTTACTGGCCACCGAGGTCACGGCAGCAGGCCGGTAACTGGCTGGCCGCGCCGGTTCACGGCTGTGCGAAAGGCCCTGTTGCACGGCCTTGAGCAGCTTTTGCAGCGCAATCGGTTTTTCGAGGAAGTTGAGCGCGCCGATACGAGTGGCTTCGACGGCGGTATCGATGGTGGCATGACCCGACATCATGATGACCGGCATGGTCAGCAGTCCGTCACGCTGCCATTCCTTGAGCAGGGTCACGCCGTCGGTGTCGGGCATCCAGATGTCGAGCAGAACGAGATCGGGCACGCTGGCCTGGCGCAATTCGCGGGCTTGCTGCGCGTTCTCGGCGGTAGCCACGACATGCCCTTCATCGCCCAGGATTTCAGAGAGCAATTCGCGGATACCCATTTCGTCATCGACGACCAGGATGTTAGCCATGTGTTGCTTTCCTCGTTGCTAGTTCGTTGTCCAAGTTTTCGATTTTTATACCGGGATTCCGGTCGCCGCCGCCGGTGCCCAACGGTCCGGCCTGACGATGCGTCCCGGTGGCGACACTTGCATCTTGAGTCTTAATCAATAGGGGCTAACTTTACCAGCAAAATCAGTATTTTTGCGCCCCGGCCATTTGTACGGTTCTGGATATCGATCCTTCCCCCGTGTTCTTCCACGATTTTTTTGACCATCGCCAGCCCCAGTCCGGTGCCACGTGGCTTGCTGGTGACATACGGTTCGAACGCGCGTGCCAGGATCTTGGCCGCGAAACCGGGGCCATTGTCGATGATCGACAGCCGCACCGCGGGCTGGTGGGCGCCGTTGGCCCCGGTGATGTCGATCTGCTCGGTGATGACGTCGATGTGCGGCGCCTGCTGGGCCTCGTCGCCTACGGCGTCCTGGGCGTTCTGCAGCAGGTTATGGATGACCTGGCGCATCTGGGTGGCGTCACCCATGACCTTGGGCAGGCCGCCGGCCAGCCGCGCATGGATGGTGTCGCGGCCATCGCCGGCCAGGTAGAGGTTGAGGATTTCCTCGATCAGCGCATTCAGGTCGAGCGCCTCGGGTTTGGCCGGTGGCGTCTTCGCATAGTCACGGAAGTCGTCCACCATGCGCTTCATGGCGGCCACCTGGTTGACGATGGTGGTGGTGCCCTTCTCGAGGATGGCGGCGTCGTTGGGCATGAGCTTGTCGGACAGCCGATGCTGCATGCGCTCGGCCGACAGCTGGATCGGCGTGAGCGGGTTCTTGATTTCGTGTGCCAGGCGCCGCGCCACCTCGCCCCAGGCCAGCGAGCGCTGTACCGAGATCACGTTGCTGATGTCGTCGAACACCACCACATAGCCCACGCCGTTGTGGACCGGCAGGTGCGAGCCACGCGCAAACAGTGTGATCTTGTCCTGGTCGGGCTTGCCGGCGTTGCCCTGGTCGCCGTCGATGTCGCCGGCGGCGCCGGGTTGGCGCGGCAGTTCGATCTGGCGTTCCCAGTGCAGGGCATCGGCGGCGCCTTGCGGCCGGTTCTCGGCGCTGTGCTGGGCGCGCTGCTCGGAGAAGGCGCGGATGATGGCATGGGCAAAGCGGGCCTGGGGCTCGATGGTCTGCAGCGGCGTGCCGACATCGCCGCCGAAGTCATAGCCCAGGATGCGCCGCACCGAGTCGTTGCTGCTGACGATATTGAATTGGTCGTCCAGCACCATCACCCCGGCCGACATATTGGCCAGCACCGATTCGAGATAGGCCTTGGCGTTCTCGAGCTCGGCGCGGTTGCGTTCGACCGAGGTGCGCGCCTCGAGCAGTTGGCGGGTCATGGTGTTGAACGACTGGGTCAGCGTGCCCAGTTCGTCGGAGGTACTGACGATGGGGCGCGGCGACAGGTTGCCCTCGGCCACCGCCTTGGTGCCCTCGGCCAGCAGCAACAGCGGCTTGGCCAGGTCGCTGGCGATCAGGAAGGCGCTGGCGATGGCCGCGAAGATGGCCAGCAGCAGGGTCAGCGTCAGCGTCACCAGGTAGATCTTGCGCAGGCCCGAGCGCGATACCGAGCGTTGCTGGTATTCGCTGTAGGCCTGGCGCAACGTCTCGGCGTTGGTCGCCAGGTAGTCGGGCACCGGTTGCAGCACCTGGAGGAAGCGGTTCTCGTTTTGCAGCGACAGGCCCCGGCTGGGCGCCGGGATCATCACCACCACGTGCAGGCGCAGGTTGGCATCGTTGTCGGACGGGTCGCCCGAGGGACGCGAGTCGTCGCTCTCGACGGCGGCAAAGCCGCGCGAGATGCGCGCCTGGCGCAGCGCCGAAGGCGTCGGCAGAATCGGCGTAAGCGCGCCGATGCTGCCGCCCACCGATGTCATGGCCTGTCCGGCGTTGTTGATGATGGCGATTTCCATGCTCTGGTCGCGCTGGCGCGACAGATAGGTAACCTGTTCGGAATCGCTCATGTCCGACAGTTCCTGGGCCATGCTGCGCGTGCGCGCCGACAGGTCGGACAGGGATGAGTCAAGCGCATTGCGTCCCAGGTTCAGGCCCGATTCGAGCGCCGCTTCCATGCGCACGTCGAACCACGATTCGATCGAGCGCGACACGAATTGCACCGACATCAGGTAGATCACCGCCCCCGGCAGGATGCCGATGAGCGCAAACATCAGCACCAGGCGCGCCAGCAGGCGCGAGCCGAACTTGCCCCGGCGGTAGCGCTTGTAGAGACGGGTCAGCAGCAGCAGTACCAGGATCAGCAGCGAGATCGCCGCCAGGCCGTTGAGAAACAGCAGCCAGGGATAGTGCTGTTCGAATAATGCGGAATTCTCGGATGCCGACGCCAGCAGGAACAGCAGGACGCTGATGACGCCGCCGCCGACCACCAGCAGATAGCGTAGGGTGCGACTCATTCGGCTTTATAGGTGAATTCGATCCAGTCCGACGACAGGCGCCAGTCGCTGTTGTTGAGCGCATTGATCTGGAACGGCTTGGGCAACTGCGCCACGTCCAGCCGCATGCGCACGCCCACGGTGTAGGGGTCGCCCGGCTTGAGGGTATTGCCGTCGATGATCAGCCAGCGCGGCGGACGGCGCACCAGCGCCATGGCGTCCTCGAGGGTACTGAAGCTCTGCTGCAACTGGCCGCTGATGGCGGTGTGGTACTGGCGGGTCAGCACGTTGTAGGAGATGCGCACCGTACGCGAGGCCGATACACTGGTCTCGTCGAACCAGTACCAGCGGTGGCGCGTCATCTGCACCTCGGTGGTGAAATACAACGGCACCCCCCTGGTGAGCGCATCTTCGAGCCCACGGTTGAGTTCGAACGAGAAGGCCAGCGACAGCCGGTACCCCGGATTGCTGGCCTCGATCGAGGCCTGGTCGACCGTGATCTCGGCCGCCGGCACCGGTCCCGACCACAGGCACAGCATGAAGGCCAGCATGATCCCGCCTGCCCAACGCCGCAATCGTGCGATGGCGGCGGCGCGAGGGCCGCTGTGGAGGCAGGGGAAAGAATAGGCCGATTGCGTCAAGTTCATGCACCAGTTTTTTGGAACAGCGCGTAAAACAGGCCATCATGGTCGGTTTCTGCGCTGGCAGTCGGCAAAAGTTGACCTGGAGCTGGCAGTCGAGTGGCGTTATTTCTTTGCGCGAAGGCATCTGCCTGCTGTTGCGATTCGAGCGGCCACAGCGAGCATGTCACGAGCAGCAATTTACCATCCGGGCGCAGCATCTGCCAAAGGTTGTCCAGGATTTGCGCCGAAAGTGTCGCCAATTGTTCGGCATCGGTCTTGCGACGCAGCCACCGGATATCGGGATGACGCCGCACGATACCCGAGGCGGTACAGGGCACATCGGCCAGGATCCGGTCGTAATGCCGGCCGTCCCACCAGCCGGCGCCAGGCGCCAGCCCGGCGTCGCGCGCATCGCCCGCCAGCAACCGCGCCTGCGATCGCAGGCGTTGCAGGTTCTCGCTGATGCGAGCGAGGCGGCGCGGATCGTGGTCCAGCGCATCCAGTTCGATATCGGCGCATTCGAGCAGGTGGCCGGTCTTGCCGCCAGGCGCGGCGCAGGCGTCCAGCACCCGCATGCCGTCGCGCACGTCCAGCAACGGCGCGGCCAGTTGCGCGGCCGCGTCCTGCACCGACACCACGCCGTCGGCAAAGCCGGGGATCTGCTGCACCGGCACCGCCCGCTCCAGCCGCACCGCCACCGGCCCTACCTGCCGTGCTGCCATGCCGGCGCCAGCCAGGGTGGCGATGTACTGCTCGACCGAGCTGCGCCGGCGGTTCACGCGCAGCGTCAGGGGTGGTTCCTGGTTGCCGGCATGCAGGATCGCCTGCCATTGCTCGGGGTAGGCTGCCCGCAGGCGGTCGATCCACCAGGTCGGGTAGTTCCAGGTGCCGGGTGGGGTCTTGACCGCCTGCGGCATGAGCGACACGCGCTCGCGCAGGAAGCGCCGCAGGATGGCATTGACCACGCCCTTGGCAAAGCTCATGGCAGGGCTGGCGGCGGCGGCCTCGACCGCCTGGTCGACCACGGTAAAGCCCTCGTAGCCGGCCTGGTCGCCATCGACCAGCAACGCCAGCGCGCAATCGAGCAGTCCTTGCAGCACTTCCGGTTGGGGTGGCTTGTTGGCCAGCAGCGCCAGCAGGCTGTCGGTGAGGCCACGGCGGCGCATGGCGCGATAGCTGATGTCCTGGATTGCGCCACGGGTGGAGGGCGCCGCATCGATGCGCTTGAACACGGCGCCAAGCGCCTGCGGCAAGGCACTGCCGGCGCGCACCGCGGCCACCGCCTGGGCGGCGTAGGCCAGTTGGTAGGCCAGCGAGTCGGGCTTGGCCGAGGAGGAAATAAGCGAGATCTGGATCAAGGTTGGGTCAATTTTAAGTGCTGGCCGAACGCCGGCGCACCAGGGTGGAGCCTGCTACCGGCCAAGAGCGCAAGTGTACCAGCGACCCGCGCGCCCGCACCAATCCGTAAAGTGGACATTGTCGGGAACGCCACGGCCGGCATGAATCGGCCGCTTCGGCTAAAGTGGCTGCCTTTGAACAGGCGGCCGCGCCAGGCCGGATATCGCATGCAAGCCTTTGCCACGCAGTCGTCAACGCCATCGGACATCCCGCGCTGGATGGTGCTGCTGCTGGCCAGTGCCTGCGGCATCATCGTCGCCAATCTTTACTATGCCCAGCCGCTGGTGGGGCCGATCAGCGCCGCCACCGGCATTTCGCCGGCCGCGGCCGGCCTGATCGTCACGCTCACCCAGGTCGGATATGGACTGGGCCTGCTGTTCATCGTTCCCATGGGCGACCTGTTCGAGAACCGGCGCCTGGTGCTGTGCGGGCTGGGCGTGACCTGCGTGGCGCTGGTGAGCGCCGCCCTGGCCGACAGCGCGGCGCAATTGCTGGCGTCGATGGCGGTGATCGGCCTGAGCACGGTCGGCGCCCAGGTGCTGGTGCCGTATGCGGCGCATTTCTCGCTGCCGCACACACGCGGACGGGCGGTGGGAAATGTGATGAGCGGCCTGTTGCTGGGCATCCTGCTGGCGCGTCCGGTGGCCAGCCTGGTCACCGACCTGTTCGGCTGGCACGCCATCTTCGCCATCTCGGCGGTCGTGGTCGCCGCGCTCATGGCGGTGCTGGCGCGTTACCTGCCGCGCCGCCAGCCACCGGCCGGCATGCACTATGGCGCCTTGCTGGCCTCGATGTGGACGCTCATGCGCACCACCCCGATCCTGCGCCGTCGTTCGTTCTACCACGCCATGCTGTTTGCTGCCTTCAGCGTCTTCTGGACCGCCTCGCCGCTGTGGCTGGCCAGCCCCGAGCTGGGCCTGTCGCAGCGTGGGATCGCCCTGTTTGCGCTCTCGGGCGTGATCGGGGTGATCGCCGCACCGGTGGCCGGGCGCATCGCCGACCGCGGCTGGAGCCGCCCGGCCACCGGCGCGGCCTTGCTGTGCGCTGCGCTGTCGTTCCTGGTGCCGCACCTCGTGCCGCCGGGCCGCACGTGGTCACTGGCCGGCCTTTTGCTGACGTCGTTGCTGCTGGACCTGGCGGTGGCCGCCAACCTGGTGTTGAGCCAGCGCGCCATCTACGGTCTCGGTGCCGAGATCCGCAGCCGCCTCAACGGGCTCTTCATGGCCACCTTCTTTGCCGGTGCGGCCGCCGGATCGGCCCTGGGTGGCTGGATCTATGCCCATGCCGGCTGGTCCGGCGCCAGCTGGCTGGGGTTTGCGTTTCCCTGCCTCGCATTGCTGTACTACCTGACCGAATTGCGTTCACCGCGTTGATCCCGGGCATACCGGCCACGAGAGCGGGCAAGAAAATGGCCGACGCGGTGGATGAACGCGTCGGCCATTTTCTTACCGGTGCGCCGGGACGGCGCGACCAGATACTATCGAGCGATCAGACGCCCCACAACACGTCGTACTGTCCCTTCTGCGCTTCGCGCAGCATGTCCAGCAGCGGATAGGCGCGTGCCGAGAAAGTGACCGGTTCGATCTTTTCGTGGTTGTGATCGTCGTGGCTGTCGTGGTGGTGGGCGTGGACATCGCGTTCCAGCGCTTCGGCGGCTTCATGGTTCTTGCTGGCAACAATCTGTTTTTCGATCAGGGCCACTGCATTGCCCGCTTCGGAGGCGGAGATGACGCCACGGGCGGGGTCCTTGTGCAGCAGGTCGAGAATCGGTTTGGCGTGCGACTCGTACATCACCACATCGGCGGCCGCTTTTGATTTGAATGTAATCAGCATATTTCCTCAGGGTCTTTGATTGCTAAAAGTGTTGCTCCGGCCAGCCATCGGCATCGGTCTGCAAGGATACTGCGCCGCTTGAAGTCCTGTCATCCGGTCGTCAAGCATTCAACTTGGTTTGAACGAGCCGAAAAAGGTTTCAATGTTGTCATCCGTGAAAGATTTCTCGTCGCCCAGCATCAGCACCTGCATCACCTGGGTCCGGCGCGCCAGCAGTCGCACCACCAGCCGCTGTGGCCGCCCGCCGGCCTGGCCGCGGGCATCGACGTCGATGCTGCGGGTGTTGCCCTCGGCAGGGCCGGGCAGCAGCGGCCGGGCGGCTGCGCCCGGCTCGGCGCCGATATTGGCCAGCAGCGCATTGCGCATGGCGTCCAGCGCCGCCGCTGCGGTGGCGGGGTCTCCCAGCTCGGCGGTGGCTACCGCAAAACTGACGCCGCCGGCCTGCGCCGCGGTCATGTGCATCTCCACCCGATGGCCACCCAGGTTGACCGGGCGACTGTAATGGGCGGGTCGGGCCGGCAACAGCACCACGAAATCGATGCCCTGGCCGGGTTGCGGCCGCACTTGACGCCAGTTGTAGGTCGGCGAACACGCCGCCAGCACCAGTACCAGCAACAGCGGCAGGATGGCCAGGGCGGCCGACCGCCCAGCCGCGCGCCTCAGTTGCATTCGTTCCGGTAGCGCTGTTCGGCGTCGGCCAGCGGGTCGCTGGCAACGCTGCCCACCGGGCCGGCGGAGGCTTGGCCGTTACGGCGCGGGCTGTCCGAATAGAACGGCCGGGATTCGGCATGTGGCATGCTGCGCGCCCGGTCCATGCGCATGCGCAATTCGCGGCAGGCAGCGCTTTCGCCATTGCCTTGGTTCAAGCCTGGGCGAGGCGCCTCGCCGGGTTGGGGCGCAATCGCCTTCCTGACATCGGTGGCATAGGGATTGAGGTAGTTGCTGGCGTTGTTCTGCGCCAGCGCCGCAGGGCCGGCCAGCAGCATGATCATCGGCAGGGACAGCCATCGGGTAGAACGAATCATCGAATCCTCGGCGAAAAGACGCGACCGGGCCGCGCCGCGTGATCATAGCAAACAGGCGAGACGGCATTCATGCCAATCTCGAACAAACACCAAAATCGGACATTGTCCGACAGTAGGGGCCGTGCGCTTACGGTATAACGAGTAGGCGAAAAACAATCACTCATCATTGGAGACCCTATGCAGCCCAACTCCTCCCCGCTGCCGGAACTGACCCTGCGCGGCATGATCCTCGGCGCGTTGATCACGGTGGTCTTCACGGCGTCCAATGTCTACCTGGGCCTGAAGGTCGGCCTGACGTTTTCCTCGGCGATCCCGGCCGCGGTGATCTCGATGGCGGTACTGCGCCTGTTCGCCCACGCCAATATCCTCGAGAACAACATGGTGCAGACCCAGGCCTCGGCGGCCGGCACGCTGTCGTCGATCATCTTCATCCTGCCGGGGCTGGTGATGATGGGGCATTGGCACGGTTTCCCGTTCTGGCAGACGGTCGGCATCTGCGCCGGCGGCGGCATGCTGGGGGTGATGTTCTCGGTGCCGTTGCGGCGGGTGATGGTGGTGCAGGGCGACCTGCCCTATCCCGAAGGCGTGGCCGCCGCCGAGATCCTGCGCGTGGGCAGCGCCGAGGCCGGCGGTGACGAACAGACCCGGCGCGGCCTGCGCGACATCCTGTTCGGGGGTGCGCTGTCGGCCGGCTTCAGCCTGGCGGCCAGCGGCCTGAAACTGTTTGCCGAGAACCTCAACCTCTGGTTTGCCGCGGGCGCCTCCATCCTGCGCCTGCCGCTGGGTTTCTCGTTGGCGCTGGTCGGTGCCGGCTACATGATCGGCATCGTCTCCGGCATTGCCATCCTGATCGGGCTGGTGATCGCCTGGGGCGTGGCCGTGCCTTACCTGAGCGCAGTCACCCCCCGTCCCGATGGCGCCACGCTGGCCAGCGTGGCCACCGGCATCTGGAGCAGCCAGGTACGGTTCATGGGGGCCGGCATGATCGGCGTGGCCGCGATCTGGACCCTGGCCACCCTGTTCCAGCCCATGGTGGCCGGGGTCAAGGCCTCGCTGTCGAGCCTGTCGCGGCGCGGCCAAGGCAGCGGCGAACGCATCGACCGCGACCTCTCGCCGACCTGGATCATCATCATCAGCCTGGCCATGATCGCCTTGTTGGCAGTGGTGTTCTGCAGCTTCCTCAGTGATGCGCCGCTGTCGGCGGGCCTGTTCGCGGCGCTGGTGGTGTATGCGGTGGCATTCGCCTTCATCTTCGGTTTCCTGGTGGCCGCCGCCTGCGGCTACATGGCCGGCTTGATCGGCTCTTCGGCCAGCCCGATCTCGGGCATCGGCATCGTCGCCGTGATCCTGGTGTCGCTGCTGCTGCTGGTCTCGGGTACGGTCGATCCGCTGCTGGCCACGGCTGCCGGCAGCAAGCTGGCCATTGCCATCTCGTTGTTCGTGACTGCCGCCATCATTGCCGTGGCCGCCATCGCCAACGACAACCTGCAGGATCTCAAGACCGGCCAACTGGTGGGTGCCACGCCATGGCGCCAGCAACTGGCCCTGCTGATCGGCTGCGTGGTGGGTGCACTGGTCATTGCACCGGTGCTGAACCTGCTCTACAACGCCTACGGTTTCACCGGCGTGTTGCCGCGCGCCGGCATGGATCCGGCACAGGCGCTGGCCGCGCCCCAGGCGACGTTGATGACGGCCATCGCCACCGGCATCTTCACCCGCGAACTCAACTGGACCATGCTGGTCATCGGCGTGATCCTGGGGATGGTGCTGATCGCCATCGATCACCTGCTGGCACGCCGCGGCGGCGTGGCGCGCCTGCCGGTGCTGGCCGTGGGTATCGGTATCTACCTGCCGCCCACGGTAAGCACGGCGCTGTTCATCGGCGCCGTGCTGGGTTGGGTGATCGACCGCCAACTGCGGCGACGCGCGCTGGCGCTGGGGGTCGAGTTCGAGGCGCATGCGAGCGGGCCGCGCCAGCGCGGCATCCTGGTGGCGTCGGGACTGATCGTCGGCGAAAGCCTGGTGGGTGTGCTGCTGGCGGCAGTCATCGGCGTGACCGGCAGCGACGCGCCGCTGGCGCTGGCCGGTGCCGGCTTCGCACAGGCCAGCCAATGGCTGGGGCTACTGGCGTTCGCGCTGATCGTGGCCCTGATCGCACGGCGCGTGCTGTCTACTCGATGACGGCGAGTTAGCGGCCCGACACATCCATCTTGAAGGCGCCGACGATGGTGGCCAGTCGGGCCGCCTCGGTCTGCATCGACGCCGCCGCTGCCGCCGCCTGCTCCACCAGCGCCGCATTTTGCTGCGTGCCTTCATCGATATGGGTGATGGCCAGGTTGATCTCGTCGATGCCAGCGCTTTGCTGAGCGCTGGCATCGGCGATTTCGCCCACGATGGTGCTGACGTTGCGAATGCTCTCGACGATCGCCCCCATGGTCTGGCCGGCGGTGGCCACCAGGCGACCGCCGTCGGCCACCGTGTTGACCGAGTTGTCGATCAGCTCCTTGATTTCCTTGGCGGCCTGGGCGCTTCGCTGCGCCAGGCTGCGCACCTCCGAGGCCACGACCGCGAAGCCCCTGCCCTGCTCGCCGGCGCGGGCGGCTTCCACGGCCGCATTGAGCGCCAGGATGTTGGTCTGGAAGGCGATGCCGTCGATCACGCTGATGATGTCGGCAATCTGGCGCGAGGATGCATTGATGGCTTCCATCGTCTGCACCACATTACCCACCACCTCGCCGCCCTCGGCGGCGATGCCGGAGGCCGCGCTGGCCAATTCGTTGGCGCGCCGCGCATTGTCCGAGTTCTGCTTCACGGTGGAGGTCAACTGTTCCATGGCCGAGGCGGTTTCCTCGAGCGAACCGGCCTGCTGCTCGGTGCGTGCCGACAGGTCCTGGTTACCCGAGGCGATCTCGGCCGAGGACACCTTCACGGTATCGCTGGTATGGCGGATCTCCAGCAGGATGTCGGTGATCTTCGAGACGAACTGGTTGAACGAACGGGCGATCTGGCTCACCTCGTCGGCGCTGTCTTCGGGCAGCCGCATGGTCAGGTCGCCGTTACCCGAACCGATGCTGTCCATCGCGTTGCGCACCTGCTGCAGGCGACGAAACACGGCGGTGGTCACCACGCTCATGACTGCCGCCGCCCCCAGCGCCACCAGCACCAGCGCGATGATGGCCGATTGCATCGCACTGCGCATGCCGGCATTGGCCTCGGCCTTGTCGATGGCCACCACCAGGGTCCATTCGGTGCCCTTGATGGGCGCGCTGTTGATCAGCTTGGCGGCGCCGTCCAGGTTCATCTCGACCAGCTTGGTGTCGGCCTGCAAGGCGGCGATGCGTTCCGGAGTGAGATCGGCGTTCCATTCCTTGGCAGGCTTGTTGACGCGATTGACATCGGGATGGGCCAGCAGCAGGCCGTCGCGGTCGACCAGGAACGCAAAACTGGCCGGCGTCGGGCGGATCGAGCGCACCACTTCGCTGACCCCGTCCAGGAACACGGCGGCGGCCACTACCCCCACCAGCGTGCCTTCCTGCTTGACCTGTGCGGTAAAGGACACCATCGGCTTCTTGGTGGCGACGTCGGTATAGGGTTTGGTCACCACCGGCTTGCCGGCCTTGACCGATTGCAGGTACCAGGAGCGCTGGGTGGGATCGTAGCCGGGCGGCAAGCCATCGGCGCTCGACGTGAAGGCGGTCTTGTCCTCGCGGCCGAAGGTGGTGACGTAGAAGCCGCCGCTCTTCTGCAATTGCCGGATCACGAACACCGGCTCGGCGCCCAGCACACCTTCGGCGGCGGCGGCCGTCATCGAGGCCCTGCCCGCGACCCATTCGTTGATGGTCGCGGCAAAGCCGGTGGTGATGGTGTGGGTGCTGCTATCGAGCGCGCGGTCGTGGTCGCTCTTGACGATCACGAAAGATACCGCGCCGACCACTGCCAGGCTCAGCGCCAGCAGCGCGATACTGGAAAACATGATGCGTGCCTTGATGGATTTGAACATGGCGCTTTTCCCCTTGATAAGCGTTTATCTATTGTCCTGGTTCCATGCGCAGTCGCTACCCCATGCGACCGAGCGGATTTCGCAACATGAAGTATTGGCGCGGCAGCCGGTATTCCATTGCGGGGATAAGGCCCCTGTTTTGCGGCTTGATCAGCTGTTTGCGCCACGCCGCGCGGCGTGCTCGCGCGCAACATTTGCATCAGGCAACTTAGTACAGTTGCCGTGGCTTGCATGGAACTCCGGGCCTGGCGCCATCACTGATGAAAAAGAGTGGCTGCGGAGGCGCCGGGGAATCCTGAAGGCCCATGGTTTGCATGTCTTGTCGATCCGCAGCGCACTTCTTCCGACCCGTCTCTGAAGGCATCATGGCTACCATTTCTTCCTTGTCTGCGACACAAGGCATTTCATACGAGCAGCAACACGCGCCTGTCGCAGGTTCGTCCGCCGCCACGCGCGTGGTTCCGATCTCCAACAAGCGTACGGCGCAGTTCACCACGCAATCGTCCGCGCAAAAGAAACTGTTGCGGCAGGTCGAGCAGTCCAACCTCCTTCATATGCAACACCTGTGGGTATCACGCTCGCGCAGCAACCCTGAGCGGACCACGTCGAACGCATTCCGGATGGGGCTGCAAAGTTCGTGGTTGACCCTGGCCAGGGCGCGTCCCGACATGCCGCTCAATGCCATCGCTCATCTCTGGACCGATCGCCGCTCGCTCAAGGCCTTGTACATGCCTGTGGCTGGCACGGGCTTGCCAGATCTCGAAATTCCCTACTCGATGCTGGATCGCGTACCGGTCAGCCTGCACGGTCCGGATCACCTGGACCGGCTCATCAACAGTATCTCCAACCGTGATGCGAGACAGTTGGCCCGCGCCCTGGTGCATCACGAGACCTCGGAGAACATCTGCCTTCGCAAGGACCTGCTCACGCTGGTCTTGGCTGCCACCTACCAGGCATCGACCAGGCGTAGGCAATTGAATGTCCAGGCCGATATCGACGTCGTCAAGGGAACCCATGCAATGGGTGTGCGTAACGGTGGTTCGCAGCAGGAGCCGATTGACGACGAGGTCCCCTTGAACCTGGATGAACGGGACGCCATAGAGGCCGAGTTGCTGGCGCCGTTCCCACAGGCCACCGAGGACAGGCTGAAGGCCTGGAGCAAGGCGCCCGACCGAGGAATCGGGGTGGTTCCCCCGCAACGCGAGCGCACCATTGCCGATACCTATCCCACGCAACGTCGACCGGATGCCGAAGAGAACCTGGCAAGATCGATGGATGCGCTGATGCAGCGCGGGTTTGCCAATCTGAAAATGGCAAACGACGTGATCGCGTCCACGCCGCATCACCCACGCACATGGGCGGTAGCGTTCAAGACAGCGCATGTGCTGCGCACCGGCCAATGGCAGTTCGACGGTGACCCGGCATCGATGGCCCACCGGCAATACATGGCCGGGGTTGCACCGCAGCCGGCGCCGATGTCGGCGGAGATGTTCGAGATGCTGCAGGAGTTCGCCGGTGAGGTGCAAGATCTGGCCGCCACGCTTCATTCGATGACCCACGATGCGGCCATTACCGATCCCGAGGCGATGACCCAGCGGCAGCGGATCGACATGTTCATGCTGGCAGAGCGTATCCGCCAGGCCGAACCGCTGCTGCAGGACAAGGTGGACGTGCTGCGGGTGACGGCGGACAACCCGCGGGCGTCGCCGCAGGAGAAGGAGGAAGCGCTGGCCAGGATCGCCGCCATCTCCGGCGTGTACGATTGGGTCGGCAGTTTCATCGAGTTCTTCGTCAATCTGCATACCTACATGCCACAGGTGGAATACAGCGCGGCGCCACTCGATGACGAGGTGCGGGAGTTGTTCAGGAATACGCTAGGCGCCAGCCCGGTCGCCATGCAAGGCGACAGCTGGAAGTCCAACAAGTTGAGGGTCCCGGAGGGGACCGACGAACGTGACTTCGACCTGATGGAGCATCGCCAGATGTTCCGCGAGATCGTGGACATGCTGCGCCAGCAACCTGCGCGTACCACTAACGATATCGTCGACATGGCGGTGTGATCGGAGCGTGCGGGGGCGCTGCCGCAGGCGTTCCCTGAGCGCTCCGTCAGCGCTCTTCAACGCCCGGCGATACTGGATAGCCTCGCCGACATGCTCGCGCCGCACCTGATGCGCGTCGTCCAGGTCGGCGATGGTGCGGGCCAGTCGCGGCACCCGATGGTAGGCCCGCGCCGACCAGTCCAGTCTTTCCATGGCCCGTTGCAAGAGGGCCTCGCCTGTTTCGTCGGCGCGGCAATGCTGGTCGATCTCGCTAAATTATTTAGCTGCTTACCAGCGCCTGCGTGGGTCAGGCGGTGCCGCGGATATCAGAAAATGGTCTACCGGGAATACCCAGGTAGGCTGGAGGTCGACCAGTTCGATCCGGAGCGTTATATCAGCCCGGACGAACTGAAAGGGATCGGCATCAACGGCGAGAGCGCTTTCGACTTCCGCGAGCGGACCTACAACGCATCCCGTTATCACGACGCCATTACCGCCATCAGCGATGCCGCAAAGCTCAATGCCAGCGGCAGCATCACCATCGATACTGGTTCGCTGACCAATGATGCCAGCGACATCCTGGCTGGCGGCGCGATCAGCATCAACGGCGGCAGCGGCGGTGGCGTGGTCAACAACATCGGCTATTCGGTCAACAAGACCGTCGTCAGTACCTCGGTCGACCATTACGACCGGAACGTCGGTCACCATACCTACACCACCATCAACGATACCGATGTGACCGCGCTGCAGACCATCGATGCCCGCATCCAGTCCAATCAGGCAGTGTCGATCAGCGCGCAGAACATCGGCAACACCACTGTCGGTGCCGCTACCATCGTCGCACCCGGCAGCAGTGCTTCGACAACCCGTGTGAGTGGTGCTTTTTCCACGCAGGTCGCTGGCGCCACTGGCGGGCAGCGCATCGCCTCCGTCGCGCTGCACATCAATGGCGCCGGCACGGCCACCAGCATCGCCTTGTCGACCGGCGGGCTATTCTCGCTGCGCCCGGCGCCGCAACAGCAATACCTGGTCGAAACCGACAGCCGCTTTACCGACTACAAGACCTTCCTCGGCAGCGATTACATGCTGGGCCGTCTGACGATGGACCCGTCAATGACGCAGAAACGGCTGGGCGACGGCTTCTACGAGCAGAAGCTGATCAACGACCAGATCGCCGAACTGACCGGCAGGAAATTCCTTGATGGCTATACCAATGCCGAGGCGCAGTATAAGGCGCTGATGGACAGTGGCGTAGCCAGTGCCAACGCCTTCCAGCTAACACCGGGCATCGCCCTCTCGGCCGAGCAGATAGCCTCGCTGACCAGCAACATCGTCTGGCTGGTCGATACCGAAGTCACGCTGGCAGACGGCAGCACACAGCGCGTGCTGGTGCCGACGGTGTACCTGGCTCATGGCGGCAGCGCCACTCTGCAAGCCAGCGGAGCGCTCATCGGCGGCAGCGATGTGACGCTGGCGGCCGATACGATCAGCAACAGCGGTATCGTGCGTGCCGATGACCAGCTTGCCGTTACCGCCCGCAATATCAACAACACAGGCGGCGAGTTGCGCGGCGACAAGGTCGACGTACTGGCCACCGGTACGCTTGATATTGCGACGGACTTCCAGAACAACGGCAGGCAGGGCAGCGTCACGGGCCGTCAGGTTAGCCTGGTCGCCAATGACATCAACATCATTGGCGGGAAGATCAAGGCCGGCGATACGCTCGAACTGGCCGCCAACAACAACCTGACCATCGCTGCCGCCACTGCCCAGCGCGATGTGAAGCTAGCCTGGGACAGCGCTGGCGAGAAGGCAGAAAACCTCGGCCTGATGCGCAACGGCGGCATCACCTCCCAGCTGCAACAGGCCATGGGAAGCTCCATCGAGGCCGGTGGCGACGCCAGCTTTGCAGCTGGCCGCAATATTGCCGTACGCGGTTCGTCCATCGACGTCACTGGCGATGCCGCCTTGATGGCGGGCGGCTCGGTAGAGGTCAGCGCCGTCAAGACCGCTACCGACAGCGTGGTCACCGGACGCAGCGATCGCTACGACCTCGACGTGGTGGGGCATACCGAAAACCTCATCACCAGCCAGATCGCCGCCGGCAAGGGCCTGAGCATCGTTGCCAGCGGCCAGAATGGCAGCGGTGATATCAACCTGCTCGCCAGCCGGCTGTCGAGCAAGGACGGGATGGTGACGCTCAATGCAGCAGGCGACATCAACATTGGCGCGCTGCAGAAGAACAATGATAACCGCATCGATGAACGCGGCGGCAAGGCCTGGATGAAAACGAAGGACAGTTCTTCCGTGGCCGCAGGCAGCCTCATCGAAGGCGAGAAGGGCGTCAACCTGATCGCCACCGGCCGCAGTGATGCCAAGATCAGCGTGGCCGGCAGCGATATCTACAGCAACGGCACCATCGCCATCCAGGCCAAGGGCAACGTCACCATCGCCGAATCGCGCTCGACCTCGGAAGAGTGGCAGCAGGCCCATTCGGAGAGCCGCGGCTTGTTCTCGCGCAGCTCCTCCGACCGCCTCGACCAGATCCGACAGGACATCGCCAACGGTAGCACCCTCAGCGGCAACAAGGTCGTTATCGAGTCCGGCAAGAATATCTCCGTACGCGGCAGCGATGTGGTCTCCACCGAACTGACCTCGCTACGCGCCGCCAACGACGTCACCATCACCACCACGCAGAACCTGACCGAGCAATCCCACACCAAGGAAGATCACAAGTCCGGCTTGATGGGAGCGGGCTTCGGCGTCAGCATCGGCAGCAAGGGACAGGAGGCGAACGGGTGGGGCGCCAGCGTCACCAACAACGCCAGCACCGTGGGCAGCGTCAACGGCAACGTCAATATCATCGCGGGCAACGCCTACAGCCAGACCGGAAGCCAGGTGGTGGCACCACGGGGCGACATCAACATTATCGCCAAATCGATCGATATCGGTGCCGCGTATGATGCGTCGACCTATACCCAGGAGAACAAGTACAAGCAGAGCGGCCTGACGTTGGCCATCAACAGCCCCGTGGTATCGATGCTGCAAACCGGGCAGCAGTTGATCCAGGCCGGCCAGAAGACCAGTGACACGCGCATGCAGGCGCTGGCGGCGGCAACTGCCGCCAAGAATATCTATGAAGGCGGTGCCGCGCTGGCGGCCAATCCGACCGATACCACCGGCTTCAAGATCACGTTGAGTCTGGGCAGCTCGCAAAGCAGCAGCACCGTGACGAATGCTTCCAGTACTGCTGTGGGCAGCGCGATCGGGGCAGGCGGCACGGTCAACCTTATTGCCACCGGTGCGGGTAACCGCAGCGACATCAACATCGTCGGTAGCGCCGTCAGCGGCGGCGCCAACGTCAATCTCGTGGCCGACCACCAGATCAACCTGGCGGCGTCGCAAAGCGTGGCCAGTCAGCACGGCAACAACAGCAACAGCGGCGCCAGCATCGGTATCGGCTTCGCCATGGGTGGCAGCCAGAATGGTTTCACGCTGGAATTGGGCGCCAGCCGTGGGCGCGGCAACAGCGACGGCGAAGACGTGATCAACAACGCCACGACGATCAGCGCCGGCAACCGCGCCAGCCTGATCAGCGGCGGCGACACCAATCTGCGCGGCGCCACCGTCACGGCCAACTCGGTGGCCGCTGCCGTAGGCGGCAACCTCAGCATCGAAAGCCTGCAAGACAAGAGCACCTACGACAGCAAGCAAAGCAGTGCCGGCATCGGCCTGAGCCTATGCGTGCCGCCGTTCTGCTACGGCGCCAGCTCGGTGAGCGGCAGCTTGTCGGCTTCCAAGGCCAAGGGCGATTATGAGAGCGTGGTCACGCAGGCCGGTATCAAGGCCGGCGACGGCGGCTACCAGATCGCCGTCGCGGGCAATACCGACCTCAAGGGCGCGGTGATTGCGAGCACCGCCCAGGCAGTCGCGGACGACAAGAATTTCTTGCAGACCGGATCCCTGACCTACAGCGATATCAAGAATCACGATTCGTATGAGGCGAGCGGCTACTCGGTGAGCGGTTCCCTGAGCAGCAAGGTCGGCGATCAAAGCAAGCCGCCGACGGAGGCCGACGAGAAGGCCGCCAATACGCCAACCGGGCTGGGCGGCAGCCCCGGCTATTCCGATGCGCAGGGCAGTCAGTCCAGCGTTACCCGTTCCGGCGTGAGCGGGGGAACGATCGTCATCACTGATGCGGCTGCCCAGAAGGCTGCCAATGGCATGGAGGTGGCTCAGTTGCTGGCGTCGCTCAACCGCGACGTCGATTCCAGCAACGACGCCAGCGGCGCCTTGTCGAAAGCATGGAATGGCGAGGCGCTGCGTCAGCAGGTCGAAGCTGAGGCGCGGATCGTGCAAGCCTTTGGGCAGACGGCGGCCAAGGCCATCGGCGACTACGCCGACACCAAGAAGATCGAACTCAAGACAGCGGCCGATGTGGCTGAGAAGAATGGCGATTCGGCGTTGGCGCAGAAGCTCAGGGACGAGGCGGCAGGCTGGGACGAAGGGGGAACCTCGCGGGTGGCGGCGCATGCGGCAGCGGGCTTGCTGGGCGGAGGCCTAGCGGGAGGACTGGGTGCGGCGGCTAGCGCCCAGCTGATGCCTGCGCTGGCCGCCCGCATCAAGGAAATGGGACTGCCGGAGGAGTTGCAAGGCGTAGTCACCGCTGCGGCAGCTGCGGGAATCGGCGCGATTGTCGGGGGCGGCGCCGGCGTTGCTACGGCGGTCAACGTCGACCTGAACAATCGCCAGCTGCACCAATCGGAACGGGCCCTGCTTTCTACGCTTGCCAAGAACAAAGCCGTCGCAATGTGCGGCAGCGATGCGGATTGTGTGACAAGGCAAACACTGTTCTGGTCGGACATGCTCGAGCGTGTCGCCAATGGGCTGGTCGACAATGTCGAAGCGGGAAAGAACATGGACTATCTCGCTGCCCTGGTCAAGGCATCCGCTTCCCCGGATAGCGAGGGAGCGCGCGGCGGGTTGGAGGCCTACCTGAATGCATGGCAAAGCGCACAGGATTTGTTGAAGCCGTACATGAGTACGCCCATCGTGATCAATGGCGTGCCTATTAATGGCGATGGGGCGGTTCAAACCTATTTTTCCGCTACCGAGCCCCAGCGTGCGGATAAATACCTCAATGCCGCCCTGGCGCCGCCACCTGATGCGCTGGTTCCCGGAAAAGCGGAGAGAGAAGCGGACCGCATCAACGGTTTCCTGGCGCAAAACGGCAGCGCGTTGAAGGATTATTTCTTCGAAGAAAATATCCTGGGCGGGATGTTCGCGACCAAGGCCTTGGGGCTGCTGGGACGGCTGCTTGGTAATGAGACCGACTTGTTATTTGCGGGTACTATCAACTCATCTGGCAAAGGGGCAAGTGGTGGACTAAATATAACCAGCGATATTGCCCCCACTACTAAGGGCTTAGTGCAGTACGGTCCTTTAAGTAACCCTGGACCTCTTCCTCCATCTATCGCAAGCACATTCAGAAGCGGCACATATGCCGAAACAGTAACTACCGAGCCAACGGCACTGTATCGAGTATATGGAGGCGCCGCCGATCAACTAGGAGGTTATTGGACTACAACTGCACCCTCGGGACCAGTTCAATCAATCATAGATAGCGCTTTAAATCCTGCATGGGGAAACCTCGCCACTTTGGTTGTAAAAATAGAAGTTCCTGCAGGAGTACGGTTGTACCAAGGGCAAGCTGCTGCGCAAGGTGGCTTGGTCGGCGGTGGAAATCAGGTTCTCTTTCCTAGAAATGTCACAATCGATCCAGCTTGGATAAAACCATGATCAAAAATTGTAATTGGGAAGTAATAGATAGTTTTCGATCCAATTCTGAATTTAAGAGATTCATAGATTGGATTGAGTCGCAAGTTGCTGAAGGTATTGCTATAGAGGTGTCTGTTAAAGATTTATATGCAGTCGCTGGTCTAACCGAACGATGGTTTCAGTGTCTATCCTCTAAGTGCATTTGGCGGCTGGTTTATCCTGATGGGCCGTTTCACGGGTATTGGGGTGCGGTAACGTAATGTTAAAAAGTGGCGATTTGCTGAGGTGGCGTTGACGGCGGAAATCTCGCCAAGCGCAAAGTCGCGAGAGCCCCCACGCCCCGTTTTTAAGGGACACATATGACGCACTACCACGTCGAGCCTAAAAACGGGATAGAACCTGCGCTCGTACTAGATTTTCAATGTATGACACGCAGCTCAATTGCGCCTGGAATTCCAGGTGGATGCTTTCACTATGGCCGCAGCTATCCCAATATCAATGGGCCGGCCTGGATCACATACAGCAGTTTGCGACCAACTGGATGGACCTACAACCACGAACGCCCTAACATGGCCTTGGGCGGAATCACCCCGAAACAGCAGCTGGCCATGGCTGCTTGACGTTTCTACTTCTGGCGAACGTGAGAAATGGGGGGATTACCGACCGCATCAACGGTTTCCTGGCGCAAAACGGCAGCGCGTTGAAGGATTATTTCTTCGAAGAAAATATCCTGGGCGGGATGTTCGCCACCAAGGCCTTGGGGCTGCTGGGGCGGCTGCTTGGTAATGAGACCGACTTGTTATTTGCGGGTACTGTCAACTCATCTGGCAAAGGGACAAATAGTGCAGCTGGGGCAGTTGATGATGCAGTAGCCACAAGTACGACTGGAAAAATTATAAATGTCGATTCCAAGGGTAATGCCTTGGCTGGCGATTGGTCTGCGACAAAAACTCTATCTGCCCCCGAAAATGCACTTGCGCATTGGACAAAACACGCAAGTGAATTTCCCGAGTTCAAGAATGCTTCTCAATATGTAGAAGAAGCACAAAATTTTGTTAGCAATCCTCCTACAGGTGTTTTGACAAAAACAAAGCCGAATGGTGATGTAATGTTCTACGATCCGGCTACAAATACTTTTGCTGTCAAAACTTTAACAAATGCTCCCCGAACTATGTTTAGACCAACGGACGGGATTAACTATTGGAACAAACAATGAATGTTCATCAAGATAACCTTGTGGCTTGTCCTTGTTGTGGGAACCGTGCCATCTCAGAATTAGGAGAGTATGAAATTTGTCCTATTTGTTTTTGGGAGGATGATCCGGTGCAATTGTCTGATCCGAACTACGTCGGAGGTGCGAACCCATGTAGTCTCAATCAGGCTCGCGAGGAGTGGTTTAGAAAAACAAATAAATGTTGAGCTTCAGGTCCCATTCCCAGCAGCGCCTGAAAAGCAAATCGTCACGATTTGCTGAGGTGGCGTTGATGGCATAAATATCGCAAACTGGAAATTCGCGGAAGGTACCGTGCCCCTTTTTAAGGGGCACCCATGACGCACGACTACTCCGAGCACAAAAAACAGCAGCAAAGTCGCGCCCGTGGCTGCCTATGGCGTGAACGGTTTACTACCCAGGAAATCAAAAGCTCTGACGCAATTCTGCTGGCCGATGGCGTAATTAAGAACCCGAGTGTGGTGAGGGAACTGACAAGTGATGGGGCGAATATTGCCGACTGGGGTAAGTACACAACGCAGTCAGTAACGATGCCAAATGGACAATCAATGCAGCTTCATTACTACATGAATTCGGTTACTGTAAGGTCGATTACGTTACGTCGGACTTCAAAGTGAAAGGGGTGGTGACGCGATGAAAGTACGTTATGCAAGGCTGCGTGACTATAAAGGACAAGGTGATGATCCAAGCTTCACGATAGGAAAGATATATATTGCTCTTGGTGTTCGTTTCCCGCCAGAAGGTCGTTCAGTAATGATCACGGTTCAGCGAGACTCAGATAGCACGCCGGTCTTGGTGGAGCTTCAATACTTCGATGTTATCGATCCGGCAGTTCCTAATTACTGGAATTTTTTGGATTTCGATAGCGGGAGCTATTCCATAGCGCCCAGAGAGTTTGGCGGCGATTTCTGGGATCGCTTCCATGATGCTGATCCAGATGCGGAGAGGACATTCCGACAAGTGATAAAGAGGATTGAAGTCTTCCATGCGGAACTTGCCACTCCGTTGGCAGCAAGATAAATACGATTGTGTACGCTGTATAGAAAATTTGTTCCACGCAGTGTGGTTCAGAAGGCCGCCAATACGCCAAC
>NZ_AKJA01000118.1 GCF_000282575.1 Herbaspirillum sp. YR522 | reverse complement strand
CAACTTCCGTCCGCAGTTCAGCCTCGGCGCCGGCCTGACCTCGGTACCGGATGCGCCCTCGGGCAAGTCCAACCTGTATCCGGGCAACACCATGAGTTCGGACGACAAGGCCGCGATCACGCGCCTCGAAGTCGATATCAACGATTCGCTGACGGCCTATGGCGCCGTCGGCTACCACGTCGCGCAGTCGGCCCAGAACTTCCCGCGGGCCACGATCACCAGCGTGCAGGGCGCCACCAGCGTCACCAACGGCTATTACGACCAGCGGGTCACCTCGACCTCGGCCGATGTCGGACTGCGCACGCGTCTGAACACCGGTGGCATCAAGCACACGCTGATCCTGGGCGCCAACATGCTCGACCAGCAACTCGACAGCTATTACCCGGCCCAGACGCCCGCGGTGGTGTCGAACCTGTATAACCCGGCCCCGCTGGCCACGATCACGGCCAACCGCGCCGGCGTATCGCCCACCACGCAGACCCGCCTGACCAGCGTTGCGATCACCGACACGCTGTCGTTCGCCGATGACCGCCTGCGCCTGATTGCCGGTCTGCGTCGCCAACAGGTCTACACCCATGGCCTGGCCGCCAGCCCCACCAGCACCAACAAGACAGGCATTTCTCCGGTGCTGGGCGTGGTCGTCAAGCCGGTCGAGAACCTGTCGCTGTACGCCAGCTACACGGCGGCGTTGACGGCCGGAACCATCGTGACCGCGCCCAACGCCAATGCGGGCCAGGCGTTCCCGCCGTCCCGGTCCAAGCAATACGAGACCGGTGCCAAGATCGACTGGGGCCGCATCACGACCACCGCGGCAGTGTTCCAGATCGAGCAGAAGAACAATTCCACCGAAATAGTCAACGGCTTGCAATATGCCACGCAGAATGGCCGTTCGCGGATGCGTGGACTGGAGCTGTCGGCCTACGGCGAGCTGCAACGCGGCCTGCGCTTCAACGCCAGCGGCACCTTCTTCGATACCAAGCTGGCCCACACGGCGGGTGGCCTGACCGACGGCAAGGAAGCCGGTGCCGTGCCGAAGCACAACTTCAACCTGGGCCTGGACTGGGATACCCCATGGGTGACCGGACTGGCATTGAACACGCGCGTGGCCCACACGGGCGCTACCTGGTACGACCAGAACAATCGCCTGCGCGTACCCGGCTGGACCCGTGCCGACATCGGCGCGCGCTACATCACCAGGACCGCCGGCCAGGCCGTGACCTATCGTGCCAACATCGAGAACCTGTTCGACAAGAACTACTGGGTGATGCAGAACGGCTACGTCGGCACCGCTTCCGGCCGCACCTTCGTGCTGTCGGCCCAGGTCGACTTCTGATTGCGGGTATGACGTCGGCTTGACGTCCCGAAGCAATCCTGAAGTCGATGAAAACGCCCGCAGCGACTTGCGGGCGTTTTTCATGCCGGCCAAGGCGCGACGACGGTCCGGCATGCCGTGGCCAGGCAGGCATTGTTCTGGATAATCTTATGGCCGATAATATCGGCCATGACCGATACCTCGACCCTCCCCCCGCTGCCCGACCGGCTCTCGATCGATCCCGCCAGTCCCCACTTCAACGCCGCCGTGTTCGAGCACGACGTCGGCATCAAATTCAACGACCGCGAACGCACCAATGTCGCCGAATACTGCATCAGCGAAGGATGGATCAAGGTCCCCGCCGGCAAGGCGCTGGACCGCAAGGGCAATCCCCTGCTGACCAAGTTGAAGGGCAAGGTAGAAGCTTTCTACCGGTAAGCCGTTGCCGACCTGACCAGCCCCGCGCATGCGCGGGGCTTTTTCACGCCTCGTCCTGTCCGGCCAGGATCGCCCGCAGTTGCTCTTCATAGACGTGGGGCGGCTGCCCGCCGGCGATCAGGTAGCGGTCATTCACCACCACTGCGGGCACACTGCTGATGCCGCGCTGCGCCCACGACAGTTCTTCATCCCTGACCTCCTGGCCATACCGACCCGAGGCCAGGATGTCGCTCGCCGCATCGCCGTCCAGGCCGACCTGCGCGGCCAGCTCGATCAGCACATCCCGGTCGGCGATGTTCTTGCCATCGGTGAAATAGGCTTTCAGCAAGGCTGCCTTGAGCGCGGCCTGCACGCCCTCCTCCCTGGCCCAGGCCAGCAGGCGATGGGCGTCGAAGGTGTTATAGACGCGGCTGGCGTCATCACGATTCATCGTGAAGCCGACCGCGGCGGCGCGGGTCCTGATCTGTTCGCGGTTGGCGCGCGCCTGGTCGGCGCTCATGCCGTACTTGCTGGTGATGTAGTCGAGCTGGACCGCACCGGCGGCGGGCATGTCGGGATTGAGCTCGAAGGGATGAAAGCTCAGGTCGACCCGGGTGCCGGCATCGAGCCGTCCAAGGGCGGTATTGAGCCCGGCCAGCCCGACGGCGCACCAGGGGCAGGCGATGTCAGAGACGAAATCGATCTTGAGCGTGTTGTTCATATCGGGTTGCACCTCATGCTGGGTGCCCGGGGTCGGGCACGATCGGGCATTGTAGATCGGTTGCGCGATTGTCGTGCGACGCCATGTTTCAATTGAAACATCGGTGCGCGGCGTTGCAACGCCGCTGACACCTGGCCGGTGCAATATGTACTAACCCAACAGCAAGACCCGATTCATTTTCCTGGCGGAGGCAAGCATGCGTTTCTATCTGAGCACTGTCCTGGCGTTGCTGACACCGGCGGCCGACGCCGACACGATCCGCTACGAACTGTTCATTTTCTGAGCTCGACCCGACACCGAACATCCAAGGAGTACACCATGCGCAACTTCATCGTCCTCGCATTGCTGGCCGTCAGCGTCAACTGCCACGCCGCGGACCTCGGCATGACCATCATGGAGGCACTGCAGATCGTGCAGAAGCAGAGAATCGAGATCCTGGAAAGGAACTTGCAGGAACAGATGCGCCTGAACCCGCAATGGCGCGCACGGTAAGCAGCACATTCCGAAAACCATCCGGACCGGGGCGCTCCGCGGGAGCGTATCGAAGACACGCCGGCACATGACTGCAGCAGGTGCTTCGATACACAACCCCGCGCATCATCCGCCTATTTCGGCGACAACTGCCCGCGAATCTCGCCGCCCGGATGGGCCGCGCTGTGAACGTTGACATACAGCGTGCCGGCCACATAGGCCGCATATTGTTCGTCGGTCAATTTTGCGCCGGCCGGCACGCTCCAGCCGTTATCGCCATTCCTGGCCAGGCCCACGATCACCGGACCGTTGGTGCCGGCCGCCCCGGTATGGATATGCGCCGCCCGGCCTTCGATGCCCGTGGTCGTGATGCTGCCGCTGACACTCTTGTCGGCAGCCACGCTGATGCTGCCGTTGCCACTGGCGGCGGAGGTATTGGCAGGGACTTCGTTGGTACCGCGCAGATCGACGTTGACGGTCTGCGCCATGGCCGGGACGGCACTCGACAGCAATGCTGCCAGCAAGGCGGCGGGGATGGTCTTGGTTGCGGTCATGCTTGTTCTCCTGGGTTCTTGTAGTTCATTGGACGAATGGCACGGTACGGCGATACGCAGTGTAGAACATGGCCGCCAATTCCGCAGCACGCAAAACACATAAGCAAAGCCGCTTGCAACCAGGCCCTCGCCAGGCAGCGCCATTTCGCGGGTACGACCGGGCCGGATTGCTTCAATTGAAACATCGACGGCGCGCGCCGAAATGCTGCCGTAACAGGCCAGGCCCAAGATACATCCAACACGAAAGCAGTACCACCCACCCAAGGAGAACAATCATGCGACTCTATTGCACCTGCTTCATCACCGCCGTCACCCTGCTGGCTTCCACCGCTGCCCATGCCGCAGGTCGCGGCGACGACATCTGGCTGAAGATCATTCGCCTGCTGGCACCTGGCATGTGATGGCGGCCCCGACGATGGCCGGGCAGCGGGCCCGTCCATCCCAGCGGCGCCTATTTCCTGCCCGCCATTACCTGCATGAACGAACTCACCAGGCGCGCCTCGCGCCGCTCGGCCAAGCAGTACAGATAGGTATGGGTGCTGACTGGATCGCCCTCGATACGCACCATCCTGAAGCTGGGATCGGCAATGAATTCGGCTTCTGACACCGCGCCCAGTCCCAGGCCGCGCACCACCGCTTCGCGCAGCGCTTCCCGACTGCCGATCTGCATCACCACGCGTGGCTTCACCCCCGCCTGCTGCAAGCTTTTTTCCAGCGCCAGGCGCGTGGTGGAACCCTGCTCGCGCATGAGCATCGGTTGCCCATCGAGTTCGGCCAGGCCGACCGAGGCCCGCTTGTAGAACGGATGACTGCGATGGGCGAACAGCACCACCGCGTGATCGGCATAGGGCATCGCATGAAAGCGTGCGTCATCGGTGAAACTGGCCAGCACGGCAACGTCGGTGGTGTAGCTCTCGAGATCGGCCAGCGACTGCGCCGAATTGCCCAGCTTGATCGACAGCTCGACCTTGGGATAGCGCGCGCGATAGGCGTCCACCATCTCGATCACATGAAACGGCCCCACCGCGCCGATGCGCAGATGCCCCACATGCAGGGTGCCGGCATTGACCAGCAGGTTCAACGCATCGAGCTCCAGCTCGGCAATGCCCTGGGCGATCGGCAACAGGCGCTGTGCCGTCTCGCTCAGGTCCAACCGACGCCCGCGCCGATAGAACAGCTCGACATTGTGGTCGCGCTCCAGCGCCTGTACCTGGGTGGTCAACGTAGGCTGGCTCACGCCCAGCGCGCGCGCCGCCGCCGAAAAACCGCGATGGCGGGCCACTGCCAGGAAGGCGCGAAGTTGCGATGGCGTCATCTATAGTCTCGATCAATAGTTGGATGGCGTTTTTTCGATTATATCGATAATAAAGCCGTCATAAAGGGGCTTTAACCTGCACGCTGTCTACACCGGCACGCCCTGCCCCGCCGCACCTTCCACCCGACAACCACCGATCAAGGATAAAGATGAAACGACGTTCACTCCTCGCGCTGTGCCTGGCCGCGCTCACCTCGACCTTGCTGGCGCAGCCGGTGATGGCCGCCGCCACCCTGACGGTGGGCCTGATCCCGGCCGAAGATTCGCAGGCCATGCTGGAAAACAGCAAGCTGGTGATCGATAGCCTGCAAAAGCAGCTCGGCATGCCGGTCAAGCCGTTCATCGCCACCGACTACAACGGCATCATCGAAGCGCTGCGCGCCAGGAAACTGGACGTGGCCTACCTCGGACCGTTCTCCTACGTGCTGGCCAGTTCGGTGGCCAACGTCGAGGCGTTTGCCGTGGCCGAGACCAAGAAGAGCGGGCGCAGCTTCTACAAGAGCCTGATCATCGTGCGCCGCGACAGCGGCATCCAGAACCTGGAGCAATTGAAGGGCCGCACCATGGCCTTCGTCGATCCGTCGTCGGCGTCCGGGCATCTGTTTCCCAGTGCCGGGCTGCAGAAGATCAACATCGATCCCGGCAAGTACTTCTCGCGGGTGATCTTCTCGGGCTCGCATGACGCCAGCATCCTGGCGGTGGCCAACAAGAAGGTCGATGGCGCCGCCGTGGCCGATCGCATCCTGGCCGCCGCGGTGGCCAAGGGCGCAGTACGCCAGGACGACCTCAACGTGGTCTGGACCTCGCCCGACATCCCCGAGTCGCCGATGGTGTGGCGCCGTGACCTGGACCCGGCGCTCAAGCAGAAGATCGCCGCCGCCTTCGCCGCCATCAAGGATGTGCCATGGGGCGACCAGGGCGTGCTCAATGGCTTCGTCAAGACCGACGACCATGCCTACGACGTGGTGCGCGACACCGCCAGGATCCTCGATCTCGACCTCAAGGCGATGAAATGATCCGGATCCGATCGCTCACCAAGCAGTACGGCAGCAATGTCGTGTTGCGCGGCATCGACCTCGATGTCGCCGCCGGCGAGTTCCTGGTGGTGCTGGGCCCGTCGGGCGCCGGCAAGTCGACCCTGCTGCGCTCTATCAATGGCCTGGTCACGCCCACCTCCGGCGAACTGGTGGCGGCCGGATACGACGCCACCGATGCGCGCCGGGTGCGCCAGCTGCGCCGCGACGTGGCCATGATCTTCCAGCATCACAATGTGGTGCCGCGCCTGTCGGTACTGAAGAACGTGCTGACCGGCGGCCTGGGCCGCTGCGGCACGCTGGCATCGGTCCTGCAATTGTTCTCGCGCCAGGACGTGGCACTGGCCATGCAATGCCTGCAACGGGTCGAACTGGCGCACAAGGCAGGCGAGCGCACCGACTCGCTGTCGGGGGGACAGCGCCAGCGGGTCGGCATCGCGCGCGCACTGGCGCAACGTCCGCAGGTGATCCTGGCCGACGAGCCCGTGGCCAGCCTCGACCCCAAGACCTCGCGCCTGGTGTTGCAGTACCTGCGCACCGCCTGCCGCGAACTGGGTATCACCGTCGTGTGCAACCTGCACCAGGTGGACTATGCGCGCGAATTCGGCGACCGCATCGTCGGCCTGGCCGGCGGCAGGCTGGTGTTCGACGGCCGCGCCGACCAATTGCGCCAATCGCACCTCGACCTGATCTATGCCGGGCCGGATCATCCGGAGCCTCCCCCGCCCGCGTTGCGGGCAGCGCCCGAACTGGCCCTGCAAGGAGCGCTGCGATGAACGCCAGCTATCGCGATATCGTCTGGACCGGACCACGCCCGCTCACGCTGCGCGCCTGGCTGCTGTGCGTCGGTGGCGTCCTGGTGGCGGCGGCCGGATTGGCCTGGAGTGCCGATGGCACCCAGTTGAGCTGGTCCGAACTGGCCAGCGGCCTGCCGCAGATCGGCGACTTCCTGGCGCGCTCCTTCCCGCCCAACTGGGGCATCCTGGCGCGCCTGGTGACCCCGGCCGTCGAAACCGTGCAGATCGCCCTGTGGGGTACCTTGCTGGGCGTCATCGGCGCCATCCCGGTGTCGTTACTGGCGGCGCGCAATCTCAATCCGAACCGCGTGCTGTACCAGGGCGTACGCCAGCTGCTCAATGTCACGCGCAGCATCAACGAGCTGATCCTGGCGCTGGTGTTCGTGTCGGCGGTCGGGCTGGGCCCTTTTCCCGGGGTGCTGGCGCTGGCCCTGCACGGCATCGGCATGGTCGGCAAGTTCTTCGCCGAGAGCATCGAGGAGATCGACGACGGTCCGCTGGAAGCGCTGCGCGCCACCGGCGCCCGGCCATTGCAGGTGATCGTCTTCGGCGTACTGCCGCAGGTCATCACCGCCTGGATCGCCACCGTGCTCTACCGCTTCGAGGTCAACCTGCGCCAGGCCACCGTGCTGGGCATGGTGGGTGCCGGCGGGCTCGGTTTCGAACTGGTCAATAGCCTCAAGCTGTTCAAGTACCAGGACACCGCCACCTGCATCGTGGTGGTGACGCTGATGGTGGTGGCCGCCGATGCCCTCTCGAGCCGCCTGCGCCGGATGATCCAGGACGGCCGGCACTAACTCTTTTTTATTACTTCATCGAGTCCAGACCATGTGGAACTATCACAACCCGGTGGCGGTGCACGCCGGCGCCGGCAGCCTGGCGCGCCTGCCCGAACTGCTGGGCAATCGCCGCGCGCTGCTGATCACCTTTGCCGAGGCCGCCGCGCTGGGTCTGGAAGCCAGGCTGGCGACGCTGCTGGGCACGCGGCTGGCAGGCATCGAGAATACGGTCCAGCCCAACCCCGATGTACGCTGGCTGGCGGACATGTACCAGCGCATCTGGTCGCGCCACGCCGATGTCGATTGCATCGTCGCCTTTGGCGGCGGCAGCGTGATCGATTGCGCCAAGGTAATGCTGTGCGCCACGCCCTCGGGCGACTTCGAGCCGCTGCTGGCGCATCTGCGCCACGGCGCGGCACTCGATGGCAGCCGTGCCAAGGCCCTGATTGCCGTGCCCACCACGGCCGGCACCGGCAGCGAAGTGACCCCCTGGGCCACCGTATGGGACGCCGCCGCGGGCAGCAAGTATTCGCTGCACCAGCCCTGGACCTGGCCGCAGGTGGCACTGGTCGACCCGCACCTGATGCTGAGCCTGCCGCGTGAAATCACGCTGGCCAGCGGCCTGGACGCCCTGTCGCATGCGCTGGAGTCGATCTGGAACGTCAATCGCAATCCGGTCTCGTCGAGCCTTGCCGCCACGGCCGCGCGCAGCATCGTTGCCACCTTGCCGACGCTGCTGCGCCAGCCGCGCGAGCTGCACTTGCGCGAACGCATGGCGGTGGCTGCCCTGCAGGCCGGCCTGGCGTTTTCGAACACCAAGACGGCGCTGGCCCACTCGCTGTCGTATGACATCACCTTGCACCACGGCGTGGCTCACGGCATCGCCTGTTCGTTCTCGCTACCGCATGTGATGCAACTGGCGTTCGGGCGCGACGACCAGGTCGACGCCCTGCTGCTGCAGATCTTCGGCGCGGCCTTCCCGGCGCAGGCGGTCTCGCGCCTGGCCGGGTTCCTGGCGGACATCGGCGTATCCACCGACCCGGCCGACTACGGCGTCGCCGACGGCTGGGACCAGCGTCTGCAACGCGCATTGCAGGGCCCGCGCGGGCGCAACTTCATCGCCGCAACGGCCTGACCCCTCATTGAAAGGAACAGCATGACCCCGCAACATCACCCATTCCCCCCGGTCCAGGCCGTGATCTTCGACTGGGCCGGCACGCTGGTCGACTTCGGCTCGCTGGCACCGACCCAGATCTTCGTCGATGCCTTCGAGAGCTTCGGCATGCAGCTCACGCTGGAGCAGGCACGCGGCCCGATGGGGCTGTCCAAGTGGCAGCATATCCGCACCTTGCTGGACGAACCGGAAATCGCCGCCCAATGGACCCGCGCCACCGGCGGCGCGCCGAGCGACGTCGACGTGGATGCCATCTATGCCCGCTTCATGCCGATGCAGATTGCCAAGGTCGGTGAGTACTCGCATGCCATCGACGGCGCCGCCGCCACCCTGGCCGCATTGCGCGCGCAGGGCCTGAAGATCGGATCGTGCTCGGGGTATCCGCGCCAGGTGCTGGATGTACTGCTGCCGCTGGCCGCCGCCGAAGGCATCGCTCCCGACCACGTGGTGGCGGGGGACGAACTGCCCGCGGGCGGGCGCCCCGGACCGTTCATGGCGCTGGCCAATGTACTGGCCCTGCAGCTGGGTGACGTAGCCGCCTGCATCAAGGTCGACGACACCGTACCAGGCATCCACGAAGGCGTACGCGCCGGCATGTGGAGCGTGGGCGTGTCGTTGACCGGTAACGAGGTCGGCGTGACGGCGGCGCAGGCAGCGGCCATGCCGGCGGCCGAGCTGGCGGCGCTCAAGGCGCGTGCCGAAGAGACGCTACGGGCCGCGGGAGCGCACTATGTGATCGATTCGGTGGCGCAGTTGCCGCAGGTGGTGGCCGCGATCGGCAAGCGCCTGGCGGCGGGCGAACGGCCGGCCTGATACGTCCGTTTGGGCGTGCATTCCTGATGGCGCGAAGGCCCTTCGACGGGCTTCCTGCGACGGGCTCAGGACAGGCCCTTCGACTGGCTTCCTTCGACAAGCTCAGGACAGGCCCTTCGACGGGCTCACGACAGGCTTCGATACAGCGCTTCGCGCTTACTCAGCCCGAGCGGTGTTCTTTAGGCACTACTAAACCAGGGCTACGGGTCAAAGGGTTTCTAGTAGTTCCTGAGGCAAACGCGACCGGTAGCGCCACCACGATACCAAGCCCGATGCCGAAGGCGAGGCGTGCGATTCCCCCGGTTCGGGCCGTGACAGCGGGGACCCCGAAGGGGCTGTAGGGGCCTTCCTTATCCACCTTTCTTGGCGTGCAGGAAAGGTGGTCCGCTGCCGGGCGGCCCCCCGGCGAGCCCCTTCGACCGGAGAAGGATAGGCATAAAGCCGGTACATCGGCATGCAGCAAGAGCAGACGGCCCAAGAAGGCTCAACAAAAACCAGCTTCCTTAGAAAGGCTAACGGCAGGCCTTTCGACAAGGTCATGGACAAGCCAGCTGGAGTCAATGCGCCCCCTCCAAGCCCTTCATCACCTCCACCTGCACCGTCTGCCAGATCGACCGTTTCAACTCGATATAGCGCTCCGATAACTGTGCCTCGGCGGTACGCGGATGAGGCAGGTCGTTGACGATATCCTGCGCCACGCGCCCAGGCTTGGCGCCCATGACCACCATCCGGGTCGACAGCATCAGCGCCTCGTCGATCGAATGGGTGATGAAGATGATGGTCTTGCCGCTCTTCTCGTAGATCGACACCAGCTGCTCCTGCAGCACCTGGCGCGTCATCGCATCGAGCGCGGCAAAGGGTTCGTCGAACAGCATCACATCGGGATCGTTGGCCAGCACGCGCGCAATCGACACCCGTTGCTTCATGCCGCCCGAGAGCTTGTTGGGAAAACTGTTCTCGAAGCCCTTCAGGCCCACCATCTCGATATAGTGCTGCGCTACCTTGGCCCGCTCGCCGCGTGACACGCCGCGCATCTTGAGGCCGAACTCGACGTTCTCGCGCACCGTCTTCCACGGAAACAGCGCGTACTGCTGGAACACCATGCCACAGCCAGGATCGATATCGCGCACTTCGCGGCCGTTGACCCAGACGCTGCCGGCGCTGGTGCGCTCGAAGCCCGAGACCAGGTTGAGCATGGTCGACTTGCCACAGCCCGAGGCCCCCAGCAACACCAGGAACTCGCCCTTGGCCACCTGCAGGTCGACCCGGTCCAGTACCTTGAGATCACCGAACGACTTGGCCACGCCGCGAAACTCGATCATCGGACGATCGGCCGCGCTCGCGATGGCGCCGGATTTCATTTCTGCCATGACAGCACACTCCTTTGAATCAGGCGAAAGACGATGTCGGTCACCAGCACGGTAAAACTGATCAGCACCATGCCCAGCACCACGGTATCGGTCTGGAAGAATTCCTTGCCGTTCATGATCATGAAGCCCAGGCCTTCCTTGGCCGCCACCAGCTCGGCCGATATCACACAGGTCCAGGACAGGCCCAGGATCACCTTCATGCCCGACAGTATCTGCGGCATGCAGCCGGGCAGGATCACTTCGCGCATCACCTGCCAGCGATTGGCGCCCAGGTTGCGGGCGGCACGGATGAGGATCGGATCGATCCCCTGGGTAGCCTCGATCACATACAGCAGCGCCGGGGTGACGGCACCCATGAAGACGATGCTGTACTTCTGCGTCTCGGTGATACCGAACCACAGCAACGTCAGCGGGATCCAGCTCATCGATGGCAGCGGACGCAGGAACGACAGGATGGGATCGAACACCGCACGCGCCAGCTTCGACGTGCCCAGCATGATCCCCAATGGAATGGCCACCGCCACGGCCGCCAGGAACCCCACCATCACCCGCCGCGCCGATGCCAGGATGTTGATGACCAGGATATCCTGGTCCCACATGCGCAACGCGCGTCCCAGCACCTGCGATGGCGCCGGCAGGAACACCGCGTCCACCACGCCGGCGCGGCAGATGCCTTCCCACACCAGCAGGAAGGTCACCAGCGACACCGCCGACAGCGTCACCAGCGCGCTACCCTGCAGCCATGCTTTCTTTTCAGCCATGCGCGTGCCTCACAGGTAAGTGGTGTTGACCCACTGCCGCACCTGCGGCACGAAGTCGATCTGCTTGAGCTTGAGCAGCATTTCCGACAGCTTCTGCAGGCCATCGACGAAATTGCCGGGGGCCACCAGCAGCGTCTTCTGGTCGGTTTGAGTGAACCACTCGGTCTGCTTGATGACGGCCAGTTGCTCTTCCATCGACAGCGAGGTCAGTTCCAGCAGGATCCTGGCGGCTTCCTCGGGCTTTTGCGTCAGCAGCGCATTGGCCTCGAAGATGGCCTGCATGAAGGCCTTGACGGCGGCCGGATTGTCGCGGCCGAAGGCGGTGCGGGTCAGCAGCACGTCCGGACCGGGCGACATCTTGTAGCTCTTGTAGAGCGAGAACGAAGTGTCGTCGAACAGTAGCCTGGTATTGGGCAATGCGCGGATACGATCGAAGGTCGGGGTCCAGGCCGCTGCGGCATCGATCTGGTTGGCCTTGTAGGCAGTCAGCAATTCGGTCGCCGGCAGGTTGATGATGGACACGTCCTTGTCCGGATTCAGGCCCGCCTGGGTCAGCACATCCAGCAGCAATACATGGGCGCTGGAGGCGTAGGTCACGCCGATCTTCTTGCCCTTGAGTTCGGCCACGCTCTTGACCGTGTCACGCACCAGCAAGCCCTCGGCACGACCGAAGTTGTTGGGGGTGGCGATCACCTGGAACTGCTTGGCGCCGCTGGCCATCAGCGCCAGTGCCGACACCACGCCGGTGCCGGCGATGTCGACGTTGCCGGCCATCACGGCGGCCATGCGCGCCGACGAGGTCGAGAACGCCTGCCACCGCAGGTCGATACCGTACTTGGTCATCAGGCCGGTCTTCATGGCGATGTAAGCCGAGTAATGGCCCAGCCAGGCCGAGCCGCCGTAATTGATCACGGTCGGCGCTGCCGCGCGTGCCATCAGGGGGAACCCCATCGAGCCGGCGGCGGCCAGGGTAACGGCTTGCTTGATGACCCTGCGTCGAGTCTGGTTCATTGCTTGCTCCTTAGCTTATAGGTGGATTGGCTCGGTGTGACACGGCGATATTACTGACGGATGACGCCAGCCCCGACCCGCTTAAGGAAAACTAATACAAACTAGTTGCAGAGCTAATTTAGCTGCGCTGCAGCGGTGCGCGCCTGCCCCCTGAACGTGCATGCGCATGGTGCGGCGCACCGCCGGCAATCATTTCCAGGAGAAGGCGTCTTTCGGCAGCCCCGGCAACGCCTTGCGGATGGCAGGCGAGATCTTGTCCTGCAAGGCCTGGCGCGTCAGCGAAGAGACCTCTTCGGCCAAGCTGTTCCACTCGCCCTCGCGCGAGAGCAGGAAAAAATTGCGGCGCCCCAGCTGGCTGGCCGGCAGGGGCACCAGCACTACCTCGGGCAGGCAATGACGCGACTGCCACAGGCATAGCGGCGTGGTGACCGCGTAGCCCAGGCCCCAGGCCACCAGGTTGAGCATCGGATCGGTGGCGTCGAATTCGAGCCGGCGCGGGGCGTCCAGCTTGATGTGCTTCAGGTAGCGCTCGATCTGCTGGCCAATCACCGAGCGGCGGGTATAGCGCAACAGCGGCAGGTCCTGCAGCGCTGCCTGGTAACTGCCGGCGTCATCCGGGTGTCGTTCGGCCACGCTCTTGGGAATGACCGCCACGAAACACTCCGAGAACAGCAGCCGCTGTTCGATGCGCAGGTCGTTGACGTTGGATTCGGTACACACCGCCAGGTCCAGTTCGCGGCGCTGCAACTGCTCGCTGAGAATCGGCGTGAGGCCCGACCAGAGCGAGATCTGCCGCGCATTGCGCGAGATCGCCTGGACCAGCATGGGGCCGATCGTGGCCGAGAACGAATCGACCCCGCCCAGGCGGATCTGCGCCATCTCCGAGCGCGAGGCATCGAGCAGGCGTTCGTTGACGCGCTGCGCATGTTCCAGCAGGCCTTGCGCCAGGTCCAGCAGCAGGCGGCCGGCAGCGGTCGGGCGCGAGGGACGGAACTCGCGGTCCAGCAGCAGCATGCCGCTTTGCGTCTCCAGCGACTTGATCAACTGGCTGATGGCACTTTGCGTCACGCCCAGCTTGCGGGCGGCCTCGATCATCGAGCCCCCTTCGCAGACGGCCACGAAGGCTTGCAGGGCGTGCAGGTCGAACGGCATGTCGGACATCTTGGTTCCTCTATATAGGCGCTACCGCAATGGCGCCATGATGAATCGAAAGCACTTGCGCCGGCCTAATGTTACCTGCACTTCTTCAAAACATTAGTTTCTCTAATGCTGGCTCAGGCACCGCTTCTTTCGGTTCACACTGCCAGCCATTCTGATTGAAGAGGAAGCCATGAACACTTATGACGCCATCGTGATCGGGGCCGGGGTAATCGGTACCTCGACCGCCTTTCATCTCGCACAGCTGGGCGCCCGCAATGTGCTGCTGCTGGACCGCAAGACCGTCGGCGAAGGCACCACGTCGCAATCGTCCGGCATCCTGCGCACGCACTACTCGGTGCAGGAAAACGTCGAACTGGCGCAGCTGTCATGGCAGACCTTCAACAACTTCGCCCAGTACCTGGAGGACGACGAGGCCTCGTGCGGCCTGGTCAAGTGCGGCTACATGATCTGGGCGCCGGAAGGCGACAAGCTGGAGCCGCTGCGTGCCTCGCTCGAGGCCCAGCACCAGCAAGGCATCCCGCTGCAGACCCTGGACGCTTCCCAGGCCAGCGAATTGCTGCCGATCGCCCGGTTCGATGACGCCGCGCTGATCAGCTTCGAGCCGGAAGCCGGCTTCGCCGACGCCTACCTGGTGGCGACCTCCTTTGCCCGTGCCGCGCGACGACGCGGGGTGACGGTCAAGGAAGGGGTCAACGTCGAGCGGCTGATCGTCGACAACGGTCGGGTGGTCGGCGTCGACACCAGCGCCGGGCGCTTCCTGTCGGACCAGGTCGTCAGCACCCAGAATATCTGGACCCCGGAACTGGCAGCCTGGACCGGCCTGAGCCTGCCGGTGCGCGCCGAGCGCCACACCGTGCTGGCGTTGGAAGGCCCCGAGGCCTATACCTTCAACATGCCGGTTTTCAAGGACCTGGCCTCGAGCGGCATGCTGTACGGTCGCAGCTACGGCGGCACCCAGATGCTGGTATCGGAAGGCGTAGTCGGCGAAACGCTGGACAGTCCCGACACCGAACAGGGCGATGTATCGCTTGACGCCATCGTCGAGATCGGCGCCCAGGTGGCCGAGCGCTTCCCCAGCTTCGAAACGGCAGGCCTGGCCACCTCCTGGACCGGCGTGTACGACGTCACCCCCGACTGGAACCCGGTACTGGGCCAGTTGCCGGGTATCGAAGGCCTGTCGACCGGCTTCGGTTTTTCCGGTCACGGCTTCAAGTTGTCGCCCGCAGTCGGACGCATCCTGGCGCAACAGGCGCTGGGCATGCCCACCGACGTCTCGCTGGCACCGTATTCGATCGAGCGCTTCGCCAGCGGCAAGCTGCTGGTCGGCAAATACGGTTCGGGCGCGGTGTCCTGAACCACGCCGATGCAGATAGTCACGCTGGCCGACCTTGCGGCCACCCCCTGGCGTAACGGCGGCGGGCAGACCCGCGCGCTGGGCAGCGGCCATGCGCCGCACACGCAGCCGCACGCGGACGGTTTCGACTGGCGCATCAGCCTGGCCGACATCACAGCCGACGGCCCATTCTCGACCTTCGCCGGCATCGACCGCCATGCGCTGTTGATCGGCGAGGGCACGGTCGAACTGGCCGGACCATCGGCAGCGGTGATGGCCCGACCGTTGTTGCCGATCAGTTTTCCGGGCGAGCTCGACCTGTCTGCACGGCGCCGGGCCGGTACCGTGCAGGCCCGCCTGCTCAACCTGATGGTGCGACGTTCGGCGTTACGCGGACGGATTCGCATCGTCGACCAGGCCTGTCGCATCGATGACGCCGTGGCCTGGGCCCTGGTGCCATTACGGGGTTGCTGGCATCTGCCTGGCCACCAGGTCGAGGTCGGCCAGGCCGTCCTGGCGCGGCATGGCGATGTCCGGTCCACGCCGCACGAGGCCGACGCTTGCGCCGCCCTGGTCATGGTCTGCCTTGCCTGACTAACCCACTACTCGACTCAATGAAACCATGAAGATACTTGTTGCAGTAAAACGCGTCGTCGACTTCAACGTGAAGGTACGCGTCAAGTCCGATGGCAGCGCTGTCGATATCGGCAACGTCAAGATGAGCATGAATCCGTTCGACGAGATCGCCGTGGAAGCGGCGGTACGACTCAGGGAAGCCGGCGTGGCGACCGAAGTGGTGGCGGTATCCTGCGGGCCGGCGCAGTGCCAGGAGACCTTGCGCAACGCCATGGCCATCGGCGCCGACCGCGGCATCCTGGTCGAGACCGCCGACGAGCTGCAACCGCTGGCGGTGGCCAAGCTGCTGCACGCGGTGCTGCAGAACGAACAGGCGCCGCTGGTGATCGTCGGCAAGCAGGCCATCGATGACGACAGCAACCAGACCGGCCAGATGCTGGCCGCATTGGCGGGCATGCCCCAGGCGACCTTTGCCTCGTCGCTCCAGATCGTCGATGGCCAAGCCATCGTCAGCCGCGAAATCGATGGTGGCCTGGAAACGCTGGCGCTGAAACTGCCGGCGCTGATCACCACCGACCTGCGCCTCAACGAGCCGCGCTACGTGACCCTGCCCAACATCATGAAGGCCAAGAAGAAGCCGCTCGATACCCACACGCCGCAATCGCTGGGCGTCGATATCGCGCCGCGCCTGTCCACGCTGAAGCTCGCCGAGCCACCGGCCCGCGCGGCCGGCGTCAAGCTCGCCGACGTCGCTGCCCTGGTGGCCAAACTGAAGCACGAAGCCAACGTCATCTGAGGAACATCATGCCGGTCCTGATCATTGCCGAACACGACAACCAGTCCATCAAGAGCGCCACGCTGCATGCGGTCACGGCCGCAGCCCGGTGCGGCGATACGCTGCACCTGCTGGTATGCGGCGACCAATGCGGTACGGCGGCGCAGGCCGCGGCCGCCATCGCAGGCATCGCCCAGGTGCTGGTGGCCGATGCCCCCCACTTCGGCCACGGCCTGGCCGAGAACCTGGCGGCCCAGGTACTCGCCATCGGTCCTGGCTACAGTCACATCGTGGCCACCGCGACCGCCGCCGGCAAGAACGTGCTGCCCCGTGTGGCGGCCGGGCTGGACGTGGCGCAGGTCTCCGAGATCACCAACGTGCTCGCAGCCGATACCTTCGAGCGTCCGATCTATGCCGGCAACGTGGTGGCCACCGTGCGCTCATCGGACGCCATCAAGGTGGTGTCGGTGCGCGCTACGGCATTCGAGGCCGCCGCCGCTGACGGCGGCAGTGCCGAGATCGTGACGCTGGAAGCGGTGGCCGACAGCGGCCTGTCGCGCTTCGTGTCACGCCAGACCACCTCCAGCGACCGTCCCGAACTGGCATCGGCCAGGATCGTCGTCTCCGGTGGTCGCGGCCTCGGTTCGGGTGAGCACTACGCGCAGCTGCTGGAACCCTTGGCCGATCGCCTCCATGCCGCGCTGGGGGCATCGCGCGCGGCGGTCGATGCCGGCTATGTGCCCAACGATTACCAGATCGGCCAGACCGGCAAGGTGGTCGCCCCCGACCTGTATATCGCCGTCGGCATCTCCGGTGCGATCCAGCACCTGGCAGGGATGAAGGATTCCAAGGTGATCGTGGCCCTCAACAAGGATGCCGACGCACCGATCTTCTCGGTGGCCGACTACGGCATCGTCGGCGACCTGTTCGAGCTGGTGCCGCAACTGGTCGAACAACTGGGATAAGGCGATGCTGGAACAATACGGCCCGCGCGAGGC
>NZ_AKJA01000117.1 GCF_000282575.1 Herbaspirillum sp. YR522 | reverse complement strand
GCACGGCAGCCGGTTCGCGTTCCAGCAGCACCGGATCCAGCAGGTGTTCCTCGAGCAGGCCGCGACGCGGGTCGCGGTTGAGCTCATCGAGCAGTTGCTGCACCGTCGACTGGCCGTCGCCGACGATGAAGATCGGCTCGCCACGGGCGGCCGCGGCGAGCTTGCCGCCGACGATCAGCAGCCGGTGCTCGAGTCCGCTGACATAGCGCTCGACCAGGACCCCGCTGCCTTCGTCGAGCGCGACCTTGTAGGCGGTCTCGATTTCCTCGCGGGTGTTGAGGTCGATGAACACCCCGCGGCCGTGGTTGGCGTCGCAGGGCTTGACCACCACCGGCAGGCCGATGTCCTCGGCGGCGTCCCAGGCGTCTTCTGGGCTGTCGACCAGGCGCCCTTCGGGCACCCGCAGGCCGCAGTTCTCGAGCAGGGTCTTGGTCAGGTCCTTGTCGCGCGAGATGCTCTCGGCGATGGCGCCGGTCTGGTCCGACTCGGCGGTCCAGATACGGCGCTGGCGGCAGCCATGGCCGAGCTGCACCAGATTGCCTTCGGACAGGCGGATGGTCGGGATGCGGCGTTCCTCGGCGGCATCGACGATGCAGGCGGTGCTGGGCCCCAGGCACAGCTTGTCGACCATGCCGCGCAGCTTCTCGAGCGCTGCCTCGACGTTGTAGGGGCGGTCCTCGATGGCGGCCATGACCAGGTCGCGGGCGGCGTACAGAGCCGCACGGGTGACCGTTTCATGGCGCGCGCGTACCACCACCTTGTATACCCCGCGCACATTGGTCTCGCGCGCCTTGCCGAAACCGCCCGGCAGGCCGGCCAGGTTCTGCAGCTCGAGCGTGACGTGTTCGAGGATGTGACCGGGCCAGGTGCCTTCGCGCAGGCGTTGCACGAAACCGCCGCGCACCTCGTAGCTGCAGCGATGCTCGATCAGCGTGGGCAGCCAGGTGGTCAGGCGGTCGGTGAAGCCGGGAATGGTGTTGGACGGGAAATCTTCCAGTTCGCCAATGTCGATCCACACCTCGAGCGCCGAACGGTAGGTCCAGATGTTGGGACCTTGCAAAGGCAGGAAACGCAGGAATTCAATGTTTTTCATAGCTTGAGGTGTGCCGATTGTTGCGTGTCGATTGGTCTTGTTGCCGCTAAGCCGGCGTTTCTATTATTGGTCGGACAGAATTATTCGGTCAGGATTCCGTCAGAATAACGCATGCTCCAGTAACGTGCCGGGCCGCATTTGGTTTACTGCAGTGAGCAAAAAGGCAAGTCAGCCCGCTTTGATGAAAAACGGCAACATTGTGGCAGAGCACCGGCTCCGCGTGCGCGGCCTGCCACAAAAAAAGTGGTGGTACACCAATTGCCTGTCTGTCGCGTTAAGTCCTCTGCGCTGTCCGCACTGACCGCTCTTGAACGGGGCATCCGGACGGCGCCGGCGCTGCGCTATAATCGCGCGCTGCTCGCAGTCGGTTGTCGGGGGGACGCCAGGCAGACCTGGCGCATCGACCATCTGTAGAAGTAATACCGCTCGCAACGGGCGCAACTCTGCCTTTAAATGACTACTGACACTATCTATTCCGCACAGTCCAGCCTGCCCGAACGCTGGAAGACGGAAACCCAGGCCCGCCTGGCCGCCGGCGAGAACATCGTCGCCTGGCTGGAGCTGGACCTCGATACCCAGCTGCACTTCAGGCCATCGCTGCTGGTGGCGACCGAAACGCGCCTGCTGGCCAACCGTCCGGGGGGAGCCGACGGCCAGCTCTGGCAGGAGTGGGACTACCGCGCCGACCTGTCGCTCAAGCACATCGACCATGCCGGGGTGGGCACGCTCGAATTGTGCGATACGCACGGCCGCCTGGCGCTCTGGCGCTATACCCTGGCACACAATCCGCAGTCGCTGCGCCTGATCAAGCTGTTCGAGCAGCAGCGCGACCTGGCTGCCTCCGGCATTACGCCCGACGACGAGGGCGGCGATCTCTGCCCGCAATGCAAGGCGCCGATTCCCGAGGGCCAGGAAAGCTGTGCCATTTGCCCGGAAGCCAAGGAAGCGCCGCCGTCGACCTGGGCGCTGTTTCGCCTGTCGCGCTTCGCCAAGCCCTACAAGGGCTCGCTGCTGCTGGGCTTCGTGCTGACGCTGGCCTCCACCGCCGCCACGCTGGTGCCGCCCTACATGACGATGCCGCTGATGGACAACGTGCTGATCCCGTTCCAGAACGGCGCGCCGATCAACGTCGGGCTGGCCACCAAGTACCTCAGCGGACTGCTGGCCGCCGCGCTGCTGGCCTGGGCGCTGGGCTGGGCGCGCACCTACATCCTGGCGCTGGTGTCGGAGCGCATCGGTGCCGACCTGCGCACCAGCACCTACGAGCACTTGCTGCGGCTGTCGCAGGAATACTTCGGCGGCAAGCGTACCGGCGACCTGATGGCCCGCATCGGCTCCGAAACCGACCGCATCTGCGTGTTCCTGTCGCTGCACCTGCTCGACTTCGCCATCGATGTGCTGATGATCATCATGACGGCGGCGATCCTGATCTCGATCAATCCCTGGCTGGCACTGGTGACGCTGCTGCCGCTGCCGTTCATCGCCTGGATGATCCACGTGGTGCGCGACCGCCTGCGGCATGGCTTCGAGAAGATCGACCGCATCTGGTCCGAGGTGACCAACGTGCTGGCCGACACCATCCCCGGCATCCGCGTGGTCAAGGCCTTCGCCCAGGAAAAGCGCGAAGTGGACCGCTTCCGCGAAGCCAATCGCCACAACCTGCTGGTCAACGACCGGGTCAACAAGATCTGGTCCTTGTTTACCCCGACGGTGACGCTGCTGACCGAGATCGGGCTGCTGGTGGTGTGGGTGTTCGGTATCTGGCAGGTCTCCGGCAACCAGATCACGGTCGGTGTGCTGACCGCCTTCCTGGCCTATATCAGCCGTTTCTACACCCGCCTGGATTCGATGAGTCGCATCGTGTCCGTGACGCAGAAGGCCGCTGCCGGTGCCAAGCGTATCTTCGACATCCTCGACCATGTATCGAGCGTGCCGGAGCCGGCCAACCCGGTGCATATCGAGAAAGTGCAGGGCGCCATCGAAGTGCGCAATATCGGCTTTCGCTACGGCAACCGGGCGGTGATCCGCAACATGAGCTTGAACATCGCGCCGGGCGAGATGATCGGCCTGGTCGGTCACAGCGGCTCCGGCAAGAGCACCATGGTCAACCTGATCTGCCGTTTCTACGATGTGTCCGAAGGCGCGATCCGGGTCGATGGCGTCGATATTCGTTCGCTGCCGATTTCGCAATATCGTCGCAACATCGGGCTGGTGCTGCAGGAGCCTTTCCTGTTCTTCGGCACGATCGCCGAGAACATCGCCTACGGCAAGCCGGAAGCGACCCGCGAGGAAATCGTCGCCGCCGCCCGTGCCGCGCATGCCCACGAATTCATCCTGCGCCTGCCGCAGGGCTACGATTCGCTGGTCGGCGAGCGCGGCCAGGCGCTGTCGGGCGGCGAGCGCCAGCGCATCTCGATTGCGCGCGCGCTGCTGATCGACCCGCGCATCCTGATCCTGGATGAAGCCACGTCATCGGTCGACACCACCACCGAGAAGGAAATCCAGAAGGCGCTGGACAACCTGGTCAAGGGCCGCACCACGATTGCCATCGCCCACCGCCTGTCGACGCTGCGCAAGGCCGATCGCCTGGTGGTGCTGGACCGCGGCCAGGTGGTGGAAGTGGGTAACCACGAAGAACTGATGGCGCGCGAAGGTCACTACTACAAGCTGTACCAGGCGCAGGCGCGCAATCCGGATGGCGAAGCCGAGGTCTCGGTCAGCCAGGCCGAGGGAGGGGTTTGAACATGAGCACTGATATCGGACAGGCGCTGCTGGCGCTGCGCCTGCGGCGTAACAACTTCGGGCGCCTGGTGCTGGTCGACGCCGACGGCGTGAGCCACGAGAACGTAATCCCGGTGCGGGCCTTCCCGATCGGGGCGCCCGATCATGGCATTTCCATCGTCAGCAGCGACGGCCATGAACTGGCCTGGATCGACCGTTTGCAGCAGGTCGGCGGGGAAGTGCGCAGCCTGATCGAGGAAGAACTGGCCAGCCGTGAATTCATGCCCGAGATCGTGCGCATCGACAGCGTCTCGACCTACGCCACGCCCAGCGACTGGACAGTGCAGACCAGCCGCGGTCGCACCACCTTCACGTTGCGGGGCGAGGAAGACATCCGGCGCCTGCCGCAATCGGCCTTGCTGGTGGCCGACAGCCACGGCATCCAGTTCCTGGTGCGCGACCTCAAGGCGCTGGACAAGCATAGCCGCAAGATACTGGACCGCTTCCTGTGATCCGCGATACGCCCTGGGTATCCCCGGGGCGAACGGCACCCCTCAAAAGGTTTCGTCGGGGCGCAGGTAGCGCCATTGCCCGGTCGGCAACTCGCCCAGCTTGACGCCGCCGATGCGCACCCGCTTCAGTCCCACCACCTTCAGGCCCACCATGTCGCACATGCGGCGGATCTGGCGTTTCTTGCCTTCGCGCAGCGTAAAGCTCAACTGGTCTTCGTTCTGCCACACCACCTTGGCCTGGCGCAGCGGCTTGCCATCCATGACCAGGCCGTGGTTGAGGCGCTTGAGATCATGCTCGGGCAGGCGGCCAGGCCGGGTGTACTGCACCCGCACCAGGTATTCCTTGTCGACCGACGAGTCCTCGCCGATCAGGTGCTTGGCGATGCGGCCGTCCTGGGTCAGCACCAGCAAGCCGACCGAGTCGATATCCAGGCGGCCGGCCGGCACCAGGCTGCGCAACTGGCGCGGGTGATATTGCATGTCGCAATCGTCCTCGCTCCAGCGCGACTCGGCGTTGACCAGGGTCACCGCCGGCTTGTAGCCGTCCTCGGCCTGGCCGCTGACGAAGCCCATCGGCTTATTGATCAGGATCGTCACGCGCTGCGCCTGTTCGGCGCTGGCCTGGCGCTCGACCGTCACCTTCTGGTGCGGCAATACCTTGCTGCCCAGCACCGAGACCACCACGCCATCGACGCGCACCCAGCCTTTTTCTATCCATTCGTCGGCTTCGCGGCGCGAGCAAAGGCCGAGTTCGGACATGCGTTTGGAGAGGCGGACGGGTTCGGTCATGGCTTGCCTTGCGTGAAACGGGTGTGAATGGGGATGGAAAAGGCCGGCTGCGACGCCGGCGCCCGGGATTGTAAATGTTAACGGCTCAGATGCGCAGTGTCTGCAGCAGATCGGTTTCGAGCATGATCTGGATGCGTGCCTGGGACAGGCCCGGCCCGTCGATCAGGAACACGTCCTCGACCCGCTCGCCCAGCGTCATCACCTTGGCGGTATGCAGGTTGATGCGGTACTTGGCCAGCACATTGGAAATCGAATAGAGCAGTCCGGCGCGGTCGTTGGCCGACACCGACAGCAGGTAGTACTGGCCGCGCTCGTCGGGCCGCAGGTCGACCGACGGATTGACCGGGAAGGTGCGCGACAGGCGCGACAATCGCGCCTTCGACGGCGGCGGCAGCCCGGTGCTCGACTGCAGCAGTTGCGCCAGTTCGTGCTCGATGAGGTTGATGATGTCGCGGTAGTTCTTGGCGAACACGGGCGCGTTGATCAGGAACGCGTCGAGCGCGTAGTTCTTCTGCGTGGTGTGGATCTTGGCATCGAAGATGCTGAAGTTCTTCTGGTCGAAATAGCTGCAGATGCGGGCAAACAGGTCTGGCTGGTCGGGCGTGTAGACGGCTACCTGCACGCCTTCGCCGATGGGGGCCAGGCGGCATCGCACCAGCGGCACGGCGCTGTCGATCTTGTCGTGGAAGCAGCGCGTCTGCCAGGCGATATCGGAGGCGTCGTGACGCAGGAAGTAGGCCACGTCGAGCTGCTTCCAGAACTGCACATGGGCGTCGGCCGGCAAGCCATACAGGCGCAAGGTCTTGATCGCTTCCTGCTGGGTGTTCTTCAGTTCGCGGTCGGCCGACGGCGCCTCGCCGCCCAGCGCCCGCAGGGTCATGCGATAGAGGTCTTCCAGCAGCTTGCCCTTCCAGGCGTTCCATACCTTGGGGCTGGTGCCGCGGATGTCGGCCACGGTCAGCAGGTAGAGCGCCGTCAGGTGGCGTTCGTCGCCGACCAGCCGGGCAAACTGGGCGATCACCTCGGGGTCCGACAGGTCCTGCTTCTGCGCCACGTGCGACATGGCCAAGTGGCGTTCGACCAGGAACACGATGAGCTCGGTGTTTTCTTCCGAGATGCCGTGCTGCTGGCAGAACTGGCGGGCATCGACCATGCCCAGGGTCGAGTGGTCGCCGCCGCGTCCCTTGGCGATGTCGTGGAACAGCGCAGCCACGTACAGGACCCACGGCTGGCCGAAGTTGGCCATCAACTGGCTGCAGAACGGATATTCGTGGGCATGCTCGCTCATGGTGAAGCGGCGCACGTTGCGCACCACCATCAGGATGTGCTGGTCGACCGTATAGACGTGGAACAGGTCATGCTGCATCTGGCCCACGATATGCCGGAAATTGGGCAGGTAGCGCCCCAGCACGCTGGAGGCGTTCATGCCGCGCAGGGCATGGATGATGCCGCGCTTGCCCTGCATGATCTGCATGAACAGGCGATGGTTCTCGGGGTTGTTGCGAAACGCGTTGTCGATCTTGAAGCGGGCATGCCACAGGGCGCGCATGGTGCGCGCCGAGAGGTCCTTGAGCTCGGGGTGCTGCGAGCGCACCAGGAACACCTCCAGCATGGCCGACGGCGTCTGCTCGAACACGTCGTCATGGGCGATGTCGACGAAGCCGTTGACTTCGTTGAAGCGGTCGTTGATGCGCTTGGGCACGATCTGCTGCGGAAACAGGTGGCCCTCGATGTTCTGCAGCAGGATGGTGTTGAGCTGCACCACCGCCTTGGCCGCCCAGTAATAGCGTTGCATCAGGTATTCGCTGGCGCGGCGGGTGTCGGTGGTCTTGAAGCCGAAGGTCTCGGCGATCGGGGTCTGGATATCGAACACCAGCCGGTCTTCGCGGCGCCCGGTATAGATGTGCAGGCGGATCCGGATGTCCTTGAAGGCGCGTTCCTTCTGGCGCAGCTGGCGCGCTTCGGTGGCGGTGAGCATGCCGTGCTCGGCCAGCCTGGTCCACGAATCGCCCAGTCCGGCCGCACGCGCCACCCACAGGATCACCTGCAGGTCGCGCAGGCCGCCCGGGCTTTCCTTGCAATTGGGTTCCAGGCTGTACGGGGTGTCTTCGTACTTGATGTGGCGCTGGCGCATTTCCAGGGTCTTGGCCTGGAAGAAGGCCAGCGGGTCGAGGGCCGCGTGGTAGCGCTCCTGCAATTGCTTGAACAGCACGCGGTTGCCGCAGACCAGCCGCGCTTCCAGCAGGCTGGTCTGGACCGTGATGTCGGCCGCCGATTCATCGATGCATTCGTCGATGGTGCGGATGCTGTGGCCGATCTCGAGCCCGATATCCCAGAACAGTTGCACCAGGGTCTCGAGTCTTTCCTTTTCCGCGGCATCGGGCGCGTGCGCCAGCAGCACCAGCACATCGACGTCGGAATGCGGAAACAGCTCGCCCCGTCCGTAGCCGCCCACCGCCACCAGCGCGGCGTCGGCCGGCATGTCCAGCGCCCGCCAGGCTTCGCCCAGCGCCTCGTCGACATTGCGCCGCAACTGGCTCAGCAGTTGCTCCGGCTTGTGGTTGGACTGGAACGTGTCGATGACCTGCTGGCGAGCCAGCTTGAGTCGTTTCTTGAGCGTGACGGCGAGGTTGGGCATCGGCGTGTAGAGGAGTGAAGGCAGCGGAGAGGGCGCGGCCGTATTAGCAGGTTTCATGCCCAGGCCCAGGCCCAGGTCGCGTGCCCCCGCACGACGGCCTGGGCCCGACTCAGGCGGCGATGCTCGCCGGCTGCGCAATGAAGGCCGGCGGCGCCGGCATGCCGGGCGACACCGTCAGGATCTCGTAGCCGGTCTCGGTGACCAGCACGGTATGTTCCCATTGCGCCGACAGGCTGCGGTCCTTGGTCTTGATGGTCCAGCCGTCGGGCATTTCCTTGATCTCGCGGCGACCGGCGTTGATCATCGGCTCGACCGTGAAGATCATGCCTGGCTGCAATACATCGAGGGTGCCGGGGCGGCCATAGTGCAAGACCTGCGGCTCCTCGTGGAACACCTGGCCGATGCCATGGCCGCAGAACTCGCGCACCACGCTGTAGCCGGCCTTCTCGGCATGCTGCTGGATGACGTGGCCGATGTCGCCCAGGTGGGCGCCCGGCCTGATCTTGCTGATGCCCAGCCACATGCATTCGTAGGTGATCTCGGTCAGGCGGCGCGCCAGGATCGACGGCGGGCCGACGAAGAACATGCGGCTGGTGTCGCCGTGGTAGCCGTTCTTGATGATGGTGACGTCGATATTGAGGGCGTCGCCGCTCTTGAGTACCTTGTCGCTGGGAATGCCATGGCAGATCACGTCGTTGATCGAGGTGCACACGGCCTTGGGGTAGGGCGTGTAGCCCGGCGGGCAGTAGTTGAGCGGAGCCGGGATGCTGTCCTGGACGTTGGTCATGTACTCGTGGCACAGGCGGTCGAGCTCGGCGGTGGTGACGCCCGGCTTGACAAACAGCGTGATGTAGTCGAGTACCTCCGCGGCCAGGCGACCGGCGATGCGCATGCCCTCGATGTCGGCCGCAGTCTTGATGATGATGTTACTCATGATTCAGTCGCAATTCGTTGTAGAACGTCAAAGCCGAATTATAGTCGAGACGCCCGCTGCGTGTCGGGCGCCATGCCGCACGCAGGCGGCGGATGCGCGACGACGGGCGTCGCCGCCGGATCGTTTCCGTCTTGTCATACCCCTTGAACAAAATGGTGCACTTGAGTACAATGCCGGGCTAACCTGAAATCGGGTTGGCGAGGTCAAGGCCGGATGCGGGTTGTTGCGCAAGCAACGGCGCGTGCAGGCAGGGCTCGGGAAGTACGCAGTATCCATAGAGCAACATCACTTGAAACGCGAATCCGTTCGCCAAAGGGTGTCCGGCCCATGCCGGATGACCGAGCGGATTCCAGACCAAACCCTGGAGAAATTCATGTCTGTCACAATGCGCGAAATGCTGGAAGCCGGTGTCCACTTCGGTCACCAAACCCGTTTCTGGAACCCAAAGATGGCACCGTTCATCTTCGGTCACCGCAACAAGATCCACATCGTCAACCTGGAAAAGACCCTGGGCCTGTTCCAGGAGGCGACCAAGTACGTTCGTCAACTGTCGTCCAACCGCGGCACCATCCTGTTCGTCGGCACCAAGCGCCAGGCACGTGAAATCCTGGCTGGCGAAGCCCAGCGCGCAGGCGTGCCTTTCGTCGACCAGCGCTGGCTGGGTGGCATGCTGACCAACTTCAAGACCATCAAGACCTCGATCAAGCGCCTGAAGGACATGGAAGCGTCGATCGAAGACGGTTCGGTCGAGAAGCTGTCGAAGAAGGAAGGCCTGCTGTTCCGTCGCGAACTGGAAAAGCTGCAGAAGTCCATCGGCGGCATCAAGGACATGGGCGGCATTCCTGACGCCATCTTCGTCATCGACGTCGGCTACCACAAGGGCGCCATCACCGAAGCCGCCAAGCTGGGCATCCCGGTCATCGGCGTGGTCGATACCAACCACTCGCCAGAAGGCGTGAACTACATCATCCCGGGTAACGACGACTCGGCCAAGGCCATCGCACTGTACGCACGCGGCATCGCCGATGCGGTCCTGGAAGGCCGTGCCAACGCCGTCAACGACGTGGTTGAAGCAGTCAAGGGCGACGAATTCGTCGAGGTCAGCGAGCAGGCATAATCTGCTTTTTCGCTGAGGCAGCACAAAAAGGGGTGACAGCGGAACACGCGGTGGCCCCTTTTTTTTGAGTCAATTTTCTAGTTTCACTCGCGTCGCCCGTGGCGGCGCGTCCCAGTCAGGAGAACGAATATGGCGGCAATTACTGCAGCAATGGTAGGCGAACTGCGCGCAAAGACCGATGCGCCGATGATGGAATGCAAGAAGGCACTGACCGAAGCCGACGGCGACATGGTCAAGGCCGAAGAGCTGCTGCGCGTCAAGCTGGGCAGCAAGGCCTCCAAGGCCTCCTCGCGCATCACCGCCGAAGGCGTGGTGGCAACCTACATCGCCGGCAACGTCGGCGCGCTGGTCGAAGTCAACTGTGAAACCGACTTCGTGACCAAGAACGATGAATTCATCGCGCTGGTCGACGCCGCCGCCAAGCTGGTGGTCGAGGCCAACCCGGCCGACCTGGCCGCGCTGGCAGCAGCCAAGCTGCCCGATGGTCGTACCCTGGAAGAAGTGCGTACCGAACTGATCGGCCGTATCGGCGAAAACATGTCGATCCGTCGCTTCCAGCGCTTCGAGACCTCGGCCAAGCTGGCGTCGTACCTGCACGGCACCCGCATCGGCGTGGTGGTCGAATTCGATGGTGCCGACGACCAGGTCGGCAAGGATGTGGCCATGCACATCGCCGCCATGAAGCCGGTGGCATTGTCGTCCGAGCAAGTTCCGGCCGACCTGATCGCCAAGGAGCGTTCGGTGGCAACCCTGAAGGCGGCCGAATCCGGCAAGCCAGCCGATATCGCCGCCAAGATGGTCGAAGGTTCGGTGCAGAAGTACCTCAAGGAAGTGTCCTTGTTCAACCAGGCTTTCGTGAAGAACGACAAGCAAAGCGTCGAACAGATGCTCAAGGCGACCAACTCGAACGTGAAGGCATTTGTCATGTACGTGGTCGGCGAAGGCATCGAGAAGAAGCAGGATGACTTTGCTGCCGAAGTGGCAGCGCAGGTGGCTGCGGCAAAGCAGGCACAGTAAGCGTGACAAGAAAGCGGGCCGAGAGGCCCGTTTTTTTAAGCCCGTCTCCGGAACTTTCGAGCTGGGCCGCATCTATCGTCAGGGCTTGTCCGATCCACTCGGTCAGGCAATGACTGACGATGCGAACGAAGTCGTTTGGCGCAGCAGTACAATCAAGCAAGTGTCCGCTGGTTTTTCGCGGCGAACCGCGCCGTTCGCCATCGCGAGCTATCCCAAGCGGGCCATTCAAAGCATTTCAAATCGGATAGAACACGGAGCCCTGCAATGACAACACCTGCCTATAAGCGCGTACTCCTCAAACTCTCCGGCGAAGCACTGATGGGCGACGACGCCTACGGTATCAATCGCGCGACCATCGAACGCATGGTCGCGGATGTGGCAGAAATCAGTAATCTGGGTATCGAGCTGGCCATCGTCATCGGTGGCGGCAACATCTTCCGTGGCGTTGCCCCTGGCGCCCAGGGCATGGATCGCGCCACGGCCGACTACATGGGCATGCTGGCCACTGTCATGAATTCGCTGGCACTGGCCGACGCCATGCGCCAGGCCGGCCTGACCGCTCGCGTGATGTCGGCCATCGGCATCGAACAGGTGGTCGAGCCCTACGTCCGCCCCAAGGCGCTGCAATACCTCGAAGAAGGCAAGGTCGTGGTGTTTGCCGCCGGTACCGGCAACCCTTTCTTCACCACCGATACCGCAGCGGCATTGCGCGGTTCGGAGATCGGTGCCCAGATCGTGCTCAAGGCCACCAAGGTCGACGGCGTCTATACCGCCGATCCCAAGAAGGATCCGACCGCCACCCGTTATTCGTCGATCTCGTTCGACGAGGCCATTTCCAAGCACCTGCAAGTGATGGATGCGACCGCCTTTGCGCTGTGTCGCGATCAGAAGCTGCCGATCAAGGTGTTTTCGATCGTCAAGCCCGGTGCCTTGAAGCGCGTCGTGATGGGCGAGGACGAAGGGACCCTGGTCCACGTCTGAGCCTGATCGGGATTGGCAGGTGACGCCGGCCCCGTGATCGGGGCGTCAGGCGTTACAATGCGCCGGCCATGTCGGCATTTTTCGTTTGCATCTGCGTTCCGGTCGCCGGAATCGAAGATGAGTTTCTACCGCATCAAGTTAGGAGAGCAGCATGAGTGTCGCTGACGTCAAGAAAAATAGTGAACAGAAAATGAGCAAGTCGATCGACCAGCTCAAGGCCAACCTGGCCAAGGTGCGCACCGGTCGCGCCCACACCGGCCTGCTGGACCAGGTCACGGTCGATTACTACGGTAGCAGCACCGGGCTGTCGCAGGTGGCCAACCTGACCCTGATCGACGCTCGTACCATCGGCGTGCAGCCGTACGAGAAGAAAATGGTGGCGGTCATCGAGAAGGCCATTCGCGAGGCCGACCTGGGCCTGAACCCGGCCACCCATGGCGAGCTGATTCGCGTGCCGATGCCGGCGCTGACCGAAGAACGTCGCAAGGAAATGGTCAAGCTGGTCAAGAACGAGGCCGAAGACGCCAAGATCGCGGTGCGCAACATCCGTCGCGACGGCAACGAGGCCTTGAAGAAGCTGGTCAAGGACAAGGTCGCATCGGAAGACGACGAGCGTCGCGGCCAGGACGACATCCAGAAGCTGACCGACAGGTTCGTCGCCGAGATCGACAAGCTGGTCGGCGAAAAGGAAAAGGAAGTGATGACGGTGTGACGTCGTCGCAGGTTCCGGGCCGGCAAGGGTGGGGCGCTCATGCCCGCGGCCTGCCGTCCCATCCGCAGGGCGCGCGTCTGCCGGTGGTTTGCCGTTTGTGCAGATGGTTTGTCAAAGCGTCCGCGGCCCGCTACCATGGCGTGACATATGCCATCCTGGCACCAGGGCAATAAGGCACTAAATAATATTCATGAAGCATCAAAGCTCAACTCTTGCGGTTCCGGACATATCCGCGGTTCCGCGTCATGTTGCCATCATCATGGACGGCAACGGACGTTGGGCAACCAAGCGTTTCCTGCCGCGCGTGGCCGGCCATGCCAAGGGCGTGGACGCCGTGCGCGAGATCGTCGAGGCCTGCGCCGTGCGCGGCGTGGAGTTCCTGACCCTGTTTGCGTTCAGTTCCGAGAACTGGCGCCGCCCGGCCGATGAAGTGTCGGTGCTGATGCGGCTGTTCATGACGGTACTCGAGCGCGAGGTGGGCAAGATGGCAGTCAACGGGATTCGCCTGAGGATCGTCGGCGACATGAGCCGTTTCGATCCCAAGCTGCAGGAGATGGCCGTGCGGGCCGAGGCGCAAACGGCCGGCAACTCGCGCCTGACCCTGACGGTCTGCGCCAACTACGGCGGCCGCTGGGACGTCATGCAGGCGGTCGGCAAGATGATCCGTGCCAACCCGGGCGCCAGCGACTTCTCCGAGGCAGAGCTGGCTCCTTACCTGGCCATGGCCTATGCGCCCGAGCCGGACCTGTTCATCCGCACCGGCGGCGAGCAGCGAATCTCCAACTTCCTGTTGTGGCAACTGGCGTACAGCGAACTGTACTTCACCGACACCTTCTGGCCCGACTTCGACGCGCGCGCGCTGGACCTGGCCATTGCCTCCTATCAACAACGCGAGCGCCGCTTCGGGCGCACCAGTGCCCAGGTACTGGACCAGAAAAAGGCTTCCTGATGCTCAAGACGCGTGTCATCACGGCGTTGATCCTGCTGGCGATCCTGTTGCCTATCCTGTATTTCGATTTCTTCCCGGCATTCGCCATGGCGGTGCTGGTGTTCTTCGCCGCCAGCGCCTGGGAGTGCTTCAGGCTGTTCAAGAGCCCGCGCCCGGCGGTGTGGGCGGTGTTATGGACGCTGGTGTTCGCGGTGATCCTGTTCTACAGCGGCATGCCCAGCGTGCGCTCGCTCTACATGCTGTGCGTGGCACTGTGGGTGATCCGTTTCGTGCCCGGCCTGCGGTTCGGGTTGCCGCCGTTCGAGGCTTTTTCGAACCGCCTGCTCAACGGCAGCTACATGGTGGCGATCCTGGGTTGCTTCGTGGCCATCGTCGATCTGTTCCACCGTGCGCCGCTGTACCTGCTGTCGGTCATGGCGGTGGTCTGGGTGGCCGATATCGGTGCCTATTTCGCCGGCAAGGGCTTCGGCCGCCACAAGCTGGCGCCCAGCATTTCGCCTGGCAAGTCCTGGGAAGGCGCCGTCGGCGGCTGGCTTGCGGTGCTGGTCATCTCGGCTGCGGTGGCGATGTCGATCGGGCTGGGCGAGACCTTCCAGTATCGGCTGTTCGAGCGCTGGGGCTGGCTGGGCTTCGTGGCCGCGCTCACCGTGATGGCCGCCGCCAGCGTGGTGGGCGACCTGTTCGAATCGCAACTCAAGCGTCGTGCCGGCATGAAGGACAGCAGCAACCTGCTGCCTGGCCACGGCGGCGTGCTCGATCGCATCGATGCGCTCATCCCGGTGCTGCCGCTGGCGGCGCTGATCGACCTGTGGCTGGCGGCGCCTTGAGCGACGCCGGCCGGCCAACCGGAATTTCCATGCAGTCCATCAGTATTCTCGGATCCACCGGGTCCATCGGTGTTTCCACGCTGGACGTGATTGCACGTCATCCCGAGCGTTATCGCGTTCATGCACTGAGTGCCCATACGCGGGTGGCCGAGCTGGCCGCCCAGTGCGAGCGTTTCCGACCCGAGGTCGCGGTGGTCGGCGGTGCCGCCGCCGCCGTCGAGCTGTCGCGGTTGCTGGCGGGCAAGGGCCTGCGCACCGAGGTCGCCCATGGTGCCCAGGCGCTGTGTGCCATTGCCGCCGCCGACGGCTGCGACATGGTGATGGCGGCCATCGTCGGCGCTGCCGGCCTGGCCTCGACCCTGGCGGCGGCACGCGCCGGCAAGAAGATCCTGCTGGCCAACAAGGAAGCGTTGGTCATCTCGGGCCAGTTGCTGATGGACGCGGTGGCCGCGCATGGCGCCACGCTGCTGCCGATCGACAGCGAGCATAACGCCATCTTCCAGTGCCTGCCGGCAACCTATTCGCGCGCCCTGGCGCCACATGGGGTCGAGAAGATCATGTTGACCGCCTCCGGCGGTCCCTTCCTGCTGCGCGATGTCGATACGCTGCATGCGGTCACGGTGGAAGAGGCCGTCGCCCATCCGAAGTGGGTCATGGGCCGCAAGATATCGGTCGACTCCGCGACCATGATGAACAAGGGCCTGGAAGTGATCGAGGCGCACTGGCTGTTCGGCGCCCCGGCCGATCGCATCGAGGTAGTGATCCACCCGCAAAGCGTGATCCATTCGATGGTCTCGTACGCCGACGGCTCGGTGCTGGCGCAAATGGGCAACCCCGACATGCGCACGCCGATCGCCCATGCGCTGGCCTGGCCCGAGCGGATCGCCTCGGGCGTGGCGCCGCTGGACCTGGCGCAGGTGGCGCAACTGTGCTTCACGCGGCCCGACATGCGCCGCTTCCCGTGCCTGGAACTGGCGTATGATGCCTTGCGCGCCGGCGGTACCCAGGCCGCGGTGCTCAATGCCGCCAACGAAGTGGCGGTGCAGGCCTTCCTCGACCGCAGGATCGGGTTCAGGATGATCGATCAATTGAATCAACGGGTCATGGATGCGCTGCCCAACCAGGCCGCGACCGACATCGACACGCTGCTCGGGCAGGATGCGGCAGCGCGCGCCCGTGCCGAAGCCTTCATCACCCAATGACATTGCTGCATACCCTGTTGGCCTTCTTCGTCGCGCTCGGCACACTGGTGGTGGTGCACGAGCTGGGCCATTACCTCGTGGCGCGGTGGTGCGGCGTGAAGGTATTGCGTTTCTCGGTCGGCATGGGACGGGTCGTCTGGTCGCGCCGGTTCGGCCGCGACCAGACCGAATGGGCGCTGTCGATCCTGCCGCTGGGCGGCTACGTCAAGATGCTCGATGCGCGCGAGCAAGACCTGGGCGAGCTGCCCGAGGCCGATCTCAAGCGCGAATTCACCCGGCAATCGGTCTGGCGCCGTATCGCCATCGTGGCCGCCGGCCCGATCGCCAATTTCCTGCTGGCCATCCTGCTGTTCGCCGGGCTCTACATACATGGCGTGCCGGAGCCGGTGCCCACGCTGCGCGCGGCGCCCAGCCAGAGCGTGGCGGCCCAGGCCGGGCTGCGCTCGGGCGACCGCATCGTCGCCATCAACGGCGAACCGGTCCAGGTCTGGTCCGAGGTGCGCTGGAAGCTGATGCAGCTGGTGCTGGAAAACGGCGGTGGAGGCAATGGCGTCCAGCGTGCGGCGCGGCTCGATGTCGCGCGCGCCGAGCCCGGCCGCGCCGACAAGTCGGTCGCATCGGTGAGCCTGCCGTTGTCGACCGTCTCGAGCAACGACCTGGAGGGCGACTTCCTGACGCAGCTGGGCCTGGCGCTGGCGCGTCCGCCCGCGGTCTTGGGCAAGATCATGGACGGTCCCGCCAAGCAGGCCGGCCTGCGTACCGGCGACCTTGTGCAGCGTATCGATGGCGTGGCGGTGCAGGACGGCCTGGCGTTCGTCGAGAAGGTGCGCGAATCGGCGGGCAGGTCGCTGGCGTTGCAGGGCCTGCGCGATGGACAGCCGTTCGCGCTGGTGGTCACACCCGAGAGCGTCGACGACAGTGCCAGCGGCAAGCAAATCGGACGCATCAAGGTCGAGGTGCCGCTGGCGCCCGAGATGGCCGTGGTGGGCGATGGCCCGCTGGATGCGCTGGCCAAGGGCGCGCGGCGCACCTGGGATACCAGCGTCATGACCATCAAGATGATCGGCAAGATGATCGTCGGCCAGGTCTCGTTGAAGAACATCACCGGACCCATCACGATTGCCGACTATGCCGGCCAGACTGCACGCGTGGGACTGGTCAGCTACCTCAGCTTCCTGGCCTTCATCAGCATCAGCCTGGGCGTGATGAATCTCTTGCCGATCCCGGTTCTAGATGGCGGTCATTTGCTGTATTATGCGCTGGAGATTTTGACAGGGCGGCCCGTTTCCGAGCGGTTTGGGGAAATCGCTCAGCGCGCCGGCCTGGGAATATTGATGGCGTTGATGTTGGTGGCAGCTTTCAACGACATCGTGCGCCTGATGCTTTGAAGGCGCTGTAAAGGCATGTTGGAACCCGTTTTGGGTGAAACAGATTTTCAGGATAGATCCGGCCTGATGGCACGTTGCACCCACCCCGGTGGAGCGCGCCAAACCGGATTTTTTACCATTTGCCGGCCGACCCCGATGGCAGTTGTTAAGCAATTGGCAATGGATTGCGATCCGTTTTCAATTGCTTACCAGTATCTTGTCAGGCAGTGCCAGCGAACACACTGTTGATGAACGATAGATGAAATTACACCCTGCGCAATACCCCATCCCGACCATCTCGCGCCGCCTGATCGCCGCTGCCGCCTTTGCCCTGTGCTCCAGCCAGGCGATGGCGGTGCAGCCGTTCGTGGTCAAGGACATCCGCGTCGAAGGCATCCAGCGTACCGAAGCCGGCACCGTGTTCAGCTACCTGCCAGTGCGCGTGGGCGACACCTTCACCGATGAAAAGGGCACCGCCGCCATCAAGGCGCTGTACGCCACCGGGTTCTTCCGTGACGTGCGCATCGAGTCCGAAGGCGAGGTGCTGGTGGTGCAGGTGGTCGAACGCCCGGCCATCGCCAGCGTCGACTTCTCCGGCATCAAGGAATTCGACAAGGAACAACTGGGCAAGGCGCTCAAGGAAATCGGCGTGGCCGAGTCGCGCATCTTCGACCGTTCCCAGGTCGACCGCGCCGAGCAGGAACTGAAGCGCCAGTACCTGTCGCGCGGCCTGTATGGCGCCAAGGTGGCCACCACCGTCACGCCGATCGAACGCAATCGCGTGGCCATTACCTTCAACGTCGACGAAGGCGAGGTCTCGCGCATCAAGCAGATCAACTTCGTGGGCAACAAGGTGTTCTCCGACAGCACCCTGCGCGACCAGATCAAGCTGACCACGCCGGGCTGGTTTACCTGGTACACCAAGGCCGACCAGTACTCGAAGGAAAAACTGCAGGGCGACATCGAGACGCTGCGCTCGTACTACCTGGACCGCGGCTACCTCGAGATGCAGGTGGAGTCGACCCAGGTGTCGATCACGCCCGACAAGAAAGACATCTACATCACGGTCAACATCAAGGAAGGCGAGAAGTACACCGTCTCCGGCATCAAGCTCGAGGGTGAGATGTTCGGCCTCGACCAGGAGCTGGCCGGCCTGCTGCAGTTGAAGCAGGGCGATACCTATTCGGGTTCCAAGCTTACCGAAAGCACCAAGAAGATCGGCGAGCGCCTGGGCAATTTCGGCTACGCCTTCGCCAACGTCAACGCCAACCCCAATGTCGATCGCGACAAGAAGGAAGTCGCCTTCACCATCATGATCGACCCGGGCAAGCGGGTCTACGTGCGTCACGTCAACATCGCCGGCAACACCAAGACGCGCGACGAAGTGATCCGCCGCGAGTTCCGCCAGTTCGAGGATTCGTGGTACGACGGCGAGAAGATCAAGCTCTCGCGCGACCGCGTCGACCGCCTGGGTTACTTCAAGGAAGTCAACATCGACACGCCCGAAGTGCCCGGTTCGACCGACCAGGTCGACGTCAACATGCGGGTCGAGGAAAAACCGACCGGCAACATCATGCTGGGCGCCGGCTTCTCGCAGTCCGACAAGTTGAGCCTGACCGGTTCGATCTCGCAGGAAAACGCCTTCGGCAGCGGCAACACGGTCGGTATCGACGTCAACACCAGTTCGCGTTATCGCACGGTGTCGGTGTCGACCACCAACCCGTACTTCACCGATGACGGCATCAGCCGCACCTACGAAGTTTACCTGCGTACCATCCGTCCCTCGACCTACGCCACTGGTGACTACCGGGTCAAGACCCTGGGCGGCAGCGTCAAGTTCGGCGTGCCGTTCTCGGAACTGGATCGTGTGTTCTTCGGTATCGGCATCGAAAGCACCGACGTCAGCACCGACACCACCAGCCCGACGCTGTATCGCCAATACGTGCGCGACTTCGGCAGCAAGGGCGCCGCGGGGTGCGACGTCACATCGCTGACCAACGATTGCGGCATCGGCAGCGCCCGCACCACCAGCATCCCGCTGACGGTGGCGTGGCAGCGTGACGGTCGTGACAGCGCCCTGGTGCCCACCAGCGGCCAGTTCATGCGCGCCAACCTCGAATTGTCGACCCTGGGCACGTTGAAGTATTACCGTGCCAGCTACCAGCACCAATACTTCAAGCCCATGTTCAGCAAGGCCGTGACGCTGGCATTGAATGGCGAACTGGATTATGGTCGTGGTTTCGGCGGCAAGCCTTACCCGGTCTTCAAGAACTACTATGCCGGTGGTATCGGTACCGTGCGCGGCTACGAAGCCTCGTCGCTGGGTAGCCTCAAGGACCAGTACGGCGACTCAATGGGCGGCGCCTCGCGCCTGTATGCCAACGCCGAGTTACAATTCCCGTTCCCGGGTTCGGGTCAGGACCGTACCTTGCGCTGGTTCACCTTCGTCGACGGCGGCAACGTCTTCGCCGATCGTGAAAACATCAAGTTCAACGACCTGCGCTATTCGACCGGTATCGGTATCAGCTGGGTATCGCCGATCGGCCCGCTCAAGCTGAGCTACGGCAAGCCGTTGAACCTGAAGACCGGCGACAAGTCACAGAGCTTCCAGTTCCAGTTGGGTACCGGTTTCTGATCGTACCCGGAGATGGTCCGGCGCCGTGCGCCGGATGTCACGTGTGATGCACCACCCGCATTGGCGGGCAACATTGAATTTTGTTCGGAGACTACCTTGAAGTTCATTTCCAAATCGTTCCTGTCCCTGCAGACCGTCGTGATGGCAGCCTGCCTGTTGAGTTTCTCGCCTGCGCACGCGCAGCAATCGACCAAGATCGCGTTCGTCAGCACCGAGCGTATCTTCCGCGAAGCAGTGCCGGCCAAGGCGGCCCAGACCAAGCTCGAGCAGGAATTCGCCAAGCGCGACCGCGACCTGCAAGACCTGGCCGCACGCCTGAAGGCGCAGTCCGACAAGCTCGACAAGGATTCGTCGGTGCTGTCCGATTCGGATCGCGCCAAGCGCCAGCGCGACCTGTCCGACCTCGACAAGGAATTCCAGCGCAAGCAGCGCGAGTTCCGTGAAGACCTGAACCAGCGTCGCAACGAAGAGCTGGCCGTGGTGCTGGAACGCACCAACAAGGTCATCCGCCAGATCGCCGAAGCCGAGAAATACGACATCGTGTTCCAGGAAGCGGTGTACGCCAGCAAGAATATCGACATCACCGACAAGGTGCTCAAGGAACTGGCGAAGTAATCGCAGTTGACGATGCGGGCGCGAGGACTTGAACGTCCCGCGCCCGCATCGTCGCTTTCGGGGCCGTCATCGCGGGCTTGTCCGCCATGGCGGCACATGCATATCTGGCGCGGTCGAAGCGGCCGCGCCAGGCTTTTGAACATGGAAAGGCCGAGATGAGTATTCGACTGGCACAATTGGTCGAGCGCCTGGGCGGGCAACTGAAGGGTGACGGGCAGGTCGCCGTGCGCGGCATCGCGCCCCTGGATGCTGCCGGCAGCACCGAGATCACCTTTCTTTCCAATCCCCGGTTCCGGGCCCAGGCCGAGCAGACGCAGGCCGCCGCGCTGATCCTGTCCGAGGCCGACGACGCGCAAGTGCAGGGCTATGCCGGCGCGCGCATCGTGACGGCGAACCCGTACGCCTATTTTGCCCGCGCCGCGCAATGGTTCGAGCAGCTCGCCGCGCCCGAAGTCGCGCCCGGCATCCATCCCAGCGCCTGGGTCGACCCGCTGGCGCAGGTTGCGGCCAGTGCCGTGATCGGTCCGCACGTGGTGATCGAGGCGGGCGCGGTCATCGGCGAGCGGGCCCGCATCGATGCCGGCAGTTTCGTGGGACGCGGGGCGCGGGTTGGCGACGACACCCATTTCCACGCACGCGCCACCTTGCACCATGGCTGCGAGATCGGCGCCGGCGGCATCGTCCATTCGGGCGCCGTGATCGGCGCCGATGGTTTCGGTTTTGCCAACGAGGCCGGCCAATGGATCAAGATTCCACAGGTCGGCCGGGTGATGATCGGCGCCGACGTCGAGATCGGCGCCAATACCACCATTGATCGCGGGGCACTGGCCGATACCGTGATCGAAGAGGGCGTCAAGCTCGATAACCAGATCCAGATCGCCCATAACTGCCATATCGGCGCCCACACCGCCATCGCCGCATGTGCCGGCATCGCCGGCAGCGCCAGGATCGGCAAGTATTGCTCCATCGGCGGCGCGGCCATGATCCACGGCCACATCACCATTGCCGACCGGGTCCATGTCTCGGCCGGCACGCTGGCATTGCGGTCGATCCTGGAGCCGGGCCAGTACACCGGTTTCTATCCCATCGCCGAGCATCGCGAATGGGAAAAATCTGCCGCCCTGGTGCGCAATCTGGGCTCAATGCGTGAGAAAATCCGGGCGTTGGAAAAAACGCTCAAGACGTTAAACAAGGCCGACCAGGCCGCGCCGCATGACGTGGCGTCGGCGGCGCCACAGAATCAAGAAGATAAATGAACACCCTCGACATCAACCAAATCAAAGAGTACCTGCCACACCGCTATCCACTGCTGCTGGTCGATCGCGTGCTGGACTGGGAAAGCGGCAAGTCGATCACCGCGCTCAAGAACGTGACCGTCAATGAAGAATTCTTCAATGGCCACTTCCCGCACAAGCCGGTGATGCCGGGCGTGCTGATGATCGAGGCGCTGGCGCAGACGGCTGCGCTGCTGTCGTTCCTTACCGAAGGTCGCAAGCCGGACGAAAACACCGTGGTCTACTTCCTGGGTATCGACAACGCACGCTTCAAGCGTCCGGTCGAGCCGGGCGACCAGCTGAAGATGAAGGTCGAGATCACCCGTTGCAAGCGCGGCATCTGGCAGTATCGCGCCGAAGCCAGCGTGGACGGGCAACTGGCCGTCGAAGGCGACCTGATGTGCACCATGCGCAGCGCCGCCGACGCCAGCCAGAAGGCCTGAGCGCGGGACCCGACATCGCATTGACCAGGCCCGGCCAGGGATCGACACCGATCCGGCCGGGCCTTGTACCTTCAACTCCCACTTTCGAACTCCCAGCCAGGCCAAGGATATGACCAGGATCCATCCCACCGCAGTGATCGCCCCCGGCGCGCAGCTCGATTCGTCCGTCGAGGTCGGCCCCTATGCCGTGATCGGTGCCGATGTGCGCATCGACGCCGGCACCCGCATCGGGCCGCACGTGGTCATCGAAGGCCACACCACCATCGGTCGCGACAACCAGATCTTCCAGTTCGGTTCCATCGGCGCCGCGCCGCAGGACAAGAAGTACGCCGACGAGCCCACCCGGCTCGAGATCGGCGACCGCAACAGCATCCGCGAATTCGTTACGTTCAATCGCGGCACCGTGCAGGATGGCGGCGTCACCCGCATCGGCAACGGCAACTGGATCATGGCCTACGTCCATGTGGCCCACGACTGCCAGTTGGGCAATGACATCATCCTGGCCAACAATGCCACCCTGGCCGGCCATGTGCACCTGGGCGACCATGTGTTCCTGGGCGGCTTCACCACGGTGCACCAGTTCTGCCGCATCGGCGCGCATGCGATGACCGCTTTCACCGCCGCCGTCAGCCAGGATGTGCCACCGTTCGTGACCGCCGCCGGCAACCGCGCGGTGCCGGCCGGCATCAACAGCGAAGGCCTCAAGCGGCGCGGCTTCAGCAGCGAGCAGATCATGGAGATCAAGCGCGCCTACAAGGTGATCTATCGCTCCAGCCTGCCGCTGGAGCAAGCGCGACAGGAACTCGAACGCATGGAGCAGCAGTCGACTACGGGCGCCATGCACCTGCGCGTGCTGCGCGAATTCGTCGCATCGTCGTCCCGTGGCATCATCCGCTGACGACGCCCGCCAGCTGTCCATCGCACTGGTGGCCGGCGAGAGCTCGGGCGATGTGCTCGGCGAGCGGCTTCTGGCAGGCTTGCGCCAGCGCGTGCCTGATGCGCGCCTGCACGGCATCGGCGGGCCGCAGATGAGTACCCATGGTTTCGTCAGCGACGAGCCGATGGACCGGCTGACGGTGCGAGGGTTGTTCGAGGTCATTCCCAAGTACCGCGAGCTCAAGGGGATCCAGGACGCGCTGCGCGACCGCCTGTTGCGGCAGCGCCCGGACGTCTTCGTCGGGATCGACTATCCCGGCTTCAACCTGGGCCTGGAAGAGCAGCTGCGGCGTGCCGGGATTCCGACGGTACATTACATCGGTCCGCAGATCTGGGCCTGGCGCGGCGGTCGCATCAAGAAGATCAAGCGCGCCGTGTCGCACATGCTGGTGATCTTCCCCTTCGAAGAGGCGATCTACCGCCAGGCCGGCGTGCCGGTCACCTATGTCGGCCACCCGCTGGCCGAAGTGATCCCGATGACGCCCGATGTGGCGGGCGCACGCGCGCGCCTGGGGGTGGATGGGCCGGGGCGGGTGGTGGCGATCCTGCCCGGCAGCCGCATGAGCGAGCTCAAGCTCAACGGCGACGGTTTCCTGGCGGCAGCCCGATTGCTGCGCCAGCGTGATCCGCAACTGCAGTTCGTCGCCCCGATGGCCGGCGAGCGCCAGCTGCAGGCGTTCGCCCAGCAGATCGCCCAGGGCCGCTACGACGACCTCGCCATCAAGCTCATCGCCGGCCAGTCGCACAGCGCCATGGAAGCGGCCGACGCGGTGCTGGTGGCCTCCGGCACGGCCTCGCTGGAGGTGGCGTTGTACAAGAAACCGATGGTAATCTCGTACAAGGTCATGTGGGCCTCGTACCAGATCATGCGGCACATGGCCTACCAGCCATGGGTAGGCTTGCCCAATATCCTGGCACGGGAATTCCTGGTGCCGGAACTGCTGCAGCACGATGCGACGCCGCAGGCATTGGCCGACGCCATGTGGCACCAGCTCGAAGACCATGGCCACCAGCAATTGCTGGTGCGTCGTTTTACCGAAATGCACCATGCGCTGCTGCGCGACAGCAGCCGCGCCGCCGCCGCCGCCGTGGCCGACGTCATCGGCCGCCGCGCGCGCTAGCATCAACGAAGGAAGATCCATGCCCCGCATCAAGACCGGCCAGCCGCCACCACCCCAGACCCTGTCGCTGTTCGATTACGCCGGAGAAGTCATCTGCGGCGTGGACGAGGCCGGGCGCGGGCCGCTGGCCGGCCCGGTGTTCGCGGCGGCGGTGATCCTCGACCCGCAGCGTCCGATTGACGGCCTGCGCGACTCCAAGAAGCTGTCCGAGGCGTCCCGCGACAGCCTGGCATTGCACATCAAGCGCCATTCGCTGGCCTGGGCGATCGCCTCCTGCACCGAGCAGGAGATCGACCAGCTCAACATCCTGCAGGCCAGCATGCTGGCCATGCGCCGCGCCGTGGAAAGCCTGGCCACCATGCCCACGCTGGCGTTGATCGACGGCAACCGGTGCCCCGTGATGACGATACGCTCCGAGGCCATCGTCAAGGGCGACGACAAGGTACCGGCCATCTCGGCCGCATCGATCCTGGCCAAGACCGCGCGCGATGCGGCACTGATGGTGCTGCACGACAGCTACCCGCACTACGGTTTTGACCGCCACAAGGGTTACCCGACACCGCTGCACCTGGAGCGTCTCAAGCTGCACGGCGTGTCGCCGGTGCATCGCCGCTCGTATGCACCGGTCAAGGCGCTGCTGGGCCAGCCCGGGATGATGCTGGGCCAGCCCGAGGTGATGCTGGGCCAGCCCGGGGTGCCGCGATGAGCGAGCCTGCTTCGTCCCGGCTGCTGACGTCCAAGGACAATCCGCGCTTCAAGCAACTGCGGCAACTCGCCGACAGTGCCCAGGCGCGGCGCCGCGCCGGGCTGGCGCTGCTCGATGGCGTGCACCTGGCGCAAGCCTGGTTGCAGCATCGTGGCGCGGCCCAGCTGTGCGTGGTGGACCAGGCGGCCCAGGCGCATCCCGAACTGGCGCCTATCCTGGCGCGCTGCGAGGCGCTGCGCACACCCTGCCTGGTATTGGCCAGCGCCCTGTATCGCGCGCTGAGCCAGGTCGAGAACGGGGTCGGCCTGTTGCTGGTGGTGCCCACGCCGGTATTGCCGGCGCCGGCGCTGCTGCAAGGCTCGGCGGTGCTGCTCGATGGTTTGCAGGACCCGGGCAATTTCGGTTCGGTCCTGCGCAGCGCCGCGGCGGCCGGCATCGGCCAGGTATTCTGCGCCGCGGGCACCACCGCAGCCTGGTCGCCCAAGGTCTTGCGCGCCGGCATGGGTGCCCATTTCGTGCTCGATATCCACGAGAACGTGGACCTGGCCGCGCTGTGCGCCGCCAGCGCGGTGCCGGTGCTGGCCACCAGTTCGCATGCCGCGCAGACGATCTACCAGTGCGACCTGTCGCAACCGGTGGCCTGGCTGTTCGGGCATGAAGGGCAGGGCGTGTCGGCCCCGCTCATGGCCTTGGCCACGCAAGAGGTGGTGATCCCGCACCTGGGCCAGATCGAGTCGCTCAATGTAGCGGCCGCCGCCGCCGTTTGCTTCTTCGAGCAGGTGCGCCAGCGCACCGTCGAGTACTGACATGGGCATCCCCGGCGACAATCTCGCGCTGCAAGACTTCTTCAGCGGTGCCTGGATCTTCGACAGGTCGATATGGGGTGCCGACGAGACGGTGCAGGCGCAGGCGTCCGGGGCATGCGAATTCAGCCGGCTCGCGCCCGACCTGCTGCGCTATCGCGAGCATGGCACGCTGCACATGGCGCAGGGGCGGCCGATCGCCTTCACCCGCCTGTTCGATTATCGTTTCGATGCCCACGGCGTGATGGTGTCGTTCGCCGATGGCGAGCGCGCCGGCCAGCCTTACCAGCATTACGTGCTGGACGGCAACCGGCTGGCGCCGGCGGCACAGCACCTGTGCGGCGCCGATTGCTATACCGCCAGTTATCTGCTGGAGGCGGCCGGCCAGTTCCAGCAGCAGACCTGGATCCGCGGGCCGCACAAGCATACGCGCCTGCTCACCACCTACCGGCGCGCCGGGAGCTAGCGCGTCTCGGGTTTGAGTTCCTGCAGGATGGTGGCGGCGATCTCCTCGATCGACTTGGCCGTCGACGACATCCAGCGTATCCCTTCGCGACGCATCATGTTCTCGGCTTCATTGATCTCGTAGCGGCAGTTCTCGAGCGCGGCATACTTGCTGCCCGGGCGCCGTTCGTTGCGCACCTCGGCCAGGCGTTCGGGGGCGATGGTCAAGCCGAAGATCTTCTTCTTGTACATGGCCAGGCCACCGGGCAGCTTGTCGCGTTCGAAGTCGTCCGGGATCAGCGGATAGTTGGCCGCCTTGATGCCGAACTGCATCGCCAGGTACAGGCTGGTGGGGGTCTTGCCCGAGCGCGACACGCCCACCAGGATGACATCGGCTTCCGACAGGTTCTTGTTGGACTGGCCATCGTCATGCGCCAGCGAAAAATTGATCGCCTCGATGCGGGTGCGGTATTCCTCCGAATCGGCGGTGTTGTGGCTGCGGCCGATGGTGTGGGTCGACTTGATCTCCAATTCCTGCTCGAGCGGCTCGACGAAGGTCTGGAACAGGTCCATGTGCATCGCCTTGGCCTGGCGGATGACCGACGACAACTCGGACTTGACCAGGGTCGAGAACACGATCGGCAGCTTGCCGTCGACCTGGAACGCATCGTTGATCTTGCGCGTGGCTTCATGCGCCTTGTCGATGGTGTCGATGAACGGCAGGCGCACCTGCTTGAAACGCAGCTCGAACTGGCTCAGCACCGAATGCCCGAGGGTCTCGGCAGTGATGCCGGTACCGTCGGAGACGAAGAAGACCGTGCGGTTGGCCGCCAGCATGGGGGCTGTGCGCGGAAGAGGCATGGGGTCGAGCATGATGTTGTCGCCAGTCAATATAAAAAAAGGAAGGTGCAATAACCAAAAATGATTTCACGCGGTACAATGCCCAGCAACTGATCGAGCAGCCCAACCACGATGACCCTGAACCGCTTGCGCAATCTGGCCGACCTTGTAGTGATGTTTGCATTGGCAAACGTCCTCGGCGGCTGCGCGCGTGTTGCGGACCTGGTGATGTCGCTGGGCTCGGCTCCGATGCCGGCACCGTCGCAGAATAACAAAAATCAACAGACGCATGCTGCGCCCGCGAAGATTTCTTATCATCAAGTTAGGGGTAGTCATGTCCAACGCAGTCCATACCCAGGGGGCAGTATACGTAGCTCCCTTTGAATCCCTTCGCATGACGGACGTCGAGTCCGTCGGTGGCAAAAACGCTTCGCTGGGTGAGATGATCAGCCAGCTGGCCAGCGCCGGTGTGCGCGTGCCGGGCGGTTTTGCCACGACTGCGCAAGCTTTCCGTGATTTCCTCGAGCATAGCGCCGACGGTGGCCCGACCCTGGCCCAGCGTATCGCCACGCGCCTGGAAAAACTGGATATCGATGATGTGCGCGCACTGGCCCAGGCCGGCGCCGAGATCCGTCAATGGATCATCGACACGCCGTTCCAGCCGCGCCTGAACGACGAGATTCACGCCTTCTACGAAAAACTGGTGGCAGACTCCACCAGCGAGATGTCGTTCGCCGTGCGTTCGTCGGCCACCGCCGAAGACTTGCCCGACGCCTCCTTCGCCGGCCAGCAGGAAACCTTCCTCAACGTGGTCGGCATCGACAACGTGCTCGAAGCGATGAAGCACGTGTTCGCCTCGCTGTACAACGACCGCGCGATCTCCTATCGCGTGCACAAGGGCTTCACGCACGCCGAAGTGGCCTTGTCGGCAGGCGTGCAGCGCATGGTGCGTTCCGACGTCGGCGCCGCCGGTGTGATGTTTACGATCGACACCGAATCCGGTTTCAAGGACGTGGTGTTCATCACGTCCAGCTATGGCCTGGGCGAAACCGTGGTGCAGGGCGCCGTCAACCCGGACGAATACTACGTGCACAAGCCCATGCTGGAACTGGGCAAGCAGCCGGTGATCCGTCGCAACCTGGGTTCCAAGCTGCTGAAGATGGAATTCACCGGTGAAGCCAAGGCCGGCCGCTCGGTCAAGACCGTGGACGTGCCGGTCGAGCTGCGCAACCGGTATTCGCTGGACGACGCCGAAGTGGTCGAGCTGGCCAAGTACGCCACCATCATCGAGAAGCACTACGGTCGTCCGATGGACATCGAGTGGGGCAAGGACGGCCGCGACGGCAAGCTGTATATCCTGCAGGCGCGTCCCGAAACGGTGAAGTCGCAACAGAAGGCGACCGACGCCCAGCAGCGCTTCAAGCTCAAGGGCTCGGGCACGGTGCTGGCCACCGGCCGCGCCATCGGCCAGAAGATCGGTGCCGGCCCGGTGCGCGTCATCAGCGACCCGGCCGAGATGGAACGGGTGCAACCGGGCGACGTGCTGGTGGCCGACATGACCGATCCCAACTGGGAACCGGTGATGAAACGCGCCTCGGCCATCGTCACCAACCGTGGCGGCCGTACCTGTCACGCGGCCATCATCGCCCGTGAACTGGGCGTGCCGGCCGTGGTCGGTTGCGGCGATGCCACCGACGTGCTCAAGGATGGCACCCTGGTGACCGTGTCCTGCGCCGAGGGCGACGAAGGCAAGATCTATGACGGCCTGCTCGAGACCGAGGTGACCGAAGTGGCGCGTGGCGAACTGCCGCCGATCCCGTTGAAGGTGATGATGAACGTGGGCAACCCGCAACTGGCCTTCGACTTCCAGTCGATTCCCAATGGCGGTGTTGGCCTGGCGCGCCTGGAATTCATCATCAACAACAATATCGGCGTGCACCCGCGCGCGATCCTGGAATATCCGAACATCGACAACGACCTGAAGAAGGCGGTCGAGTCGGTGGCCCGGGGTCACGCCTCGCCCAAGGCGTTCTACGTCGACAAGCTGGCCGAAGGCATCGCCACCATCGCCGCCGCGTTCTGGCCCAAGCCGGTCATCGTGCGCCTGTCCGACTTCAAGTCCAATGAGTACAAGAAGCTCATCGGTGGTTCGCGCTACGAGCCGGACGAAGAAAACCCGATGCTGGGCTTCCGTGGCGCGGCGCGTTACCTGGCCGATGACTTCGCCGAAGCATTCCAGATGGAATGCCTGGCCTTGAAGCGCGTGCGCGAGGAAATGGGCCTGACCAATGTCGAGATCATGGTGCCGTTCGTGCGCACGCTGGGCCAGGCCGAGAAGGTCATCGGCCTGCTGGGCAAGTATGGCTTGAAGCGCGGCGAGAACGGCCTGCGCGTGATCATGATGTGCGAAGTGCCATCCAACGCGATCCTGGCCGAGCAGTTCCTGGAGCACTTCGACGGCTTCTCGATCGGCTCCAACGACCTGACCCAGCTGACGCTGGGCCTGGACCGCGATTCCGGCATGGAACTGCTGGCCGCCGATTTCGACGAGCGCGACCCGGCGATCCAGGCCTTGCTGACCAAGGTGATCAATACCTGCCGCGAAAAGGGCAAGTACGTGGGCATCTGCGGACAGGGTCCTTCGGACCATCCGGACTTCGCCGTGTGGCTCATGGAGCAGGGTATCGAGTCGATCTCGCTCAACCCCGACACCGTGATCGATACCTGGCAGAACCTGGCCAAGCAGAAGTGATGGAGCATCGACGCGGCCGGCGGTAAAGGCCGGCTGGCGATACACCGGGAAGGCGCGCACGGAAATGTGCGCGCCTTTTTTCTTGGCGACGCCGGTTGTGCGTTAGACTACGCGCAGCTTGCCGGCAAGAAAGGCGCCTGTTGGCTACTGTTCGATCCTTTTCTACGTCTTTAACGGGTTCTTCCATGAGCGACTGGTCCATCTGGTTCGTGCTGGCCGGGGTGCTGATTGCCGCCGAACTGTTCTCGGGTACCTTCTACCTGCTGATGATTGCGCTCGGGCTGGTCGCGGGCGGCGGACTGGCGCTGGGTGGCGCGCTGCTCGAATGGCAGTTGCTGGCCGCCGCTGCAGTGGGCGTGGCCGCCGTGCTGGGGTTGCGTCGCAGTCGATTCGGCCGCCTGCGACGGGGGCGCGCCAATGACGATCCGAACCAATTGCTCGACATCGGCCAGACGCTCGAGGTGCCGGCCTGGCGGCAGCACGGCAGCACGCATGTGGCGCGCGTACCGTACCGGGGCGCGTTGTGGGATGTCGAACTCGAAGCCGGGCATGCGCCTGTGCCCGGCGCCTGCATCATCCGCGAAATACGCGGCAGTCGCCTCATCGTCGCCCCGCGCTGAACGCATCGAGCGAGCCGGTGCGGCGGGCCGCACCTGGCGTATTCGACGTATTCGACACATTCGATGCATTCGATGCATTGAGCGTAGCAAGCACATCAAGTACATCAAGTACATCAAGCGCTGGCGGTGCCGGCGCTACCGGTTCATCACCCAACCCGAGGAGATCCCCATGCTGGGAAGCGTAACCCTGGTCATTTTCTTCATTGCCATCGTGTTCGTCGTGCAGACGGTCAAGGTGGTCCCGCAACAGCACGCCTGGGTGGTCGAACGCCTGGGCAAGTACCATGCGACGCTAGGGCCCGGCCTCAATATCGTGGTGCCGTTCATCGATCGCGTGGCCTACAAGCACATCCTCAAGGAGATCCCGCTCGACGTGCCGCCCCAGGTCTGCATCACCCGCGACAACACGCAGTTGCAGGTCGATGGCATCCTGTATTTCCAGATCACCGACCCGATGCGCGCATCCTACGGTTCGTCGAACTATATCGCCGCCATCACGCAACTGGCGCAGACCACGCTGCGTTCGGTGATCGGCAAGATGGAACTGGACAAGACCTTCGAGGAGCGTGACCACATCAATACCGCCATCGTCAGCGCCATCGACGAATCGGCCGAGAATTGGGGCGTCAAGGTGTTGCGCTACGAGATCAAGGACCTGACCCCGCCCAAGGAAATCCTGCACGCGATGCAGGCACAGATCACCGCCGAGCGCGAAAAGCGGGCATTGATCGCCGCCTCCGAGGGCCGCAAGCAAGAGCAGATCAATATCGCCACCGGCCAGCGCGAGGCCGCCATCGCCAAGTCCGAAGGCGAGAAGCAGGCCTCGATCAACCGTGCCCAGGGCGAGGCGGCGGCGATCCTGTCGATTGCCGAGGCCAGCGCCGAGGCGATCCGCAAGACGGCCGCGGCGATCCAGGCGCCGGGCGGCACCGACGCCGTCAACCTCAAGGTGGCCGAGCAATACGTCAACGCCTTCGGTGAGCTGGCAAAGACCAATAATACCTTGATCGTGCCGGCCAACCTGTCCGACATGAGCGGCCTGATCGCCACCGCGCTGCAAGTGGTCAAGACGCAGTCCAGATAGCCGGCGTCAGGCGTCCAGCGCCTGGCCCGGCGCTGGCTTCTCGGGCATGAAGGGCAGGGTGATGTCGACCTGCAGGCCGCCGTCCTGGCGGTTGGTAGCCCGGATCGCGCCGTGGTGCGCCTCGATGATGCGACGCGCGATCGACAGCCCCAGCCCATGGCCGGCGCTGTTGCTGCGGGTGCGGCTGCTGCGGAAGAACAGTTCGAAGATCTGGTCCAGTTCGTCCTCTGGCACGCCCGGGCCGCGGTCCAGGATCGACAGGTGCAGCAGGTGCTCGGCGTAGTCGACCTGGGCGGTGATCTGCACGGTGGTGTCGGCGGCGGTGTGCTTGATGGCATTGCGCAGCACGTTCTCGATGGCGCGATAGAGCAGCTCCGGATTGCCCTTGATCTCCACCGGGCATTCGACCCGGCCATCGATGTGGCGGCCATTGGCTTGCGCTTCGAATTCGGCGTCGGCGACCATGTCGGCCAGCAAGGCCTCGATCGGGATGTCTTCTTCCATCGAGCCCGGCACATTGGCTTCCAGCCGCGACAGCGTCAGCAATTCACCCACCAGGCTGTCCATGCGCATGCTCTCGCGCTCGATGCGTTCCAGCGTCAGTTCCAGTTTGTCGCGGTCCTGCACCCGCGCCAGGCCGATGGCCACCTGCAGCCGTGCAATCGGCGAGCGCAGCTCGTGCGAGACATCGTGCAGCAGCCGGCGCTGGCTTTCCATCAAGACCCGCAGCTTGGCCGTCATGGCGTCGAAATCGCGGCCAAGGTCGGCCAGCTCGTCGCTGCGCGAGCTCATCACCGGTTCCAGTTCGAGGTCGAGGTTGCCCGATGCGGCCTGGGCAAAGGCATTCTTGAGATGGCGGATGGGGTGCGAGAAATACCAGGCCAGCAGCAGTGCGAAGACCAGGCTGGCCACCAGCGCCACCGCGATCGGCATGCTGGGGAAGAACATCGGCGGCGGCGGACCGCGATCGCGCATGCGCGGGTCGCGCCCGCCGCGATTGCCGAATTCGTCCGGGGGCGCCGGAATGAACAGCAGGTAGCTATGACCGTTGGCTGCCTTGACCAATTCCACCACATGCCGCTGGCGTGTCGACGACAGCAGGGCGCGCGCCTCTTCGACCAGCTTGGTCGGCACCTCGCGCCCCATCAGGTCGACCATGTTCTCGTCGACCGCATACAGCTTGAGGCGATGTTCATGGCCTTCGTTGATCAGGCTGCGCAGGGCTTCGGTGCCGCCGAACTGCAGCGTGGCGGCAGCCGAGCGGATCATGAAGCTGGCCGGAGGGCTCAGGTCGATCTCGGACGAGCGATTGTTGCGTTCCAGGTTCTCGATCCAGAACAGCACGCCCACGCCGACGGTGGCGGTGATCTGGGCGATCGCGATGAAGAAGAAGAACTTCCAGAATAACCGACCCACGTCACTCCTTGATGAACTGGTAGCCCAGGCGATAGACGGTCTGGATGCAGCTCTTGTCGCTGCCCAGGGCGGCGATCTTCTGGCGGATGCTCGACAGGTGGACGTCGATGTTGCGGTCGAAGCGCGCCAGCGGACGCCCCAGGCCCTGTTCCGACAGGTGCTGCTTGCTGACCGGCTTGCCGGCGTTGCGCGCCAGCACCTCGAGCAGGTTGAATTCGCTGCTGGTCAGTTCCAGCGGGCGGCCCCCCCAGGTGGCGCGACGTTGCTCGGGCCACATCGACAGCGCACCCACGGCCAGTGGCGAATAGGGCGATTGTTCGGTGTTCTCGGCCGAGGCGCGACGCAGGATGGCGCGGATGCGCGCGGCGATCTCGCGCGGCGTGCACGGCTTGGGCACGTAGTCGTCGGCGCCCAGTTCCAGGCCGATGATGCGGTCGGTATCGTCGCCCTTGGCGGTCAGCATCACCACCGGCATGGTGCTCTTGGCGCGGATGCGACGCAGGGTGTCGACGCCGTTCAGGCGCGGCATCATGACGTCCAGCACGGCGATGGCATATTGGCCGGTGAGTGCTTCGGCGGCGCCGGCTTCGCCATCGTAGGCGACCTTGACTTCGAATTTTTCCTGCTCGAGGTATTCCTTGAGCATGTCGACCAGTTCCACATCGTCGTCGATCAATAATACTTTTGACATTGCTGCATTCCATTTGGGTTGTCCTGCATGAACGCCGCAGGGCCGGGCAGCCGCTAATATGCCGTAAAAGGTTTTGCAGAGGTGTTTCAGAGCGTCTTTACAATTGCATCTTTACATTCATTTACCCGCGCCGGGGAAACAATTCCTGATCGTGTTGCTCGCTTCTTGCGATCTTGTCTGGAAGTAATTGCCTGGCCGTATGCGAGCCAGCGCATCGTGAACGCAGTCGCTTTTCACCGATTGACAAAACTTTACCTGCTTTTGCTCGATAGGGGGCAGTCGCGTGCGCGAGCCTGAACGATACTGCGTTCCGGGAGCGCGCGCATTGCCTGCAATGCCGCCTGTAGGGATCAAGACCAAGGGGAATAACACATCATGTCCATCGGCAGCCTGTCCGGCAGTACCAGCAATGTCACCCTGGCCAGCTTGATGAGCCTGGGCAGCACGTCCAGTGCCTCCAGCGCCAGTCTGCGCGCCGACGCGCCGCCACCGCCGCCACCGCCGCCACCCCATGGCGGCGGGCTGCTGGGCGCGCTCAAGGACCTGCTGGGGGCGCTGGGCATCGACATCGACGACAACAGCATCAGCGCCGTCAGCTCGGCCGACGCCGCCAGCGCCAGCACGGTGGCCAGTAGTGCCTCGAACGCCGGTACCACGGTCTCGGTGGCGGTCAATGTCACCGATTCCAGGCTCGACAGCTTCTTGCAACAACTGCTGGCTGCATTGCATGCCCAGGGGGGTGGCGGGCAGGGCAGCGATGCGAGCGACGAGGATGCCGACGACAGCGGCACGGCCAGCACGACCACCGGCGTCGGTATCGCGACCGCCACTTCGTACGCCCCGTCCGGGCTGCCGCCGCCACATGGCGGCCTGGGAGGCGACCTCGACAGTCTCATCGCATCGTTGTCGGGTGCCGGCCAGGACGATAGCGACGACAGCGACGGCACCGACGACAGCGACTCGACCCTGGATTCGCTCAAGAGCAGCTTTTCCAGGCTGACCGGTGGCACCGGCGACGGTAGTTCTTCGCTGGGCAGCTTCCTGCAGGCGCTCAAGGACAAGCTGGCCGCTGGTCGACCCAGTGGCAACCTGATCGATACCACCGCCTAGCCGGTGCCGGCGCCCGGCCCGGCGCGCGGTAGCTATGCTAACCTGCGCGCCATGATCGACCACGACCCCGCCACGCTTGGCCAATTGATGGAATTCATGTGCAGCGCCATTGCCATCAATGGCGCCGGCCAGCCTGCGCAGGCCATTGCGTTGCTGGACCAGGCACTGGCGCTGGCGCCCGCGTTCCTGCCGATACACATGCAACGGGCCGATCTATTGCTGCAGGCCGGCAATGCCGCCGCTGCGGTGCATGCGTACCGGCACTGCCTGGCCATTGCGCCCACCTTCGACGAGGCGCGCCAACCCTACCGACAGGCACTGCTGGCGTTGGTCGCGCAATGCGAGGCAGCGCTGGCCACGGGCGTGTTCACTGCCAGTACCACCATGCAATTGGCATCGGCCCACCTGGCGCTGGACCAGCCACTGCCGGCGCTGGCCAGCATCGACCTGCTGCTGGCGGCGCAACCGGACGACTTTTCGGCGCGGGCGTTGCGCGCCGACATCCTGCTGCGCCTGAACCGGCACGAAGAAGCGCTGGCCTGCTACCAGGGTTTCGTGGGTGGCGACGCCAGCGACGAACAGCAGGTATTGCTGGCCTATAACAGCGCCACCATCCTGCGCCAGATGGGTCGCTTCGACCACGCCCTGGCGCAGTTCGAGCACGCACTGCAACGGCGCCCGTCGTTTGCGCAGGCGCGCGTCGGACGTGCCCACCTGCACCTGTTGCAGGGTGACTTCGTGGCGGGCTGGGAAGGGCACGAAGCCCGCCACGAGATCGAGGAATTGGCCCGCGCCCGGCCCCACAGCACCCAGCCGCCGTGGCGGCCTGGCCAGGATGTGCGCGGACTTGACGTGCTCTTGTGGGCCGAGCAAGGGCAGGGCGACACCTTGCAGTTCGCGCGTTACATCGGCGTGGTGGCAGCGAGGGCGGCCCGCACCACCATCTGCTGCCCACCCGCCATGGCATCGTTGCTGGCCATGTCGTTTCCAACCTGCGAGTTCGTGAGCGACGACAAGCGCCTGCCGCCGCATGACCTCATGGCATCGCTGCTGTCGCTGCCGCAGCTGTTGGGCCTGCCCGACCCGGCGGCCGCGCCACCGCCGCCCTACCTGGTCGCCGACCCGGCGCGCAGGTGCCATTGGCGCTCGTCCGGCGCACAGCGGATGCGGATCGGCATCACCTGGGCCGGCCGTCAATACGCCACCATCCACCACACCCGCGATATCCCGCTGTCGGCGCTGTTGCCGCTGTTCGACTTGGCGATCGATTTTGTCGCCCTGCAGCCGGATATCCCCGCCACCGACACCGAGGCGCTGGCCACCCTCGAACAGGGCCGCCAGCCAGGGCGCCTGCAGCGGGTGCCGCTGGCAGACTGGGCCGATACCGCGGCGCTGGTGGCCGAACTCGATGCCGTCATCAGCGTCGACAGCGCGGTGGCGCACCTGGCGGGTGCCCTGGCGCGACCGGGGTGGCTGCTGCTGCGGTTGGAAGGGGAATGGCGCTGGGGCCTGGCGCCTCGGGCCACGGCCTGGTATCCCTCACTGCAATTGGTGCGTCAACAAGTGCGCGGGCAGTGGGACGAGCCGGTCAAGCAGGTGCGCCACGCTTGCGCGGCGCTGTTGGCCGCGCAATGAAAAACGGCTGCCGGTAGGGCAGCCGCGGGTCAAGCGTGGCGGGTACGGCTCAACGGCGGTGCTGCTTCATGGCCGCCTGGATTTCACGCTGGCCGTCACGGGCTCGCTCGGTTTCGCGCTTGTCGTGTTGCTTCTTGCCCTTGGCCAGGCCGATATCGCACTTCACGCGCCCCTTCGAGTAGTGCAGGTTCAGCGGCACCAGCGTGTAACCGGAGCGTTCCACCTTGCCGATCAGCTTGCTGATCTCGCCGGCGTTGAGCAGCAGCTTGCGGGTGCGGGTGGTCTCGGGGTGGACGTGGGTCGAGGTGCTGGTGAGGGCGCTGATGTGAGCGCCGAACAGGAACACCTCGCCGCTGCGCACGATCACATAGGCTTCCTTGAGCTGCACGCGCCCGGCGCGGATCGATTTGACCTCCCAACCTTGCAAGACGATGCCGGCTTCGAATCGCTCCTCGATGAAGTAATCGAAAAAGGCTTTTTTGTTGTCAACTATGCTCATCTAAGTAAAACTCGTCTCGTCGGTTTAAAATTGCTGCTTTGCGATTTTATCAAACGGACCACCCTAGATGGCAGTCGTACATAAAACCGTCCTCATCGGCTACAGCGCGCAACAGATGTTCAATCTGGTGGACCGGGTCGAGGATTATCCCGAATTCCTGCCCTGGTGTGGTGGGATCGAAGTCAGCGAGCGCAGCGAAAACACGTTGACCGCCAAGCTCAAGATCAATTATCACGGCCTGAAGCAATCGTTCAGCACCCAGAATACCAATGAACCGCCCAATCGCATGACCATGCGCCTGGTCGAGGGGCCCTTCAAGCATTTCGAAGGGCGTTGGCATTTCAAGGAGCTGCGCCCCGACGCCTGCAAGATCGAGTTCGACATGGAATACGAATTTTCCAATCGCCTGCTCGAAGGTGTCATCGGCCCGGTCTTCAGCATGATCGCCAACAGCTTCGTCGATTCGTTCTGCAAGCGCGCCGAGCAGATATATGGCTGACCTGTCGCTTTTGCAAGTGCAGCTCTGCTATGCCGCGCCCGACCTGCAGCTGCTGCAGCCGTTGCAGGTGGCGCCCGGTTGCACCATCGGCCAGGCCATCGTCGACAGCGGCCTGCTGCGCCAGCATCCTGGCATCGACCTGACTGCCTGCAAGGTCGGCATCTACGGCAAGCTCAAGTCGCTCGACACGGTACTGCGCGCGCAAGACCGCATCGAGATCTACCGTCCGTTGATTGCCGACCCGATGGAATCGCGTCGGCGACGGGTAGTGCGCAAGGAGCGCGGCCAGCCCGGCTGATGCGTTTGCCACAGTGCGCAGATGAAACGCGACAGTCGCGAGACGCGGATACAAGTTTTCTGTATAATTCGCTTTTGCGCCTATAGGAAACACTATGCGTCTTCTCCAAAAAGCACTCACATTCGATGACGTGCTGCTCGTCCCGGCCTTCTCGGACATCCTCCCCAAAGACACCACCCTGACCACGCGCCTGACGCGCAAGATCACGTTGAACATTCCGCTCGTCTCGGCGGCCATGGATACCGTGACCGAGGCGCGGCTGGCCATTGCCATGGCGCAAGAGGGCGGTATCGGCATCATCCACAAGAACCTGACACCGCGGGAACAGGCGCGCGAAGTGGCCAAGGTCAAGCGTTTCGAATCCGGCGTGGTGCGTGACCCGATCACCATTCCTCCCACCATGAAGATCCGCGACGTCATCGCGCTGTCCAAGCAGCATGGCATCAGCGGCTTTCCGGTGGTCGAGGGCAAGAGCCTGGTCGGCATCATCACCAACCGCGACCTGCGCTTCGAAGAAGAGCTCGACGCCGAAGTGCGCGCCAAGATGACCCCGCGCGACAAGCTGGTCTATGTCAAGGAAGGCGCCGATCCCGAGGAAGCCAAGCGCCTGATGAACAAGCATCGCCTGGAACGCGTGATGGTGGTCGACGACGCCTTCGAGCTGCGCGGCCTGATCACCGTCAAGGATATCCAGAAGTCGACCGAACACCCGTTTGCCTGCAAGGACGAACACGGCAAGCTGCGCGTAGGCGCCGCCGTCGGTGTCGGCCCGGACAACGACGAGCGCATCGAACTGCTGGTGGCCGCTGGCGTCGACGTGCTGGTGGTCGATACCGCCCACGGCCATTCGTCGGGCGTGCTCAATCGCGTCAAGTGGGTCAAGACCCGTTACCCGCATGTCGAAGTGATCGGCGGCAACATCGCTACCGCAGCCGCGGCCCGGGCGCTGGTCGAGCACGGCGCCGACGCGGTCAAGGTCGGCATCGGTCCTGGCTCGATCTGCACCACCCGTATCGTCGCCGGCGTCGGCGTGCCGCAGATCTCGGCCATCGCCAACGTGGCCGAAGCCCTCAAGGGCAGCGGCGTGCCGGTGATCGCCGATGGCGGCATCCGATTCTCGGGCGACGTTGCCAAGGCGCTGGCCGCCGGTGCCTCGAGCGTGATGATGGGCAGCATGTTTGCCGGCACCGAAGAAGCGCCGGGCGAGGTCGTGCTGTACCAGGGGCGCAGCTACAAGTCGTATCGCGGCATGGGTTCGCTGGGTGCGATGGCCGACGGCTCGGCCGACCGTTACTTCCAGGATGGCGAGAACACCACCGACAAGTTCGTGCCGGAAGGCATCGAAGGGCGGGTTGCCTACAAGGGCAGCGTGGTGGCGATCCTGTATCAGCTGGTCGGTGGCGTGCGCTCCTCGATGGGTTACTGCGGTTGCGGTTCCATCGACGACTTCCGCGATCGTGCCGAGTTTGTCGAGATCACCTCGGCCGGCATGCGCGAGTCGCACGTGCATGATGTGCAGATCACCAAGGAAGCACCGAACTACCGCGCCGAGTAAGCCTCGGCACGGCCGCAGCCCGACCCGCCGCAGGTGTTGCACGCGGTGGTCGGGCTGTTGATTTTTTTACAGTAGAGCCACTTCTTCATCAACGCAGCCATCCAGACGCCATGTCCACGCATTCGCACTCGAAAATCCTGATCCTCGACTTCGGTTCCCAGGTCACCCAGCTCATCGCCCGTCGCGTGCGCGACGCCGGCGTGTTTTCCGAGGTTTTCCCGTATGACGTGAACGACGACTTCGTGCGCGCCTATGGTGCGTCCGGCATCATCCTGTCGGGCGGCCCCAACAGTGTCACCGAAGGCGACACGCCACGCGTGCCGCAGGCCGTCTTCGAGCTGGGCGTGCCAGTGCTGGGCATCTGCTACGGCATGCAGGCCATGGCGCTGCAACTGGGCGGCAAGGTCGAGATCGGCCACCTGCGCGAGTTCGGCTACGCCGAGGTGCGCGCCCATGGCCACACGGCGCTGCTGGAAAACATCAGCGACTTCACCAACGCCCATGGTCACGGCATGCTGAAGGTCTGGATGAGCCATGGCGACAAGGTCGACGAGATGCCGGCCGGCTTCAAGCTGATGGCATCCACCGGCAATTGCCCGATCGCCGGCATGGCCGACGAAGACCGTCGTTTCTACGGTGTGCAGTTCCACCCCGAGGTAACGCATACGGTGCAGGGCAAGGCCTTGCTGTCGCGCTTCGTGCACGAGATCTGCGGTTGCAAGTCCGATTGGAACATGCCCGACTACATCACCGAGGCGGTCGAATCCATTCGCCAGCAGGTCGGTAGCGACGAAGTCATCCTGGGCCTGTCGGGCGGTGTCGACAGCAGCGTGGCGGCAGCCTTGATCCATCGCGCCATCGGCGACCAGCTGACCTGCGTGTTCGTCGACCACGGCCTGTTGCGCCTGGACGAAGGCAAGATGGTCATGGAGATGTTCGGCAAGAACCTGGGCGTGAAGGTGATCCACATCGACGCCACGGCGCAGTTCATGGGCCACCTGGCCGGCGTGACCGACCCCGAGGCCAAGCGCAAGATCATCGGCCGCGAGTTTGTCGAAGTGTTCCAGGTCGAGGCGGGCAAGTTGAAGGGCGCCAAGTGGCTGGCGCAGGGCACGATCTATCCCGACGTGATCGAAAGCGCCGGCAAGGGCAAGAAGGGCGCCCACACCATCAAGAGCCACCACAATGTCGGTGGCTTGCCCGAGACGCTCAACCTGAAGCTGCTGGAGCCGCTGCGCGAACTGTTCAAGGACGAAGTGCGCGAATTGGGCGTGGCCCTGGGCCTGCCACCGGAGATGGTGTATCGCCACCCATTCCCGGGCCCGGGCCTGGGCGTGCGCATCCTGGGTGAAGTCAAGAAGGAATACGCCGACTTGCTGCGTCGCGCCGACGCCATCTTCATCGAAGAGCTGCGCAACACCAAGGACGAAGACGGCCAGAGCTGGTACGAAAAGACCAGCCAGGCGTTTGCCGTGTTCCTGCCGGTGAAGTCGGTGGGCGTGATGGGCGACGGCCGCACCTACGAATACGTGGTGGCCTTGCGCGCGGTGCAGACGCAGGACTTCATGACGGCGCACTGGGCGCACCTGCCGCACGAGTTGCTGGGCCGGGTGTCGAACCGCATCATCAACGAAGTGCGCGGCCTGAACCGGGTGGTCTATGACATCTCGGGCAAGCCACCGGCGACGATCGAGTGGGAGTGACCGGATAAGTCGATATGCAAAGGGCGCCGATGGCGCCCTTTTTCCAATGGTGCTTCAGTGCCGGAAATCATAAGTTTTTTCATCCACGAAGCAATCCGGTCCTCGGCCTGCCCAGGCGCAACCATGTCCTGCCGGAGCGCTCGGCCATGCTTATCCGCTACTTAGTCGATCACTTGCGTGTCTTTTCCGGGCACGGCGCACCGGTCATTACAGTTCGGTCATTCTTGGGATTCAACGAGAACACCGTGCAGCGGATCTTCCAGTTTTCGTATCAGGGCATCGGCGTATCTTGGTAGCTTTCATCGATCGAGATACGGCTGATCTTCAGCTGTTCTTCTTTTTTCAGGCGAGCCGCGTGCATCTTTGCCAGTTGTTGTGGCAATTCGGCTTTCCAGGCAGCTCTTTTCTCGGGGCCGACCATCGCGCGCAACCGCTCGTTTTCTGACACAAGGGTGTATTCGACAAAATAGGCGCCGGGTTGCTTGGGATCGGACCGACTCAGGTCGCGGGTAAGACTGATATCCAGATACGCCTTATCTGCATGGAGTCGCCAGGTTGTCCGGCTCGGCAAGCCCATCCACTGTTCCAGGCTGAGCTCATAGTCCGGATCAAGGCCGTACACAGCCAGGCCATTGCGCATGTAGTTGATTGCATCTATTGCCTTGAGCCTCGGCTCACTGGGGGATATCCATCTAGACCATCCAGCGTTTCGAAGACCGCGCAGGATATTGAAGAATTTTCGACGCGCCTCATCATGGCCGATGAGATCGTCATCGCTCACGCCTGCGTTGATCTTCCAATCTAAAATATGTTCATCCGGGAAATTCGGATCATCACTACCCGTTACGCTAAGTGCGGAGCCGATAGCAAAAGAATGCGATCCTTGTTCAACCTTGACGGTGCCCGGGGCGTCGGTTTTCCATTCGACAGAATAAAAATTGACGCCGGGAGGGCGTGGCGTGTGCTTGAATTCTCCAGGGTTGCTCTTTTTTAGTTCATCTGCCGATTCATTGATTTTTATTGAGATACTTTTGGTCATTTCAGAAATGGCTCCAGATTCGCTCTTGCTGCATGCGGCGAGGACTAGCAGCACCGACATGCAAAATGAAAGCGTAATAAAAATATTTATTCGTAAGCGTTTAAACATATAGGCTGCGCGCCATCAGAATGGTGGGATGCCCATCGGGGCCGGGATATTTTCTGACTGGTCCATCTCTACCCACCCAGCCATGGCGTTAATTTGTTCTTCCATATACGGAGCCTGCCGCTGCATCAGGTCGTGAAATATATTTGCTGCTTTCGTGATCCACTCCATACGGCTCTTGAAATTTTCGAGGATGGTTGTGCTCGGAGCGACGGACTTCTTCTGCTCATCCTTTGCATCACATGCGCTGGAGAACGCCAGGCGGAGTTCGGGTGATGCCATATTGATCAGTGGTAGTCGTTGCACTTTGACCCATCGTGAGAAGGATGGGTCATCGTAAATCAGGGGCTGAAGGATAACGCCTTGTTCATGGTTTGCAATAGCCAACAAGTGCTGTAGCTGTAGTGCTCGTTTTGTAGTGGGGTCATCATTTTCCTCAATTTGCTTGACCAGAGAAAACCCCTCGACAATATACCCATGCTCATGCATGTTCTTGATCTTCCCCAGTGCCTCATCCTTCCAAGGATAGCTGGCGACCTGGTCCTTGACCGGCTTGATATAGGCCGAGGCATCCCGGCATGAAACGCACTGGTCGAAACTGCTGCGAAACCGTGTGTAATACCAATGCCACCCGCTGATGTCGTAGAACAGCCAGAGGTTGCCCTTGGCCAGCCCCTTGAACACCGGGTCGATAATGGGAACCCGCAGGTCGTCCAGTGAGCACGCCACCGTCTTGCTGGCAAATGCGCCCAGGGCCATCCAGTAGAATCGCCCCTTCTTGGACGCGTCGCCGTACTGTTCCGTCTCCAGATAGAAGCGGGCATAGGTTGCCGATATACGGCGCGCGCGATCGCTGTAGACCGGGATGATGGAGCCCTCGTTGCGCCCGTGCAGCTTGCACAGCCGCTTGGTGCTCATCTGCTGGATCATCGACCACATCAGGTTGCAGTCGCAATGCAATTCCTTGCTCGATCGGTCCACCGTATTGGTCTGCGACTGGATCTTGTCGGGAGCACCCATTTATTATTTCCTTTTAATTGCCGGACCTCAGCCCTGGGGCGGCACGACCTTGAACCATTCCATGGCGAACTCCACACCCTCGCTGGCTTCGGTGGACACCCGCTCGGAGAAGCCGTCCTTGGCGGTCGATGCCAATACATCGCCGGCCGAACTCTTGATCTTGTAGGGGATATCGGGCAGGGCGACGCCGTTGGGGTCCTTCACCACGAATGCCTCGTCGTAGAGCTTGTACTTGGTGTCGGGCAGCGCCAGCAAATCCGGCGACGCGCTGGCACCCCCGGAAAACGCATGCGTCCCGCCCTTGACCGAAAACGTGCCAGGGCAAGCGAACGTGATGTTGCCGCCCTCCAGCGTCACCGATGATTGCCCGGCCTGCAGCACGATCTTCTGGCTGGCCTTGATCTCGATGCTGTCGTTGACGCTCTTGACCAGCACATCCTGGTCGGCCAGGATTTCAAGCGTGTCGGTGTGCGCCTGCAACGAGACCGGGCCGTTGCCTGCGAACGCCTGTATCCCGCCCTCATGCGCGTACAGGCTGGCGGCCTTGCCGGCCACCGCGCTTACCGTGTCGCCCGCACTCCAATGCACGTCGCCCTGGCTGGTCCAGTGGAGGTGCTCGCCCGCATAGAGCAGCGTGGAGGCCGCGCTGGCCCAGTTGATATTGGCAGGGGACTCCATCAATACCGTAGCCTTGGCGAATTTTTCGACCGGCTGGCTGGCGTCGGGATCACGCGAGCCATCGGCGGTCTTCATCGCGTCCTGGCCATTGACGCTGGCGGGATGCTTGCCTTGGTCATCGGGATCGATCGCAGAGATGAACGATTTCTTGGCATCGAATGCGTCGGCGCTATGCAGCGCCTGCTGCTGCGCCGCCGATTCTCCGACCGTGTGCGCCAGTTGGCGTGCGCCCTTGAGTTGAGCGATCGCTTCGGCGCTGTCCATCTGGGTGCTGGTGACGCTGGGGCCATTGGCCGGGCGCGCAGTCGACGAGATCAGCAAGCCTTCGGCGCCGCGCACCACGCCCCAGGCGTCGCTGCGCAACTCGAAGCCTTGTCCTCGATAGCCGCCCCGTTCGGCGCTGGCTTCGGCCTGGTCGACCAGGTGACCGAGGTTCAACTGCGACTTGCCGGTGCTGGATGCCAGCCGCATGCGCAGTTGCGATTGGGTGTCGTCGACTACCCATTGGTTATAGCCATCGCCGTCGTGGGCCTTGCTATGCCAGCCGGAAATGGTTCCCGCATGGTTCACGCCCGAATCGGCACCTGCCGAAAATGGCGGCGTGTCGGTGCCGTTATAGAGCTGGCCTACCACCACGGGACGGTCGATGTCGCCCTCGATGAAGTCGACCAGTACTTCGCTGCCTACCCGTGGCGTGAATTGGGTGCCCCAGTTGGCGCCGGACTGCGCCTCGGCCACTCGAACCCACGTGCCGGAAGAGTCCGAGCCAGGGGCGTTGCCCTCGCTGTCATCGAGATTGCCGGTGTCGCGCAAGCCCCCCGGGTTCGGATTCTTGCCGCGCTGCCAGTGAAATTGCAGCTTCACGCGATGATTGCGATCGGTGGTGACCGTGGCATCTTGCAACCCGGTGACCAGCGCCGTCTGGGTGCCGCGTGCGGTCGGCTTGACGCGATGCGTGATGGCGACCGGTACGATCGGAACGCTGTCGCGCACGACCACGAACCGGTTGCGATAAGTCCCCGGTTGCAACTCGTCACCGGCCTGCGCGCCGTCCGGCTTGTTGCCGAAGAGGGAAGCAGTGGCAGCGGCAAGGGAGCTGATGATGCCGGCAATGTTGGCACCAAGGTTATTACGTGCTTCATGGCTCACACGCAATACCTTGAACGTGTTATTGCCCTCGCGATAGCGCTCGTGCTGGGTCAGCGCGAATTGCGAACCAGCGCTCAGTTGACGTACCGAGCCGCCGCCTTCGAATCGCTTGTTCTCCATTTCCAGCGCCTGCAGCATCAATTGCGCATGGCGGGCAGCCGCCTCCTGGTCCGTGAAATCCTGCTGGCCGGTGCCGTCAAAGATGGGCAGGGAGGGCAGCTCGCCGGCGTCGAGAGCGGAAGCCTCTTCCGAGGACGGCGCCGACAATTTTTCCGGATGCCAGCTGGCCAATGCCACCCCGTTGGGGCGCACCGCGCGCGCAGCGCTGAAGTCGGTGATCCCATCGGTGGCTTCCATTGCCGACACACGATGAAAGCGGATGCTTTCGTAGCCGCCTGGCATGGCCGGCGCCTTGGCATCGCGATCGAAGATGACCATCTTGTGCCGTGCGTGCGACTGGCCCTGGCCCGGTTCGCTGCCAGCGTCGTCCTGCTCGTGTTCGAACCTGAAACTCAATCCCTCGCTGGCCAGGATGCGTTGCAGAAAATCCAGGTTTGTTTCGCGATATTGGGTGCAGATATCGCGCTTGGTCAGTTGCTGGGTTACCTCAAGCGCGAAATTGGCCTGGGGGTATTCCTTGAGTAAGGCGCCGGCGATGTCAGTGACAGTCATGTCCTGGAACAGGTAACTGTCCCGGCGCAGTGCAAGAAATGCCAGGAACGACTCCATGCGCAGCCGGTAGCGGGCTACGCCACCATCGGCGCCCAGCCAGGAGGCCTGCGTGCAATAGCCATGCCAGCTGCGATTCGAACCATCAGCCTGGAGCAGGCGCAGCGTGATCTCGGCGCCGATGAATTGCTTCAGGTCGAGGTCTGTCGAAACGGACAGCGCATCGATATCGAAGGCAAAATTGTCGTTGATACCCTCGTCGCCGTGAAACCGCTCCACGACCAGCGAATCCGGCAGGCCGGACTGCTGTGCGGTCGATAGCGTGACCAGGCGTGCGTTTTGTGAAAGACCGGTACCGAATAACTCGGACATTGCGGCCGTGGCGGAGGCGGGTAGCGACAGGTTCATCAGGGTTTCACCTTCGACGGGGCAGCCATCATCACGGCAAGGTGATGGTCAGGTTGGCGGTGCGCGGGGCCAGCTTGACGATGTCGGTGTAGCCGGCCAGGCCGTTCTCGGTGGCGCCGGTGAGCATCCAGTTCAGTCCCAGGTAGGCGAACAGCGCAATCAATGCAAACAAGGAAGCCACTGCCCACAACGGAACATCGTTGCGCAGCTTGTTGATGATGGCATCGGGACGCGCCCAGTGCGGCGCGAAGCCGGCGCTCTTGCCCTTCAGATGGGCGATCTCGTCACCCAGTCGGGCGGTGAGGTAATTGAGCTTCTCCGGGCCTTCCAACGCATATTTGCCCTGGAACCCAAGCAAGAGACACATGTGGAATACCTCCAGCGCCTGCACGTGTGCGTTGCCCTTGACCCGCAGGTCCTCGAGCTGCTTGAAGAAATTTTCTCCGGCCAATTGGTCACCGAACATGGTCAGTTGCAGCGGTCGCCTTTCCCAGGCGTCCCGAATGCCGAAGGTGGAGCGCAGGATGATTTCGTCGACCGATGCGCAGAAGGCATATTTGGCGGCATAGACATCTTCGGGCGAGACATCGAGCTTCTTTGCATTACGCTCCACATCGCCAAGGAATTTCTGCATCTTGACCGAGAACGAAGCCTCGTCCAGCGGAGCGCTACCGCTCTTGAGCATGAACAGGGCATAGAAACCGTCGTACATCAGATCGAGCAGCGAGTGCGCATTGATCGGGGCGCTGGCGACATACGATGGCGGGGGTTGGTCCTGGTCGAGCAGGGAAGGGGCAGAAGTCATGTTCATTGTGTCACCGCCAGAAGTTCGAGCTTGAGATCGCGAATGCCGGATGGAGCATAGATGCAGATCGACTGCGCCTGCAACATGCGCTCGTACATCGCGCCCTTGTTCTCAAGCGCGAAGTAATACGTATCGGGACGAACCGGCAATGCGGCAGGCACCTGCGGCGAGTGCACCAGTTTCACGCCCGGCAGCGCCGCCAGCACGAATTTCTCGACGTCCTCCGGCGCGCCGATCTTCAGCCGCAGGGGCACCACCTCGACCAGTTCGATGGCGGGCAGGTCGGCATTGACGGCCAGGTAGAAATTGGTCTTGTCGTCGATCTTCCCCGAGTCGAGCATGCCGAGGTGATAGGACGGCTTGGTTTCGGTCAGGGCAATGGCAAAGTAGCGCGACGAGATGACCGTATCGAGCAGCTCGCGGATGATGCCATCGAGCTTGGCAAATGACGGGCCCGGGTCACGATGGTCATAGGCAGGCAGGTCCGCCAGCGAAAAGTTCTTGGAAAAAGTCATCAGCGATCCACCCAGGTTGAGCAACTGTTCATACAGTCGCTCCGGATGCAGCAGCGGATTGTTTAGATAGTGGGAAAGGTTGGCGTAGGCGGTGCTGGAGGTATGCAATAGCCAGAACGAAGTGATATCGCCAGAGCGGAACTCGACCACATTCTTGCTCGGCTCCCGGTGATGGCCGTACAAGGCGCTGACCTTTGCCTGCAAAGCGTCCATCAACCTGCGAAGGCGTAAGAACAGCAGTGGCGAAGCGTTGATCGAAAGGCTCGGTGCCACGAACGCGGGATCCAGCTCGAAGCCCGCCGAAGAGGCGCGACGCAGCCGAGCCACGGGGATGCAGACCAGAGAATCGCGTGGTTCGTTTTCGGAGACGATACGCACCGCTTTTTTCAGGTACGCCATTTCGGCTTTTGCGGCATCGGTAAACAGGTCCGCAGTCTCGATGTTGTCTTGCAGGTAACGCGTGGAGTGATTGCCGCCGGCAGCGGGGGCGAAGTTGCCGCCAAAGCTCTTGAGGGCCGGCAGGGCGGCATAGAAAGTGACCGTTTGCTGGGCCAGCGGAATATCGGCAAGCTCAACAGGGTCGGGCAGGTCGTCGCTGTCGGGCGCCTTGTAGATCTCACCGTCCTGGAAGATTGCCGACAATTCAAGGATGCGCAACGTATTATTGTTAAGTGCATCGACATCGATCTGGAGCGAGCCCACGCCCCAGCCATACGGATTCAGGGCAGATGCAGTCTGGTGCAGGCGGGTCTCGTGGTAGTGGTCCTGTCTCTGGAAATGTTGCGGGCGCAGGAACAGGCCTTCGCCCCAGAGGACTTTATTAGAGTGTTTCAATTGTCTTGCCCCGTTTTGTTAGTTGATATAGCTGCATCTAATTGTTGTTTGATTTTCAACGACACTGCACTGGTGCCAACATCAGGTTCTTTTCCAGCGGCTTGCCTTGCGTATCCACCGCAGCGGCACCCGCGCCGATCGTCAGGGAACATGACTGCAAGCCGACGAGAATACCGTTCTTCTCGGAATCGTCGGCCTTGAAGGTCGCCCTCCAGCGCTGCGGGTCAGGGCTCACAAATAGCGCCACAACGCCGATATACCCGGCTTCGTACGTAACTTTTTCGGAGATTTCGTAGCGTTGGCCCGGAACCAGGGTGACTTCCTTTACCTCGAGAAGATCTGCTCCGAGGGCCTCTTTTTCCTTCTGGGCGTTCAGGAATGTGTCATATGACGCTTGCTGGAAACTAATGTTCTGCCGGAGCTTATATATTTTAACCACCAGAGCCAGTGCACGTCGCTGGCTATCCTGGTTCAATGCCTTGCTTGCATGCAACTTTATGGGCACCGTGCGTGGCTGCTTCATCGCATCGGGCACCTCTGGCGTATCCGGTTTCTTCAGTCCTAGCGCCTCCAGCGTGGACTTTCCGACGGAAGCTACCGCGGATGCGGCACCGACCGCTGCACAACCTGAAATCATGACAACTACAATTGATGTTAATAGAAAGCCAATTAAATTATTTTTCACCTCAACCCCAGCTGTATCTACCTTGTTTTAGCCCTGGATCAGGACTCGAATTTTTTTAATAAGTTTTTACACTTCAAGGAACTGCACCTACGGATGCTGGTCTATGCGATACGTTTGGGCAACATAAAGTTCAAGTTACAAAAATTATTAACTCGGGGAGAACCCTGACAGTCGCGATTGGAGCACATCGCCGCCAAAAAGTGCGCTCGGGTACGTATTTTTCCTGGCTAATACATTTAGTTTTCTCATTGTTAAAAAGATAAGTCAGTCTGCGGTAGAGGCTGTCTTTAACCTATGCATGCACGTCCCTCACGTGTGTGTGGATTTAATACATGCAAAAAAGGAGCAACTCGGTATGCGCGTCAGCAAAATAAAAACAGGCTTGATCATTCCAGCGTTGATGTTGGCGGTACTCAGTGGGTGCGCAAGTCAGGCGCCGCAGCCCAAGCCGGAAGAAGAGGCCAAGAACACGCTGGAAAGCGGGGTTGCCCAAGCCAACACCGCCCAGGCGGAAGGCAAGTCGGATGAGGCAGTCACGGTGCTCAAGGCAGTGGCAACCCGTTATCCTGCTGACAAGACTCCATGGTTGCGCATTGCGCAGATCCGCTTCGATGCCGGTGACTACAGCGATGCGATCGTCAATGCACAGGAGGCGCTCAAGCGCGATCCCGCCGACAAGGTGGCCACCAGCATCATTACCGTCAGCGGTCTGCGCCTGGCGACCAAGTCCCTGAACGATCTGCGCACCCAGAATGCGCTGAACGGATCGGTCAAGACAGAAGCCCAGGACCTGACCAAGATGCTGCGTGAAAACCTTGGCGAGACCACACTGGTGCCCCCTCCCAAGCCTGCACCGGTAGCGAAGACGCGTTCGCGCAATCAGCGCAAGGCTGCGCCCGCCGCGACGACTTCGGGCGACGCCGCAGGCGGCGCGACCAGCACTGGTGGCAGTGGCCCCAATCCCTTTGGCAATCTCAAATAAGCCAGGGAGTGGGCTTTCGAGCCTGCTTTTATCCGGCCTCTTCCTAACGGAAGTGGCCGCGTAACTTAAACCGAAGCGGAGTAGTCATGGCAAAAAGAGAAAGCATCCAGAAGAAACTTCAGAAGGTCCGGCCACCTCGGGTCCAGATGACCTATGACGTCGAGATTGGCGATGCAATCGAGAAGAAAGAGCTGGCCTTCGTCACCGGCGTGGTCGGTGACTTTGGCGGCAATTCGGAAGTGCCTCAGCCGCGGCTGAAAGAACGCAAGTTCGTCAATATCGACCCCGACAACTTTGATGAAGTCATGAAGGGGATCGAGCCACGCGCTGTCTATCGGGTGGCCAACGAGCTGTCCGACAAGGGTGGAGAATTCGCGGTCGAGCTCAAATTCCGGTCGATGGATGATTTTCGTCCAGAATCGGTCGTGCAGCAGGTCGAGCCGTTGCGCAAGCTGCTCGAGGCGCGCACCAAGCTGGCTGACCTGCGTAACAAGATCGCGGGCAACGACAAGCTCGAAGACATCCTCAGCGACGTACTCAACAGTACCGAGAAACTGCAGGAACTCAGCAAGCAAACCTCCAAATAACAGAGATCGCCATGTCCGCTCAACTCAATCCAGAAGCTGTAGGCGCGGTTGCTGCCGATGCGCCCGGCGCTAGCCTGCTCGACGATATCGTCGAGCAGAGCAAGGTCGCCAAGTCCACTTCCGAGCATGCACGTGCCAAGGACCTGATTTCCGAATTGGTCAATCAGGTCATGGATGGCACGGTGGTCGTCTCCGACAACCTGTCTGCCACCATCGATGCCCGCATTGCCGAACTGGATCGCCTGGTGTCGGCGCAGGTGAGCGCCATCATGCATGCGCCCGAGTTCCAGAAACTGGAAGGCAGCTGGACCGGCCTGAATTATCTGGTCAGGAACACCACCGTTGGAGAGAATCAGAAAATCAAGATTCTCAATGCCACCAAGAAGGAACTGGTCAAGGATTTCAACTCCGCGCTCGAGTTCGACCAGAGCGCCATGTTCAAGAAGGTCTACGAAGAGGAATTCGGCACCTTCGGCGGCGCGCCTTTCGGCGCTCTGCTGGGCGACTTCGAAATTACCCGCCAGCCGGAAGACATGTATTTCATCGAGCAGATGTCGCGCATCGCCGCAGCATCGCATGCGCCATTCATCTCGGCCGCATCGCCGGAGCTGTTCGGCCTGGAAACGTATTCCGATCTCGGCAAGCCGCGCGACCTCTCCAAGGTGTTCGACACGGTCGAATACGCCAAGTGGAAGTCGTTCCGCGAATCCGAGGATTCGCGCTATGTCGGCCTGACCTTGCCGCGGTTCCTGGGGCGCCTGCCTTACAACCCGAAGGATGGCACCACCGTCGAAGGCTTCAACTTCGTCGAGGATGTCGATGGCAGCGACCACTCTAAATATCTCTGGTGCAATGCCGCGTACGCTTTCGGTACCAAGCTGACGAAGGCCTTCGAGGATTTCGGATGGTGCGCTGCCATCCGGGGCGTCGAAGGCGGAGGACTGGTCGAAGACTTGCCCACGCATACCTTCAAGACCGACGAAGGCGAAGTGGCGCTCAAGTGCCCGACCGAAATCGCCATCACCGATCGCCGCGAAAAAGAGCTCTCCGATCTCGGCTTCATTTCGCTGGTCCACTGCAAGAACACGGACTATGCCGCGTTCTTCGGCGCCCAGTCGGCCCAAAAGCCCAAGAAATACAACACCGATGCCGCCAATGCCAATGCAGTGCTGTCTTCCCAGCTGCAATACATCTTCGCTGTATCGCGTATCGCGCATTACATGAAGTCCATGATGCGCGACAAGATCGGCAGCTTTGCCGCCGCATCGAATGTGGAAGATTTTCTCAATCGCTGGATCGCCCAATACGTGCTGTTGGATGACAACGCCACGCAGGAAGCCAAGGCGCAGTTTCCGCTGCGGGAGGCCTCCGTACAAGTGTCGGAAGTGCCGGGACGGCCAGGCGTTTATCGCGCCGTGTCGTTCCTGCGTCCGCATTTTCAGCTGGATGAGTTGTCTGTGTCGCTGCGCCTGGTGGCGGAGTTGCCGCAGGCAAGCAAGTCCTGACTTTCACTCCCTCACTCTTCACAGGATAAGTTATGGCAATTGACGTCTATCTGCAAATTGACGGTATCAAAGGCGAATCGACCGATGACCTTCACAAGGACTGGATCGAATGCAAGACCGTCGACTGGGAAGTCCTGCAGCCAAAATCTGCGACGGCTTCCACCGCCGGCGGCCATACCGCCGAGCGTTGCGAGCACACCGATATTCTGATCACCAAGGTGGCCGACCTCTCGTCGCCGCTGCTGCTGCAGAATTCGTCCTCGGGCAAGACCATTCCCAAGGCCAAGCTGGAGTTCATGCGAGCCGACGGCAAGGGCGAGCGCGTTCGCTATTTCGAGATCGAATTGACCAATGTGCTCATCAGCAGCGTGTCGCCATCGATCAAGGCCGGCGAGATCCTGGGCGAGACCGTTGGCCTGAAGTATTCCACGGTCAAGTGGAAGTACACACAGCAGAAGAAGGACGGCGGTACCGCGGGTAACACCTCGGGTGGCTGGGACCTGTCGACCAACAAGGTCATCTAAGGCATTCGACTGGCATGGACATTAGTCGTGTACGTGCCAGTCGCGTCCATCTGCGCCCGAACGCCGGCGCACGATGAAGAACCGCATCAAACGCGCAAATCAATAACAATCGGATAAGGCATATGAAAGGCTTCGCCCCCAGCCTGTTTGATCGCCTGATGAACGATAGCGCAAGGTCAGCCGCCAATCCCGTCATCAGTCGCCTGTCGATAGAAGAACTTAAGGATACCGTAGCACGCGACCTGGAGGCGATGCTCAACACGCGCGCGGTCATCCCCGAGGATCTGCTCAAGAATTTCCCCGAATGCGGAAAATCCATTGTGGCCTACGGGTTGAACGATTTCGCCGGCATGAGCCTGGCCAGCATCGATGATCGCAATGCCATCTGCCGTTCGCTGGAAGGGGCCATCGCCCGCCACGAGCCTCGTCTGCGTAATGTGCGCGCTACGCTCGAGATACGCGAAGGCGCCATCAACCGGCTTAATTTTGCCATCAGCGCCTTGCTGGTGGTCAATGCTGCGCGCGAGGCAGTCAGCTTCGACGCCGTGTTGCAGCCGTCGACGTTGCAGTACTCGATCAGCAAGACGCGTCCGACGCGCATAGGAATCTAAATGCAAGAGCTGCTGCCCTATTACGAGCGCGAGTTGAGTTTCCTGCGTCGCTATTCGCGGGAGTTTTCCGAGCGCTACCCGAAGATCGCAGGCGGCCTGCTGATGTCGGGCGAGGTCTGTGAAGACCCGCACATCGAGCGCATGATCCAGTCGTATGCATTGCTCAACGCGCGGGTGTCGAAGCGTCTCGACGACGACTATCCCGAGTTCACGGAAGCGCTGTTCGAAGTGCTCTATCCGCATTACCTGCGTCCGTTCCCGTCCTGCTCGATCGCCCGCATGGATTACTCGGCGTCGGCTTCGCAGCTCACCACTGCCGGCAAGATCGCGCGTGGTACGCCATTGTCGACGCGCCAGGTCAAGGGCGTGACCTGCAAATTCCAGACTGTCTACGACGTGACCGTGGCGCCGATCCGCATGGCCAGCGCCAGTTTTTCGCCCATCATTGCGGCGCCCGAGGCGGTGGTGCTGCCGACGTCGGTCACCTCGTCCTTGTCGCTCACCATCGAGGTCGCGTCGGACCAGGTGACGCTGGCCCAATTGGGCTTGGGCGCGTTGCGTGTCTTCATCGATGGCGAAGCGTCGTTTTGCGCCGCATTACGCGACAGCCTGTTCATGCGCACCGTTTCGGCCTGGGTCGAGATCCCTCGCAGTGGACGCTGGACCGCACTGCGCCAGCCGCCGCTGTCGGAAGTGGGCTTCGCCGAGGAAGACGCGTTGATCGAATTCCCTGCGCGTTCGCATCCGGCCTACCGCTTGTTGACCGAGTATTTTTCGTTTCCCGAGAAATTCAATTTCTTTGATGTCGACATAGCGTCGATACTGGCAGCGCTGCCTGCCGGCGCCAAGAGTTTTACCTTGCACCTGGGCATGTCCGGTCTCAGGGCCGATTCGCACATCGCGCGTCAACTTGGTGCAACCACCGCCGATAACCTGCTGCTGGGTTGCACGCCGGTCATCAACCTTTTTCGCCAGCGTGGCGATCCGATCCGGATCACGCATGCCGGCGCTTACTATCCGGTCGTCGCGGATTCCCGTCGCGCATTCGGTTACGAAGTCTATTCGATCGATTCCGTGCAATTGGTAAGGCAGACGCCTCAGGGCGAGTCGGTGACCGAATTCCGGCCGTTCTACTCATTGCGCCATGGCCAGTCGCCGCAGCGCGAAGGCCATTACTGGGCCTATCGTCGCGATGAACTGGTGGCCTTGAAGAGCCCCGGTTACGAGACCGAGATATCGATCGTCGACATCGATTTCGATCCGGCGCATGTCGAGACCGATACCTTGAGTATCGAATTGACGTGCACCAATCGCGACTTGCCGGCCCTGTTGACCTATGGTTTGCAGGGCGGCGACCTGCAGCTCGAAGGCGGCGGCGTGGTGCGCTCGGTGGCGTTGCTGCGCAAGCCGACATTGCCGGCCCGGTTCGAGCGGGGACGTGGCGCCCACTGGCGACTCATTTCACATCTTTCGCTCAATCACCTGTCGCTGGTGCGTGCCGGATTGGCGGCATTCCAGGAAATGCTGACCCTGTACGACCTGTCGAATTCGCCGATTTCGCAACGCCAGATCGGCGCCATTGCCGCACTCGATCACAAGGCGGCCACTGCCTGGTTGCCCGGCAAGCCCTTTGCCAGCCTGGTGCGCGGTATCGAAGTCAAGCTGACGCTGGATGAAGAAGGCTTTGTCGGCAGCGGGTTGCACGCGTTTGCCGGCGTGATCGATCGTTTCATGGGGCTGTACGTGCAGGCCAACAGCTTTACGCAGTTGAGCGTGTACTCGAAAAGAACAGGGGAGGAGTTGTTGAAATGCAAGCCACGCAGCGGAGATTTGAGCCTAGCGTAATCGAGCGCCTGTTCGCTGCGCCGCACCGCTTCCAGTTCTTCCAGGCGGTGCGCATGATCGAGCTTTGGTTCAAGCGTAATGGCGTCCCGCCCGAGCGTGCGGTAAGCGATTTCCTGCGCTTTGCCAATCGTACCGTGCTCGGCTTCCCGGCCAGTGAAATCGAGCATATCGACACCTGGCCGCCGCAAGCCCAGGGCTCGGTGGCCGACATGGGACGCGCCTTGCGTAGCGGCGAACTGAAATATGTGAGGTTGACGCCGACGTTCATGGGTTTCCTGGGCGGCAGCGGGTCGATGCCGGCGCATTACACCGAACGCATTGCCCGCCATCAGGCCGAACAGCGCGACGAAGGGCCGAGGGCCTTTCTCGACGCGTTTTCAACCCGTTCGCTGGGCCTGTTCTACCAGGCATGGAGCAAGTACCGTCTGGCCTTCCAATACGAAGCAGGACGCCGCGACAAGTTCTTGCCATTGCTGATGTCGCTGGCGGGACTGGGTTTTCCATCGTTGCGCGAGCGCTTGCTGCAAGCCGATGGTCGTGGCATACACGACGAGTCGCTGGGGCATTTTGCGGGTGCCTTGCGCCAGCGCCCGGCGTCGGCCTTCTACATGCAGCGCGTGCTGGGCGACTATTTTTCCGTGCCATTGCAGGTCGAGCAATTCGTCGGCAGCTGGTATGACGTGCCGCGCGAACACCAGACCGCATTGGGCGCAACCAATTCGTCGCTGGGCAGCGCCATGGCCGGTGCCCGTGTCTGGCAACGCGACCTGCGCATGCGGTTGCGCATCGGACCGCTGCCCATGGCCGATTTCGAGCAGTTTCTGCCCGGCGCGGCGGGATCGCAAGCGCTCTCGCGCATGCTGGGCATGTTCACCGGCTCGGCGCTCGAATACGAGATCCAGTTGGTGCTTCGCGCCGAAGACGTGCGCGGCGTCGATCTGAGCGCACAGCGCAGCGGGGGCCGGCTGGGATGGGACAGTTTCGTCGCCACGCGCGCCCAGACGCAGGACCGGGCCGATATCTGCTACGAGATAAAGCTGCATTGAGTTACCAGGTGGGGTGGCCTCGGCCACCACGACATTCGACATCATCAAGGAAAACAACAAGATATGGGCATCAATCTGAAATCGCTGATCAGCAAGCTCAATGACACGTCGCGCATCGCCACCGAGCGCGCCGCCAGCTTGTGCATGTCGCGCGGCCAATACGAGGTCGACCTGGAACACCTGTTCCTGGCGTTGCTGGAGACGCCGCAATCGGACTTCAGCCTGATCGCTCGCCGTAGCGGCATCAGCATCGACAGCCTGCAAGCCGATCTGGAAAACGAAATAAGCCGTTTCAAGAATGGCAATACGCGCACCCCTGTGTTGTCGCCGCACCTGCAGACATTGTTCGAGCATGGCTGGCTGATCGCCTCGCTGGATGGCCAAAACCCAAGCGTGCGCAGCGGTCATCTGTTGTTGGCGTTGCTGACCCAGCCCGATCTGGCGCAACTGGCCTATCGCGGCTCCAAGCTGTTCACCAAGTTCAAGCTGGATGAACTCAAGCATGACCTGGCCAAGCTCAGCGAGGGATCGGTCGAGGCGACTGGCGCTTCTCACCAGCAGGACGCGGACGCAGCCGGCGACGGCGGCGACCCCGTAGGCGAGCTGCGCCCGGGCGGCGCGGGCAAGACACCTGCGCTGGACCAATACACCACCAACCTGACCCAGCGCGCACGCGATGGCAAGATCGATCCGGTGATCGGTCGCGATGCCGAGATCCGTCAGGCGATCGATATCCTGCTGCGCCGTCGCCAGAATAACCCGATCCTCACCGGCGAGGCCGGCGTGGGCAAGACGGCCGTGGTGGAAGGCCTGGCGTTGCGCATTGCCGAAGGCGACGTTCCGGAAGCGTTGGCGGCCGTCGAGATCCATACGCTCGACATGGGGCTGCTGCAGGCCGGCGCCAGCGTCAAGGGGGAGTTCGAGAACCGGCTCAAGAACGTCATCGATGAAGTGCGCAAGAGCCCGCACGCCATCATCCTGTTCATCGACGAGGCGCACACGATGATCGGCGCCGGTGGCCAGGCCGGGCAGAACGACGCGGCCAACCTGCTCAAGCCGGCATTGGCGCGTGGCGAACTGCGCACCATTGCCGCCACGACCTGGAGCGAGTACAAGAAATACTTCGAGAAGGATGCAGCGCTGGCGCGGCGTTTCCAGGTCATCAAGGTAGAGGAACCGAGCGAAGAAGTCGCGTGCGCCATGCTGCGGGCGATGGCGCCGTTGATGGAGCGGCATTTCGGCGTGCGGGTCTATGACGACGCGATCGTCGAAGCGGTGCGCCTGTCGCACCGTTATATCAGCGGCCGCCAGCTGCCGGACAAGGCCATCAGCGTGCTCGACACCGCGTGCGCCAAGGTCGCATTGGGCCAGAATGCCACTCCTGCATTGCTGGAAGGGGTGACGCGTCGCCTGCAGCGCCTGGATGCCGAAATTGCCGCGCTCGAGCGCGAAGCCGCCAGCGGTTCGGCGCACCAGCAGCGTATCGCCGAGTTGCAGGCCGCCCACCAGGCCGCCAGCGCCGAGCGCGAGCAGCTCAGCGCGCGCTGGGATGTCGAACGCGGTCTGAACGAACAGATCCAGAAAGCCCGTGCGGCGCTCGAGCAAGCCCACCAGAACCGCACCGGCACCGACGACGCCGACCGTGCCCGGGCCGAATTGAAACAGTTGTTCGAGCAGTTGAAGTCGCATCAGGGCGAGACCCCGATGGTGCCGGTGCAGGTCGATGGTCATGTGGTGGCCGAGATCGTGGCCGGCTGGACCGGTATCCCGCTGGGCAAGATGGTCAAGGATGAAATCAAGACCGTGCTCGGTCTGGATGCCGTGCTCAAGGAACGGGTGCTGGGCCAGCCGCATGCGATGGCGGCAGTGGCGCAACGGGTTCGCACGTCGCGCGCCAACCTGGACGATCCGAGCAAGCCCAAGGGCGTGTTCCTGTTCGTCGGGCCCTCCGGCGTGGGCAAGACCGAGACTGCGCTGGCGCTGGCCGACGCCCTGTACGGCGGCGAACGCAAGCTGATCACCATCAACATGAGCGAATACCAGGAGGCGCATAGCGTGTCGGGCCTCAAAGGCTCGCCCCCCGGTTATGTCGGCTATGGCGAAGGCGGCGTGCTGACCGAGGCGGTGCGGCGCAATCCCTACAGCGTGGTACTGCTCGACGAGGTCGAAAAAGCCCACCCGGATGTGCTGGAGCTGTTCTTCCAGGTGTTCGACAAGGGCGTCATGGATGATGGCGAAGGGCGCGAGATCGATTTCAAGAACACCATCATCATCCTGACCAGCAACGTCGCCTCGTCGCAGATGATGCAAGCCTGCCTCAACAAGCCGGCCGACGAACTGCCGACACCGGACGAGCTGGACCAGCTGATTCGCCCGCAATTGGTCAAGGCGTTCAAGCCCGCGTTTCTGGGCCGCCTGAAGGTGATTCCGTATTACCCGATCGCCGACGATGTGCTGGTGGAGATCATCAACCTGAAGCTGGCGCGCATCGGCAAGCGTATAGCGACCAATCACAAGGCCGAATTCACGCACGACAAGGCGCTGGTCGAGGCGGTGCTGGCGCGCTGCACCGAAGTCGACTCAGGGGCGCGCAATGTCGATAACATCCTCAACGGCAGCTTGCTGCCGGAGATCGCCGAGAGTGTGCTGGCGCGCATGGCCGAGGGCAGCGCCATCAGCCGCATCAAGGTTTCCGCCAGCAAGAAGGGCGATTTCAAGTACACCATCCAGTAAGCGAGGACCCGATGACCCGGCCCAGCACCATTGACGTCGATATTGCGCCCAGGATGACCACAAGGGGGCGGCGATGAGCTTCGATATCGCATCCATGCTGGGCGCGTGGAACCAGTCGAGCCGCGTCATGCGGCTGTTTACTACGCTGGACGCCGAGTATGGTCCCGATGCGTTGATGGCCGAGGCGCTGCAGGCGGTAGAGGGCGTCGGCCCAGTGGAGGACGTCGCCGATATCGACCATTCCATGGCGGGCTATCGCCTGCAACTGGCGTGCCTCAGCCTGAACGCGGATATCTCGCTGCGCAAGCTGGTGGGACAGCCAGCCTTGCTGGAACTCGATACCGATGGCCAGCCACGCCATTTTCATGGAATCGTCACCGACTGCCGCATCGCAGGCGCCAACGGCGGCATGGCGCGCTACCGGCTGACGATAGAGCCCTGGTTGTCGTTCCTGCGGTACCGGCGGGACAGTGCGATCTACCAGGATATGACAGTGCCGGAGATCGTCGAATCGGTGTTTCGCGACTATCAGGGGCAGGGCAAGTTGCAGCCGCAATGGCGGTTCGATCTGCAGGATCCCGAGGTCTATGCCAGGCGCAGCCTGACGACGCAATACCAGGAGAGCGACCTCGATTTCGTCACGCGCCTGCTGGCCGAAGAAGGCATGTTCTACTACATCGAGCACCAGGGCGATAGCAGCAGCGCCAGCCGGGGCACGCATACCGTGGTGATCGCCGACCATAACGGCAGCTTCAAGCGCAACCCGCGCAGTGACGTCGCTTTCTCGAAGGTCGGGGCGGTGATCGCGCAAGACAATATCGACCACTGGCGCAGCGTGCGCCGCTGGCAGACCAATTCGGTCGAGATCCTGACCTGGGACTACCGCCAGGCAGCGGTGCGCGAAGCTGCGGCCAGCGGCAATGCCGACAATGCCAGCGACCAGCTGGTGCTGGCCAGTCGTGATGCGCCCGGTGTGTACGCCAACGAAAACCGGCAACAGGCAGAGCGCCAGGCCGCCAACCAGATGCAGGCCATCGAGGCCCGCAACAAGATCTTCACCGGCGCCGGTACCGTGCGTGCATTCGCCGCCGGCACCAGCTTCACCTTGAGCGGTCACGTCGATCATCACGGCACCGACAACGACCATTTCGTCCTGTTGCGCGTGGTGCATCAGGCACATAACAACCTGGCCGCCGATCTGGGCGGCCAGGTCGCCAGGCTGCTGGGAAGCGTCAGCTTCGATGAAGACAAGTCCGGGGCCGGCCGCTTGCGGGAGGCAGCATTGCAGGTGGGCGAAGGCGATGCCCGTGCCGTCTACCGCAATCGCTTCGATGCCATCCGCAGCAAGATCGCCTATCGACCGTTGCTGGTCGATGGCGATGGCGTGCAACTGCACCCCAAGCCCCTGGCGCACGGCCAGCAGAGCGCCATTGTGGTCGGCATCGATGGCCAGCCGGTGCATACCGACCGCGACAATCGTATTCGGGTGCAATTCCATTGGCAACGCGGAGAGCGCAGCCACAGCGGCTTGCAGTCGCCGACGCCGCAAGGGCATGCCGGCGCCCCAGCCAACGAAAAAGCCGGCACCTGGGTGCGCGTGCTGGCCGGTATGGCGCCCACCGCGGGCGCCAACTGGGGCGGCCAGGCGGTACCGAGGGTCGGGCAGGAAGTGCTGATCGATTTCATCGAGGGCGATATCGATCGTCCGGTGGTCATCGGTACCCTCTATAACGGCCAGGGCCAGAAAAACGCCCAGGGCAACCAGGCCGGGCAGGGCGCGGGCGCGGGCGCGGCGACCGGCAACGCCCCGGCGTGGTTCCCGGGCGACGCCGCAGGCCACAATCATGCCGCGGTACTGACCGGCATCAAGACCCAGGCGCTGGGTGCCAGTGCCAGCGGTGGCGGCGCCTACAACCAGTTGGTGTTCGACGATACGCCGGGTCAATCGCGCGTGGCGCTGCACCAGCATGCCAATGCCCACGACGGCAGCAGCGAATTGAACCTGGGCCAGCTACGCCAGCAGACCGACAATCAGCGGCTTGCCGCCACCGGCACCGGTTTCGAGCTCAAGACGCAATACAGCGCGGCACTACGTGCCGGCCGCGGCCTGCTGGTCTCGACCGACAAGGATGCCGGCGCCCAGCTGGAAGTGCGCCGTGCACTGGCACAACTGGAGCAGGGCGGCGAGCGTCAGCGGCGGCTGGCCGAGACTGCGCAAAAGCACAATGCCAAGCTGGACGGCGAAGGCGAAGCCGCCAAGCTGCCCGCGGTGGAGTCGCTTGCCGATGCTGCCGAAGTGATCAAGGCTACCGATAGCGCATCGACCGGTAACGGCGCGCAGGATGGCAGCGCGGCGACCGCATTCAATGCGCCGCAATTGCAGCTGTCGAGCCCGTCGGGCATTGCCGCTGTCACGCCGGCCAGCGCCATCCTGGCTGCCGGCGTGACCAGCAGCATCAGTGCCGGGCGTGCCATCAACCAGGTAGCGCAAGGCAATCTGCACCACCTTGCCAAGACCGGCATCAGCCTGTTTACCTATGGCCAGGCCAGCGACGCGAGCAAGCCCAACCAGGAGGCCGGCATCGCCATGCATGCCGCTTCCGGCAGGGTCAGCCTGCAGAGCCAGGCCGGCCAGATGCTGCTGACGGCGGCCAAGGCATTGACCGTGGCCAGCGTGGGCAAGGATGTCAGCATCGTCGGCAAGCAGCACGTGTTGCTGACCGCGCAGGGAGCCTGGCTGAAGCTGGAAGGTGGCAACATCGAGGTGCACGGCCCCGGGGCCATGGAATTCAAGGCCAGCGCCAAGGAGCTGACCGGCCCGCAGGGCAGCAGTGCCAGCGTGGCCATGCCGGCGCCGGGGCCGCTGGCCGATTGCGAATACAAGACTGGCGCGTGACGCCGGCCCCACGGCCCCGGCCGCACTGAAAGGAAGGCAACAATGAGCACCTCGCAACTCCATGAGCAGATCCGTGCAGCATTGTTCCAGCTGCGCGAGGTCAATCCGACCAGCCATGTCCATCTGCTGCTGGACGGCAACCACCCATGCCACGTCGATGATGCGCTGCATCCGTCGCAATTGGCCCGGCGCGAGATCGCCTGCACCCCGGTGACGATCAAGCGCGCCGACTTTGCCCACGATCCGCAGATCTGCCCGAGCCTGGTCACGTTGTTTTCACCGGGCGACCGTGGCTATCCCGACGAGTTGCTGCTGGACCAGAGTATCGCCTATGCCCAGGCCCACCACGCCAGCGTCAACGGCACGGATGTCTGTGGATGGCTGTTGTCGGAGCGTTGCGCCGAGGAGCTCGCGCCCCACCTGGCCCACGCCTGCGAACTGTTCGACCTGACCCTCGGCAAGCGCCGGGTGCTGCCGCTGTTCGAGCCGCACCGCCTGGCGCTGGCCGCCGATGCCGGCAAGGACGGCTTCATGCGGCGCTGGCTAGGGCCGGTCAGCCACTGGCTGTGGGTCGATCTCAATGGCGCCTTGCGCAGCGTGACGGCGCACGACCTGGCCGAGGATGGGCAAGGCAGGCAGCATCTCGATGAAAACGATTGGAAAGCCCAGCGCCGGGTCGACGAAGCAAAGGTCGTCCTGCTGGCGCTGGCCGATGCGCAGCGGATGGTGCCGGTCAAGCCCGAGATCGCCATCGACCGGGCCTTGCAGCGGGCCATCGATGAAGGCTTGCAGCGCACCGAAGACCTGGTGTTCTTTGCGCTGAACGATTTTTCGATCGGATCCGGCTGGGCCGGGCATCCGGCCGCATTGCGCGCGATTGCCCAGGCGCAGGCCGGGCCGCAGACCTTGAGCGAACTGATCAGCGCGTTGAATGACGCCACGCTTGATGAAATCGCCGCCTATCGCGTCGACGCGAGCTGACGCCGCACGACGCCACACTGCACTAGTATCTGGAGAACCACATGGGCACCGACGCCACCAAGATCAAGCCGTCCACCGGCGCCGCCACCCTGCGCGGCAATGCCGATAGCGCCCAGAAGAGCGCGCTCGGTTCGGACGGCAAATGCACCTTTTGCCAGCGCAGCGGCTACCCGATCCTGCCATTGCGCTATGCCGTCAAACCGGGTTATGTGACCAACCTGGGCACATCGTTGCAATCGCTGCCGCAGATGGAAAAGTTCGTCGCCCAGGCATTGCAGGGCAACCGCTACACGCTGCGCGTGTTGCGCCAGGGTTTCGTGCATGTCTACCTGGGCGTGAAGGGGCATTGGCAGACCTATGTGGTGACCGAAGACGGCTACCTGCGCCTGTTGAAGAACCCGGACGATCCCGACGCCAAGACCGAGCGCCCGCTGACCGAGGCGTGCAAGCGCGATGGCCATAACATTCCTGCCAGCTTCATCAACATTCCCGAACGATACAAGAAGGTCTGGATCGGTTTTTCCGATATCGCCTGGCGCAAGCCGGTGAGGGACGCCTTCGAGGCCAAGCCCGACGCCCGCATGCAACTGGTCGACTGCACCAAGCTGGCGACCAACCCCGCTGCCGAGAAGAATGCCGTCGAGTTGACCGACAATTGCGCCGGGCTGCACAACGTGACCGAGGAATACGCCACCGACGACGCCGAGTACAAGCAGCGCCTGACCTATACGGCAAAGGTGTTGTCAGCAGAAAAGACGGTGGAAGAGAAATTCCTGTGGGAGAGCCTGCACGGCAACTACCCGCGCGCCGGGCAGCTTGCCGCGCTGGGTGGCCACGTCAAGGCGTACCAGCAGAAGACCGCCAAGCAATTCGGCACGGCGCGCAAGATGGCAGCCATTGCCTTGTTCGACCCGGTGGGCATGGTGCAGGAGCTCAATGCAGCGCGCCTGCACTTCATCCAGGCGCGCCAGAACTATACCGACAAGGTAATGCGGCCGCTGATCGTCTCGAAGTCGATCCTGGGCCTGAAGGATTACTTCGAGAAGACCGCGCTGGCCGTGCGGACGATGGACGAGAAGAAGAAGAACCAGCCCGACGTGCAGACCGAGACCATCGGTTATACCGATCCGATGCTGGGCGTGGGCGGCGTCGGCACCACGATCACTACCACCCGCAAGGAGCGCGCCAAGCAAGACGCCGACGCCGCCTGGAAAAAGATCGCCGAACGCTACAGCGAACCGAACCGCGCTGCCTTCGACAAGCACTACGAAGCAGCGATGAAACTGTTCTACGAGCAGATCGAGATGCAGGCGCACGACTGGTCGCTGTGGGCAAAGGACAGTGCGTGGACCAACCATTTCAAGGACTATCGCACCAGTTTCGGCAGCGACTATCGCCGGCTGGTGGAAGTCTACGCGCTGGCGCTGGCCGGTGGCGCCGGCGAAGACAAGTATTCGCAAGCGGTATGGCAGACCTGGTTGACGGCCAAGGTGGGCGACCCGAACACGCCGATCTATCCGGCGCTGTTCGGTAACCGCAAGGACATCATGGACTACCTGGTGCCGGCCGATGGCGAGTTGAACAAGGGCGACAAGCTGTACGACACGGCCAAGAACCTGGTGGCGTCGGAGGAAGGCGAAGAGGTCAAGAAGAAGGTCAAGGAATTCATCGGCACGGCGAAGGATAGCCTGTCGCAGGTGTTGCTGGCCATTTCAGGGTCGGTGGGGCGCCTCGAGGCCAGGATCACTGCCCAGGCCGGCGTGATCGCTCACCGCGCCACCCAGGCCGCGCTGACCTTGTACAACGATGTCGAACCGATTTTCATCAAGGTGCAGATGACGGTGCGCGAGTACCAGCGGCTGCTGTCCGACCTGGCGTTCCAGGTCGGCGGCAAGGTCAAGAAGGAAGTCGGCTCGCTGGTGCTTGCCGGGGCCATGAGCATCAATAACCCCAGGGTGCGCGACGCGCTCATCGAAGTCACCATCTGGACCTTCGAAAAGGCGGCAACGGTCAAGGCGATGCTGGACAAGGCGATGAAGGACGGTGCGGCTGCCGTGCGCAGCGTCGCGCGCTCGGTGGCGGTATCGAGCGTCATCATCAGCCATACGGTGGTCCAGGAGCTGGGCGGGTTAGGCCGGCGTATCGAAATGAACATGCAGCAGGCCAAGGAATTCGCGCGCGACGTGATGAGCAAGAGCCTGCGCATTGGCGGTCAACTGCAGGAACCGCTGCTGGCTGGCGGCGCCATCATCTTCCAGGCCTGGGCGTTCAAGTCGTCGATTAAAGACATTAAAGAGAAGCTTGGAGCAGAAGGTCAGGAAGCACAATTGTCATTGCTGTCGGCAGGATTAGGTGTGGTGGCCGCCACCACCGAGACTATTGGTGCGCTGTTCAAAGTGGTGAGCAAGGAAGCGTTGGGCAAGATACTGATCAAGGTGGCTGGCTTCATTGGTGCGGCTTCGGGAATGGTTGACTCGATCCAGGCAGCATTCGCCGCCCGCCGGGCTGGCTCCCACGGTGACACAGACGCTCGTAACGCCTATTACGCCGCCAGCCTGCTGTTCGGTTTGAGTGCTGTCGTCAGTGGCTATGCCGTGGCGATTGGCTCCAGCGCGCTGCTAGGACCGATTGGCATCGCGCTCGTTCTGGTAGGGCTGGGGATTGCTGCTATTTGGTATGCGATGAACGCTGAATCGTCTCAGGCCGAGATGTGGGCAGACAGATGCTATTTCGGCGTCAACCGCAACGAAAAGGGAAAATGGAGTGACGCAGAGTTTCCCACTGAGGTGGCCGAATTGAACTCCATCATCGCCGGCCTGCGTGTGGAAGTAGGCCCGCGCAGTTTTATTACCCGCAAATGGGGCGGTCTGGTCGATTTCGATGGCCATTCCGACGATAATGTCAGAATGAAGATCAGCTTCGGCATGTTCGACGAGAAGAAGTCGGCCTATCAGTGGACCTGGTACGCCAAGCACAAGAAGTTCGGAAATGTGCTGCTTTCTAGTGGAAAATACGGGATAGCTCCATGGGGGCTGGCCAACGTGGCAACTAGGTCGCTCCACAACGGCGACATCAAGGAACTGCCTAGCATCGACTTATACCAGCCAACTCTGGCGTTCGACGACAAGGGTAACGTCGCGGCTGCGGTGCAGCAGGGATATGCAAGTTTGAATACTGGTGAATTTGAAGAGACCAGTTTGCAGATTAATTACTGGCCAGACAGTGAGGACCCATCTTGCCTTACAGGAGTGGCCGTTAGCGAGGAGTTGTGAATGAGTAGCGACCAATCCCGTTTCGACCCGCCCAACCGGCACTGGTACGAGGATCTCCCCGAAAGCCGGACCGCCTTTGGACCCGATATCGATTCTCCGACCCTGGGCGACGAGATCAATGCGGTTAATGAGACGTACCTTGAGATGTCGCGTGTCGGCAATGTGATCCGCGGGGGATTGCTAATGACGGGGACCGTGGGACTACTCTTTTTCATCTGGATGATGATGGTCCTGATACGTGCTGGTATTGGGCCGAATGCAGCGTTGATTTTCCCTATCATTAGCTGGAGCGTGATCGCCATCGGCACGACTTTCTCGGTATCCTGTATCGTGTTGGACTGTAGTATCCCACGCGACATGCCAGTGCGATTCGATCGCAGCGATTCCAAGGTGTATGTCTATGACTACCCGGTGCGTCTGATGCCGTTCCCCCCACGCCGAGCGCAAATGAAGACATTTTCCTGGCATGACGTCGAGGCCGAGATCACCAAGCAATCCGGCTATAACGGCAAAGCCTACGTGACCCGCTATGCACTGGTACTGGTGATCTGCAAGCCTGGCACCAACGAGGTGATTGATCGTTTGACTCTGAAGGGCAACGACGTGACCTTGCGTGGCCTGCAAGCTATGTGGAACTATATCCGGCGCTACATGATCGAGGGGGTGGTCAATCTGCCGCCAGCGCAACCGCGTGTCCGGGGCATATCGCTACGCCGCAGCGTGTTCACCTATATGCCTTATTTTGATCCGTCAGTGGAAGGCACCCATTTCCGCGACCGGATGGGTGTGATTGACTGGCTATTAGCATTGTTGATGATGTGGTTTTTCTGGATCTGGCTGCCCATGGGCCTCTGCCATTACATTGCGATGAAGTGCGCTCCCGAGCCTCAATGGCCTGCCGAAATGGATGCTCGTTGAATTTATCAGAGCACTTTGGATGAGGACCTTCGCTTCGACTTCGAAAACGAACCTATCCTGCCTTCCATCTTGCCGCCGTGAGTAGCCGCATCTAGGCCTGCCAGCAAAAAACGGCCAAGCAATTCGGCACCGCGCGTAAGATGGATGCGGTGGCGTTGGCCGACCCGGCGGGCATGGTGCAGGAACTCAACGCAGCGCGCCTGCACTTCATCCAGGCGCGCCAGAACTGCGCCGACAAGGTGATGCGCCCGCTGATCATCTCAAAGTCGATTCTGGGCCTGAAGGAGCGTGCCTAGCAAGACGCCGACGTCGCCTGGAAAAAGATCGCCGAACGCTACAGCGAACCGAATCGCGCTGCCTTCGACAAGCACTACGAAGCAGCGATGAAACTGTTCTACGAGCAGATCGAGATGCAGGAGCACGACTGGTCGCTATTAAACCAAATAGCCTCCGCGAAAGTCGGGGCGGTTCAATAGTGAAGATACTTCTCGTCTTTCTGGAACCTTAATTAGTGAGGATCTTTGATGGAAAATAGGGGCTCACGCTTCAGTACAAAGACGTCTTTTTGGTATGAAAATTTACCTGGCCGATTAACGCAGATAGACCAAGGTAAAAATTCTGTGTACTTAGCCGAAGACCTTAATGAAATTAATGAAAGGTACCTTGAGGTATCTCGTACCTCGAGTGTGCTTCGGGGCGGATTTTTCTCATGGGATCGATAGTACTAGTTTTGCTTTGTTCTTTTTTTTCCTTAACACGAGAGATTTTTTTAACATCGCCGAGATCTCCGTTCGTTATTTTCGTCTTACTGGTCATGCAAGCATCGTTGCTTTTTTTTGCGATATTCATGATCTGGCTTGACTGTCATATACCGCGGGACCTCCCGGTTCGTTTTGATCGAAAAGAAAAAAAAGTCATTGTCTATGATTTCAGTCTCAGCTTGAATCCGTTCGTCCAGCGCCGCAGCGCTATCAAGATATTTGACTGGGGAGTTATCGAAGCCGATCTGACGAAGCAAGCAGGTTTTAACGGTAAGGCGTACATGGTGCGTTACGCATTGGTGTTGGTAGTCTGCAAGCCTGGGACACCCGAAGTTGTTGACCGGATCACACTTAAAGGTAACGACATGACGATCAAGGGGTTACAGGCGATGTGGGCTTATGTTCGTCGCTATATGTCCGAAGGAACGGCCAATCTGCCGACCGAGAAACCGCGCCTGCAAAGTATTTCGTTTCGTCGCAGTTTTTTTACCTACATGCCGTACTTCGATCCCTCAGCCGAAGGCGCCGACTATCGCAGTCGCATGCAGGCCATTGACGTGATCCTTGCATTTTTCATGATGTGGCTGTTCTGGGTCTGGCTGCCGATGGGGTTGTGTCATTACATAGCGATGAAGTGTGCGCCCGAGCCAAAATGGCCTGCGGAAATTGAGACTTTCTAAGTTTATCGGTCGCTTGGATTGAGTATCGGATGAACGGTCCTACGTCGACCTTGAAGAACGAGGCTATTCGACCGGCGCGATAGCTGTGCCCAGCGAAGGAATGTTGATGACATGTACCATGGTCTGCTTCTCTCCAATTAAGTTGCACTGGCACGAGTACTTGCCGGATGCGCAGCGCATGTTGGTAAGACCGTTAAATGGCCAACATTGAAAGATGATGTCAACGTAATCACACCGTAAAAAAAAACGACATATCCGAATGGCCAATTGTTGATCAGTACCCCGACGCCGGTATTCGACGGAAAAGGCATTGCCGCCGCAGCGATCCAGCAGGCCTATGCGAACATCGATCCGGATGTTTTGAGCCGGCAAGTCTGAAGTCAATTAACGGTCAGATAGCATTGATGGCACTTGTTTGACCGGAGCGTTATAGATGAGGAAATTTGATGAAGAATAATAAAACGCGTTTTTCCATCGTTAATCCGCATTGGTTCGCAGACCTCGTTGAGCAACAGGCGCCAATTGGTCAACTGGTCGAATCTCCGACGTTGGAAGATGATGTCATTTCGGTCGATCATCACTATCTGGAAATTTCCCGGGCTGGCAATATCCTTCGTGGGGGGCTGTTTCTCGGTGGCTTGGTCATTGCCGCATTGTTGTGCTGGTCGATTCCTATGCTTTTGCGTGTAACAGACGAACCCGACGATGAGATTTTTTTTACAGTGGTCAATTGGATACTGCTGGCGGCAGTAATGTCGTTTTCGTTATTCCTTGTATATCTGGACTGCCGTATTCCACGCGATACACCAGTGCGTTTCGAACGCGAAACTGGGAAGGTATACGCTTACGAATATCCGGTCGGACCCAATCCTTTGGCACGACGAGTGGCAAAGATAAAGACCTACGATGGCAAAATGTACAGGCGGAACTGACGCGGCAGGCCGGCTTTACCGGAAAAGCGTACATGGTGCGCTATGGTCTGGTACTGGTGATTTGCCAACCCGGTACAAATGAAGTGGTTGATCGTATCATCTTGAAATCGAATGATATGACCGTCAATGGACTGATTGCGTTGTGGGATTACGTACGCAGTTACATGGTGCATGGTTTGACCAGCGTGCCAGTGGTAACCTCGCGTTCGCAAAAGCTCTCATTGGTAAATAGCCTTTTCATCTACATGTCCTATCTGAATCCGACGTCAGAGGGTTCGCATTTCCGTGGGCGCATGCAGCCTGTTGACCTGATCATGGTCCTGCTCACTATATGGTTTTTCTGGATCTGGTTACCGATGGGACTCTGTCATTACATCGCGATGAAGTTCGCCCCCGAGCCTCGTTGGCCAGCTCAAATGGATGTTCATTAGGTATATCGGAATACTGTGGATGAGGCGGTGTACTTCAAATATTGAATATCGATGGCTCCTGATCGATATGGATAAAAGTAATCACTCTATAAAGCGCAATGACCGGTCTGATTCAATTTGAACTGCCACTAACGACTATATCGACTCGCTCCCATGAAACAACGCTTCAATGTACCCAGTCCCCACTGGTATCAGAATCTGCCAGATCGTGACGAACCTCTTGGCGGAGAGGAAGAAATAGCCCCTCTCTATGAAAGATATCAACCAGATAAATGATCAATTTCTTGAGTTGTCGCGGGCCTCGACCTTGTTGCGTGGAGGGCTATTATTGATTACAGCGCCAATGGTGGTTTTCTTCGCGTTTCAGATGCCGGCGATTGCGAAAAATTCATTCGATGCGGCAGTCCCGATATTTTTGTCCATTGTCCTATGGCTATCGATCATTCTTTTTTTTGTTTTTGGTATTTTCCTTAGCTGGCTGGATTGTAATATCCCACGCGACCTGCCAGTGCGGTTTTATCGTCAAGCCAGGAAAATCGTCGTCTACGATTACAGCCTGAGTTTGAATCCTTTTGCGCGGCGGCGCGTGGTTGTGAAGACTTTTGATTGGGACAACGTCTACGCGGAGCTGTCGAAGCAGGCCGGTTACAACGGCAAGGTCTATATGGTCCGATATGCGCTGATACTCTTGTTCTGTAAGGCAGGAACGAACGAGGTCGTGGATCGGATCACCCTCAAGGGCAACGACATGACGATCAAAGGCTTGCAGTGGATGTGGGCATATGTCCGATGCTACATGGCGCAAGGGCAGTTACACCTGCCAAAGGAACATCCCACGCCGAAAACGATTTCTTTGCGACGCAGCTTTTTTACCTATATGCCCTATTTCGATCCGTCGATGGATGGCAATGAGTATCGCAGTCGAATGGAGCCTATCGACGTCATCCTCGCCTTCGTGATGATGTGGTTTTTCTGGATTTGGTTGCCCATGGGCCTATGCCATTACATAGCGATGAAGTGTGCGCCCGAGCCGAAATGGCCTGCGGAAATTGATCTTCCGGACGGTAGCAACCCTTGGGGTTAGGGTGGCTGAATGGAGGTTCGCGAGCAAATTTAATGTTAAATAACCAATAGCGTTTCAGCGTCCCTAATCCCGACTGGTACGAAGATCTTGCTGCCAATTGAACGCTCAACAGAGTATTTCTTTCCGACGCAGTCTGTTTACCTACATGCCATATTGTCACGATGTGGTTCTTCTGGATCTGGCTGCCCATGGGCCTATGCCATTACATCGCGATGAAGTGCGCGCCCGAACCTCAATGGCCAGCAGGGCTTGCCTCGCCCGCTGTGGATGTTGGATGACGTAACCGGTGCAGTTACTACAGAGAGTCCTGGACCAGCGCGAGCCACTCTTCAAAGGAGGCGGCTGGCCAGTGGTTTCCCTGTTTCAGGAATTTGCGCTCATCATAGGGTGATGGGGTGCCGCCAAACCAGTTCAGCCAAAGCCAGCCGCCATCTGGTGTCGGCGAGTGCGTCAGCGGAACATCGAATTCCTTGATGATAAAAACGGTACCCGGTTGGAAATCCTTGAGCGCTGGCGGTTTCATTTTCTTCTTCATGAGGAGCGGCTGCTTTCCAGTTCTGGTTTTGATCGCGAAGCGATTTGTTCTGCTGTCAGGCTATCGACGACTGTCATTTCGATGTGCTCTGCAAAAACGAAATGTCGCGAACGGTATCGGTCAACTTGATGAAGTCACCCACCTGTTCAGATGGGAGCGGATCGATGCCGGGATATTCCTGCTTCAGAAATTCTTCTGTTTCTTCAATCGACCAGGGGCCGAGCGACGCCTTATAGTCGGGATACTCGTGCTGGATTTCATGCCAGGAGTCGTATCGTTTCTTCGACAGGAACATTCCTGATACCGTGTAGATGATATGCAGCTTCATAGGCGTGATCTTAAGCGTTAATCGGCGCGGGCGCATGGCGGATTTCTTGAAATGTGGCGCTGGTTCAGGCGGTTTTTCTTGGCAGGCCGGATACGACCGTCCACGATAAAATCCCGATGTATTCGCAGGAAAATAATTCCACAAGGCTTGAGAACGCTTGCCATACTACCCGGTCCAATTGCGTCCAAGCACCGTTCACCTGGCAAGCCCGAGCCGGCTCGGGCTTGATCAAAAGACAAAGAATGGGATCATCGTGAAACTGCCCAGCCTGAAATCCTTGTTAGGGGGAAAAACCACCATGTCCGCCATCGACCAGATGTTGAGTCCAGTCAGTGACTCGCTAGCCTGCGGTGAAGACCTGTCCTTCACGCCCGAGCTCGATGCCGTCTCGGAAGCACGTCGCTTCGACGATCCCACGCTGGACCAGGGCGAATGGGTCACCGATATCAAGGAAGCCGATTGGGGCTTTGTAGAAGCCCAGTGCGCCAGCCTGATCCGGTCGCGCAGCAAGGACCTGCGACTGGCCGTCTGGTATACAGAAGCGTCGGCCAAGACCCGTGGCTTCGGCGGGCTCGGGGACGGTTTCTCCCTGATTGCCGGTTTGTTCGATCACTATTGGGATGGCTTGTACCCGCAGTCCGAAGACGGCGATCATGATCGTCGCGTCGGCAACCTGACCTGGTTGCTCTCGCGTTCGGTGCAGCTGATTCGCGAAATTCCGTTGACAGAAGGGCGCGGCAGCGCCTTCTCGATGATCGACTTCGAAGGTGCGCGCAGTCGTGCCGCCAATGCCGAACGCAATGGCTCCGACGGCAATCACGCCGACGATGGTGTCAAGCTGGCCGTGATGGAGGCGGCACGCAAGCGCAGTTCGCACGCGTTTTATCAGGCGCTGATGGCAGATGCCCAGTATTGCGCCCAGGCGCTCGACCAGATGGAAAAATCGGTAGACGCGCGTCTTGGCGCCGATGGTCCGGGTTTTTCAGCGGCCCGCGATGCCCTGGCCATGGCCAGGGCCACCATCGATCGCTTTGCCGCCGACACCGGCTTGCGCACGTCGGCCGCCAATGAAGCGGCGGTGCAGGCCGACCAGCAAGTGGCGAACGCGCCAGTGGCCGACGCTACGCCGCCGGCAGGCCACGTCAACGTTGCCAATGGCCCCATTCGTACGCGAGCCGAAGCGATTGCCCAATTGCGCGCCGTCGCGGAATTCTTCCGTCGCACCGAACCGCACAGTCCGGTGGCCCATCTGGCCGACAAGGCCGCGCATTGGGGCGAACTGCCGCTGCACGCCTGGCTCAAGACCGTCATCAAGGATAACGCCGCACTGTCGCACGTAGAGGAACTGCTCGGCCTGCAGCCGCCGCCACAGGAATAAGCGTCTCGAACCATCTGCCGCCAGCAACGAAAAACGGAACCGATGCAACGCACGGTTCCGTTTTTTTCAATGCTTGTGACGACGGGCGCTTACTTGGCGATGCGGAATTCGATGCGTCGATTCTTGGCGCGTCCTTCTGCCGTGTTATTGGAAGCCACCGGCCGGTCAGGGCCCTGGCCCGAGGTGCTGAGCATGCTGTCATCCACGCCCTTGACACCCAGGTAAGCCTTGACGGCATCGGCACGCGCCAGCGATAGCGAGATATTGCTGGCGCGCAGCCCTTCGTTGTCGGTGTTGCCGATGATCTCGACATGCCGGCCCTTCAGCTTGAGCATCGCCGCGGCGATCTCATCCAGGATGCGCTTGCCTTCCGGCGTGAGCGTGGCCTGCCCGCTTTCGAATGCCACCACCCGGTTGGCCAGCGCGTTGTCGAGCAAGCCCTGTTCCGATGCCGATACGCGCAAGCCGTTGTTGACCGTGTACGACGAATTGAGGCTGCTGGCCATGTCGCTGGCGATCTGCTGGCGCTGCGCTTCGTTGGACACCTCGCCGGTAATGCTCACGGCGGTGCCGTCTATCTTCAGCTGACCTCGGCTGATTGCCTTGAGATTGGGCGAGATCAGCTTCTGTACGTGGTTGTTCCAGTTTGCCGGTAGCACGACCTGGCCGACGGCGATCTGGTCTACCACCCGATCGGGCCCATAGACCTCACGCAGTCGCGCCAGCGCGGCAGCCTTGCTGGCTTCATCGGGGACGGTGCCGGTAACCAGCACCTGGCCCGGCGTCGGGGTGGCGACGGGCGGCGCCGCATTCTGGGCAAACGCCGTGGCGCAGGCGAGGGCGGTCGCGCCCATCAGGGCGACGCGACGCATGGAAAAGAGGGAGGGGTTCAAGGTTCAGGCTCCGATGAAAGCTTCGCGAAACGAATCGTGGGCAGACTTCAACGACAGGTCGGGATGGGCCAGATAACTCGATAGTTTCTGGATGCCGTAGTCGCCGCCCACGTGTTCTTCTATCCAGTCGGCCTCGTCGAAGGCGATGTTGTGCTCGGCGCCGGCCTGGGTGTCGACCACCGAATACAGGGTGCGCGGCGACGCGCCCGAAAAGCCCAGGATCATGCATGGCTGTTCACCCAGTCGCGTGATGAACAAGGCCAGCTCGAAGTCGGCGCGTGCCAGGAACGGGGTAATCAGCTGCATCCAGAAACTGGCCACCATGCTGCGATACATCGGGTCGCGCGGCAGCGGCAGGATCAGGTTCTTGTCCAGCCGGCTGGAGGTGCTGGCCATCACCGGTTGCAACAACAGGCCCAGCGCCAGCAGCAACTGGCGCGGCGTGCCCTTGAAACCGGCCTGGGCCAGCATGGTGTCGAGCGCGCCCAGCGTCTGCAGCTCCATGAAATCGGCAAACGCGGCGCTGTAGCCGGCGCTGTTGATATCGAGCTCCAGCGTGGTAGAGGCCAGCGTCTGCAGCGGTGTTGCCGGATCGGGCGCGGCGAGTACGTTGGTGGTCAGCGCTTCCAGGCGCCCCCACAGGCGGGACAGGATCAACGGGCTGTTGCTGACGAAGGCCACCGGATCGTCGACGTCAATGGCGCTCATCGACAGGAACGGAAAGCGTCGTTGCGATTGGTCGCTGCTGGCGCGCAGGTGACCGGCAATCGCCCGTCGGCTGCGTGGTCCCATGACAGCGAAGTGCAGCGGCTGGATGCCGTCGTAGATCAGTTTCCAGCGCGGATCGCGCGAGAGCATTTCCATGGTCTGCGCCAGCCAGTTGTCCAGCAGCGTGATCAAGGCGGCGTTGTCGGTTGCCTTGATGAAGTCGCCGCGCGACGGGATCTTGCCAAAATAGCCGACCTTGATGGGGGTGCCATTTGCACTCATTGCGTAACCCCTGTTGTTGGTTGGATCTGTGGTTGAACCGCCGGCGCGCCCGGAGGTGGGACTGCGGCCGGCGCTGACGCTGGCGCAGGTGTCGGCACCGGTGCGGGCGAGGGGGCAGTCGCCGGCGCCGCGGCAGACCCGCCGGCGATGGTCTCGGGCAGCTTCAGGCCGCGCAAGCCGGCGGTGCCGCGGGCCGTGCCGGTGCCGCTGCCGGATACCTCGGCGCTACTGATGATCTTCAGGTTGACCATCACGGTGACGCCCTCGGTGGTCCAGCTCAACTCGAACGCGCCGTTATCCTTGCGCTTGCGCTGGGCCGTGTTGATCAATCGTTCCAGACCGAAACGGCCCGGCTGGTTGGCCACTTCGATGGTACGACCGTCGTAGGTGACGGCGGTCACCTTGGCGCCGGGCGCACCTGCGGGATTGGGCCAGATGAAGTTGGTCCATTGCGCCTGGGTATTGCGATAGCGCAGCTGCTGGCCATCGATTTCCACCGTGTATTCGAGCGCGCCCGGGGCCGGCAGCGGCTGGATCTGGAACACGGTCTGGGCCTCTGCAGGGGCGCCGCCACCGCCACCGCCGCCGGCACTGCCCGGGGTGCTGACCCAGTCGGCGAAACTGGTGGTGATCACGGGCGAGAGCGTGATGCCCATGTCGGCCCACTTGCGCGGCGACAGCGTATCGCCGCGACGTACCACCAGCGGGCCCATCGACGTCGTGACGAACTTGGAGATAGCGCCGCTTTCGCCGAACACGGTGGCAATTTCGCCGCCGTTGGCCTCGATCTTGGAGTTGGCCGAGAACGGGTACTTGGCCGCCAGGTTGCTCTGGAACGGTTCATACACCTGGGCGCGCCAGATCTTGTTGACTTCGCCTTCGGTCGGCCGCACCAGGGCGTTGAAGCCCTGGACCAGCGGACGCACCAGCAGCGGGCGCAGCACGGTCTTCTGCTGGTCGTTGAGGCCGGGCAGCATTTCTTCGTCGACGAACTTGAGCGAGTCGGACAATTCGGAGCCATTGCCTTCCAGCGTCTGTTGCATCAGCTGCTTGGCGCCGGGACCGGTGTCGCCCTGGTTCTTGATGGTATTGAAGCGGGTGCGCAGCTTAGACAGGTTGTCCATGTAGCGGCGCATCAGTGAGGTGTCCTTGTCCTTGCTCACCACCAGTCGCGCCACGCCGGCAAACTCGCGTCCCACCGGACCCATCGGGATGGCACTGGTGCCGTCTGCATTGAGCTGGGTCGGCACCGGCGCCGGCGAGCGACGCAGGATGGTTTCCTTGAACCATCCCATGAAGCCCTTGCGCGCGTTGGCCAGGCCGGCGTCCACCAGGGATGGGTTATCCCATGACGTCTCGTCGTAGACCGTATTGACCACCTTGTTCAGGGGGGAGGTCAGCGGGTCGCCGATACGATTCATGGCCGTGGTGGCATCGTCCAGGTTGCGCAATTCGGCAATGCTCACGCCTTGCAGGAATTTCTGCCATTCGCGGGCGTACTCGGTCTTGTATTGTGTCACCAATGCCTTCTGGATCTGTTCCGGACTGCCTTCCAGGGTCAAGTCATCCTTGGCGGAAGTCTTGAGCACCCAGTCCGCGCTTTGCAGTTCCTTGTTGGCGGCTTCCTTGAATGCGTCCTGCACGAATTTGTCCCAGGCGTCGCGGGTGAAGGTGCCGGCAATCGCATAGCTGCCCACCACCAGGTCCTTGTCCTTCTCGCCGACGATGCGTGCCACCGTCATCGACGCGAAGCGGGTCGCCGCGCGCGCCTTGACGTCGGCATACACGCGCTCGCGCGCCGGCATGCCGCGCACCACGCGACGCAGGTTTTCACGGGTCTGGTCGACCAGCGTCAGCTTATTGTCGACGGTCGGCCAGGAAGGATCGTTGATCTGCTCCAGCGAGAAACTGATGAGTCGCTCGGCACTGCGAATCATCTGTTCGCGTGGCATCGTGCCGCGATTGGTCTCGAGCCAGCCGCGCCAGAAGCGTGTGATCTGGTCGTTCAGATGGCTCGATTCGACGCGCGACTTGTCGGCCAGCATCAGGTAGGTCTTGAGGGCGTTATAGGCGTCTTCGACACTGGTGGCCGAGCTGTCCTTGTAGGTGCGCAACGCATTGGTGGGCTGCGCGCCGTTGTCGGCGGTGGGCGTGCCGCTTTGCGGCGGCTTGGCCATCGGTTCCAGCCGGGCGGCATTGGCGTTGACTTCGTTGAGATAGTTCTCGACGTTGGCCGCCACCGGCTTGACCATGATTTCCTTGATGCCGGCAAAATACTCTTCACGCAGCTTGCGTTCGAGCAGGTCGCCCTGGTAAAGGCCCAACCCGACCGAGATGGGACGGCTGGCACGATAGCGGTCGAGTTGTTCGATGCGGTCCTGCAGGATCTCCAGCGCTTCGAATCGGGATTGCAGGTCGAGGCGCCTTTCCTGGAGCTTGACGGCCTTGTCCATGTCGGCCTGGACATTGGCTGTCAGCTGCTTGTTGCCCAGGTACGACCAGCTCCAGCCGCCCAGCAGGACGCCCAGGATCGCAATGGCCGCGAAGAACGTGGCGTAGCGCATGCGGGTCTTGTTGCGGCTGGTGTACTGGGCGACCAGTTGCTTGTCGGCGAAGATCACCTGCTTGAACAGATTGTGCAGGAAGAAACCATGCTGCGAGAAGATCTCGCGCTGCGGCTTATGCTCCAGCGCCAGCCCGAAGCGGTCGGCGATACGCTGCGTCGATGCGCTTACGGTAGCGCCTTCCTGCAACGCGCTGGTGAAGTAGAAACCGCGAAACACCGGCTTGAACTGAAAAGGATTCTCCTCGAACAAGGTCGCCACGAACGAGCGCAGCACCCCCTTGATGGACGAGAATTCGAGCGGGAAGGTCAGCACCCCGGGCGCCAGGTTTTCGCCGCGCTTGACCGACATGTTGGCCAGGCTCATCTCCTTGAGGCCGTCGTACAATTCGTCGAAGCGGTCATCGAAGAAGCCCACGACTTCCTGGCCGCTGCGCTTGCGGTCGTAGGCCAGCGTGGCACCCCAAACCCGGTCGCGCTCGCCGCGTTCCGTGTCGAGGAAGAATTCGTTGAAACCGGTAATCAGGTCGGCCTTGGTGAAGACCACATAGACGGGCGCGAACACTTCCAGTTTCTCGGTCAGCTCCTGCACGCGCTGGCGCAGGTTCTTGGCCAGGTTGATGGCGAATTCGGGACGGTTGCCGGTCAGTTCGGCGATGCTCACGGCAATGATGATGCCGTTGATCGGCGCCTGCTTGCGATACCGTTTGAGCAGGCCCAGGAAGCTGAACCATTCGCTGCGGTCTTCTTCGTAGACCGAATAGCGGCCCGCAGTGTCGAGCAGGATGCCGTCGGTGGTGAAGAACCAGTCGCAGTTACGGGTGCCGCCTACGCCATGGACGATCTTGCCGCCCTTGTCGGCAAATGGAAACTGCAGGCCCGAGTTGGCGATCGCGGTGCTTTTCCCGGCCGCCGGATTGCCGATCACCATGTACCAAGGCAGTTCATAGAGCGCGGCGGCGCCCGACTTCTGGCCGAGCTTGGAGGTCTTGATGGTGTTGATCGCTTCGAGCATGCGCGTGCGCAAGGCCGCAACCTCTTCTCTTTGGGCGCCGTCGCTGCTGGTCGCCGACTTGCCGGCTTGCTGTTCGAGCACATCGCCCAGCTTGCTGGAAGCGCGCCTGATCTTCCATCGCTTGAAAAGCCAGAATCCGAGCCAGATCAACAAGGCTGCGCCCAGGATGACGGCAGCCCACGTCAGTGCGACTTCCAGCGTATCGGCGCCGACAAAGAGAAACACCGCCAGCGCGGCAAAGCCGATGATGACGAGGGTGCGCGTGTCGCTTAGAAAATTCCAGATTCGATGCATGGTGGGGGCGATTCGTGACAGAAGTTATTTTTATGCGGTCGCAGTTGCGGCCGCCATCGCTTGTGTGGACTGCTCGGATTGCTCGGGTTCGACAACAGGCTTGCTGAGGATGACGGCGGCGCGCTCGAGCGCGTCATCATTGCTTGCCACCAGCGACGGCTGGCCGTCCTTTGCGGTCTTGGCGTGCGCCAAGGCCAGCGCCGTCAGTACGGTGGCGGCGCCGGCCCAACCGCAATCGGCGGCGACCTTGATGCATTGACTGCCAAGATCGAGCTCGGGAAGCAGGGCGTAACCCAATTTCAGGGTTTCTTCGGTGCGGCTGCCGCGGTGGTCGCCATCGGTCGCCAGCAAGCCGATTCGAGCGGCGTCGATGCCGGCATCGCGCAGCGCGGTCTCGGCCAGCGTCGACAGCAGGTCGCCGTCGACGCGACCGGGCAGGTCTGCCGATTTATCCCTGCGGCCGAGGCTGGCGCGGTGCAACTGCACCGTGTCTTCCGCGCTCAAGGCAACGAGCTGTCCGGCATCGGCAAGAATGAACCCGACCGCTGCTTCGCCTGGGGTCTGTCCGACATTGCGCGAGCCGTGCAGCAGTCGGCCCTGGTCTTGCCAATGCTCAACCGTGCCGTGGCCCAGGTTCGACTCGGCTGCGATCGCCATCGCGAGATACGGCCCTGGCTGGGGCGTCTGCGCGGTGCGGCTGGTCGCGATCAGTCGGTCCAGGTGCAGCAACGGATGCGCGTTTTCGCCGACTGCCGGCACTACCGTGATCTTCTCCGCGGGCCACCCCTGCTGCACCACCAGGCCGGCCAGCCATTGCGCTGCCTCCAGGCGTTGCGCGGCCTGCCATGACCCGGGCAGCAACGGCATCAAATGCAGTTGCGGCAGCGGTATTTCTTCCTTGCGGTGCGCAGGCGCGTCGATATAGGAGGCCAAAGCCGAATGCAAGGTGAGGCGATCGCCCAGTTCGCGCGCGATATCGGCCGCCAGGGCGAGGGTGCGGTATTGCTCTTGGTCAAGCACCACCGTGGCTGCTGTTTCGGGATGATCCGGCTGGCGATCGCGCCAGGCATGGAAGTCGTCCAGCGCCGCTTGCGGATCGATCTGCGCCACCCGGCCGGCCAATATCGGGAAGCCATCGCTATCGGTCAACTCGGGATCGAGTTCAAGACGCAACTCGTGCGCCTGCATCTGTTCGAGCAACGTGCCGGCATCGCTGCCATGAGGGGTGCGCAGCGCGCAGGCGGCAACCGATAGCGTCCACCTGCGCTCGGGATGTTGGGCTGGAACCGCCGGGGATGCAATGGCGGCCGACTGGGCCTGGGCCGCCGCGGTGGCTGCTGCTGCAGCTGCCGCCGCCATCGAGCCACGGATCTTGCGGATGGCCCAGATGGCCAGCAGGAAACCGACCGGCAATACCAGCAAATAGAGAATCACGTCTGTACCGTCCGGCATATGGTTCGAGCCGGACCAATAGACGATGCACATCGCCCAGGTAATCGCGAAAACAGCGCAGGTCAGCAAGCCGCGCTTTATCCATGTTCCCATCAGCAGTCGCCTTTTATTGTTATATGGCCAACGTCTTCGTTATACCTTGGTGGTGGCTTGACTTGCGATCAACACCGCCCCGCACGAGGCCTTGTCGCCGTCGCGGGCAACCGGCGCCCCGTCCACCAAGGTGGTGGAGTCGCCACTGGCGATGCTATTGCTGCCATGGATCGGGCAACTGACCTTGTCGCCGACACGCGCGACCCGTTTGCCGCCTACCAGGGTCTGCGCCGACCCTTCGAGCACGGAGCCGCCGTGCGAGGTCTTGTCTCCGAGGATGATGACCGGTTGACTCATTGCCTTCCCCTTAATCTATATTTCGATGTGGTCGGCGACCGCCGGGTGTGCAGCACCCAGTCGTCGCCATCACAAATGTTATTTTTTCATTACGCCAGCCATCCGATACTCGGTATGTCCGAAATCCATCATTTTCCAGCGCCCGCCCCAGGTCAGTCCGACCGATTCAGCCACTTCTCCATAGAGGCGATAACCTTCCATGGCCCAGGGATCTTTTTCGCTGATGACCAGCTTGCCGTTTCTCACGAATGCGCAGTCGGCGGCCAGGCCGTACTGGTGGTAGCTCTGGAAAGCGCCTGCGTTGGTGACGTTGCTGCCCATCTTGGCCAGAAGATCCTGCCGCTCGGGGCTGCGATACCCCTCTATCAGCGCCATCTCATAGCCGTGCTTTTCTTTCATGATCTTGAATACCAGCAGCAAGCGCTGCGCATATTCAGGATTGAGCAATTGCCAGTTACGACTCGCATCAGCCAGCATGGGCCTGACCTGTACCACTTCCTTGGTGAGAAACATGTCAGGCGGCAACGGAGGCGGTGGTACGAGTTGCTCGCCCTTTAAAAGTTCCGCCACTTGGGTATTGGCAACCCGGTCGCTGTCGACATATCCCTGCAGCATATTCTTGCCACTTAATAAATAGGCAATAAATGCCGGCCCGACCAGGACAAAGACGACCAAAGCTGCAATCAGGTAATTTTTTCGGAGATATCCAATGGATGTCGACAGGGAACTATGAATTCCCGATGCTGTCCCTGCAAACACTTCATTACGGCTTGTGTTCCACCTTGACCATCTGTTCTTGAAGCTGGAGATTCTCGTATTAATAAAATGCAGCGTTACCTCCCTTCCTGAAGGAAATAACAACAGCCACATGGCAAAGCATGTAATTAATAAATAGAACGCAATTGCGAGAAACAACACGACATCCCCTTTTTTATAGGCAGGCAGTGAATCTACATAGTGTAGAGGCCCGTCGCCAGGTTTTAGTCAAAGCCGAATTGCTTTTGATAACAATTTAATAATAATTAGCCAACATCTTGTTAGTTGGATAATAAAACAGGAGTACGGACTTGCAGCCCCCGAAACAAGAAAAACCCGCATCGACACGCCCGAGCCTGATGTCTGCATCGGACACATCCCGCCCGGAGGAAGTTCGCATCCTCAATTCGATTTCAGAGGGCAAGCAGCATGCCCGCACCGCAGCGGCCGGATCGCCAAGAAAGCCGAAGCGGACAATAGCGTTGGTCGTCGGGCTGCTCTTTTTATTGGGCATCGGCGTAGCGGCGCTTTACGCGGGTTCGACCTCTCGCGAGTCCGCAACCGCGGCGACCGAGACCAAGCCGGTACCGCCGCTGGCATCGGCGGCACCGGCTGCCGCAC
>NZ_AKJA01000116.1 GCF_000282575.1 Herbaspirillum sp. YR522 | reverse complement strand
GGCCGGGCAGGGGGGCCATGCGCGTCCCTTGCGCGCCTGGTTGGCCGATACCGGCTCGATGACGCTCAAGCTCAAGGCGCGCAGCGACGATTTCTCGGTGCGCCTGCTGCGCCAGCGGCCAGCTCGCGCATTGGCCGACGAACATGCGATGATTGGGCTGGCGCGCGCCTCGAGGGTGATCGAGCGCGATGTGATCCTGCATTGCGACGGGCGGCCGGTGGTATTCGGACATACGGTCATTGCCACCACCTCGGTCAAGACCGACTGGCCGTTCTTCAGCCGGCTGGGCAATACGCCGCTGGGGGCCAACCTGTTTTTCGACCCGCTGGTGCGGCGTCATCCGATCCAGTTCGCGCGCCTGGCGTTGAATCACCCGCTGGCGCAGCGAATCGCCCGGGCGCTGCCTGGCCAGGCCATGCCGCCGGCCCTGTACGCCCGCCGCTCGCTGTTTCGCCGCCGCCGTGGCGTGATGATGGTGACCGACGTTTTCCTTCCGGCCCTGGACGCGCTGATGTGCGCCGAGGACCGTTCCAATCAAGACACTCAGTAACAGATAGCAATCGATGAATTTATTGTTCGAAGAATCCGGTGACTTCAAGGCCGGTTCCATCATGAGCCAGCAGGGCGAGTCGTTCCAGGTCGAGATGGCGTCCGGCAAGCGCAGCAAGGTCAAGTCCAAGGATGCCCTGCTGCATTTTGCCGCGCCGGCGCCGCAAGAACTGCTGCAGCAGGCGCAGGCGATTGCCGACGAGATCGACCTTGATTTCCTGTGGGAAGTGGCCGGCGAGGAAGAATTCGGCTTCACCGACCTGGCCGCCGAGTACTTCGGCCACGCGCCGCTGCCGCCCGAGGCCGCCGGCCTGTTGCTGCGCCTGCATACGGCGCCGGTCTATTTCTACAAGAAGGGCCGCGGGCGCTACAAGGCCGCGCCGCAGGCGTCGCTGCAGGCAGCGTTGGCCGGGCTCGAGAAGAAGAAGCAGCAGTTGCAGGTGCAGGCAGCCTATGTGGATGAACTCAAGGCCGGGCGCATGCCCGAGGCCTTCATGCCGATGGCCCTGCAACTGCTGTTCAAGCCCGACAAGAACGGCATCGAGTACAAGGCGCTGGACGCCGCCGCCAAGGAGCTGCAGACCACGCCGCAGCGACTGATGCTGGCCAATGGCGGCATTGCCTCGCCCAAGCAGTTGCACTACGCGCGCTTCCTGTTCGAGTATTTCCCGCGTGGCATCGGCTTTCCCGCCATCGATATCCCGCAGCCGCCCGAGCTGCCGCTGGCCGAAGTGCAGGCCTTCTCCATCGATGACGTCACCACCACCGAGATCGACGACGCCCTGTCGGTCACCCGCCTGGCCGATGGCAAGCTGCAGGTGGGTATCCACATCGCCGCGCCCGGCCTGGCCGTGCGTCGCGGCGATGCCATCGATGCGATTGCCCGGGCCCGCATGTCGACCGTCTACATGCCTGGCGAGAAGATCACCATGCTGCCGGACGAATTGGTCGCGGCCTACACCCTGGACGCCGGCGCGGCGCGCCCGGCGCTGTCGCTGTACGCCACGCTGGACCCCGCAAGCTGGACCGTGCTCTCCACCGAGACCCGTGCCGAGCGGGTGCCGATCGCCGCCAACCTGCGTCATAACGACCTCGATGAACTGGTGACCGAAGAGGCGCTGGCCAATGGCCACGGCGACTATCCGCACAAGGACGAGATCGCCTTGCTGTGGCAATGGGTGCAGGTGCTGGAGCAGGGGCGCATGGCCAAGCGCGAGAGCTTCGGCCTGCGGCCCGAACAGAACAACCGGGTGGACTTCAACTTCTATGTCGAGGATGACGTGGTCAGCATCGTGCGCCGCAAGCGCGGCGCGCCGCTCGACAAGATCGTGGCCGAGCTGATGATCTTCGCCAACAGTACCTGGGGCAAGCTGATGTCGGACCACGGCGTGCCCGGCATCTATCGCGCCCAGGGCGGCGGTGCCGGCGGCTGGGCGGCCAAGATGCAGGTGCGCATGGTGACCCACGCGGCCCCGCACCAGGGCCTGGGGGTCGACCAGTATGCGTGGAGCACTTCGCCGCTGCGCCGCTATACCGACCTGGTCAACCAGTGGCAGATCCTGGCCTGTGTCGAACATGGCGTGGCCGCGCCGCTGGTGGCCACCTTCAAGCCGCGCGACGCCGACCTGTTCGCCATCGTCTCGGCCTTCGACGCGGCCTATTCGGGCTATGCCGAGTTCCAGTCCGGCATGGAGCGCTACTGGTGCCTGCGCTGGCTGGCCCAGCACAATGCGCGTGCGGTCGACGCCGTGGTGCTCAAGGACGAATTGCTGCGCCTGGTCGAGATTCCGCTGGTGCTGCGCATGCCGGGCTTGCCGCAACTGGCGCGCGGGCTGCAGGTGCGGCTCGACATATTGCGCTGGGACGAGGTCGACCTGACGGTCGAGGCGCGGCTGCTGGAAGTGCCGGCCGCCGCAGCCCAGGCGCTGGATGTCGACCTGGGTGACGACGACGAGTTGCTCGAGGGCATGTCGGAGGCGGCGCAAGGCGAGCCGGGCGACCAGCCAGAGCTGCAGGCGGCCCAGATCGACGCTGGGCAGCCGCCGTCGGCCAGCGACGATGGTGCCGGCGAGAACCCGACCACCGATGCCAGGCAATGAAGCCTGCTTGGCGTAGAATCGCTGCTTTGATCATGGCCGGCGGCGCCGGCCTCTTGTCCTTTTCGTGCTCGCCGTGAACCTGTTTTCGCAACACCGCCTGCTGAGCCTGGCGCTTGGCATCTCGCTGCTGGTGCACGGCCTGTTGCTGGCCGTGCACTTCGCCGCGCCCGATGCCTTTCGCCTCAAGCCCACCGATCCCGAACTGGAAGTGATCCTGGTCAACGCCAGGCACGACACCAAGCCGGTCAACGCCGAGGCCCTGGCGCAGGCCAACCTGGATGGCGGCGGCAATGTCGATCGCGGTCGCGCCAAGTCGCCGCTGCCCGACATGCGCCGGGTCGAGACCGGCGACAGCGTCAAGGCCCAGCAGCGGCGGGTGGCCGAACTCGAGGAGCAGCAGCGCAAGATGCTGGCGCAGATGCACCAGTCGCAGCAGCACGTGGCCAGCGCCGACGAGCACAAACCGAAGGACGCGCCGCAGTTGAACGCGCGCGACATGCTCGACACCGCCCGCGCCATGGCGCGCATGGAGGCCGAGGTCGCCAAGAGCGTCGAGGAATACAACAAGCGGCCCAGGAAGACCCAGATCACCCCCAGCACGCGCGAAGTCGGCTATGCCCAGTACTACAAGACCTTGCAGGACAAGATCGAGAAGGTCGGCACGCTCAATTTTCCGACCAGGGATGGCCAGAAGCTGTATGGTGAGCTGCTGCTGGTGATCCCGGTGTTCCAGGACGGCACCATCTACGAACGCGATGGCGGGGTCATGGTGCGCACCAGTTCCGGTAACGCCGCGCTGGACCAGGCGGCGGTGGCGATCGTGCGGCGCTCGGCGCCGTTCGGCCGCTTTCCGGACAACATGCGCAGCAGCGGCCGCGATGATGTGTGGGAAATCGTCACCCGCTTCCGCTTCACCCGCGACCAGGTCCTGCAGACCCAGCTCGGCGCAAGCTGAACGCAGGCGGCAACAATGACAACAACACAGGCAGCAGGCCCAACCAGGGGGAGCACCATGGATGCATATGTCGTCATCGGCAATCCGATTGCCCACAGCAAGTCGCCCGAGATCCACGCCTGTTTCGCACGCCAGTGCGAGCAGCAACTGAGCTACGAGCGCCTGCTGGCGCCGGTGCATGGCTTCAAGGCCAGCGTGCAGGTGTTCATGCGCCAGGGCGGGCGCGGCGCCAATGTCACGGTGCCGTTCAAGCTCGATGCGCATGACCTGGCCGATACCCTGTCCGAGCGCGCGCGACTGGCCGGCGCGGTCAATACGCTCAAGTTCGAATACGGCCGCATCCATGGCGACAATACCGATGGCGCCGGCCTGGTGACCGATATCACGGTCAATGCCGGCCTGGCCCTGGAGGGCCGCCGCATCCTGCTGCTGGGGGCCGGCGGTGCCGCCCGTGGCGCCTTGCTGCCGCTGCTCGGGCAGCGGCCTTGCGAACTGGTGATCGTCAATCGGACCCGGGCCCGCGCGGACGAACTGGTGGCGCGATTTCGCGAATACGGACCCTTGCGCAGCGCCTCGCTGGAGCAGGTCGAAGGCGTGTTCGACCTGGTGGTCAACGCCACCTCGTCCAGTCTCAACGATGATCTGCCGCCGCTGCCGCCATCGGTGTTCGGCGCCCAGACGCTGGCCTACGACATGATGTATGGCCGCCAGCCCACGGTATTCATGCAGTTCGCGCAACAGCACGGGGCGACCGTGCGCGATGGCCTGGGCATGCTGGTCGAACAGGCGGCAGAGGCGTTCCTGCTGTGGCGCGGCGTGCGTCCCGACACGGCCGAGGTGTTCGACCTGCTGCGCCGGCAGCTGGGTCAGTGAGGACTGGCGTCATGCGCAAGCTGCTGCTGTGGATCGTCCTGTTGCCGGTACTGCTGGTGCTGTTGCTGCAGGCCTATTTCTTCGTCCAGATCTGGTGGTGGGTCGACCATAATCCCGGCTCGACCAGCTTCATGCGCCAGCAGCTGTCGCTGCTGCGCGAAAAGGATCCGAATGCCCAGTTGCAATTCACCTGGGTGCCCTACAACCGCATTTCCAACAACCTCAAGCGCGCCATCATCGCCTCGGAAGACTCCAATTTCTCCGAGCACGACGGGGTCGACTGGGAAGCCCTGCAAAAGGCCTACGAAAAGAACGAGAAGAAGGGGCGGGTGGTGGCCGGCGGGTCGACCATCACCCAGCAGCTGGCCAAGAACCTGTTCCTGTCGGGCGAGCGCAGCTACCTGCGCAAGGCCCAGGAATTCGTCATCACCTACATGCTCGAGACGCTGATGGACAAGCAGCGCATCTTCGAGATCTACCTCAACGTGGTCGAGTGGGGCAATGGCGTGTTCGGTGCCGAGGCCGCAGCCAGGCACTACTACCGTACCACCGCCGCCGGCCTGGGGGCCGAGCAGGCCGCGCGCCTGGCGGTGATGTTGCCGCGCCCGCGTTTCTACGACAAGAATCGTGGCTCGGGCTACCTGGCCGCGCGCACCGGGCTGATCCTGCGGCGCATGAATGCGGCCACCCTGCCCGCGGCCCACAACTGAGCGGCAGGGCGCTTGATGACCGCCGCATGACAGGGACGTGTGGCGCTTGCCTGGTGCAATCGATGAACGTACACTTGCGCTCGTTCCGGCGGCGCCATCCCGTGGCGCGCCAATGCGCCTGCGCGCAGCCCTATCCACGCGTTCCAGCCAGTGAGCCTCCATGATTAATGTATTCGTGCTGCAAAACGGTCGCTTGAGCCAGGTCAACATCGACAGTCGCTCCGATCTCGAACAGGCCACGCCGGTATGGGTCGACCTGACCGAACCGACCGACGACGAGCGCGCCTGGGTCAAGAGCATCTATGGCGTGACCCTGCCGGACGAAGACGAATTCAGCGACATCGAGGCGTCGGCCCGCTACTTCGAGGCCGAGAACGGCGACCTGCACCTGCGCACCGACTTCCTGTTCGAGGGCGATGACGATGTCTCGTCGACCATGACGGTGGCCTTCATCCTGGCGCGCAATATCCTGTTCTCGGTGCACGCCGAGGACATGCCGGTGTTTCGCCTGGTGCGCATGCGGGCCCGGTCGCGGCCCGGCTCCATCGGCGACTTCCGCGACGTGCTGCTGGACCTGTACGAAACCGACGCCGAGTACTCGGCCGACGCGCTCGAAGGCATCTACCAGAAGCTCGAGGCGGTCAGCGCCAGCGTGCTCAAGAAAAGCCTGTCCGACCAGGACGCGGCCGATGTCCTCAACACCATCGCCCATGAGGAAGACCTGAACGGCCGCATCCGTCGCAACATGATGGACACCCGGCGCGCGGTGAGCTTCCTGATGCGGGGCCGGCTGTTGAACGCCGAGCAGTTCGAGGACGCGCGCCAGATCCTGCGCGACATCGAATCGCTGGACGGCCATACCGCTTTCCTGTTCGACAAGATCAACTTCCTGATGGACGCCACGGTCGGCTTCATCAACATCAACCAGAACAAGATCATCAAGATCTTCTCGGTGGCCTCGGTGGCGTTCCTGCCGCCCACGCTCATTGCCAGCATCTATGGCATGAACTTCGACTGGATGCCCGAGTTGAAGTGGGCCGGCGGCTACCCGATGGCCATCGTCATGATGATCGCCTCGGCCATCGCCCCGTTCTGGTACTTCCGTCGGCGCGGCTGGCTCAACTAGCAGGGGAGGAGGCGGCCTGTCTGCCGACGGCGACGTCTCAGCTTGTCCGACAAGATATCGGGGGCTTTTCCGATTTCGCGCCACCGGCCTACCGATGAGAATGCTTCCATCCGTATCTACCTCTACAGGAGACCAGCATGAGCATTCGCCATCATTACGTATCCCTGGCTGTCGTCAGCCTCAGTTTTGCCGGCATCCTGGTCGGTTGCGCCAGCCCGCAACAGCCGTATGGCGCCGCGCCGCAATCGCAGTCCTACGACCGGGTCGCATCCTATAGCGGCACCGGTGTGGTCGAGGCCATTGAAGTTACCCACAAGGAAAGCAACGGCGTGGCCGGTACCGTCATCGGCGGTGTCGCCGGCGGCCTGTTGGGCAGCGCGGTCGGTGGCGGTACCGGGCAAGTGGTCGCCACCGTGGCCGGCGCTGCCGGTGGTGCCTATGCCGGTAACAAGATCCAGCGCAACAACGCCGACCAGAAGCAGGTCTACAACATCCGCGTGCGCATGAGCGATGGGTCGCTGCAGAATTTCGCGCAGGAAGACAATACCGATTTCCGGGTCGGTGACCGGGTTCGCCTGGATAACGGCCGCATCTCGCGCTATTGAGAGCGGATCGGCCTGCCTAGGCCGGATACAGGGCGCCCAGCACCCTCGGTGCGCGCGCTCCCGTGACGGCCGGCAGGTTGCCCGGCAACCTGAGTTCGAAGCGGCGCGCCAGCCAGGCGAACGCCAGGGCCTCGACCTGGTTGGGCGCCACGCCCAGCACGGCGGTGGACTCCACGCTGACGCCCGCTCCCAGCGCCTGTTGCAACAGGCGCATCAAGAAGCCGTTTTCGGCGCCCCCTCCACAGACATAGACCTTTTCGGTGCCCGCTGCGTGGGTGGTGATCGCCTGCGCAATGCTGCCGGCGGTCAGCGCTGCCAGCGTGGCCTGCACATCGGCTGGCGCCAGCGGTTCGCCGGTGCGCGCCAGCGCTGCGTGTAGCCAGTCGAGGTGGAACAGGTCACGTCCCGAACTCTTCGGCGGCGGCAGCCGGAAGAACGGCTCGTCATGCAATTGCGCCAGCAGGCCGGCGTGCACCCGCCCGCTGGCACCCCAGTGGCCATTGGCGTCATAGTTGCGGCCGTGATGCAGCTTGATCCAGGCGTCCATGAGCACATTGCCCGGGCCGGTATCGAAGCCCGAGGTGGCGTCTGCGGTGCGCGCCGGCAAGATGCTGATATTGGAGATGCCGCCGATATTGACCACTACCCGCTGCTGGTCGGGGCTGCCGAAGACGGCGCGATGGAAGGCCGGCACCAGCGGGGCGCCCTGGCCACCGGCGGCGATATCGCGGCTGCGAAAGTCGGCCACCACATCGATGTCGCACAGTTCGGCCAGCAGCGCCGGGTTGTTGGTCTGGCGGGTAAAGCCCAGTTCGGGCCGATGGCGGATGGTCTGGCCGTGTACCCCCACCGAGCCGATCTCGACGGCGTCGAGCGCGCCCTGCGCCAGCAGTTGCCGCACGCAATCGGCGTAGTGCACGGCCAGCGCATTGGCGGCCTGGGCCTCGCGTTCGATTTCATTGGGGCCGGCCGCCTGCAAGGCCATCAGGTCCGCGCGCAGGGATTCGGGAAAGGGCACATAGGCCGCTGCCAGCGTGGCCTCGATGCGGTCGCCGTCGGCGCCGAAGCGTGCCAGCACGCCGTCGACGCCATCCAGGCTGGTGCCCGACATCAGGCCGATATGAAGAAGGGACTTGGGCGGAGTGGCAACTGGCATGGCGCGGCAGGAAAAGAAAAAGGGCGGTCGCCGATTCTACAGCGACCGCCCCTGGACCGGTGCGACAGGATCAGCGCGACGCCAGCTTCACGTCCGGTGCGCCCGGTACCCGCAGCATCGCCATGCGGTGCTGCATGTCTGCGGCGACCGCACGGAAACGCTGCATCTGCGGACCGGTCAGCGCCTGGTTGTTGGGCACCTCGACCGACAACGGATTGCGCGGCTGGTTGTTGACGCGGAACTCGTAATGCAGGTGCGGGCCGGTGGCCCAGCCGGTCATGCCGACAAAACCGATCACGTCGTTCTGGCCGACCTTCATGCCCTTCTTGATCCCGCTGGCGAACCGGCTCATGTGGCCGTAGGCGGTCGAATACCCGCTCCAGTGCTTGATCACCACGATGTTGCCGTAGCCATTCTGCTGCCCGACGAAGTCGACCACGCCATCGGCAGCGGCATGGATCGGGGTGCCGGTGGGGGCGGCGAAGTCGACCCCGGTGTGCTGTTTCCATTGGCCCAGGATCGGGTGCAGGCGCATCGAGAAGCCTGACGAGATACGGGTGAAGGCCAGCGGCGACTTCAGGAAGGCCTTCTTCAGCGACTTGCCATCGAACGCGTAGTAGCCACCGCCGGTCTTGTTGCCCGGTTCGTTGAACCAGACCGCCTGGTAGCGGTTGCCGGCATTGTCGAACTCGCCGGCCAGCACGCGGCCGGTACGCACCATGTCGCCGTTCTGCCAGAAGGTCTCGTAGACCACGTTGAAACGGTCGCCGCGGCGCAGGTCGGAGGCGAAGTTGATGTTGGTGGCGAACATGTCCACCAGCTGCATCGCCACGCCGTCCGGCACCTGCGCCACGTCGGTGGCGGCAAACAGGGACGAGAAGATGATGCCCGAGCGCATCTCGACGCGCCGTTCCAGCACTGCCGGGGCGGCGTCGGCCTTGAAGTTGTCGCCGTCGCGGGCAATGACCAGGTTGCGCAGGTTGTCGCTGCCGTCGTCCAGGGTCGCCGTCAGGCGCACCAGCTCGCCGTTCTCGTCGGTCTGCGCCACCACGCGCTTGCCGGCGCGCAATTGCATCACCGAGCGTGCCAGGGTGTCGGACTTGATGAAGCTGGCCGCCTGTTCGTCGTCCACGCCGAGCCGGTTGAGCAGGGTGGCCAGGGTATCGCCGCTGCGCACCTTTTCCTCGTTGACGTAGTACTGGGCATTGTCTTCGAGGGTGCCGATCTGCTGGGCCAGGTCGGGTAGCGGCAGCTCGACCGAGATCGGGTTGACCGGGGCATCCTTGAGGTCGGGCTCAGCAGGCGAGAAACCGGCCGCGCCCAGCGTGAAGGCACCCAGGAACAGGGCGCCGGCGCCGACGATGCGGGTCTTGGCGGAAGTGTTGGCGATTCGGTGATGGCAGGACTGCAGAACAGACAGGCATCGGGACGTGACGCGCGTTAATTTATCTTGTGGGAACATGCAATACGTTAAAATCTGACGTTTTCTGTCCTGGACCGGCCGCGCTCACTGCACACGCTGCGATACTGTCCCCCCGCAGCGCTACTGGCGAAAGATCCCGAACATGGTGAATGCACTTCCTGCCGACCGGGCATTCTGAGGCCGCATGTTGGCCCGTGACGGGCGCTCAGCAGAAAAACGAAAGTCAGAATTATAGCAATACGATTTTCCAGTCAGTCCTACAAAAGCCAATTTTTTAGTTATATCGATGAACCAGGATCAATCCAACTCCCCCAATGCCGCGGCCCGTCCCGCTGCCCTGCCACTGAGCGACCGTGTCAACGAGGCCCTGGCCATCGCCAGGCGCGGCGTCGACGAGTTGCTCATCGAGAGCGAGTTTGCCCAGAAACTGGCGCGTTCCGAGCACAGCGGGCAGCCCCTGCGCATCAAGCTGGGCCTGGATCCGACCGCGCCCGACCTGCACCTGGGGCACACCGTGGTGCTCAACAAGATGCGCCAGCTGCAGGACCTGGGCCACCAGGTGATCTTCCTCATCGGCGACTTCACCTCGATGATCGGCGACCCGTCCGGGCGCAATGCCACCCGCCCGCCGCTGACGCGCGAGCAGATCGAGATCAACGCCAAGACCTACTTCGCCCAGGCCAGCCTGGTGCTGGACCCGGCCCGTACCGAGATCCGCTACAACTCGGAATGGTGCGACAAGCTCGGCAGTCGCGGCATGATCCAGCTGGCGTCGCGCTACACGGTGGCGCGCATGATGGAGCGCGACGACTTCACCAAGCGCTTCCGTGACGGCACGCCCATCTCGGTGCATGAATTCCTGTACCCGCTGATGCAGGGCTACGACTCGGTCGAGCTCAAGGCCGACCTCGAACTGGGCGGTACCGACCAGAAATTCAACCTGCTGGTCGGTCGCGAGTTGCAGAAGGACTGGGGCCAGGAGCCGCAGTGCATCCTCACCATGCCGTTGCTGGAAGGGCTGGACGGGGTCGAGAAGATGTCCAAGTCCAAGGGCAACTACATCGGCATCACCGAGCCGGCCAACAACATGTTCGGCAAGGTCATGAGCATCTCCGACACCATGATGTGGCGCTATTTCGACTTGCTGTCGTTCCGCTCGATCGCCGAGATCGCCGGCTTCAAGGCCGAGGTCGAGGCCGGGCGCAACCCGCGCGACCTGAAGGTGGCATTGGCGCAGGAGATCGTGACCCGCTTCCATTCGCAGCAGGCCGCCGACGATGCGCTGGCCGACTTCGTCAATCGTTCCAAGGGCGGCATCCCGGACGACATCCCGGCCATCAGCCTGGCCGGCGCGCCATTGGGCATCGGCCAGTTGCTCAAGCAGGCCAACCTGTGCGCCTCGAGCTCGGAGGCCTTGCGCATGGTCGAGCAGGGCGGCGTGCGCATCGACGGCGCGGTGGTCAGCGACAAGGGCCTGAAAGTCGACGCCGGCCAGTTCGTGTTGCAGGTCGGCAAGCGCAAGTTCGCGCGCGTCACGCTGGCCTGAGGCTTACCGATGATTGCACTGCTGCAACGGGTCAGCCAGGCCGCCGTGGTGGTGGAGGGCGAGCGCATCGGCGCCATCGATGCCGGCCTGATGGTGCTGGTATGCGCCGAACGGCACGACACCCCGCTCGAGGCCGACGCCCTGCTGGCCAAGTTGCTGGCCTATCGCGTCTTCGCCGACGACAGCGGCCGCATGAACCGCAGCGTGGTCGATGTGCAGGGCGCGCTGCTGCTGGTGCCGCAGTTCACGCTGGCGGCCGACACCAACTCGGGTACGCGCCCCTCGTTTACGCCGGCCGCGGCGCCCGAGGCGGGTTTGCAGCTGTTCGCCCATTTCGTGGCCCAGGCGCGCCAGCGCCTGGGTGCCGCCCGCGTCGGCAGTGGCCGCTTCGGCGCCGACATGAAGGTTTCGCTCATCAATGACGGTCCCGTGACCCTGTGGCTGCAGGTGCCGCCGAAAGTGCCGGCGGCGACCCATTGAAGCCGGCCGCCATCGGCCCCATCTGGGAGCGATGCATCTGGTAACTTACGGATGAGCTGGTTTTCCGACGGATCACACTGTTGAAGGAGATGACATGAAATTCTGGAGCGATTCTTTCAAGGACGGCGACACCATCCCGGGCGAATTCGCCTTCGCCGTGGCAGACCCCAAGACGCATGTGGCCCTGTCAGCCAACCGCAATCCCCACTTCGCCTGGAGCGACCTGCCGCCCGGCACCAAGTCGCTGGCGCTGGTGGTGCACGACCCCGACGTGCCCTCGCGTGGCGACGACGTCAACCAGGAAGGCAAGACCGTGCCGCTGGAGTTGCCCCGGGTCGATTTCTTCCACTGGACCCTGGTCGACATTCCAGCCTCGGTGTCCTCGATCAAGGCCGGCCAGTTCAGCAATGGCGTGACCGCCCGCGGCAAGCCGGGACCTGGCGTGCTGGGCGATACCATGCCGGGCGCGCGCCAGGGCCTCAACGACTACACCGGATGGTTTGCCGGCGACGGCGACATGCGGGGCGAGTATTTCGGCTATGACGGCCCTTGCCCCCCGTGGAACGACGCGCTGGTGCATCGCTATATCTTCACCCTCTATGCGCTGGATGTGGAGCAATTGCCGGTCAACGGCCAGTTGCAGGGATCCATCGTGGTCACCGCACTGCGCGACCATGTGCTGGACCAGGCATCGTTCCAGGGCTTGTACAGCCTCAATCCCGACGCCACTCGCTGAGCTGGCAGATCCAGGTATTGCATGACAGACATCTTGTTGATCCGCCACGGCGAAACCGATTGGAACGTGGACCAGCGCCTGCAAGGGCATATCGATATCGGTCTCAACGCCGAGGGACGGCGCCAGGTGCTGGCGCTGGGGGTGGCGCTGGCGGGCGAGGGTATCGATGCCGTCTTCGCCAGCGACCTGCAGCGGGCGCGCGACACGGCGCAGGCCATCGCGACGGCTGCCGGCCTGCCGGTCGAGATCGACGCCGGCCTGCGCGAGCGCTGTTATGGGGCTTTCGAAGGCTTGCGCCATGTCGAGATCGAGCAGCGCTATCCCGAGGCCTACCGCCAATGGCGCGCGCGTGAACCGGACGCCCGCTTTCCGGCCGGCGAGCGCCCGGCCGAGACCATGCGCGAGTTCTACCAGCGCTCGGTGCAGTCCGTGCAGCGCATACTGGCGGGCGCGCAGGGCAAGGTGGCCATCGTCACCCATGGCGGCGTGCTCGAATACCTGCATCACTGGGCCAGCGGTTCCGATTTCGTGCTGCCGCGCAGCTTCGATATCTTCAACGCCAGTGTCAACCGCCTGCAATGGGATGGGCAGCGCGCGCGCATCCGCTCCTGGGGCGAGATCGGTCACCTGCAGCGCGAAGCGCTCGACGAGGTCGACCGCTGAGTCGTGCGGTCCGATGGTGTCGCCCTGGCAACAACTGTTGTTGCTTGTTTATTCAGCAGCCCAAAAACCCCACCCCGCCATGCCGTCAGGCCCGAATCTTGTTGGGCGCGGCCTGCAATCGCGCTAAAATAGCGCCCTTTCCCCGCATTCCCGTTAAGCCGCGTCGTGAACATTGGCCCCTATACCCTGCGAAACAACGTGTTTGTCGCGCCGATGGCCGGCGTGACGGATCGTCCTTTCCGCCAGTTGTGCAAACAGCTGGGCGCCGGGTATGCGGTGTCCGAGATGGCAGCGTCTGACCCCAGGTTGTGGCATAGCGAGAAGACCTCGCGCCGCACCAACCATGACGGCGAGATGGAGCCCAAGGCGGTCCAGATCGCCGGCGCCGATCCCGCCATGCTGGCCGAGTGCGCCCGATACAACGTCGAGCGTGGCGCCCAGGTGATCGATATCAACATGGGCTGCCCGGTCAAGAAGGTCTGCAATAGCTGGTGCGGCTCGGCCCTGCTGCAGGACGAGGCGCTGGTGGTCCGCATCCTGGAGGCGGTGGTGGGCGCCGTCGACGTGCCGGTGACGCTGAAGTTTCGTACCGGCTGGGATCGCGCCAACAAGAACGCGCTGCGCATTGCCGCGCTGGCCGAGCAAAATGGTATTGCCATGCTGACATTGCACGGCCGTACCCGCGCCGACGGCTACAGCGGTCATGCCGAGTACGACACCATCGCAGCGGTCAAGGCCGCCGTGGGCATCCCGGTGGTCGCCAATGGCGACATCACCACGCCCGAGAAGGCGCGCGACGTGTTGCGCATCACCGGTGCCGATGCGGTGATGGTGGGGCGCGCGGCGCAGGGACGGCCGTGGATCTTCCGCGAGATCGACCATTTCCTGCGCACCGGCACGCATCTGCCGGCACCGCTGGTGACCGAGGTCGAGCAGTTGATGGACGAGCACCTGCGGGCGCACTACGCGTTCTACGGCGACTACCTGGGTGTGCGCACGGCCCGCAAGCACATCGGCTGGTATGTGCGCGACCTGCCCGGTGGCGAGCAGTTCCGCCAGGGCATGAACCGCATCGAGGACTGCCAGCAGCAACTGGCCGCCGTGCGTGGTTTCTTTGCCCAGCAGGCGGCCCTGGGCGAGCGGTTACAATACGAGGTTGCCACACAGCCGGAGCCGCTTGCCGCCTGAGCCTCGGGGCGATCAGGGATCGGTGGAACGAATCGCATGCGCCCTGGGCGCAATTGATCAACAGCAGCACATCGTTGCACGGACAGTTCCAGGGGACGCCACGGCAACACCGGCGCACGGGGCGACGATGTCGATAAAAAGAAGCAGCAACAGCAATGAGCAAAGAAAGCATTGAGGACGTGGTCAAGAAGAGCCTGGAAAAATACTTCCGGGATCTGGGCGAGCAATTGCCGACCAACGTTTATGACATGGTCTTGTCCACCGTCGAAAAGCCGGTGTTCGAGACCGTGATGGCGCGCGCCGAAGGCAACCAGTCGCAGGCGGCCGAGATCCTCGGCATCAACCGCAACACGCTGCGCAAGAAGTTGCAGCAGCACGGCCTGCTCTGAACACCGGGCCAGGCGTGCGGCAGCAGAAGGCCGTGACGTCCTTTCGATATTCCATCTTCATTTTCCAGTCTTGCCTACCATGATCAAACAAGCCCTCATTTCCGTTTCCGACAAGGCCGGCGTGCTCGAATTCGCACGCGCGCTGTCCGCCATGGGCGTCGATATCCTGTCCACCGGCGGCACCGCCAAGCTGCTGGCCGACAATGGCGTTGCGGTGACCGAGGTCGCCGACTACACCGGTTTTCCGGAAATGCTGGATGGTCGCGTCAAGACGCTGCATCCCAAGGTGCATGGCGGCATCCTGGCACGCCGCGACTTTCCCGAGCACGTGGCCTCGCTGAACCAGTTCGACATCCCCCCCATCGACATGGTGGTGGTGAACCTGTATCCGTTCCAGCAGACCGTGGCCAAGGAGCAGTGCTCGCTGGAGGACGCGATCGAGAACATCGACATCGGCGGCCCGGCCATGCTGCGTTCGTCGGCCAAGAACCACAAGGACGTGATCGTGCTGTGCGACCCGGCCGACTACGAAGGCGTACTGGCCGAGCTCAAGTCGGGGGGCGACCTGCCTTACGAAAAGCGTTTCGCGCTGGCCAAGAAGGTGTTTGCCCACACCGCCCAGTACGATGGCGCCATCACCAACTATTTCACCGCGCTGGGCGAAGACCGCCAGCACGCCACCCGCAACGCCTATCCCGAGACGCTGAACCTGCATTTCGAGAAGGTGCAGGACATGCGCTACGGCGAGAACCCGCACCAGAGCGCGGCGTTCTATCGCGACGTCAGGAAGATCGACGGCGCGCTGGCCAACTACACCCAGCTGCAAGGCAAGGAACTGTCCTTCAACAACATCGCCGATGCCGACGCCGCATGGGAATGCGTCAAGACCTTCGAAGCGGCCGATACCGCTGCCTGCGTCATCATCAAGCACGCCAATCCCTGCGGCGTGGCGCTCGGCGCCAATCCGCTGGAAGCCTACAGCAAGGCATTGCAGACCGATCCGACCTCGGCCTTCGGCGGCATCATCGCCTTCAACCGCGCGCTCGACGGCGCTGCCGCCGAAGCGGTGGCCAAGCAGTTCGTCGAAGTGCTGATCGCGCCCTCGTTCTCGGATGAGGCAAAGAAGATCTTCGCGGCCAAGCAGAACGTGCGCCTGCTCGAGATCGCGCTGGGTGGCGAGCTCAACGGCTATGACTTCAAGCGCGTCGGCGGTGGCCTGCTGGTGCAGTCGCCCGACGCCAGGAACGTGCTGTTGTCGGATGTGCGCGTGGTCAGCAAGCTGCAGCCGACCCCGCAGCAACTGCAAGACCTGATGTTTGCCTGGCGCGTGGCCAAGTTCGTCAAGTCCAATGCCATCGTGTTCTGTGGCAATGGCATGACGCTGGGCGTGGGCGCGGGCCAGATGAGCCGTATCGACTCGGCCCGCATCGCCTCGATCAAGGCCCAGAACGCCGGCCTGACCCTGGCCGGTTCGGCCGTGGCCTCGGATGCCTTCTTCCCGTTCCGTGACGGCCTCGACGTGGTGGTGGACGCAGGTGCCACCAGCGTCATCCATCCGGGCGGTTCGATGCGCGACCAGGAAGTGATCGACGCCGCCGATGAGCGCGGCGTGGTGATGCTGCTGACCGGTACTCGTCACTTCCGTCATTGATTGCCGCGGTGCCGACGGCACGACGAACGCCCGGCGCCGCCGGGCGTTTTGCTTTAATGTGTCGCATGGCCAGCGCCATCGAGAAGGCGCGCCGGACAAGATCACCAGGGAGACCCAATTGACCACCCCCCGACTCAAGCTCTACGTCGACGCCCAGTTCATCAGCCCCTACGCCATGTCGGCGTTCGTCACGTTGACCGAGAAGAAACTGCCTTTCGAACTGTTGACCATCGACTTGTCCAGTCGCCGCAACCAGGACAGCAGCTATGCCAGCGTGTCCTTGACGCGGCGGGTGCCGGCCCTGTCGGAGGGGGATTTCCATCTGTCCGAGTCGAGCGCCATCTCCGAATACCTGGAACAGCGGTTTGCCGCCCCGGACTTTGCGCCGGTCTATCCGGCCGATGCCCGCCAACGCGCCAAGGCGCGCGAGATGCAGGCCTGGTTGCGCAGCGACCTGATGCCGGTGCGCCAGGAGCGTCCTACCGAAGTGGTGTTCTACGGCGATGGCTATGCGTCGCTGTCGCCGGCCGCGCGTGCCGCCGCCGACAAGCTGGTGGCCGTGGCGCGGGCGGCGCTGGGCGGACGCGAGTCGCTGTTCGACCAGTGGAGCATCGCCGATGTCGACCTGGCGCTGATGATCAACCGCCTGGCCATGCCCGGCGACGCCATGCCGGATGACCTGCGCCAGTATGCGCAGCGACAATGGGCACGGCCGTCGGTGCAACAGTGGGTGCAACAGGCGCAGTCGATGAAGGCGGCCAATCCTTGAAGATCATCGGTATCGATCCCGGCTTGCGTACCACCGGCTTTGGCGTCATCCACAAGCAGGGCAACCAGCTCGCCTATATCGCATCGGGCACCATCAAGACCCCCGATGGCGACTTGCCGTCGCGGCTGAAGGTCATCCTGTCGAGCGTGTCGGAAGTGGTGCGCACCTATGCACCCGATTGCGCCGCCATCGAGAAGGTGTTCGTCAACGTCAATCCGCATTCGACCCTGTTGCTGGGCCAGGCGCGCGGCGCGGCCATCTGTGCGCTGGTCAACGCCGACCTGGCGGTGGCCGAATACACTGCGCTGCAGGTCAAGCAGGCGGTGGCCGGGCACGGCAAGGCGCAGAAGGCGCAGGTGCAGGAAATGGTCGCGCGCCTGCTGCACTTGCCGGGCCTGCCCGGTACCGACGCCGCCGATGCGCTCGGGGTGGCAATCTGCCATGCCCATGGCGGCGACGCCTTGACGGCGCTGGGCGCACTGGCGCCCGGGTTGGCGCGCAAGGGCTTGCGCATGAAGGGCGGGCGCCTGGTGGGATAGTGCCCAGCCCCTGGCGATCAACCCCTCAAGGCGCCGACCAGGCGCTTGACCGTTTCCACCAGCAGCAGTACCACGCCACCGGCCAGCACCCCGAACAAGGCATTGAGCACGGCCGGCGTGATCGCCGCCAGCACCCCGCCCACTACCGCAGTGGCGGCCACCATGGCGGTGGCGCCCTCGATGCCATGATGGGCCCAGGGCAGGCCATGGGTCAGGATGCCGCCGCCGACCATGAACATGGCCACCGTGCCGATGACCGACAGGCTGCGCATCATGGACGGCGCGGCGGCCAGGATGGCGCGGCCCAGCCCGGCCTTGACGCGGCCCCAGCCGTCGTTGCCGGCGCTGCGCAGCAGGTACAGGCCGCCGTCATCGAGCTTGACGATGGCCGCCACGATGCCATACACCCCTACCGTCATGATCAGCGCGATGCCCACCAGCACCGTGATCTGCTGCTGCAGCGGCGCGCCGGTGACCGTGCCCAGCGTGATGGCAATGATCTCGGCCGAGAGGATGAAGTCGGTGCGCACCGCACCCTTGATCTTGTCCCGTTCGAGCGCGACCGGGTCGAGCTCCCCGGTGGCCGCCGCCGGGTCGTCGTGTCCAGCCTGCGGGTGCAGATACCGGTGGGCCAGTTTCTCGAAGCCCTCGAAGCACAGGAAAGCGCCGCCCAGCATCAAGAGCGGCGTCACCGCCCACGGGATGAAGGCGCTGATGGCCAGCGCCGCCGGCACCAGGATCGCCTTGTTCCTGAGCGAGCCCAGTGCCACCGCCCATACCACCGGCAGTTCGCGGTCTGCCTTGACGCCGGCCACCTGCTGGGCGTTGAGCGCCAGGTCGTCGCCCAGCACGCCAGCGGTCTTCTTGGCGGCGACCTTGGTCATCAGGGACACGTCGTCGAGGATGGATGCGATATCGTCGATCAGCGCAAACAAGCTGCTGCCTGCCATGGTGGTCCTTTGTTCTGTAATGGTTGGGCCGGATACTGTTTATCCGAACAGTACTGTATCATTCGGTGATTATCGTCGAACCTGCAACAAGCACAACAATCACGCCATGATCGGTCGCCTCTCCGGAACCCTGTTCGAAAAAAATCCCCCGAATCTGCTGGTCGATTGCAATGGTGTCGGCTACGAAGTCGCCGTGCCCATGAGCACTTTCTACAACCTGCCCGCGCTGGGTGAGAAAGTCGTGCTGTTGACGCACCTGGCCATCCGCGAGGATGCGCATGTGCTGTTCGGCTTTGGGACCGCCGAAGAGCGTAATACGTTCAAGGAGCTGATCAAGATTTCGGGAGTGGGCGCCCGTACCGCGCTGGCGATCCTGTCGGGCATGTCGGTGGCCGACCTGGCCCAGGCGGTGACGCTGCAGGAAGCCGGTCGCTTGACGCGCGTGCCCGGCATCGGCAAGAAGACCGCCGAACGCCTGCTGCTGGAACTGAAGGGCAAGCTGGGCGCCGACCTGGGCTCGGCCGGTGGCGTGGTCCATGGCGACGCCAGTTCGGATATCCTCAATGCCCTGCTGGCGCTGGGTTACTCGGACAAGGAAGCGACCCTGGCCATGAAGCAGGTGCCCAAGGACGCCGGCGTGTCCGATGGCATCAAGCATGCGCTCAAGGCCTTGTCCAAGGCGTAACGCCGCAGCGCAGGCAAACAGGAGCCCAGCATGAGCATCCAGACCGACGATTTTTCCGAACAGCGCATTATCGCCGCCACCCCGGCCTCGCCCAATGAGGAAGCCATCGAGCGCGCCTTGCGTCCCAGGCAGCTCGACGAATATGTCGGCCAGGAAAAGATCCGCAGCCAGCTCGAGATCTTCATCGCCGCCGCCCGCGGGCGCGGCGAGGCGCTCGACCATACGCTGCTGTTCGGCCCTCCCGGGCTGGGCAAGACCACCATGGCGCATATCATTGCGCGCGAAATGGGCGTCAACCTGCGCCAGACCTCAGGCCCGGTGCTGGAGCGGGCCGGGGATCTGGCCGCGCTGCTGACCAACCTCGAAGCCCATGACGTGCTGTTCATCGACGAGATCCACCGCCTGTCGCCGGTGGTCGAGGAAATCCTCTATCCGGCGCTGGAGGACTATCAGATCGATATCATGATCGGCGAAGGCCCGGCCGCGCGCTCGGTGCGGCTCGACCTGCAGCCGTTCACGCTGGTGGGCGCCACCACGCGCGCCGGTATGCTGACCAATCCGTTGCGCGACCGCTTCGGCATCGTCGCCCGGCTGGAGTTCTACACGCCGCCCGAGCTGGCGCGCATCGTCACCCGCAGCGCCGGGCTGCTCAATGCGCCCATCGTCGACGACGGCGCGCTCGAAATCGCCCGCCGCAGCCGGGGCACCCCGCGTATCGCCAATCGGCTGTTGCGCCGGGTGCGCGACTATGCCGAGGTCAAGGGCAGCGGCCGCATCACCCGCGAGATGGCCGATGCAGCGCTGGTCATGCTCGACGTCGACCCGGTCGGCTTCGACCTGATGGACCGCAAGCTGCTCGAGGCGGTGCTGTTCAAGTTCGGCGGCGGCCCGGTGGGGCTGGACAACCTGGCCGCTGCCATCGGCGAGGAGCGTGACACCATCGAAGACGTGCTCGAGCCGTACCTGATCCAGCAAGGCTACCTGCAGCGCACGCCGCGCGGCCGGATAGCCACCCCGGCGGCCTACCAGCACTTCGGCGTGACCGCCCCGCGCACCGGCGCCAATGCCGAGCTGTGGGGCGGTGCCTAGGCGGTGCAGGGGCCTTGCCAGGCGAAAAACTTGACTGGATGGCAATTCCTGGTCGTCATCGTGTGACGGCGGCATCGTATAAAGGCGAGTTTTTACTTGTGCAAAAACTAATCGTCATCGACAATGGATAGCTATTCACTATCTTTCGATGTGAGCCAGTCATGCTAATGTCGAGCCAAGCAAGCCGTTACGCCCATCAACTGCTCGATGCGCGGGCCAATTCCCGGCTCATCCCCCTCATTTCCAAGGTCGAGACGTTGTCCATCGAGGACGCCTACGACATCGCCCACAGCATTCGCAACATCCGGGTGGCCCAGGGCGAACAGCCGATCGGTCGCAAGATCGGTTTTTCGGTGCGCAAGTCGTGGTCGCGTTACGGCATCACCGATGATGCGCGTACCCCGATCTGGTCGCCGGTGTTCGACACCACGGTGCGCTTTGCCGACGACAACCATGGCCTGCAATCGCTGGCTGGCGCCATGCAGCCGCGCATCGAACCCGAGATCGTCTTCAAGCTGGGCAAGACGCCTGCGCCCAACGCCTCGCTGGACGAACTGGCCGATTGCCTGGAATGGATGGCGCACGGCTTCGAGATCGTGGTGTGCCCGTTCGAGAAATGGGAATTCACCGTCGCCGACTCGATCGCCGCGTTCGGCCTGCATGGCACATTGATCATCGGCGAGCCGCACGTACTGTCGTCGGCGACCCGTCATCACCTGCCGCAGATACTGGCCAGCGCCACCGTATCGCTGTCGTGCAATACCGAGTCCTCCAGCGTGCTGCGCGCGGCCGGATTCTGCAACGACGAGATGGATAGCCCCCTGCATGCGCTATGGCACCTGCACCAGTTGCTGCAGAAGCAGTCGCGCTTCAGGCGCCTGCAGGCAGGCGAGATCATCACCACCGGTACCTGGACCGACGCCTTGCCGATCGAGGCCGGCCAGACCTGGGTCTCGGCGTTCTCGAGCGTGACGTTGCCGGGCTTGACGGTGGCCTTTGTCTAACCGATTCCGGGTACGCCATCTGCGCTGACGGGGCAGATGGCGACCGGTTCCAAGTCATTGCAATGAACATCTGGGTCGACGCCGACGCCTGTCCCGGCGTCATCAAGGACATGCTGTTCCGGGTTGCCGAGCGCACCGGCATCGTCGTCACGCTGGTGGCCAACCGCGGCCTGCGTACACCGCCTTCGCGGTACATCAGATCCATCGTGGTACCGGCCGGGTTCGACGTCGCCGACAACGAGATCGTGCGCCTGGTCGAGGCCGGCGACCTGGTCATCACCGCCGACATCCCGCTGGCCGCGGCAGTGGTCGAGCAAGGCGCCAATGCGCTTAATCCGCGCGGCGAGATGTACACCCGCGAAAATATCGGCCAGCACCTGGGCATGCGCAACTTCATGGAAGAATTGCGCAGCAGCGGCGTCGAGACCGGCGGCCCCGCGGCCTTCAGTACCGCCGATGGCCGCGCGTTCGCGCGTGTGCTGGATCGCCTGGTGGCGCAGCGCAAGCCGCCAGCCGCACCCGTGCAATGATTTCCCGCCGTCTCAGTTGCCCGCCTTGATCAGCCGGCGCATCGTCCAGCGGCCCGCTTCGGTCTGGTAGAGGGTAAATACGGGGTTCTTGAGCGTGCCATCCTGGTTGAACGCCATTTGCTGCATGAGCCCATTGTGGCTGACCTCCCTGAGCGCGGCGATGATACGAGCGCGTTCGGGCACACCGGCCCGGCCGATGGCGGCGGCCATCATGTACACGCTGTCGTAGGCGAACATGGCGAACGGTGCGGGTTCGCGGTCGAATGCCGCGACGTAGCGTTTGCGGAAGGCTTCCATTTTTCCGGTATTTTCCTTCGGCAGTCCCGGTACGATGGCGTACAGGTCTTCATCCGTGTGACCGGTCTTTTGCAGGAACTCGCTCGACACGACCGGGCCGGTCAACAGCAACTTGGCGGTGATGTCCAATCGTTTCAGGTTGCGCGCGATCACCGCGCTCTGGCCGCCGCGCCCGGTAAACACGATCAGCTCGGGACGCTCCCGTCGCGCCAGCAGCAGCGGCGGGTTGAAGTCGGAGGTCTGGGTGCTGACCGACTGGCGCAGCACTTCGATGCCGGACGCGCGCGCATATTTCTCGAACGAATCGGCCATCGCCACCCCGAGCACGGCGCGGTCGTCGATCACCATCACTTTCTTGAGCGACAGCCGTGTGCTCAGGTATTGCAGCGTGTGGCGCATGGCGATGTCATCGCTGCCCACCCCCTGGAAGTGATTGCGCCCGGGCAGTTTCGAGAACAGGCTGCTCCATGAAATGGGGGCCAGCTGCGCCATGCCGGCCTCGGTGTAGATCGGGGCGGCGGCGATGCTGGCGGTACTGGTCCAGTGTCCGATCACGGCAATGGCATCGGTCTTGACCAGGTAACGCGCGATGTGCTCGGCCACCCGTACATCGGCCTTGTCGTTCTGGATCAGCAGCCGCAGCCGGGGCGCACCGCGCGCCTGGCTGGCATTGATTTCATCGATGGCCATCTGCGCCGCCGATGCGCCGCCGAACGCGTCCGGATCATCCATGGGGCCGACGAAGCCGATGACCAGCTCGGGCGGCTGCTGTGCCGCCACCGGCGCCAGCATCGTGAGCGAAACAAGACAGGCGACGAACCAGCGATAGGGCAGCATGAGGATCACCTCGCAATGATGATGACAATGGCGGACGCGACGGCATTTGGGCGGACCCGCCCGGGGCATGCTAGTCGCTTGCCTTGACGGTCCTGCGCACCAGCCAGCGTTGCGGCGTGGCCTGGTAGAGCGTGTAGATGGGATGTTTCAGGGTGCCGTCCGGGTTGAAGGCGATCGTCTGGTTGACGCCATCATGGCTTACCTCGCGCAACGCCCGCACCAGCTGACGACGGTCGGGTTCGCCGGAGCGGCGCAGCGCGGCGGCGAACATATAGGCCAGGTCGTAGGCGAATCCCGCCGAAGACGAGGCTTCGCTGCGAAAGCGCTCGGCATAGCGTTTGCGAAATGCCTCCATGCGCCCGGCGCTTTCCACCGGCGCACCCGGGGCGATGGCATACACGACTTCGTCGGTCAGGCCGGTCTTTTGCAGGAATTCGGTATTGACGACCGGGCTGGTCAGCAGCAGCGCGGCCTGGAGCTTGAGCCGCTTGAGGCTGCGCACCATGGTCACCGTCTGGGCGCCGATGCCGGTAAACAGGATCAGCTCCGGATGCTTCTGGCGCGCCATCATCAACGGCGCGTTGAAATCAGATGTCTGGTTGCTGACCGACTGGCGCAGGATCTCGAGACCGGCCTGCTGCGCATACTTGTCGAACGCATCGGCCATCTCTGCGCCCAGGATGGAGCGATCGTCGATGATCAGGATCCGGCGCACGCCCAGGCGCGGTACCAGGTACTGCAAGGCCTGGTTCATGGCGATGTCATTGTTGCCGACGCCCTGGAAATGATTGTCGCCCGGTAGCGCCGAGAAGCGCTTGCTCCAGGCGATCGGCGCCAACTGGGGCAAGCCCGCCTCGGTATAGATGGGCGCCACGGCGATGCTGTTGGTACTGGTCCAGTGGCCGATGACGGCCAGCGCATCGGTCTTGGCCAGGTAATGGGCGACGAACTCGGCGGTGCGTGGATCGCCCTTGTCGTTTTGCAGCATCAGCTTGAGCTGCGCGCCGCCACGTGCCGGTTGCGCATTGATCTCGTCGAAGGCCATCTGGGTGGCCTGGGCCGCGCTGAGGGCGTCCGGGTCTTCCAGGGGGCCGGCAAAGGCAACGGTTACCTCTGCGGCATCGACCTGTGCCGATGCATGAAGCGACAAGACGGCGGCCAATGCCAATGACATGGCCAAGCGAACGTATGGTTGCATCTGGACTCCCCCGGGCTGCGCGATGGCAACCCTGCCCGACCTTCATCCCCGGCCTTGCGGCCGGGATAGCGTGCCTGATCCGGCTCGCTTCCCCACGGTCAGACTAGCAAGATTCGCGAACCAGGGCAACGCTTGCAATCCGGCAATGCACCGCTTTGCAACGACGCGCGGCCACATGCAACGATATGCCGGCTAGTCCTCGCGGATCCAGGTTTGCGAGCGACCCAGCATCGGCATGCCGACGTAACCGCGCACGTTCAACTTCCTGCCATCTTCCTGCACCGTCAGCTTGCTCTTGTAGAGCTTGCCATTGGCCGGATCGAGGATCTGCCCGCCGCTGTATTCGTCGCCATCCTTCTTCAGTCCGCTCAGTATGGTCAGGCCGATGATCGGCTGGCCCTTCAGGTCGCCCTCGCATTTTTCGCACAACGGGTTCTGGTCCTGGTCCGGTGCCCGGAACAGCTTCTCGATCCTGCCCGACAGCTCGCCATTGCTCTCGGTGATGCGCACCAGCGCCTTGGGCTTGCCGGTGGCGTCGTCGATGTTCTTCCATAGGCCCACCGGCGAGCCGTCGGCCAGGGCGCAGGCCGAGGTCAACAGGCTGCCAAGCAATACGAGGCAATGGATGGGGGTGCGCTGGGTCATGGTTGTCTCCGATCAATATCGTTATTTGATAAAAGCACGATTGTTCTAATTTTGTGGGATCAGTGTAGACAACGGTGGGGGTTTGGGCAAGCGGGAAAACGGCCGCCCGCCAGGCAATAAAAAAGCCGCCGTCCCGTGGAGGACGACGGCCCTGGGCCACGGCGAGACAATGATTACTTCAGCTTCGCCAACTGCTCTTTCAACTTGTCCACAGTCGCGCCGAAGTTGGCCAGGCGTTCCTTCTCCTGGGCCACCACCGCTTCCGGGGCGCGCGCCACGAAGCTTTCGTTGGACAGCTTGCCTTGCGCCTTGGCGATTTCGCCGGTAAGGCGCGTGATTTCCTTGCCCAGGCGTTCGCGCTCGGCGGCAACATCGATCTCGACCTTGAGCATGAGCTTGATGTCGCCGACGATGGCCACCGGCGCCGGCGACTCCGGCAACTGGCTCACCACTTGCGTCTCGGACAGGCGCACCAGCCCTTGCAGGTACGGCAGGAACGACTGTACCGAGGCGGCGTCGGCGGCTTCGACGATCAGCGGCACGCGCAGCGACGGCGCCAGTTGCATCTCGCCACGCAGGTTGCGGCAGGCGTCGGTCAGCAGGCGGAACTGCGCCATCCAGGCTTCGGCCTCGGCGTCGATCTTGTCCAGGTCCGGCTGTGGATAGGCCTGGCGCATGATCGAGTCGCCGGCCGCATCGGGCTTGCGATCGGTCAGCGGCGCCACGCTCTGCCACAGGGCCTCGGTGATGAACGGCAGCACCGGGTGGGCCAGGCGCAGCACCGTTTCGAGTACCCGCAGCAGGGTGCGGCGGGTGGCGCGCTGCTGCGCCTGGTTGCCGTTCTGGATCTGGGCCTTGGCCATTTCCAGGTACCAGTCGCAATACTCGTCCCAGACGAACTTGTAGATGGCCGTGGCGATGTTGTCGAAGCGATAGTCGGCAAAGCCCTTTTCGACCTCGGCTTCGGTACGCTGCAGCAGCGACACGATCCAGCGGTCGGCCTGCGAGAACTGCAACTGTTCCTTGTCGCATACGCCCTTGACGTGGCCATCGAAGCCGCAGTCCTGGCCTTCGGTGTTCATCAGCACGAAGCGGGTGGCGTTCCACAGCTTGTTGCAGAAGTTGCGATAACCCTCGCAACGGTTCAGGTCGAAGTTGATGTTGCGACCCAGGGTTGCCAACGACGCAAACGTGAAGCGCAAGGCGTCGGTGCCGAAGGCCGGGATGCCATCGGCGAACTCCTTGCGGGTGGCCTTCTCGATGGCCGTGGCCTGCTTCGGGTTCATCAGGCCCACGGTGCGCTTGGCCACCAGTTCATCCACGCCGATGCCGTCGATCAGGTCGATCGGGTCCAGCGTGTTGCCCTTGGACTTGGACATCTTCTGGCCGCTGCCGTCGCGCACCAGCCCGTGCACGTACACGGTGTCGAACGGTACCTGGCCGGTGAAGTGCGTGGTCATCATGACCATGCGCGCCACCCAGAAGAAGATGATGTCGAAGCCGGTCACCAGCACCGTCGACGGCAGGAACAGCTTGTAGTCGGGTGTTTCCTCGGGCCAGCCCAGGGTCGAGAACGGCACCAGCGCCGACGAGAACCAGGTGTCGAGTACGTCTTCGTCGCGCTTGACCGGCTTGCCGCCGGCCTGCGCCACCGCTTCGGCTTCGGTGCGGGCGACATAGATCTTGCCGTCGTCGTCGTACCAGGCCGGAATCTGGTGGCCCCACCACAACTGGCGCGAGATACACCAGTCCTGGATGTTGTTGAGCCACTGGTTATAGGTGTTGCTCCAGTTCTCGGGCACGAACTTGATCTCGCCCGAGGCCACTTTCTCGAGTGCCGTCTCGGCGATCGACTTGCCTGGGAAGTAGGTGCCTTCGGGCGCGGGCTTGCTCATCGCCACGAACCACTGGTCGGTCAGCATCGGTTCGATCACCACGCCGGTGCGGTCGCCACGCGGCACCATCAGCTTGTGCGGCTTGACCAGTTCCAGCAATCCCAGCGCGTCGAGGTCGGCGACGATCTGCTTGCGCGCTTCGAAGCGATCCAGGCCGCGGTACTTCTCGGGGCCGTTGTCGTTGATCCTGGCGTCGAGCGTCAGGATGCTGATCTTTTCCAGGTCGTGGCGGGCGCCCACCTGGTAGTCGTTGAAGTCATGCGCCGGCGTGATCTTGACGCAGCCGGTACCGAATTCCTTGTCGACGTATTCGTCCTTGATGATCGGGATCTCGCGGCCCACCAGCGGCAGCGCCAGCATCTTGCCCACCAGCGCGGCATAGCGCTCGTCGGTCGGATCGACCGCCACGGCGACGTCGCCCAGCATGGTCTCGGGGCGGGTGGTGGCGACCGTGATGTGACCGCTGCCATCGGCCAGCGGATAACGGATGTGCCACATCGAGCCGTCTTCTTCTTCCGATACCACTTCCAGGTCGGACACGGCCGTGCCCAGCACCGGGTCCCAGTTGACAAGGCGCTTGCCGCGATAGATCAGGCCCTGCTCGTAGAGGCGCACGAAGACCTCGGTGACGGCCTTGGACATCTTCGGGTCCATCGTGAAATATTCGCGATCCCAATCGGTCGAAGCGCCCATGCGGCGCATCTGGCCGGTGATGGTGGAGCCGGATTTTTCCTTCCACTCCCATACCTTCTCGACGAATTTCTCGCGCCCCAGGTCATGGCGCGACACCTTCTGCGCATCGAGCTGGCGCTCCACCACGATCTGGGTAGCGATGCCGGCGTGGTCGGTGCCCGGGATCCAGGCGGTATTGAAACCGCGCATGCGATGGTAGCGGGTCAGGCCATCCATGATGGTCTGGTTGAACGCATGGCCCATGTGCAGCGTGCCGGTGACGTTCGGCGGCGGCAACTGGATCGCGAACGAAGGCTTTTCGGGGGCGGTGGTGGCGGCGAAGTATCCGCGCTTTTCCCACTCTTCGCGCCAGAATTTCTCAATCTCGGCAGGCTCGAACGACTTGGCTAATTCCATGATTTGACGTGTGTTTTTGCGAAACCGTCCATTATAAGGGAGCCGGGCCGCCCGTGGCGCGCCAGCGCCATCGGGCCCATGTTGCCGCGCTGCAAACCTGCGCGATATCGCTTGCGGGATCGGGGCAGAAGTGTAGAATCCGGCCCACGACAAGCAGCACGCATGACCGTCGTACCGCTAGGGGTCCTGGCAGCCGCAACCGGCTGGCCGGGTGAGAAATACCCTTGAACCTGATCTGGATAATGCCAGCGAAGGGAAGCAACCGGCAGCAAGACGCACCACGCATGGCCTACCGGGCTGGTGGTGCGCTCTCTTCCGACACCTCCTTTGCTGGCTCCGAGCCAACCGCAAAGGAGCCAAAATGAATGCCAATCCCAAGTTTCTGTCCGCCACCGCCACGGTGGACGAGGCAGCGATCCAGCCACTGCCCAATTCCCGCAAGATCTACGTCCAGGGTTCGCGCGCCGATATCCGCGTGCCGATGCGCGAGATCAGCCAATCCGATACCCCGGCCATGTTCGGCGCCGAAAAGAACCCGCCGATCACGGTCTACGATACCTCCGGCCCCTATACCGACCCGAACGTCAAGATCGACATCCGGGCCGGCCTGTCGACCCCGCGCCTTCCCTGGATCCTGGAGCGCGACGATACCGAGGAACTCGATGGCCCCAGTTCCGAATACGGCCGCCAGCGCCTGGCCGACCCGGCGCTGGCCGAGCTGCGATTCAACCTGCACCGCAAGCCGCGCCGCGCCAGGGCCGGCGGCAACGTGTCGCAGATGCACTATGCGCGCCGCGGCATCGTCACCCCCGAGATGGAGTTCATCGCCATCCGCGAGAACCTGCGCCGGCGCGAGTACCTGGAGCAGTTGAAGGCCTCCGGCCCGATGGGCGCCAAGCTGTCCGACCTGATGGGGCGCCAGCATCCGGGGCAGTCTTTCGGTGCCTCGATCCCGGCCGAGATCACGCCCGAGTTCGTGCGCGACGAGGTCGCACGCGGGCGCGCCATCATCCCGGCCAACATCAACCATCCCGAGGTCGAGCCGATGATCATCGGCCGCAACTTCCTGGTGAAGATCAACGCCAACATCGGCAACTCGGCCGTGACCTCTTCCATCGGCGAGGAAGTCGAGAAGATGACCTGGGCCATCCGCTGGGGCGGCGACAACGTGATGGACCTGTCGACCGGCAAGAACATCCACGAGACGCGTGAATGGATCATCCGCAATTCGCCGGTGCCGATCGGCACCGTACCGATCTACCAGGCGCTGGAAAAGGTCAACGGCCGTGCCGAGGACCTGACCTGGGAAATCTTCCGCGATACCTTGATCGAGCAGGCCGAGCAGGGCGTGGACTACTTCACCATCCACGCCGGTGTGCGCCTGCAATACGTGCCGCTGACGGCCAAGCGCATGACAGGGATCGTCTCGCGCGGCGGTTCGATCATGGCCAAGTGGTGCCTGGCGCACCATCGCGAATCCTTCTTGTACGAACACTTCGAGGATATCTGCGAGATCATGAAGGCCTACGACGTCAGCTTCAGCCTGGGCGATGGCCTGCGCCCGGGTTCGATCTACGACGCCAACGACGAAGCACAGCTGGGTGAGCTCAAGACCTTGGGCGAGCTGACCCGGATTGCCTGGAAGCATGACGTGCAGGTGATGATCGAAGGCCCCGGCCACGTGCCGATGCACCTGATCAAGGAGAACATGGACCTGCAGCTGGAACAGTGCCACGAGGCGCCGTTCTACACGCTGGGCCCATTGACCACCGACATCGCTCCCGGCTACGACCATATCACCTCCGGCATCGGCGCGGCCCAGATCGGCTGGTACGGCACCGCCATGCTGTGCTACGTCACCCCCAAGGAACACCTGGGCCTGCCCAACAAGGTCGACGTCAAGGACGGCATCATCACCTACAAGATCGCGGCCCATGCGGCCGACCTGGCCAAGGGCCATCCGGGGGCGCAGATCCGCGACAACGCCCTGTCCAAGGCGCGCTTCGAGTTTCGCTGGGAAGACCAGTTCAACATCGGCCTCGATCCGGACAAGGCGCGCGAGTTCCACGACGAGACCTTGCCCAAGGACTCGGCCAAGGTGGCGCATTTCTGCTCGATGTGCGGCCCGCACTTCTGCTCGATGAAGATCACCCAGGAAGTGCGCGAGTATGCCGACCAGCAAGGCATCTCCGAGATCGAGGCCCTGAAGCAGGGGATGCAGGTCAAGGCGGTCGAGTTCGTCAAGATGGGCGCCGAGATCTATTCGAAACAGTGACATGAACGTGCGCATAGAACTCAATGGCAAGCCGCATCTGGTCGATGCCGACCGCCGCAGCGTAGCGCACCTGATCGAGCTCCTCGAGCTGGGTGGCCGCGCGGTGGCGGTGGCGGTCAACCGCCGTGTGGTACCGACTCCGCAGTGGAACGACCACCTGCTGGAAGAGGCCGACCAGGTCGATGTGGTCAAGGCCATCGGCGGCGGTTGAGCCGATCCCGGTGGCGCATTTTTCAAAGGACATGCACATGAACATGAACGACACTGCAGCCCTGCAGCAGGACCCGGGCCTGACCATCGCCGGTACCACCTACGGCTCGCGCCTGCTGGTGGGCAGCGGCAAGTACCGGGACCTCGAGCAGACCCGCGCGGCCACCATCGCCAGCGGCGCCGAGATCATCACGGTGGCGATTCGCCGCGTCAACATCGGCCAGGACCCCAACGCGCCCAGCCTGCTGGACGCGGTGCCGCCGTCGCAATTCACGATCCTGCCCAATACCGCCGGCTGCTACAACGCCGAGGACGCGATCTATACCCTGCAACTGGCGCGTGAGCTGCTGGGCGGTCGGCAGCTGGTCAAGCTGGAAGTGCTGGGCGACGAGAAGACCCTTTTTCCCAACATGCCCGAAACCCTGAAGGCGGCCGAGGTGCTGGTCAAGGACGGCTTCGATGTGATGGTCTATTGCAGCGACGACCCGATCCAGGCACGCATGCTGGAAGACCTGGGGGTGGCCGCGGTGATGCCGCTGGCCTCCCTGATCGGTTCTGGCATGGGCATTCTCAATCCATGGAACCTGTCGTTGATCATCGAGCAGGCCAGGGTGCCGGTGCTGGTCGATGCCGGCGTGGGCACCGCCTCGGACGCGGCCATTGCCATGGAACTGGGTTGCGATGGCGTATTGATGAACAGCGCCATCGCCGCCGCGCGCGATCCGGTGCGCATGGCGCACGCCATGAAGCTGGCGGTGCAGGCCGGGCGCGAGGCTTTCCTGGCCGGGCGCATGGCGCGCAAGTTCAGCGCGTCGCCGTCCTCGCCGATGGCCGGCCGGGTGGCATGAGCGCGCAAGGCTATCGCAGCACGCCGCCCTGCGTGCTGGTGTTGTCGGGTTCCGATCCCAGCGGTGGCGCCGGCATGCAGGCCGATATACCGGCCATCAGCGCGCTCGGCTGCCATCCGCTGTCGGTGCCGACCGCGCTCACCGTGCAGCACAACGAGGTCGTCTTCGCGGTACATCCGGTGCCACCCGAGCTGGTGCGCCACCAGGCCCAGGTGCTGATCGACCGTTTCGATATCGCCGCCGTCAAGCTGGGCATCGCCGGCAGCCTGGCCAATGCCGAAGCGATCGCCGCCCTGATCGGCCAGTTGCGCGCCCGCGATCCGGATCTGCCGGTGGTGCTCGACCCGGTGCTGGCCAATGGCCGCGGCGACCAGCTCTCGGCCGACGACGCCGTGCGCGTGCTGGAGCCGTTGTTCGCGCTGGCCACGGTGATCACGCCCAATCTCGACGAGGCGCGTCGCCTGTGCGGCGACGGCGCGCCACAGGTGCAGGCGCGGGCCCTGTTGCAGCGCGGCTGCGCCCAAGTCCTGCTCAAGGGGGGGCATGGCCCGCTGCAGCAGGATGTGGTCAATCGCTGGTATGGCGGCGACGCCGCAGACGAGCTGGGCCGCTGGCAGTGGCCGCGCCTGGCCGATGAATTCCACGGCAGCGGTTGCACCCTGGCCGCGGCGCTGGCGGCGTGCCTGGCGCGCGGCCTGGGCATGCACGACGCCATCGCGCTGGCGCAGCGCTACACCCAGCACAGCCTGTCGAGTTCCTATGCGATCGCGCCGGGGCAGCGCATTCCCGCGCGCGTGGCCCTTTTTGACGCCGCCTGAGCGGCAGGAGAACAGCATGAATCCCGCATACGCCAAGCACTTGCGCGGCTTGTACATCGTCACCCCCGACTGGGACGACACGCAGCAATTGATCGATGCCACCGAACTGGCGCTGGGGGCCGGCGCGGCACTGGTGCAATACCGCCACAAGAGCGCCTCGCCCGCACGGCGCCTGGAGCAGGCGGCGGCGCTGCTGGCGGCATGCCGTCGCCATGGCGTGCCGCTGGTCATCAACGACCATGTCGATCTGTGCCTGGCGCTGGAGGCCGACGGTATCCACGTCGGCGGCACCGACGCCTCGATTGCCGAGGTGCGGCGGCTGGTCGGGCCCGACCGGATCGTCGGCGCCTCGTGCTACGGCACGCTGGCCCTGGCGCATGCGGCCTGGAACGACGGCGCCAGCTATGTCGCCTTTGGCGGGTTCTATCCGTCGCGCGTGAAGCAATACGACTTTCGTACCGAACCCGCCATCATCGCCCAGTCCAAGCGCGAGGTCCCGCTGCCGGTGGTGGTGATCGGCGGCATCACGCTCGAGAATGCGCCGCCGCTGGTGGCGCAGGGGGCCGACATGGTGGCCGTCATCAGCAGTGTCTACCTGGTCCCGGAGGGCGAGCGCAAGACGCGCGAGCTGGCCGCCTTGTATCGCCCGTGATGTCTCGAAAAAAATGCTGCCCGGCCGGTAAGGCGGGGCAGCATCGGGATGACGCGGTGATGCGGTTCGATCAGCCTTCCAGCAGGCTGCGCAGCATCCACGCATTCTTTTCGTGCAATTGCATGCGCTGGGTCAGCAGGTCGGCGGTGGGCTCATCGGAGGCGGCATCCACGGCCGGGAAGATCGAACGGGCGGTGCGGGTGACGGCTTCCTGGCCGGTCACCAGCTGGGCGATCATTTCCTGCGCGTTGGGCACGCCGTCGGCCTCGGGAATCGACGACAGGCGGGCGAAGTCCTTGTAGGTACCTGGTGCCGGATAGCCCAGGGCGCGGATGCGCTCGGCGATCTGGTCCACCGCCAGCGCCAGCTCGGTGTACTGGCCTTCGAACATCAGGTGCAGCGTGTTGAACATCGGGCCGGTCACGTTCCAGTGGAAGTTGTGGGTCTTCAGGTAGAGCGTATAGGTGTCGGCCAGCAGCTTGGACAGGCCATCGGCGATCTTCTTGCGATCCTTGTCGTTGATGCCGATATTGATCGCGGGGGCAGCTACGTTCTTCTTTGCCATTCTTCTCTCCTTGGGGATGTGTGGGTGACGGACATCGCGATTCTATTGCAAATCGCCCAGCGACTTGCTTTTTGCGCTGCTGTGATGACTTCACAGATGGGGTAACCGTTCCGTATTTCAACGAACATCGCCCTTGAAAATACCAATGGGGCCGATAGCGTTGATGCTATCGGCCCCATCGGATAGCGCTCCTGCGCGACGGTCAGGCGCTTTGCTGGGCGCTGCGATACAGCGACAGGGTCAGTGCCACCGCGCCCAGTGCCGCGATGGCCGCAAACAGGAACACCTGCGGATAGCCCAACTGCCCCACGATCAGGCCCGCCAGTGGGCCGGTGAAGCCCAGCGCCAGGTCGAGAAACACCGAATAGGCCGCCAGTGCCGCACCCCGGTTGGCCGCCGGCACCACCTTGACCGCTTCCACGCCCAGCGACGGAAACACCAGCGCAAAACCGAAACCGGTCAGCGCCGCGCCGAGCATGGCGACCTCGGGCCCGGTGGCGACCCACAGCAGCACCAGGCCCACTGCCTCGGTCAGGAAACTGACGATGGCCACCCGATAGCCGCCGAAGCGATTGATGGCATTGGCAAACAGCAGGCGTGAACCGACGAATGCGCTCGAGAATGCGGTCAGCGCGAAGGCCGCATTGCCCCATTGATGGTCGGCGTAATACAGCGTGATGAAGGTGGCGATCGAGCCGAAGCCGATGGTCCCGAAGGCCAGTCCCATGCCGAAGGCAAACACGCGCCGCAGCACCAGCTTGAACGACAGGCGCTCGCCGGCGATTACCGGCACCATCGGGCCCCTGCGCGCCAGCAGGTAGCCCAGCACCGTCAGCGCGGCGCTGGCCATGCCGATCGTGGCAAAGCCCAGCGAACGGTCGAGCACCACGCCCAGCGGTGCGCCGATGGCCAGCGCGCCATAGGTGGCGATGCCGTTCCAGGAGATCATCTTGGCCGTATTCTCGGCACCGACGCGACCGATGCCCCACATGATGGCGCCGGTGCCGACCAGGCTCTCGCCCAGGCCCAGCAGGGCGCGGCTGACGAACAGCAGGACCAGGCTGAGAAACGGCAGCGGCTGCGCCAGCGCCGCCACCAGCAGCAGCACGCCGCTGCCGGTGCACAGCAGCATGCCGCGCATGACGGTCTGCTTGGCGCCGACGGTGTCGATCATGCGTCCCGCGTTGGCGCGACTGATGAAGGTGGCGAAATACTGCACGCTGATGCCCAGCCCGGCGATCACCGAGCTATAGCCCAGATCGACGTGGATATAGCCGGGCAGCACTGCCATCGGGATGCCGATGGCCAGGTAGACCACGAAGGTATAGAAGGCGGTGGACAGGATCTGCGAGGTGACCTTGGCGCGGGTGAGCGCAGGCGCCACAGGCGTGGTCGCTGGAGAGGGACTACAGGAATCGTCGGACATGATGGGGAAAAGGGTACGAGGACGCCGCAAGCGCCGCAGGGCGCGTGAACGACAGCCTCGATTTTACTCTTCCCGCTGCAATGCTGCAGGACAGCAACCGGTGTTACGTCCGGTAGCCTGGAATTGGTCGTATTTGCGCGACGATGTCGAATCGGCAAGGCCTGCAGTTGATCGCTGCGATGGCGTCAATCACAGCGCAATGCCTCGATGGCCTTGTTCTGCACCGGCGCCGGATAGGCCTCGCCCAGTATCCGGGGTGTCAGTTCGTGCAGTGCGCGGGTGACGGATGGATCGCATTGTCGCCCTTGCAATTGGGTCAGCATCGCCAGTAACTCGGGAGTGAGCCGATCCAGCACCGGTCGCACCTCGCGCCCCAGGTCGGGCGGATTGGCAAACGGCGGGCGCTGCTCTTGCCGCCATTGGCGATGCAGGTCGCGTTGCACCAGCTTGCCGGCATCGAACTGGTCCTGGAAGAAGCGCCGCGTCCATTGTTCGTCCAGCCCCAGGTTGCGCGCGCGCTGGGCAACGTCGTCAAGGATGATGCCCTCGCGCACCGGGTCGTCTATAGGCGCGCCGGAGTTCCATTTGCTGCGTGCCACGGTGATGGCCACGTCCAGCCGGGATTTCTGCAGCGCCAGCAATTGACGCACGTTGGAACGCATGGCGCTGGGCGGCGGCGAGGCGCAGGCCGCGATCATCAGGGGAACCAGCAGGAAGGACCAGAGAGGGCCGCGGCGGAAGATTGGCATGGTAGGCAGGCGCTAGTGGGCGATGGCAGGAAAGGACGGAAACCGAAGGAGATTAGCGCAAGCAGTAGCAATGCGGTTTCAGATTTATTGGAAATTTTAGTTTTTCGAGACGTGGCGGCTTGCATGTCCATCCTCTTTGGGGCCGGTAGGGCGGCGGCCCGGCGCGGGCCGTGGCCGTATAATGGGCGCCATGCAAAACCTTCTCCACAATCTGAACCAAGAGCAGCTGGCTGCCGTGACCCTGCCCGCGCAGTCGGCCCTGATCCTGGCTGGCGCCGGTTCCGGCAAGACCCGGGTGCTGACCACCCGTATCGCCTGGCTGATCCAGACGCAGCAGGTCTCGCCGGCGGGCATCCTGGCGGTGACCTTCACCAACAAGGCCGCCAAGGAAATGACCACGCGCCTGTCGGCGATGTTGCCCATCAATACGCGCGGCATGTGGATCGGCACCTTCCATGGCCTGTGCAACCGCTTGCTGCGCGCGCACCACAAGGATGCAGCGCTGCCGCAGACCTTCCAGATCCTCGATTCGCAAGACCAGCTCTCTGCCATCAAGCGCCTGCTCAAGGCGATGAACGTGGACGACGACAAGTACCCGGCGCGCAACCTGATGTACTTCATCAACAGCGCCAAGGACCAGGGGTTGCGGGCGCAGGACGTCGAGGCCCACGACGACTACAACCGCAAGTTCGTCGAACTCTACGAGCTGTACGACCAGCAGTGCCAGCGCGAAGGGGTGGTCGACTTTGCCGAGCTGCTGTTGCGCACCTACGAATTGTTGAGTCGCAACCAGCCGTTGCGAGAGCATTACCAGGCGCGCTTTCGCCATATCCTGGTCGACGAGTTCCAGGACACCAACGACCTGCAGTACAAATGGCTCAAGCTGCTGGCAGGCCCCGAGCGCGGCGGCGCGGCGGTGTTCGCGGTGGGCGACGACGACCAGAGCATCTACGCCTTCCGTGGCGCCAACGTAGGCAACATGACTTCGTTCGAGCGCGAGTTCCGGGTCGAGAACCTGATCAAGCTCGAGCAGAACTACCGTTCGCACGGCCACATCCTGGATGCGGCCAACATGCTCATCGCCAACAACAGCGGCCGCCTGGGCAAGAACCTGCGTACCGACGCCGGTCATGGCGAGCAGGTGCGGGTGTACGAATCGAGCAGCGACCTGCAAGAGGCGCAATGGATCATCGAGCAGGTCAAGGACCTGATCGCCGAAGGCTGGAGCCGCAGCGAGATCGCGTTGCTGTATCGTTCCAATGCGCAGTCGCGGGTGCTGGAGCATGCGCTGTTCAGCTCGGCCATCCCGTATCGGGTCTATGGCGGCCAGCGTTTCTTCGAGCGCGCCGAGATCAAGCACGCCATCGCCTACCTGCAGCTGATGGACAACCTGCACAACGATTCGGCCTTCCTGCGGGTGGTCAACTTTCCCACCCGCGGCATCGGTGCCAAGGCCATGGAGCAATTGCAGGACGCGGCGCGCCAGCACGGATGCTCGCTGTATGCGGCGGTGCCCTATGTGGCCGGCAAGGCCGGCTCGTCCCTGAACGCGTTCATCAACCTGATCGAGGGCGCCCGTTTCGAGACCCAGCAGCTGCCGCTGCCGGAGACGGTCAACGTGGTGCTCGACCGCTCCGGCCTGGTCGCCCATTACCGCAACGAGAAGGAAGGCGCCGACCGCATCGAGAACCTCGAGCAACTGGTCAGCGCAGCCACCCTGTTCGTCTCGGAAGAGGGGTACGGGCTGGATGCTCCGGCCTTCCTCGGTCCGCAGGCGCAGGCTAGCGCCGGCGAGGCCATCGGTAGTGCCGACGGTATCCAGGTGATCGATGCCGACGCACCGCTGGTGACGATCATGTCGCCGTTGTCGGCGTTCCTCTCGCATGCCTCGCTGGAAGCGGGCGACAACCAGGCCCAGGCCGGCCAGGACGCCCTGCAGCTGATGACGGTGCACTCGGCCAAGGGGCTCGAATTCGACGCGGTGTTCATCACCGGCATGGAGGAGGGCCTGTTCCCGCACGAGAACAGTGCCAAGGAAGACCGTGGCGTCGAGGAAGAGCGACGCCTGATGTATGTAGCCATCACGCGCGCGCGCAAGCGATTGTTCATGACCTTCTCGCAGACCCGCATGTTGCACGGCCAGACGCGCTACAACCTGCGTTCGCGCTTCCTGTCCGAGTTGCCCGAGGAGTCGCTCAAGTGGCTCTCGCCCAAGGTGCAGGAGCGCAGCTGGTTCGCCCTGCCCAAGTCGGCCTGGGACGAAGCGCCCGAGTCGGGCAACAACCGCATCGCGCAGAATTTCTCGCGCGCCGATTCGGGATGGCGCATCGGCCAGAACGTAGCGCACGCCAAGTTCGGCGAAGGCGTGATCGTCAACATCGAAGGCGGAGGCGGCGCCACCCGCGCCCACATCAACTTCGGCAAGTTCGGCATGAAGCTGCTGGATTTGTCGATTGCCAAGCTCGACAAGGTCTAGCAACAAGGAACCCTCCCGGCCCTGGCTTTTGCCGGGGCCTGCGACAGCCCTGTTTCGGCGGGTTTCCTTCGACAAGCTTCCTTCGACAAGCTCAGGACAGGCTTCGATACAGCGCTACGCGCTTACTCAGCCCGAACGGTGTTCTTTAGGCGCAAAAAATAGCGGGTTACAGGCCAAGGTAGCTAGACGGGTTCGCGCTTTTTTCTTAGGAAAAAAGCGCGGCAGATAGCACCAAGCGATACCAAGCCCGATGCCGAAGGCGAGGCGGCAATGCTGTCCCCATTCGGAGCAGCCGGGGCGCGCTTTCTTTGCCCCTCTTTCTTGGCGTTCAAGAAAGAGGGGCCGCTGCCGGGCGGACTCCCGGCGAGCCCCTTCGGCCGGAGAAAGATAAATATAAAGCCAGTACATCGGCATGTAGCAAGAGCAGCCGGCCCAGGAGGGCTCAACACGCGCCGGTCCTTCCATAAGGCTCAGGACCGGCCCTTTGACAGCCGAAGACAGTCGCGTGGAACTCCTGCGAGGTCCAAGCAGAGCATTTTCCTGCAGTCAGGCGGAAAACCTCAAACCGCCCCGACGATCCCCATCGCCACAAACCCCAACGCCACCACACCGATCCCCATCGACAGCCAGGCCAGCATCCCCACCGCAGTGATGATGGTGGCCGAGGCCAGCACGATGGCCACCTGCAGCATCCCGGCGGCCATTTCCAGCTTCTCGTACTTTTCCATGTAGGCGTGCGCTTCGTGCTCGGCGTCGCGCGCCTTGTGCGCCAGTTGCTTCTTGCCTTCGCCCGATTTCTCGTCGTCCTCGTAGTGCGCGACCGTGTCATCGAGCTTGGCGATGGCCGCGCGCACCCGTTCGTCCTTGGCGTCGCCCAGCAGGCCCAGCTGGGTCTTGGCCAGTTGTGCGCTGTTGCCCCGGATCGACTTGGCCTGGAAGAACGCCCACAGGTTGGCGGCCTCCTGGTGCTTCAGGATGACTTCGGTCTGGTAGGACTTGCTCAGGGTTTCGGTGATTGCCAGCACCAGCGCCAGGATGGCGATGAGCAAGGCGAGCTTCTTGTTGCCGGACGCGTGGGCGTGCTCGGCGTGTTCCAGGTGTTCGGTTGCTTCGGACATGATCGTTGTTGTTTGAAGTAAGTCGGACGCCGCCCCCCATCCCTCGATTACAGCAGGCAGCGTCCAGACAAACGGACCCGACGTCATTCCGGTTGACCGCCAACGCGAATAGTCTTTGCTGGATCAGCGATTCGCCCTCACTTAATGCGAGCTACCCGTCGCGATCAGTGCTTGCACTTCGTCCCAGGTGGCGGCATAGGCGCCGGCCCGTGCCGCCGACAGCGCCGCGGCGGCCGCCGCGCATTGCAGGTGGGCGATGGCCGGCGCCTGGGGCTGGCGCAGCAGGCTGGCGATCCAGCCGCCCATCGAGGCGTCGCCGCAGCCCACGGTGTCGATCACCTGCACCGCATAGGCCGGCTGGCGCAGCACTTGTCCATCCTTGATCCATTGCATGCCCTGGCCGCCCAGCGTCAGCAGGATCTCGGCCTGGGGCGCCAGCGCCTGCAGCGTGGCCAGTGGCGTCGGGTCGCCGGCGAACAGGCGGCCCAGGTCTTCGTCCGACACCTTCACGTAATGCGACAGCGACAGCAGTTCGCGCAGCAGGGGGCGGTAGCCCGGGTTGTCCATCAGCTTGCGCCAGTTGGGATCGAAGGCGATCTTGCGGCCGGCGCGGGAAGCCTCGCGGGCCACCTGGAGCAAGCGCGGCGCCAGTGGCTCGCGGGCCAGGCTGATGCAGCCGAAATGCAGCACCTGCACCTCGTCTAGCCAGTCCGGTGGCAGCCGGGTCGGGTCGAAATGCAGGTCGGCGCTATCGTCGCCGATGAAGAAATAATCGGGCGGCGTGGTCGAGGTGACCATCGCCAGCAGCGGCGCCTTGGCCACCTGCTGGGTGAAGCGCATGTCGAGCCCGGCCTCGCGCGTGAGCGCATACAGTTCCTGGCCGAAGACATCGGTGCTGACACTGCCGGCATAGCCGGTGGGCACCCCCAGCCGGGCCGCAACCCGTGCCACGTTCCAGCAGGCGCCGCCGGCAACGGCACGCCACTGGCCATCGGGCTGGCGGATGAAATCGGTCAGGGCTTCACCAAAAACGACAAATCGGGCGGCTTGGGTCATGCGGGGCTTTCGTCAGTCAGTCGGGGCCAAAGGCCGTTTCGAGGGGGCGATCCGGCGTCGGCGCGGGCGCTTGCATCGTCCGCGCCCGCGCGTGCCGCGCCGTTGCTTCAGGTGCGACCGTCTTGCAGCGCATGGCGGGCGCAGGTCTCGTCGGTCACCAGTCCGGTCAGCCAGCCGCCGCGCAACGCCGCGCGTACCGCTTTGGCCTTCTTGCTGCCACCGGCCAGGGCGATCACCGGACGCTTGGGGTGCTGCGCCAGCGGCGGGGTGGTGATGCGTGCCGACAGCGCCGATTGCAGCAGCCGGCCGTCGCCATCGAAGGCATGGCAGATCAGTTCACCCACCGCGCCCTGCCGTTGCAATTGCCGCACTTCCTGCTCGTCGATGAAGCCGTCTTCATGCATCGCCCCTTGCAGGGCAATGGTGCCGATGCCCAGGAACGTGACGTCGGCCCGCTCGGCCAGTCCGCTGACGATCTTGTAGGCGCGATGATTGCACCACTGCTGGCGATCGCTCTCGTTTTCGGCCACCCGCGGCGCCGGTAGCAGATAGAAGCGCGCCTGCAGTTTCTCGGCCGCCTGCAGTGCCACGTCGTAGCGGTTGGCCGAGCCGTCCGAGGCAAAGGCGCCGATCATCGACACGATCTGGTGTTGCGGGCGGGCGATGTCGTCGAGCTTTTCGATGGCCGCCTTGAGGGTGCGTCCGGAGCCGACATTGACCACCAATGGGTCTTCCGAACCGAGGTATTGTTCCATCAGTTCGGCGCCGGCCACCGCCAGCATCTGCTGCACCTCCTGCGCCTCATGCGGGTTGTCGCCGCCGCCGGCGCCTGGCACTACCCGGCAGGTATCGAGTCCATAGCGTTGCTGCAGGCCTTGCGCCAGTTCCAGGCAGGACGACACCGGGTGCGTGATGCGCACCTTGACCAGGTTGGCCGCGCCCGCGTGGGCTACCATGCGCTGGGCCATCTGGCGCGAGATCCCGAGCCGTTCCGCAATCTCGTTCTGGGTATTGCCTGCCACGTAGTACATCCAGGCGGCGCGCGCCGCCAGGTCGAGTTTGGATGCAGCAGTTGACATGTTCTCCTCAAACGCCCCCGGTCGGCGGCAAGCCTGTTTGTAATATGACCATCATTCTACGGCGAGTCTTTGCCTGTGATTATTCACATAAATGGGCAATTGCTCAATCAAAATACAAATGCTTGACAGCTGCGGATGAATGAATGATTATTTGCTCGCGAAAACAGTAAAAGCTCAAAAACCAGTCGATCACGCACAGGCGGATACGACGCATAACTACGGAGACAAGCATGCACATCATCGCGCCCCGGCCCCTCGTCCGTCGACGTTCGGGCTTTACGGCTTTCCTGCGCTGGGCCTGCATCAGCGCCGGCATCACCGGCGCCGCGGCCAGCGGCTTGGCGCAAGCCGAGCCGGTCACGCTCAATATCGCCTCGATCAACAATCCCGACATGATCGAACTGCAAAAGCTGGCACCGCAGTTCGAAAAGGCCAATCCCGACATCAAGCTGCGCTGGGTGACGATGGAAGAGAGCGTGCTGCGGCAACGCCTGACCACCGATATCGCCACCAACAGCGGCCAGTTCGACCTGATGACCATCGGCGCCTACGAGGCGCCGATCTGGGCCAAGAAGGGTTGGCTGGCACCCATGACCGGCCTGCCGGCCGACTACGACGAGGCCGACCTGATCAAGCCGGTGCGCGAGGGCCTGACGGTCGACGGCAAGCTCTATGCGTTGCCGTTCTATGCCGAGAGTTCGATGACCTACTACCGGCGCGACCTGTTCGAGCAAAAGAAGCTGAGCATGCCGCAAAAGCCGACCTGGGAAGAGATCGGCAAGCTGGCCGCGCAACTGCACGACCCGGCCAAGGGCGTCTACGGCATCTGCCTGCGCGGTCGCGCCGGGTGGGGCGAGAACATGGCCATCGTCACCACCATGGCCAATGCCTGGGGTGGTCGCTGGTTCGACGAGAAATGGCAACCGCAGCTCACCTCGCCCGAATGGAAGAAGGCGGTCAACTTCTATGTCGACCTGTTGCGCAAGTACGGCCCGCCGGGCTCCAGCTCGAACGGCTTCAACGAGAACCTGGTGCTGTTCTCCAGCGGCAAGTGCGGCATGTGGGTCGACGCTACCGTGGCCGCCGGCATGCTGTATCACGGCAAGGATTCGAAGGTAGCCGACAAGACCGCCTTTGCGCCGGCGCCGGTGGCCGCGACCGACCGCGGCTCGCACTGGTTGTGGATCTGGTCGCTGGCGGTGCCGAAGTCGTCCAAGTCGCAGGACGCGGCCAAGAAGTTCGCCGCCTGGGCCACCTCCAGGGAGTACATCAACCTGGTGGCCAAGGATAGCGGCTGGGCCCTGGTGCCACCCGGCACCCGTCAATCGACCTACGCCTCGGCCGAGTACAAGAAGGTGTCGCCGTTCTCCGACTTCGTGCTCGATGCGATCCAGACTGCCGACGCCAACAAGCCGACCGTCCAGCCGGTGCCGTACACCGGTGTGCAGTTCGCCACCATTCCCGAGTTCCAGTCGATCGGTACCGTGACCGGGCAGGCGATCGCCGGCGCGCTGGCCGGCAAGGGTAGCGCCGATGCCGCGCTCGAGGCCTCCCAGGCACAGGCGGTGCGGATGATGCGCCAGGGACGCTACCTGAAGTAAGCAGTCCAGCCGCGCCTGCCCGGCAACAGCGGGTGGGCGCGCCGGCCGCGTTCGTGGTCCGCATGGGCTGCGCATTGGCCCAACCACCCGAGGCTGCCATGTCATCGATTCATTCTTCCCCTTCCGTCACCATGCCCAGCAAGCGTCCCGCTCCCGCACCAGGCACCGCGCCGGCCGCCGCCCGGCGGCGCGGCAATCCGATCCGGCTGTTGCAGGCACCGTCGGTGCTGATCCTGCTGGCCTGGATGATCGTGCCGCTGGCCATGACGATCTACTTCTCGGTCAATCGCTACAACCTGATGGCGCCCGACCAGACCGGCTTCGTCGGCCTGGAAAACTACAGCTTCCTGCTGGACGACCCGGCCTTCTGGCCCTCGATCGGCAATACCGCGTTGTTGATCGGTTCGGTGCTGGCCGTGAGCGTGATCGGCGGCACCCTGCTGGCGGTGCTGTTCGACCAGCCCTTTCGCGGCCGTACCGTGGCCCGCCTGCTGGTGATCGGCCCATTCTTCGTCATGCCCACCGTGGCCGCGCTGATCTGGAAGAACATGATCATGCATCCGGTCTACGGCATGCTGGCCTTCGTGATGCGCCACCTTGGGCTGGAGCCGATCGACTGGCTGGCCCAATACCCGATGCTGTCGGTGATCATCATCGTGGCGTGGCAGTGGATACCGTTTGCCTTCCTGATCCTGTTGACCGCATTGCAGTCGCTCGACAACGACCAGAAGGAAGCCGCCCAGCTCGACGGCGCCGGTCCGCTTCGCATCTTCTTCTATATCGTGCTGCCGCACCTCAAGCGCGCCATCACGGTGGTGATCATGATCGAGACCATCTTCCTGCTGTCGATCTTCGCCGAGATCTTCACCACCACCGCCGGCGGCCCGGGCACGGCCACCACCAACCTGACCTACCTGGTGTACGCCATCGGTCTGCAGCAGTTCGATATCGGCATTGCGTCGGCAGGCGGCATCTTCGCCGTGGTGTTGGCCAATGTGGTGTCGTTCTTCCTGGTGCGCATGCTGGCGCGCAATCTGAAAGGGGCCAACGAAGCATGAACGATCAACGAAAAAGCCCCTGGTGGGTAGGCGTGCTGGCCTGGACCTGCGCCCTGTTGCTGTTCTTCCCGATCTTCTGGGTGGCGATCACGGCCTTCAAGACCGAACAGCAGGCCTATACGCCCAGCCTGCTGTTCGTGCCGACCCTGGCCACCTTCGGCGAGGTGTTCAGCCGCAGCAATTACCTGGCCTTCGTGCAGAACTCGCTCATCGTCTCGCTCGGCTCGACCCTGCTGTGCCTGCTGCTGGCGGTGCCGGCGGCGTATTCGATGGCGTTCTTTCCGACCAGGCGCACGCAGAAGCTGTTGCTGTGGATGCTGTCGACCAAGATGATGCCGGCCGTCGGCGTGCTGATCCCGATTTACCTGCTGGCCAAGGGCAGCGGCCTGCTCGACACGGTCACCGGGCTGACGCTGGTCTACACGCTGATCAACCTGCCCATCGCGGTGTGGATGGCCTATACCTATTTCAACGACGTGCCGCGCGAGATACTGGAAGCGGCCCGCATCGACGGCGCCAACGCCTGGCAGGAGATGGTCTACCTGCTGCTGCCCACGGCGATGCCGGGACTGGCCTCGACCGCGTTGCTGCTGGTGATCCTGTCGTGGAACGAAGCCTTCTGGAGCCTCAACCTGTCCAGCGTCAACGCCGCACCGCTGACGGTGTTCATCGCGTCGTATTCCAATCCCGAGGGCCTGTTCTGGGCCAAGCTGTCGGCCGCGTCACTGCTGGCCATCGCCCCCATCATGGCGCTCGGCTGGCTGGCGCAGAAGCAACTGGTGCGTGGCCTGACCTTCGGAGCGGTCAAGTGATGATGCAGCGGCAAGCCATCACCCACCTGGTATGCGATTGCGACGGCGTATTGCTCGACAGCGAAAGCATCGCGCTGCGCATGCTGCATCGCGAACTGCTGCCGCTGCTGTCGCCACTACAGCAGGACGATGACCGCCAGCAGGCGCGCGAGGCCAGCCTGCACCATGCCATTGCCAACCGGCTGGGCATGTACACCGACCTGCTGCTCGACGAAGTCGATGTCGAATTCGCGCTTGGCCTCGCGCCGGCGCAACGCGAGCGGATCAAGGAGGTGGTGGCCCAGGCCTGTGGCGAGCTGGCCGAGCCGGTGCCGGGTGTGGCGCAGGCACTGGACATGATCCGCCTGCCGCGGGCCGTGGCCAGCAACAGCGAAAGTGCCCGCATCGAAGCCGGGCTGCGCCGTTGCGGGCTGTTTGCGCAATTCGAGGGTCGCATCTTCAGCGGCCACGACGTGGCCCATCCCAAGCCGGCGCCCGATGTCTACCTGGCGGCGGCGGCCGGCCTGGGCGTCGATCCGGCCCGTTGCGTGGCGGTCGACGACAGCATCACCGGCGTGCGCGCGGCAGTGGCCGCCGGCATGCATGTGCTGGGCTTTACCGGTGTGGCGCATGATCGCCGGGCGATGGCCCATCAACTGATGCAGGCGGGCGCGGCGCGCACCTTCGATGACATGAAACTTTTTCCGCAACTGATTTCGGAACTGATCTGGTTGCGTTGAACACCTAGAACGCAGCTCTTCAACCGGCGTGAGAGGCGTTCGCCCCAAGGAGATCGATATGGCAGCAGTAAGCATCCGCAACCTGGCCAAGCGTTATGAAAACCAGGAAGTCATGCGTGACATCAACCTCGACATCGAGGATGGCGAGTTCGTCGTCTTCGTCGGCCCCTCCGGCTGCGGCAAGTCGACCTTGCTGCGCATGATCGCCGGCCTGGAAGACATCAGCGACGGCGAGCTCGACATCGGTGCGCGCCGCATGAACGACGTGCCGGCCGCCAAGCGCGGCGTGGCGATGGTGTTCCAGTCCTATGCGCTGTACCCGCACATGAGCCTGTACGACAACATGGCCTTCGGCCTCAAGATCGCCGGCAAGTCCAAGGCCGAGATCGACGCGGCGGTACAGCATGCGGCCAAGATACTGCATATCGACCATCTGCTCGACCGCAAGCCGCGCGCGCTCTCGGGCGGCCAGCGCCAGCGGGTGGCGATCGGCCGCGCCATCACGCGCCAGCCGGCGGTGTTCCTGTTCGACGAACCGTTGTCGAACCTGGATGCCGCGCTGCGGGTGAAGATGCGGCTGGAGTTCGCGCGCCTGCACCAGGACCTCAAGACCACCATGATCTACGTCACCCACGACCAGATCGAAGCGATGACGCTGGCCGACAAGATCGTGGTGCTCTCGGAAGGGCGCATCGAACAGGTGGGCTCGCCCCAGCAGCTCTACCATCATCCGGCCAATCGCTTCGTGGCCGGTTTCATCGGCTCGCCCAAGATGAACTTCATCGACGCCAGCGTGGCCGCCATCGGCGCCGATGGGGTGCAGGTGCAACTGGCCGGAGGCGGGCGCCAACTGGTCAGCGTCGACGGCGCTGCGCTGGCCATCGGCCAGCGTGTCACGCTCGGCGTGCGACCGGAGCACCTGTTGCAGGTCGAGGGGCAGGGAGCATTGCGCGCCAGGTTTGCCGCGCGCGAGTTGCTGGGTGATTTTTCCTACCTGTATGCCAGTTGCGACGGCGCCGACGACGGCCTGATCCTGCGCGTGCCCGACAGCGTCGACCCCGATCACGGCAGCATGCTGGAACTGGGCGCGCCAGCCGAGCGCTGCCATTTGTTTACCGCCGATGGACTGGCATTGCCGCGCCTGGTGCAGGCGCGCGCGCCAGGCACGGTGCCCCAATAGGATATCGAAGGACCCACCATGACACATTCACCCGATGACCTGACCTGGCTGCACATCGGCGCCGGCTCATTCCACCGCGCGCACCAGGCGGTGTACCTGGACCGCCTGCGCGAACGTGGCCTGGCCGGCCGCTGGCACCTGGCGCTGGCCAACATCCGCGCCGACATGAGCGAGCTGCTCGATGCGCTGGCACGCCAGGACGGACACTACACGCTGGAGACGGTCACTCCGCAGGGCCAGCGCAGCTACCAGCGCATCGAGGTCATCGATCGCATCGTGCCCTGGAGCGAACAGCTGGGCGAGCTCATAGCAATGGGCGCGGCTGCGGCCACCCGCATCATCTCCTTTACCGTGACCGAGGGCGGCTATTACCTGGACCACCGGCACCGGCTCGACACCGGCAATGCCGACCTGGCGGCCGACCTGCAGTGCAGCCTGGACGGCAGCGGCCGGCCGCGCACCATCTACGGCGCCATCGCCGCCATCCTGCATGCCCGCAGCAGCCACGGCGGGCAGGCGCCGCTGACCCTGCTCAATTGCGACAACCTGCGCCATAACGGCGAACGCTTTCGCGCCGGCCTGCTGGAGTTCCTGGTCCTGCGCGGCGAAGCGGCGCTGGCGAGTTGGGTGGAGAACTTCACCAGTTGTCCCAATGCCATGGTCGACCGCATCACGCCGCGCCCGACGCCGGCCGTGCGCCAACGCGTCAGGGACGCCACCGGCGTCGACGATCCCTGCGCGCTGATGGGCGAATCGTTCATCCAGTGGGTGGTCGAGGATGACTTCAAGGCCGGCCGTCCGGCACTGGAGCAGGTGGGCGTGGAGATGGTGAGTTCGGTGCTGCCCTATGAAGAAGCCAAGATCCGCATCCTCAACGCCAGCCACAGTTGCATCGCCTGGGCCGGCACGCTGGCCGGCTTGCAGTTCATCCACCAAGGCACCCAGCGCGACGACATCCGCGGCATGGCCGCCGACTACGTCACGCAGGACGTCATCGCCTGCCTCACGCCGAGCCCGCTGGACCTGGCGGCCTACCGCGACACCACGCTGGCGCGCTTCGGCAACCCGGCCATCGAGGACACCAACCAGCGCGTGGCCGCCGACGGCTATTCGAAGATCCCCGGCTTCATCCGCCCGACCATCGAACAGTCGCTCGCGGCCGGTCGCCAGCCCCGGGCCACGGCAATGTTGCCGGCGCTGTTCTTCGTGTTCCTGCAACGCTGGCACGCGGGCCTGTTGCCCTATGAATATCAGGATGGATTGTTCGACCCGACGGCGGTGCGCGCGATGCTGTCGGCGCCCGATTCGCTGGCTGCCTTCTGCCAGGACCGGGTGCTGTGGGGCGAGCTGGCCGGGGATGCGCGCCTGGTGGCACTGCTGCGCGAGGCCGAGCAACGGGTGCGGCAATGGCTGTCGCGCTAGCGTCATGTTCCGTAAATGCGGCACAGGGCGCTAGAATCGCACTCCAATAACGATAAACGAGGAGCGCCATGTATCTCGGCATCGACCTGGGCACGTCCGAGGTCAAGGCAGTAGCGATCGACGACAGCGGCCAGATAGTGGCGCTGGCCGGCAGCGCCCTGGACGTCACGCGCCTGCATCCGCGCTGGTCCGAGCAGCAACCTGAGCATTGGTGGCAGGCCTGCGGCCAGACCATGGCCGTGCTGCGCGAGCAATTGGGGCCGCAGCGTTGGCAATCGGTCAACAGTATCGGCCTGTCGGGCCAGATGCATGGCGCCGTGCTGCTCGATGCCCAGGACCAGGTATTGCGCCCGGCGATCCTGTGGAGCGATTCGCGCAGCGCCCCGCAGTGCGCCGAGCTGACCCGGCGTGCGCCGCGCCTGCACACCCTGGCCGGCAACCTGGCCATGCCCGGTTTCACCGCGCCCAAGCTGATGTGGGTCGCGCATCACGAACCTGAACTGTTCGCCCGCATCGCCTGCGTGCTGTTGCCCAAGGATTGGCTGCGCCTGCGCATGACCGGCAAGCGCATCTCGGACCCGTCGGACGCGGCCGGCACGCTGTGGCTCGATGTCGAGGCGCGCGACTGGTCCGATGAGCTGCTGGCGGCCAGCGGCATGCGGCGCGACCAGATGCCGGCGCTGGTCGACGGCAGCGCGGTGTCTGCCACGCTGCTGCCCGAGGTCGCCCGGGCCTGGGGTTTGTCGCCCGAGGTGACGGTGGCCGGCGGCGCGGGAGACGGCGCCGCCAGTGCGGTGGGCATCGGCGCCATCAACCCCGGCGACGGTTTCTTGTCGCTGGGCACCTCCGGTGTGCTGTTCGTGGTCAATGACCGCTTCAGCCCCAACCCGGCGCGCGCCATCCATGCCTTCTGCCATACCTTGCCGCAGCGCTGGCACCAGATGAGTGTGATGTTGTCGGCCGCCAGCTGCCTGCGCTGGTTCTGTCGCCTGTGCTCGGTCGACGAGCCGACCCTGCTGGCCGAGATCGGCCAGCAGGACGCCGAACAACTGGCGCAGGCGCCCTTGTTCCTGCCCTACCTGTCGGGAGAGCGCACGCCGCACAACGATCCCTATGCACTGGGGGTGTTCCATGGCCTGTCGCCGCAGCACCAGCGTGCCGCACTGGGCTACGCGGTGCTCGAAGGGGTGGCCTTCGGCATGGTCGACGGACTCGACGCGCTGCGCGCGGCGGGCACCGATGTGAGCCAGTTGTCGCTGGTCGGTGGCGGCGCGCGCAGTCCGTACTGGGCGCAACTGATGGCCGACGCCCTGGCCGTGCGCATCGTCACCCATGTCGGCGGCGAAGCCGGCGGCGCGCTGGGAGCGGCGCGGCTGGCCTGGCTGGCCGCCGGTGGCAGCGAAGAGGAGGTATGCCGCAAGCCCGACATCCATGCCATCCATGAGCCCGATCCGGTGCGCCATGCGGCCTTGCAGGTCAGGCTGCAGCGCTATCGGCAGATCTATGCGCCGTATCCGCCGCTTTGATCATCCGGGCGCGCCGGCACGCCTGCCGATGCGTTGCCGTGCCGGCCCGGCGTGATCACTTGCGGTTGAACTTGAACACCGAAATGGCCTGCAGCAACTGCATGGTCTGTTGTTCCAGGCTGCTGGCGGCAGCGGCGGCCTGTTCCACCAGCGCGGCATTCTGCTGGGTGGCCGCATCCATCTGCGTCACCGCCGCGTGCACCTGGTTGATGCCGGCACTCTGCTGCAGCGTGGCCTCGGTGATCTCGCCCATGATGCCCGAGACGCGCTGAACCGAATCGACGATCTCGCGCATGGTGCTACCGGCGTCTTCCACCTGGCGATTGCCCACCGTCACCTTGTCGACCGAATCGTCGATGAGATGCTTGATTTCCTTGGCCGCACCGGCCGAGCGTTGCGCCAGCGAACGCACCTCTGACGCCACCACCGCAAAGCCCCGGCCCTGCTCGCCGGCACGCGCTGCTTCCACCGCCGCATTCAGGGCCAGGATGTTGGTCTGGAAGGCAATGCTGTCGATCAGGCCGATGATGTCGACGATCTTGCTCGACGAGGCGCTGATCTCGTTCATGGTGGCGCCGGTGCTGGCCACGGCGCTGCCGCCCTGGGTCGCGATACGCGAGGCCGAACCGGCCAGCTGGTTGGCTTGCACCGCGTGCTCGGCGTTCTGCTTCACGGTCGCGGCCAGCTGCTGCATGCTGGAGGCGGTCTCTTCGATGTTGGCCGCCTGCGCCTCGGTGCGACGCGACAGGTCGAGGTTGCCCGAGGCGATCTCGTGGGTTGCGCCATTGATGGTCTCGACATTGGCGCGCACGTCGCCGATGATGGCCGTCAGGTTGACGTTCATCTGGCGCAGCGCCGCCAGCAGATGGCCCAGCTCATCGTGGCGATCGGTGTCGATGCGGCCCGAGAGGTCGCCGCCGGTGATGGCATGGGTGATGTCGAGCGCCTGGCGCAACGGCTTGAGCAGGGCGCTGCGCAAGATCGCCCACAGCACGATGCTGATCAGGCCCGACATCGCCGCCAGGGCGCTGATCCACCATTGCTGCAGGCTGGCCAGGCCGGCCACCATGACCGCCAGCTGGATCGCCAGCATGCAGCTCATGGCCAGGTTGATGCGGGTACCCAGGCGCATGCGGCCGAGCTGCCCGAGCCAGCCGGCGACCCCGGTACGAATGACTTCGCCGCGATGCAGCGCGATATGCTTGGCCTGTCCGCGGCGGATACTGGCATACAGCTCCTGGGCGCCTTCCACCGAGGCGCGGTCGGGCTTGGTGCGCACCGACATGTAGCCTACCACCTGGCCGCTGTCGTGAATCGGCGTGACGTTGGCACGCACCCAGTAGTGGTCGCCGTTCTTGCTGCGATTCTTGACCAGGCCGGTCCAGGGCGCACCGCCCTTGATGGTGCTCCACATGTCGGCGAAGGCTTCGCCCGGCATATCGGGATGGCGGATCAGGTTCTGTGGCGCACCCAGCAGTTCTGCCTCGGTAAAACCGCTGATCTCGACGAAGTACGGATTGACGTAGGTGATGTTGCCCTTGAGATCGGTCTTGGACACGATTGCCCGGCCATCGACCAGCAGGCGTTCCACGCCCGTGACCGGCATGTTCATGCGCATTCTGTTACCCCCGTGTAAAGATGCTTGATGTGATGTGCGAGCGACCTTGGAGCGCAGCTTGCGCTGCTCCGCATACCATGCTATTCCCGTAGCATGGTAGTGGTCGGACCGGGCCGGCGTGACGCTGCCCGGCGTGAAGCGCACTGAGCGGTCAGGCGACTTCGGTGCGGGGCTGGGTCAACGCCGAGCCGTGGCGACTGGATCGATTACGCCCGGCGCGCGGGCAGGCACGCTGCCCACGCGTGGTTCGCGTGCGATCCAGGCATCACGGCGCACTATTGCCTGGCTTGCCAAAGACGGCAGTGTATGTCGCATAGAACGAGCAGTACATGATCACCGTCAGTATTATCGAGATTGGCAGCAACACGAACATCACTGCCGTGACGCTGCCCACGATCAGGCCCATCAGCAGGCTGATCAAGGTCATGATGGCCAGCGTGAGCGCAAACCAGGACAACGCGAACAGCAAGAATGCCGAGCCGGCGCGCTTGACGGCGAAGAAGCTGTAGAACAGCGCCTTGCTCAACGGCATCTGTTGCCACATGATCAATGGCGCGGCGTACCACAGGGCCATCAGCGCCGGCACGTACAGCACCGCCGCTACCACCATGGCGATGGTCATGCTGCCGGTGCCGGCGGCCATCTCGGCGCCCGACAGGCCACCGCCCATCATGGCCTGCCAGAAGATGCCGCCATCAACCAGGCGCGAGATGGCCACCACCACGGTGGCCGCCAGCAGATACAACAGGCCGAGCTTGAGCAGGGCATTGCGTGCCGGGCTGCGAAAGCCCACCAGCAGCAGCTTGGGGTAGACCCGCTGGCCCTTTTCGATCTGCGCGCAGGCCTGCATGAAGGCCATCGAGAAGACCGGCATCAGGATCAGCGGCAGCAACTGGCCCAGCACCGGGATGACCCCGGTGATGAGCATCAGGAACGAGTAGCAAAGGAACAGCGTCGAGATTTCGGCAGGTTGCTTGCGAAACAGCGCAAAGCCTTGCTTGACCCAGAGCCAGCCTTCTTTAGCGGGAATTTTCTGCATGTGTGTCGTTCATCAGAGAGCCGCCGGCGCGTGTGCGATGCGCAGCCGCAGAATGCGTTCGAAGTGCGCGGGGTCGTGCGGAGTGAGCATCTCGGCCTCGCGCGGCATATAGAAGTCGACCAGGCGCGACAGCCAGAAGCGCAGCGCAGCTGCGCGCAACATGGGCTGCCAGGCCTGGCTTTCGGCGTCGGTAAAAGGGCGTACCGCGCGATAGGCATCCAGCATGGCCTCGGCGCGGGCCTGGTCGAGCACGCCGGTGTCGAGCTCGACGCACCAGTCGTTGACCGTCACGGCCAGGTCGAATAGCCACGTATCGCAACCGGCGAAATAGAAATCGAAGATGCCCGACAGGCGTTCGCCCACGAACATCGCGTTATTGCGGAACAGGTCGGCATGCACCGGCCCACGCGGCAGTGCGCGGTAGGTCTCGGTGCCGGCGAAGTCCTGCTGGTACTGCACTTCGTCGGTCAACAGCCGCGCCAGCTCGGGCGGCAGGAAAGGCAATACGCTGGGCGTGTTCTCCAGCCACCAGGCCAGGCCGCGCAGGTTGGGCTGCATGATCTTGAAGTCGCGCCCGGCCAGGTGCATGCGCGCCAGCATGTCGCCCAGGGCGGCGCAGTGCACCGGTTGCGGATCGAGCTGCGACTCGCCCTCGAGCTTGCTGACGATGGCCGCCGGCTTGTCATTGAGCAGGTTGGCGATGGCGCCGCTGTGGCTGGGCACCGGCGCCGGCACCGGAATGCCGCGCTGGGCCAGGTGGCGCATCAATTCGAGGTAGAACGGCAATTGCTCGATGTGCAGCTTTTCGAATAGCGTCAGCACGTACTCGCCGCGTTCGGTGCCGATGAAGAAGTTACTGTTTTCGATGCCGGAGGAGATGCCCCGGATCGACGTGGCGCGGCCCAGCGGGAATTGTTGGATCCAGTCCGAGAGTTGTTCCAGACTGACCGGTGTGAAGACTGCCATGACGAAATCTAAAGAGGGGTTGCGTGCCGGGCACGCCGTGGACCGCGGCCCTGGAAGCCCGCACAGGAGGTGCGGGGTGAACCGGCCGAGGCGAATGCCGGGGGCCACGCAGTCGCGGCCCCCGGCGATGCTTGCTTACTTCTTGGCGTCGGTGTCGCCTTCTTTTTTCTTGGTGCCCCAGTCGAATTCACCGACCTTCCACTGGGCATTGGTCGGTGGGCCGCTCTGGGCGTCGCCCGGGGTCGAGCTGCCGACGTTCTGTTTCGGACGCAGGTAATAGGTGCTGCCACCGGACTTGACTTCGACTTCCTTGGTCTGGCCGTGGTCGCGCTGTTCCTTGATGCTGTTGCCGCCGCCGTTGTCGGATTCACCCGGCTTGCGGATGGTGACCGCAGGCGGCTCGCCTTCTTCCAGCTTTTCCAGCTCGGGCGGCGGCGGTGCCGGTTGCCCCATGGGCATGGCGGCAGTCTGCGCCAGCGCCAGCGGAGCGGCCAGACCGGACAGGCACAGCAAGGCGGCGGCCAGCGACTCTTTGGACCAGACGTTGATTGGTTTCATGATGGATTAGGGTTGGTCTATATGTTGTATCGGGCCATTGTAGCAAACCATCGCAGCACGCCGCCGGTGTTTCTGCGGTGCAATCCCCCGGCGGGCGCGCCAGACCTGCCGCGGTTACAGGAAAGCGCCGCTCTGGCGCTCGGCTTCCACGGGCGAATCGATGGGTTGGTCTTTTTCGGCATGGAATTTGCGGATCGCCGTGACGATCTCGGCCGGGTCGTCGATCACCTGCAGCAGGTTCAGGTCCTTGGGCGAGATCATGCCGTCGTCGACCAGGCGGGTCTTGATCCAGTCGATCAGACCGGCCCAGAACTGGCTGCCCACCAGGATCACCGGCATCAGGCGCGACTTGCCGGTCTGCATCAACGTCAGCGCTTCGGTCAACTCGTCGAGCGTGCCGAACCCGCCCGGCAACACCACATAGGCGTCGGCGTACTTGACGAAGGCGACCTTGCGGGCGAAGAAATGGCGGAACGACAGCGAGATGTCCTGCCAGGCATTGCCGTGCTGCTCGTGGGGCAGTTCGATGTTCAAGCCGACCGAGGGCGATGCGCCGTCGAAGGCACCGCGGTTGGCGGCCTCCATGATGCCGGGGCCGCCGCCGGAGATCACCGCATAGCCGGCGTCGGACAGGCGGCGGGCGATGTCGATGCACAGCGCGTAGTGCGGATCGTCCGGCTTGGTGCGGGCCGAACCGAAGATGGAAACGGCAGGACGCAGCTCCGAGAGGCGTTCGGTCGATTCGATGAATTCTGCCATAATCGTGAGTACATGCCACGACTCGCGCGCCTTCTTTGCCGTTGCGCGTTCAATGTCGATCACTTCCCGCAGTCGCGGTACTTTTTTTCCTCTTTGTTCCATATGCAAAAAACCTTGTTGTTAGTTGATGGATCCAGTTACCTGTATCGCGCCTTCCATGCACTGCCCGATATGCGTAACGCCGAAGGCGCGCCGACCGGCGCCCTGTACGGCATCATCAATATGCTGCGCCGACTGCGTAACGATTATCCCGCAAGTTACGTTGCCTGTGTGTTCGATGCCAAGGGCAAGACTTTCCGCGACGATCTCTACGCCGACTACAAGGCCACCCGCAAGGCGATGCCGGACGACCTGGCGCTGCAGATCGAACCGATCCATGCTGCGGTGCGGGCGCTGGGCTGGCCGATCCTGATGGTCGAGGGCATCGAGGCCGACGACGTCATCGGCACGCTGTCGGTGCAGGCCACCGCCGCCGGGCTCGACACCATCGTCTCGACCGGCGACAAGGACATGGCGCAACTGGTCAACGAGCGCGTCACGCTGGTCAACACGATGAGCAACGAGATCCTCGACCCCAAGGGCGTGAACGAGAAGTTCGGCGTGCCGCCGGAGCGCATCGTCGACTACCTGAGCCTGATCGGCGACACCGTCGACAACGTGCCCGGGGTCGAGAAGTGCGGGCCAAAGACCGCCGTCAAGTGGCTCAACACCTACGGGTCGCTCGATGGCGTGATGGAAAACGCCGCCAAGATCACAGGCGTGGTCGGCGAGAACCTGCGCAAGGCACTGGGCTGGTTGCCCCAGGCCCGCGTGCTGGTGACGGTCAAGACCGACTGCGACCTGTCGGCGCACATGGGGACCATCCTCGACTCGCTGACCATGCAGCCGCAGGACAATGCCGTGCTCAAGGACCTGTTTGCCCGCTATAACTTCAAGACCTGGCTGCGCGAGGTCAGCGAAGCCGGCAGCGCCGTGCCTGCCGCCGGCGCGACCGCCCCCGTGACAGGCGCCGAGCCGGTGGCGCAGGGTGGCTTGTTCGCCGCCCATGTCGCGGCCGAGTACGAGACCGTGCTCACCGAAGCCCAGCTCGACGCCTGGATCGCCATCATCGACGGCGCCAGCCTGACCGCCTTCGACACCGAGACCACCTCGCTCGACGCCATGCAGGCGCAACTGGTCGGTATCTCGCTGTGCTGCGATACCAACCGCGCGGCTTACATCCCGTTGGCGCACGACTACCAGGACGCACCGCCGCAACTGTCGCGCGAGCACGTGCTGGCGCGCCTCAAGCCGTGGTTCGAGGACGCTACCAAGCCCAAGCTGGGCCAGAACCTGAAGTACGACAGCCATGTGCTGGCCAACTACGGCGTGAGCGTCGAGGGCATCGTGCACGACACGCTGCTGCAGTCCTATGTGTTCGAATCGCATCGCACGCACGACATGGACAGCCTGGCCGCGCGCCACCTCGATCGCAAGACGGTGCTGTACGCCGAGGTATGCGGCAAGGGCGCTTCGCAGATCGGCTTCAACCAGGTCGACATCGCGCGCGCCACCGAATACGCCGCCGAGGATGCCGAGGTCACGCTGGCGCTGCACCAGGCGATGTGGCCGCAGATCGAGGCCGATCCCAAGCTGCATTACATCTACCAGGCCATCGAGGTACCGACCTCGGTGGTGCTGCGCAAGATCGAGCGCAACGGCGTACTGATCGACAGCGAGCGCCTGGCCACGCAGTCCAACGATCTCGGGCGGCGCATGCTGGAAATCGAACAGCACGCCTACGACCTGGCCGGGCAACCCTTCAACCTGAACTCGCCCAAGCAACTGGGCGAGATCCTGTTCGGCAAGCTCGCGCTGCCGGTGGTCAAGAAGACCGCATCGGGCGCGCCATCGACCGACGAGGAAGTGCTGCAGAAGCTGGCCGAGGACTACCCGCTGCCCAAGGTGCTGCTGGACTACCGTGGCCTGGCCAAGCTCAAGTCCACCTACACCGACAAGCTGCCGCGCATGGTCAACCCGCACACCGGGCGGGTACATACCAATTACGCCCAGGCCGTGGCCGTCACCGGCCGCCTGTCGTCCAACGAACCCAACCTGCAGAACATCCCGATCCGTACCGCCGAAGGGCGGCGCATCCGGGAAGCCTTCATCGCGCCCGAAGGCAGCGTGATCGTCTCGGCCGACTATTCGCAGATCGAGTTGCGCATCATGGCGCACATCTCGGGCGATGAGGCCATGCTCAAGGCATTCGCCGATGGCGAGGACATCCACCGCGCGACCGCCGCCGAGATCTTCGGCATCGCGCCGGCGCAGGTGGAGTCCGAGCAGCGCCGCTACGCCAAGGTGATCAACTTCGGGTTGATCTATGGCATGAGCGCCTTCGGCCTGGCCGGCAATCTCGGCATCGAGCGCGCGGCCGCGCAGATGTATATCGAAAAGTATTTCCAGCGTTTCGCCGGGGTCAAGCGCTACATGGACGAGACCCGCCTGCAGGCCCGGGCGCTGGGCTATGTCGAAACGGTATTCGGCCGACGCCTGTGGCTGCCCGAGATCAATTCGCCCAACGGCCCACGCCGCCAGGGCGCCGAACGCGCCGCGATCAACGCGCCGATGCAGGGCACCGCGGCCGATCTGATCAAACTGGCAATGATTGCGGTGCAGGGCTGGCTGGAGTCGTCCGGCCTGGCCACGCGCATGATCATGCAGGTGCACGATGAACTGGTGTTGGAAGTTCCACAACAAGAGCTGGAACTGGTGCGCGAAAAACTGCCTGAATTGATGAAAAACGTTGCGGAGCTGAAAGTTCCCTTGCTAGCGGAGGTCGGAATCGGTAAGAATTGGGACGAAGCACATTGATGCCTCGATGCCCGGGCTGGCCGTGCCATGCAGGCGATGTCGGCCTGGCAAGCCCGGGCAGGTAGTTGCAAAAAAGGCAGCAAACGCAGGACCAGAACCAGAATCAAAAAAACAAGAGACAGGTCGACCTCGTCGGGATGGCAAAAGACAAGGCGAGGCGGCACAGGATTGGCCGGGCATTCCGGCCACGCAGTAGCGATCGGCTAGCGCCGGATCGGACAGGGATCTTCACCAACCGCATGACGGTGCGCCCATGGCGCGGGTGCCGTGCCGCCTGTGTCCGCCGCCGGCCGGCCCTGCTGCAATCACACACGGAGGAGACAATGAAATCAGGCATGAAGGTCGGTACCCGGCTGGGGCTTGGGTTTGCATGGGTGGTCTTGCTGCTGGTGGCGGTGACGGCGTTCGGCATCTACAACATGCACCAGGTGCAGGCCCGTTTCAATAACGTGATCGAGATCAAGAACCCCGAGGGCGCCCTGGTCAAGGACATGATGGATACGGTGGCCGAGCGCTCCATCTCGCTGCGCAACCTGATGTTGCCGGCCGCGCCCGAGGACGTCGATATAGAAGCCCAGTACATCGACGCCCAGACCCTCAAGTACAAGATGTCGGCGCAGAAGTTGCAGCAGCTCTTCGAGCAGTCGCCGGCCACCACTGCCGACGAAAAGGCGGCACTGCCCAAGATCGGCGCGCACGCGGCCAATGCCGAAAAGCTGATCACGCAGGCGGTCGAATTCGGCCAGCGGCGTGAAGCCTATGAACTGGCGCAGTTCCTCAAGGACCAGTACCTGCCGGTGCAGAAGGCCTGGCAGGTCGAACTCAAGTCGCTGGCCGTGCTGGAAGACACTATCAACCGCGAAGCCGCCGCCGCCAGTGCCAGCGCCTATGCCAGGGCGCGCCTGATGATGCTGGTCATCAGCGCCATCGGCGTGGTCACGGCGATCCTGGCGGCCTTCGCGCTGACCCGCCAGTTGCTGCGCAAGCTCGGCGGCGAGCCTGACTACGCGGTAGAGATCGCCGGCCAGATTGCCGAGGGCGACCTGGCGGTGGTGATCCACACCCGCGCCGGCGACCAGGACAGCCTGCTGGTGGCGATGCGCACCATGCGCGACAAGTTGGCAGCCATCGTATCGCAGGTGCGTACCGGCGCCGAGACCATCACTACCGCCTCTTCGGAGATCGCGCGCGGCAACCTCGACCTGTCCGGGCGCACCGAGCAGCAGGCAGGCGCGCTCGAGGAAACTGCCTCGTCCATGGAACAACTCAATTCCACCGTGCGCCAGAATGCCGACAACGCGCACCAGGCCAACGACCTGGCCGTGGCCGCGTCGCAGGTGGCGGTGCAGGGGGGCAGCATCGTCTCGCAAGTGGTCGACACCATGCAATCGATCAACGCCTCCTCGCGCAAGGTGGCCGATATCGTCAGCGTGATCGATGGCATCGCGTTCCAGACCAATATCCTGGCGCTCAATGCGGCGGTGGAAGCCGCGCGGGCCGGCGAGCAGGGTCGCGGCTTTGCGGTGGTGGCGTCCGAAGTGCGCTCGCTGGCGCAGCGCTCGGCGGCGGCGGCCAAGGAGATCAAGGTGCTCATCGGCGATTCGGTGGGCGAGGTCGAGAACGGCAGTCGCCTGGTCGAGCAGGCCGGCAGCACCATGCAGGATATCGTCGGCAGCATCAAGCGCGTGACCGACGTGATGACCGAGATCACGCACGCCAACCGCGAGCAGAGCAGCGGCATCGAGCAGGTCAACGAGGCCATCATCCAGATCGACGACATGACCCAGCAGAATGCGGCGCTGGTCGAACAGGCCGCCGCCGCCGCGCGCTCGCTGCAGGAGCAGGCCTCGGGGCTGCAGCAACTGGTGAGCGTGTTCCGGCTCGACGGCCTGCGGGATGCACCGCAGGCGGTGCGCCCGGCGGTGGCGCCGGTCGAGCGCGAAGTCGATGTCACGCCGTCGGCACCGGGATTGCCGCCCATGGCGCTGGGGTCCTGAACGGAGCGCTGGAGCGCAGCGGTACCCGTATTACGGCCCTGCGGTTTGCAGTAGACTGCGGCGTGGAACCCTTCCATCAACCCCTGGAGAACCGCTGATGAACGATTTTCGCAATGACATCGACAGCCTGGTAGGAACCAGCCGGCTGCCCGATACCGCCGATCGCCGCACCTTTCTCAAGACCGCGCTGGGCACCGGCTTTGCCGCCGCCGTGCTGCCGGTCTGTGCCCAGACCATGATCAAGACCGATACCGCCGGCCTGACCGCCGGTGAAGTCGCCATCACCGTCAACGGCCAGCGCGTGCCGGCCTATCGCGCCCAGCCCGAAGGCAAGACCAACCTGCCGGTGATGATCGTGGTGTCCGAGATCTTCGGTGTGCACGAACATATCGCCGACATTGCGCGCCGCTTCGCCAAGCTGGGTTACCTGGCGATCGCGCCCGACTTCTTCGTGCGCCAGGGCAATCCGCAGTCCTATACCTCGATTGCCGAGCTGCAGAAGGAAATCATCAGCAAGGTGCCCGATGAGCAGGTCATGGGTGACCTCGACGCCTATGTGAAGTGGGCCGGCGAGAACGGTGGCGACATCAGCCGCCTGGGAATCAACGGCTTCTGCTGGGGCGGTCGCGTGGTGTGGCTCTACAGCGCCCACAACCCCAAGGTCAAGGCGGGCGCCGCCTGGTACGGTCGGCTGGTGGGCGACAAGAGCGCATTGGCGCCGCAGCAGCCGATCGATATCGCCCCCACCCTGAAGGTACCGGTGCTGGGGCTGTATGGCGGCAAGGATAGCGGGATCCCGGTGTCCACCGTCGAGCAGATGAAGCAGGCACTGGCCCGTGGCGGCAATAAATCCGAATTCCGTGTCTATCCCGATTCGGGTCACGCCTTCAATGCCGACTACCGCCCCAGCTATGTCGAGGCCGACGCCAAGGATGGCTGGACACAGGCGGTGGCCTGGTTCAAGAGCCATGGCGTGATCTAGGCCCGGCCAGTCACGGGTTTCCGTAGGGAAATCAATGGTTTGGCCGCCGCCGTCCCGGCGCGGGCTTGGGACGGCGGCAAAACTGCTAGAATGCCGGGATGATCAAGAGACGTAACGCGCCCTTCCACCCGCTGGTCGACGATTCGGACGAATCCTCGCCATCCTTCAGCGGTATCGATCCTTTTCGCCGCGGCAGGACACGCCGCGCCGCCGCCAGTGCTGCCGATTCCGGCGCCGACCAGCCCCCCGCCGATGCCGATGCGCTCGACCGCAAACCGCTCGAGCTGGACCTGACCAACCATTTCCTGATTGCCATGCCGTCGATGCTCGACCCGATCTTCGGGGGCACCGTGGTGTACCTGTGCGAGCACAACCACAACGGCGCATTGGGGGTGGTGATCAACAAGGCCACGGACATGACCATGGACGTGCTGCTCGAACGCATCAACCTGACCCTCGAGATCCGTCCCGACACGCCCGAGGCGATGCCGGGAGTCTATCGGCGCCCGGTCATGTTCGGTGGCCCGGTTCAGGTCGAGCGCGGTTTCGTGCTGCATTCGACCGCCAACAGCTTTTCGTCGACCTTGCAGGTGACCGACGAGATTGCGCTGACCACGTCCAAGGACGTGCTGGAAGCGGTGGCGCAGGGCGACGGACCGGAGCGGGTGCTGGTGACCCTGGGTTGCTCGGGCTGGAGCCCGGGCCAGCTCGAGCAGGAACTGGGACGCAACGGCTGGCTCACGGTCAAGGCCGATCCGGCCATCATCTTCGAGTTGCCCGTGGAGCAGCGCTTCACGGCGGCACTGGCGTTGCTGGGGATCGATCCGGTGATGCTGTCTGGCGATGCCGGACGGGCCTGAGGCCAGCGTGGGAACCCTGCTGGCCTTCGACTTCGGACTCAAGCGCATCGGCGTGGCCGTGGGTAACACGGTGCTGCGCCAGGCACAGCCGCTGGTGGTGATCGGCGAGGCCACCAACGATGGCAAGTTCGCCGCCATTGCGCGCCTGATGGCCGAATGGCAACCGCAGCAATGCGTGGTCGGGTTGCCGTTGCACCCGGACGGCGCCGAGCACGAGATGAGCGTGCGCTGCCGGCGTTTCGCCAACCAGTTGCACGGTCGTTTCGGAGTCGAGGTCACGCTGGTGGACGAACGCTATTCATCGGCGGTGCTGAACGGCCAGCGTGGCGAGCAGATCGACGACCGCGCCGCCGCCATCATTTTGCAGCAATACTTTGACGACGCACATTCATGAGCACAACATATAACGATGCTTTTGCGCTGGACGCCGAGGCGCTGTACCAGGCGCTGGCGCAGCAGGTCAGGGCCGGGCTCGAGGACGCCACCGAAGTCGCCCTGGTGGGAATCCATTCCGGGGGCGCGTGGCTGGCCGAGCGGCTGGCCGACGAATTGGGGCTGTCACAGCGCCTGGGCTTCATCGACGTTTCGTTCTATCGCGACGACTTCTCCGAGAAGGGCCTGCGTCCCGACGTCAAGCCGAGCCAGATCCCGTTTGCTGTCGAAGGCGCCACCATCGTGCTGATCGACGATGTGCTCTACACCGGCCGCACCACCCGCGCGGCCATCAACGAACTGTTCGACTACGGTCGGCCGGCGCGCATCCTGCTGGCGGCCCTGGTCGACCGGGGCGGGCGCGAGCTGCCGGTGGCGGCCGACTTCCTGGCCGCCACGGTCACGCTGCAAAGCCAGCAATCCCTGCATCTGCAACGCGCCGACGACGGCCGATTTTCCCTGACGGTGGTCCATGCTTAATCCACAACTGAACAAGAACGGCGAGTTGCAGCACCTGCTGACCATCGAAGGCTTGCCACGCGCCATCCTGACCCACATCCTCGATACCGCCTCGTCCTTCGTCAGCATTGGCGACCGCGAGGTCAAGAAGGTGCCACTGATGCGCGGCAAGAGCGTCTTCAACCTGTTCTTCGAGAACTCCACGCGTACCCGCACCACCTTCGAGATTGCCTCCAAGCGGCTGTCGGCCGATGTGATCAACCTCAACATCCAGGCATCCAGTACCAGCAAGGGCGAGTCCTTGCTCGACACCATCGACAACCTGGCGGCGATGCATGCCGACATGTTCGTGGTACGGCATGCGCAATCGGGTGCGCCGTTCTTCATCGCCAAGCACCTGATCGACACCAGGCAGTCGCACGTGCATGTGGTCAACGCCGGCGACGGCCGCCATGCCCACCCGACCCAGGGCTTGCTGGACATGTACACCATCCGGCACTACAAGAAGGATTTTTCCAACCTGCGGGTAGCCATCGTGGGCGATATCCTGCACAGCCGGGTGGCGCGCTCGGACATCCATGCCCTCACCACGTTGGGCGTGCCCGAAGTGCGCGCCATCGGTCCGCGCACGCTGCTGCCCAGCGGCCTTGAACAGATGGGCGTGCGGGTCTTCCACAACATGGAAGAAGGCCTCAAGGATGTCGACGTGATCATCATGCTGCGGCTGCAGAACGAACGCATGAGCGGCGCCCTGCTGCCATCGGCACAGGAGTTCTTCAAGAGCTATGGCCTCACGCCGGAACGCCTGGCGCTGGCCAAGCCGGATGCCATCGTGATGCACCCCGGCCCGATGAACCGTGGCGTCGAGATCGACTCGGCGGTGGCCGATGGCGCCCAGGCGGTGATCCTGCCGCAGGTGACTTTCGGTATCGCGGTGCGCATGGCGGTGATGGGTATCGTGGCGGGTAACTGAGGTTGGGGCGCCTTCGATACGCCCCCTTGGGGCTACTCAGGACGAACGGTAGTATAGTTTTTGGGAACCTGTTCGGGCTGAGTAGGCCCGCAGGGCCGTATCGAAGCCAGCGCGCCGGGTTTGTAGCCAGCTGATGTCGATAAAGAGGGCAGCAATGGCCTTTTACGTTTATCTCCTGCGCTGCTCCGATGGCAGTTATTACATCGGACATACCGATAACATCGAAGTACGGTTGGCCCAGCATCAAGAAGGTACCGTCAAGTGTTAAACCTCGACCCGATTGCCGGTCGAGCTGCTCAACGCCGAGACGTTCGCAACCAGGCTCGAAGCCCTGACGGCGGAACGGCAGCTAAAGGGATGGTCCCGTCGCAAGAAAGAAGCATGGCTGACGGGCGATTTTGAAGAATTACGACGACTCAGTAAGAAGACATTTAACTGATGAAACTGCATATCAAGAACGGACGCCTGATCGACCCCGCCAACGGTATCGACGCGCAACAGGACGTGTATGTGGCCGATGGCAAGATCGTCGGCATCGGCCAGGCACCGGCCGACTTCACGGCCAACAGGACCATCGACGCCACCGGCCTGGTGGTGGCACCCGGCCTGGTCGACCTGTCGGCGCGGCTGCGCGAGCCGGGCTACGAATACAAGGCCACCCTCGAGTCCGAGATGCAGGCAGCGATCCAGGGCGGCGTCACCAGCCTGGTGTGCCCGCCCGATACCGACCCGGTACTGGACGAGCCGGGCCTGGTCGAAATGCTCAAGCACCGCGCCCGCTCGCTCAACCAGGCCCACGTCTACCCGCTGGGTGCATTGACGGCGGGGCTGAAGGGCCTGGCGCTGACCGAGATGGCCGAGCTCACCGAGGCTGGCTGCATCGGCTTCTCGCAGGCCGACGAGCCCATCCTCGACACCACGGTGCTGATGTCGGCGCTGCAATACGCCAAGACCTTCAACTACACCGTCTGGCTGCGCCCGCAGGACCCGCACCTGGGACGCCACGGTATTGCCCATGCCGGCCCTGCCGCCTCGCGCCTGGGTTTGTCGGGGGTACCGGTGATGTCCGAGACAATTGCCCTCTACACGCTGTTCGAGCTGATGCGCGCCACCGGCGCCCGGGTCCACCTGTGCCGCATGTCGTCGGCGGCGGGCCTGGAGCTGGTACGCCAGGCCAAGAGCGAAGGCCTGCCGCTGACCTGCGATGTGGGCGCCCATCACATCCACCTGTGCGACCTCGATATCGGCTTCTTCGATTCGAACGCCCGCATGACGCCGCCGCTGCGTTCCCAGCGCGACCGCGAAGCGATCCGCAGTGCCCTGCTCGACGGTACCGTCGACGCCGTCTGTTCCGACCATACCCCGGTCGACGATGACGAAAAGCTGCTGCCTTTCGGCGAAGCCTCGCCAGGCGCGACCGGTCTCGAGCTGCTGTTGTCGCTATCGTTGAAGTGGGCACTGGAAGCCGACGGCCAGGGCAAGGACGTGCTGTCCAAGGCGATCGCCAAGATCACCCACCGCGCCGCCAAGGTCGCCGGACTCAAGGCTGGCAACCTGGCCGTGGGCAGCGTAGCCGACCTGTGCCTGTTCGATGCCAACGCGGTGTGGGTGGTCGAGGGTTCGGCGCTGGCCAGCCAGGGCAAGCACACCCCGTTCCTGGGCTACGAACTGCCGGGCGTGGTCAAGGCCACCATCGTCGCCGGCCATATCGCTTTCGAGCGCTGAGCCGGCCAGGACTGCCATGCTCGTCCTTCGCGCGTTGCGCCTGACTGTCCATCTGTTCGTCGGCATGGCAATCTGCGCCGTGCTGTTCCCGTTCACCGGCGCGCCCGGCCGGCAAGCGCATGTACGGCGCTGGTCGCGCAAGCTGCTGCGCATCTGCGGCATTGCGCTGAAGATCGACAGCCCGGCGCCGATCCCGCGTTCGCTGCTGGTGGCCAACCATATCAGCTGGCTCGACATCTTCGTGGTCAATTCGCTCAAGCCCTGTCGTTTCGTGGCCAAGTCCGACATCCGCGGCTGGCCGCTGGTGGGTTGGCTGTGCGCCAGGACCGGCACCATCTTCATCTCGCGCGGCAAGGCGAGCGACGTACGGCGCATCTTCAAGGGGTTGGTCGAGAGTATCGAGCGTGGCGAACACGTGGCGTTCTTCCCGGAGGGCACCACCGCGCCGCAAGGAACATTATTGCCGTTCCACGCCAACCTGTTCGAAGCCGCCATTGATGCCCGGGCGCCGGTGCAACCCTATGCATTGCGTTATGTGGACCCCGAGGGCAGGCTGCACCCGGCCGCCAACTTCATCGGCGAGACCACCATCGTCGAGAGCATCATCGCCATCCTCAAGTCGCGTGGCATGACCGCCGAGTTGACCCAGTTGCCGTTGATCCCGACCGACGGCGCGCAGCGGCGCGAACTGGCGCAGCTGTCGCGTGCGGCGATTGCCGCCGGCCTCGGCTACGCGCTTGAAGAGGTCAGCCCGGTTTCTGCGCCTGCGGGCAATCCACCTGGAACAACGCCCGATCTGACAGCCGCACCGCGGTAAGCTTGCCGCCCCAGACGCAGCCGGTATCCAGTGCCATCAGGTCGGGCCGCAGCACCAGCCCCAGTGTCGACCAGTGGCCGAAGATCACGGTGGTGTCGGCAGTACGGCGGCCAGGGACGTCGAACCACGGCATCAGGCCTGCCGGCGCGCCGGCGGCGCCTTCCTTTACCTTGAAATCCATGGTGCCGTCGGCCTGGCAAAAACGCAGCCGGGTAAAGGCATTGATGATGCAGCGCAGGCGATCCGCCCCCCGCAGCGTATCGTGCCAGCGATCGGGCGTATTGCCGTACATGTGCGTCAGGAAACCGACCCAGCCATCGCTGCGTAACATATCCTGTACCTCGGCGGCCAGGGCCATGGCTTGCGCCGTGTCCCATTGCGGCAGCACGCCAGCGTGCACCACCAGGTGGCCTTGTTCGAGGATGGCCAGGGGCCGGCGGCGCAGCCAGTCGATCAGCTCGTTGCGGTCGGGGGCGTCCAGGATATCGTGCAGCGTGTCGCTGCCGTGCAGCGGGCGGATGCCCTGCGACACGGCCAGCAGGTGCAGGTCATGGTTGCCCAGCACGGCCTGTGCGCGTTCGCCCAGCGCCATCACCGCGCGCAGGGTCTGCAGCGATTGCGGCCCGCGATTGATGAGGTCGCCGGCAAAGATCAGCCGGTGTTCGCCCGGCTCGGCATCGATTTGGTGGATCAGGTCTTGCAGCTGTTGATGGCAACCCTGGAGGTCGCCGATCACGTAGGTATCTGGCATGTTGGCAAGAAAGACCGGCTGGTGCCGGATCTTCATCAGTTGGTCGATGGTGTTTGGCGTTATGCTTTTAGATTGCAGTGCGGCGATGCTGATCTTATCCGAACTGCTTCTTCAGAAAGGAATTTCATGACGAACCAGGAGAGATGGCTGTGAAATGCGCCGTCATTCCCGCCCGTGGCGGCAGCAAGCGCATTCCCCGCAAGAATATCCTGCCGTTCGCCGGCTTGCCGATGATCGTCCATTCGATTCACGCCGCGCAGGCGTCGGGGCTGTTCGAGCGCATCATCATCTCTACCGACGACCAGGAGATCGCCGCCGTGGCACGTGCGCATGGCGCGCAAACGCCGTTCATGCGGCCGCCCGAGCTGTCCGACGACTATACCGGCACCATCCCGGTGGTGGCCCACGCCACCCAGTGGCTGGTCGACGAGCTCGGCCTGGAGCATATCGACGCCGTGTGCTGCCTGTATGCGACGGCGCCCTTCGTCCAGCCCGATGACCTGGTGCGAGGCTGGCAGGCGTTGACCGCGGGGCCTTGGTCCTATGCGTTCTCGGTAACCGAATTTGCCGCGCCGATCTTCAGGGCCTTCAAGCAGAATGCCGAAGGCGGGCTGGAGATGTTCTTTCCCGAACACTTCCCGACCCGTTCTCAAGACCTGCCGCAGGCCCTGCATGATGCGGGCCAGTTCTACTGGGGGCGGCCTACCGCATGGTTGCAGCAGCAGCGTATATTCGACGCCCATTCGGTGCCGGTCTTCCTGCCGCGCTGGCGGGTGCAGGATATCGATACGCCGGACGACTGGCGGCGGGCCGAGTTGGTGCATGCGGCAATGGCGATGGCCAGCATCACGGGGGCCGAGCGCGCAACAACCGGTCCGAGGCCGTTGCCTCGCCTAGTAATGCGTGCGGCACGACAGCAGGACTGCCAAAGCCTGTTTGCGTGGCGCAACGCGCCCGAGGTACTCCGCTATTCGTTCAACCAGGCGCCGCTGGACTGGCAGGAACATGCAACATGGTTCGCTGCGGCCTTGGCTGATCCGGCGCGGGTCTTGCTGATCGGCCAGGCCGACGGCGCCGATTGTGGCGTGGTGCGCTACGATATCGACGCGCGCCGTGCGATAGTCTCGATCTATCTGGCCCCCGGCTTTGCCGGCCGCGGCATCGGTCGGCAGATGTTACGCGAAGGCGAGGCATGGTTGAGCGTTCATCATCCGCACGTGGTCGAGCTGGTGGCCGAGATCAGGCCCGACAACCGCGCCTCGGTGGCGCTGTTCGAGAAGGAGGGTTTTTCTTTCCGGCAACTGAGCTACCGGAAAGCGCTGGAGGTCGCTGGATAGCGTATCGACGCCACTACCGACGCGATCCGGCGGGCTTGAGGGCTCTGATCCTGGCCGGTGACACGGACGGTCCTGGTTTTCATCAACGGTGAAAAACAGTGGCCAGGGCGCCGCCAATTTGTTGTTTCATTACAATTGCGTAGGCTGGCATTCCTTAAGCGAGTAGAATATCGGACTTTATTCAAAATTCTTGCATACCTGTCGACTAGTTTGCGTTCTAACGTGCAAACCTATGTCAGGTTTCTCCACATCCATTGAGGATGGCGGCTTGTCAGAGCGAAGAAGAAAAAAGCGCCGGACGCGAAACACACGTGCCACAAGATCGTTGATACGGGAAGATGTTCAACTCCTGGGCGACAGGTATTGGCGTACGAGGTGCCATCGCAGCGGCCGGCCGCGTAATGATGAAAAACGAGTGATGATCGGGTTGATTAAATGACAAAAAAAGTTGCGTTGATTACTGGTGTGACGGGCCAGGATGGTGCATATCTTGCAGAATTCCTTCTCAAGAAGGGGTATGAAGTACATGGTATCAAGCGTCGTACTTCCCTCTTCAACACCGATCGTATCGACCATTTGTACCAAGATCCGCACGTCGACAATCGGAACTTCGTTCTTCATTATGGCGACCTGACGGACTCTACCAGCCTGATCCGCATCGTCAAGCTGGTGCAGCCGGACGAGATATACAACCTGGCCGCACAATCGCACGTCGCAGTCAGTTTCGAAGAGCCGGAGTACACCGCCAATGCCGACGGTGTCGGGACGTTGCGCCTGCTCGAGGCCATTCGGATCCTCGGCCTGGAAAAGAAGACTCGCTTCTACCAGGCCAGTACTTCCGAACTCTATGGCCTGGTGCAGGAAATCCCGCAGAAGGAAACGACACCGTTTTATCCGCGCAGTCCCTACGCCGTGGCCAAGCTCTACGCTTACTGGATCACCGTGAACTATCGCGAAGCTTATGGGATGTATGCCTGCAACGGCATCCTGTTCAATCACGAATCCCCTTTGCGGGGCGAAACATTCGTCACGCGCAAGATCACCCGCGCGCTCGCGCGTATCTTCCTGGGCCTGCAGGATTGCCTGTATCTGGGCAACATGGATGCCAAGCGTGACTGGGGCCACGCGCGCGACTACGTCGAGATGCAGTGGATGATGTTGCAGCAGGATGTCGCCAGGGATTTCGTCATTGCTACCGGCGTGCAGCACAGCGTTCGCGATTTCGTGGATGCGGCAGCACGCGAGTTGGGCGTGGAACTGGAGTGGACGGGTACTGGCGTCGAGGAAACTGCCAGCGTTCGTGATCCCGGCAGCGACAGCGCCCTCAAGGTCGGCCAGGTCGTGGTGCGCGTTGATCCGCGATACTTCCGTCCAACCGAAGTCGAGACCTTGTTGGGCGATCCGACGCAGGCGCGGGAGCAACTGGGTTGGGTGCCGGCCACCAGCTTTGCCGAATTGGTGTCGGAAATGATGCGAGAAGACCTGAAGTCGGCCAAGCGTGACTCGCTGGTCAAGACCCACGGATTCCAGGCCTACGACTATCACGAATGAAAACGTCTGCGGACGTCCCCAGAAAAATGACCATTAGCAAAGAAGCCAAAGTCTTCGTGGCGGGGCACCGCGGCATGGTGGGCTCGGCCATTGTCAGAAATCTCCAGGCCAAGGGCTACGCGAACATCATCACGCGCAGCCGCGCCGAACTGGACCTGCTCGACCAGCAAGCGGTCTTCGCGTTCCTGTCCGAGTACCGTCCTGACTACGTATTCATCGCTGCGGCAAAAGTCGGTGGCATCCAGGCCAATAACGTCTATCGGGCAGAGTTCATCTACCAGAACCTGGCCATCCAGAACAACCTCATCCACGGCGCCTACCAGGCAGGCGTGATGGATCTTTGCTTTCTGGGATCCAGCTGCATCTACCCGCGCGATTGCGCCCAGCCGATCAAGGAAAGCTACTTGCTCACCGGTCCGCTGGAGCAGACCAACGAGCCCTATGCCATCGCCAAGATCGCAGGCATCAAGATGTGCGAGAGCTATAACCGCCAGTATGGCACCCGCTATGTCAGTGCCATGCCGACCAACCTGTACGGTCCGTTCGATAACTACGACCTCAACAAGAGCCATGTCCTGCCGGCGCTGATCCGCAAGATGCACCTGACGAAACTGGGAATGGCCGCAGACCTGGACGGGATTGCTCGCGACGAGCGAACCTACGGGCAAATCCCGGATGAGATCCTGCTTCATATCGGTTGCCAGCGTGATGCGGGTGGGAATATCGTCGCGGCCGCAGGGCATGCGCCGCAGTCGCAGCTGCTGGTGTGGGGGACCGGCACCCCGTTGCGCGAATTCCTGTATGTCGATGACATGGCCGATGCCTGCGTCTTCCTGATGGAGCACCAGGTTGGCAAGGATTTCTACAACATCGGCACCGGGTCCGACGTGACCATTCGCGAACTGGCCCTGACAGTCATGGATGTGGTCGGCTTCCAGGGTGACGTCGTGTTCGACACCAGCAAGCCTGACGGCACACCGCGCAAGCTGCTCGATGTATCGCAGATGTCCGGTCTCGGATGGAAGCCTGGTGTCGCTTCCCTGCGAGCTGGAATCGCAATGACGTATGAATCTTATCTCAAGGTCCAGCAACAATGATCCTGGTAACCGGAGGCGCTGGCTTCATCGGCAGTAATTTCGTCCTGGACTGGCTGGCGCATTGCGATGAGCCGGTGGTCAACCTCGACAAGCTCACCTATGCCGGCAACCTGGCGAACCTGCATTCGGTGGCGGATAACCCCTCGCACATCTTCGTGCGTGGTGACATCGGCGATTCAGGCCTGGTCAATGGCCTGCTGGCGCAACATCGTCCGCGCGCGATTATCAACTTCGCCGCAGAGTCGCATGTCGACCGCTCCATCCATGGCCCGTCCGATTTCATCCAGACCAACATCGTCTGCACTTTCAACCTGTTGGAGAGCGTGCGCGCCTACCATGCCGGGTTGGATGAGCAGGGCAAGCTGGCTTTGCGCTTCTTGCACGTTTCCACCGACGAGGTATATGGCAGCCTCGGCAAGCAGGATCCTGCTTTCAACGAGCGCAACCAATATGCTCCCAATAGCCCTTATTCGGCGAGCAAGGCGGCCAGCGATCATCTGGTACGGGCATACCACCACACCTATGGGCTGCCGGTACTGACAACCAACTGCTCCAATAACTATGGCCCTTATCACTTTCCGGAAAAACTCATTCCGTTGGTGATCCGCAATGCCTTGGCCGGCAAGTCCTTGCCGGTCTATGGCGATGGCCAGCAGATCCGCGACTGGCTATACGTGGTCGACCACTGCCGCGCCATTCGCGCAGTGCTCGACGCGGGCCGGCCGGGTGAGACCTACAACGTCGGCGGCAACAACGAAAAACGCAATATCGAGGTAGTGCGCACCATTTGCGCGCTGCTCGACGCCTATGCTCCCAAGGCTAGCGGCAGCTATGCGGACCAGATCGAGTTCGTCAAGGACCGGCCTGGACACGATGTGCGCTATGCCATAGATGCCACCAAGATCCAGGCCGAACTGGGCTGGTTCCCACAGGAGTCCTTCGACTCCGGCATCGACAAAACCGTGCGCTGGTATCTCGACAACCAGCAATGGGTCGAGCAGGTAGCCGATGGGTCCTATCGCGAATGGATCGACAGCAATTACAAGGAACGCCAATGACTGCACGAAAAGGTTTGATTCTTGCGGGAGGCTCGGGAACGCGGCTGTATCCGGCAACCCTGTCGGTGTCCAAGCAATTGCTGCCGATCTACGATAAGCCGATGATCTACTATCCATTGACGACGTTGATGCTGGCCGGGATTCGCGACATCCTGATCATCTCCACGCCGCAGGACACGCCGCGCTTCTCGCAACTGCTGGGCGATGGCAGCCAGTGGGGCATGAACTTCACCTACGCCGTGCAGGAAAGCCCGGATGGGCTGCCGCAGGCGTTTACGATCGGCCAGTCCTTCCTGGGTAACCAGAACAGCGCGCTGATCCTGGGCGACAACATCTTCCACGGCAACCAGTTGGGTCACGACCTCGCCAGGCTTTCCTCGCAACAGTCCGGCGCTTCCGTGTTCGCTTATCACGTCAACGACCCCGAGCGCTACGGGGTGGTCGAGTTCGACCAGAACAACCGGGCCGTCAGCCTGGAGGAAAAACCGGAGCACCCGAAATCCGATTTCGCCGTGACCGGCTTGTATTTCTACGACAACCAGGTGGTCGACATCGTCAGGAATCTCAAGCCTTCGGCACGGGGCGAGCTCGAGATTACCGACGTCAACCGCACCTACCTCGAGCGCGGCGAACTGAACGTCGTGGTCATGGGGCGAGGACATGCCTGGCTTGATACCGGCACGCACGATTCGCTGCTGGACGCGGGACAATTCATTGCCACCATCGAAAAGCGCCAGGGACTCAAGATTGGCTGCCCCGAGGAAATTGCCTTCCACCGAAACTACATCACGGCTGAACAGCTGGAAAAGCTGGCCGCACCGATGATGAAGAATTCCTATGGCAAATACCTGCATAACCTGCTGCGCAATCCTCACCACTGATTTCTATGTCCTCTCAACCGGTCGTCATCATTGAGAGCGGAGCTCGTTCCAATGGTTATTGGCGCGATATCTGGTCGCACCGCGAAATGCTGTTGTTCCTGGCGTGGCGGGATATCCTCGTGCGCTACAAGCAGACCCTGATCGGGGCCAGCTGGGTCATCATCCGCCCGCTGTTGACGATGCTGGTGTTCTCGGTGGTGTTCGGTCGTATCGCCAACCTGCCTTCCAACGGTGTGCCCTACCCGCTGCTGGTGCTGACCGGCATGTTGCCCTGGTTCTTTTTCTCCAGCGCGCTCACCGAGTGCAGCAACAGCCTGGTAGGAAACGCCAACCTGCTTTCTAAGATCTATTTCCCGCGCTTGATCGTCCCGTGCAGCACGCTGCTGGTGTGCCTGGTGGATTACCTTATTTCCTGCCTGCTGCTGCTGGTCATGCTGGTCTGGTACAACCACTGGCCCGACTGGCGCATCCTGCTGTTGCCGTTGTTTTCGCTGTTTACCGCCGTCATTGCCTTCGGGCTGGGGCTGTGGGCGGCCGCCCTGAACGTACGTTATCGCGATTTCCGCCACCTCATTCCGTTTTGCCTGCAGCTGGGCATCTACATTTCGCCGGTGGGCTATGCGACCAACCTGATTCCGGAAAAATGGCGTTTCCTGTATTCGCTCAATCCGCTGGTCGGGGTGATCGACGGTTTCCGCTGGTGCCTGCTGGGCCAGGATAGCCAACTCTATTGGCCGGGATTTGCCATTTCCGTGGTGGGGAGCATCCTCATACTGGCCGGCGGGATCTGGTATTTCCGAAAGTCCGAAGCAAACTTCGCCGACGTGATCTGACACATGAGTTACTCCATCAAGGTTGAGAATCTGTCGAAGCGATATCTCATCAACCACACCAACAGTGGCGGGGCGAGGTCGATTCGCGAAGTTCTCACGCGTCCCTTTGCCCGCCTGCGCAGGTCACCCGAGGTGATCCAGGCCGAAGAGCCCAAGGCCAGCCCGTCCGAGCAGTTCTGGGCCTTGAAGGATGTCTCCTTCGAGGTCGGGGAAGGGCAACGCATTGCTATCATCGGCGGCAATGGCGCCGGCAAGTCCACCCTGCTCAAGTTGCTCAGCCGCATCACCGAGCCCACCGAGGGCCGCATCTCCATTCGTGGCAAGGTGGCCAGCCTGCTCGAGGTCGGCACCGGTTTCCACCCGGAGCTGACCGGCCGCGAAAACATCTTCCTCAACGGCGCCATCCTGGGCATGCCGCGCAGCGAGATCAAGAAGAAGTTCGACCAGATCGTCTCGTTCTCGGGGGTGGAAAAATTCCTCGATACCCCCGTCAAGCATTACTCCAGCGGCATGTATGTGCGCCTCGCTTTTTCGGTATCGGCCTGGCTCGATCCGGACATCCTCATCGTCGACGAGGTATTGTCGGTGGGCGACCAGGCATTTCAGAAACGTTGCGCGGACCGCATGAAGGAGCTCACCGGTGACGGTCGTACTGTCATCTTCGTCAGTCATAGCATGGCAGCGGTGAAGGCGATGTGTGAAAAGGCCCTGTACCTCAAGCAGGGCAGGGTGGTGTCCTTTTCTTCGGTGGAAGATGCGGCCACCGATTACCTGCGCACGGTGCTGGCTGAAGCCGAGGGCGAGGCCTGGCACAAGCCAAGTTTCGAGTTTCCGGATGCCAACGCTGAAACGCACATCCAGTGCCCGGACTACGCGGTATGCATCGGCGGCGCGGTGGTCGATAGCCAGGGCATGGCCCGCGGCAACCTCGATATCAACGAGTCCTTTGCCATCACGTTGCGCTACCGGGTGCTGAAGGATGTCCCGTATCGCCTGGTTCCAAACTTCCACTTCTATGACGAATCCGGGAATCGGTTCTTCATTTCCTTCCCCGAGGACACGGCCCAGACCGGTCCCGGCGAATACGAGGCCATGTGCCATATCGACCCGTTCCAGTTCAACGTGGGCCGCTTTACCGTCATGCTGGCCCTGAGCAGCTATGAGCTCGAGGCGCCGTTGCACTTCGCGGTGGAAAATGCGCTGCGCTTCGAGATGCACGAGCCGTCTGCAGCCGATACGCGCCGACACGGCTGGAACGGCGCCTTGCCCGGACTGAGCCGGCCGAGGCTGCAATGGTCGTACCGCACGCTCACCTGATAACCGATGGCCCCAGGGTCACTTTCGTAAAACCGACATGAAAATCAAAGTCTTTGATGAAGAGCTCCGTAACCCATTCGATCAGTACCGGAAGAACGTGTTTTCCCAGTGTGGGGAAGACGGTGTAATCGAATATCTGCTGGGCTTGGCGGGGATAGATACCGGTTACTTCGTCGAGTTCGGCGCATGGGATGGCAAGCATCTGTCCAATAGCGCCTGGCTGGCCGAGAAGGGCTGGAGCGGCTGCTTCATCGAGGGCGATAGCACCCGCTTCCAGGACTTGCTGCGCAACTATGGCGGCAACGACCGTATCAGCGCGCTCAACGCCTACGTCGGCACGACCGGCGACAACGCGCTTGACGCGCTGCTGGATCGTGTCGATGCGCCCGACGAGATCACCGTGTTGTCGATCGACATCGACGGCAATGACTATCATGTGTGGAATGCGCTGCAGCGTCATTCGGCGTTGCTGTGCGTGATCGAATTCAATCCCACCATTCCGGCGCATGTGGGCTACGTCCAGGATAACGATCCACAGCTCAATTTTGGCAATTCGCTGGCCGCGCTGGACGAATTGGCCAGGGAAAAGGGTTACGCCCTGGTAGCGGCGACCGACTGGAATGGCTTCTTCATGCCGGCAGAGTTGTGCCAGCGCCATGGCATCCCGACCTATCGCCCATCGCAGGTAAAGAGCCGGCAATTCGAGGCGGCCCTGTTCCACGGCTACAACGGCGAAGTCGTCGTAGCCGGCGAGAAGACGCTGGTCTGGCACGGCGTGGAAATCCGGGACGAGGACATCCAGCCGTTGCCCCCGGAGTTGCGCCAACTGCCCGCCGGCCAGGGCCAGGCTTACTATGAGGCGCTCGACCGCTTCAAGGCCAAGCGCGGCAAGGCGTGAGCAGGGTAGGCCGACCAGCGGCAACTTTCAGTCATACACGAGGTAGTTTTCAATGCATCTTGAAATGCGTTTATTGAAGGATGGCGCCAACGTCCTGTCACCCGACAGGATCCGCCCCTTGCGCGATATCGGCAGCACCCGGACATTCATCGAGACCGGCACCTATCTGGGACACACCACCGCGGCAATGAGCCCGCTGTTCGAACGGGTGGTATCGATAGAGCTGTCGGACCAGCTCTACCGCGATGCGCTCAAGAAATTCGCCACCGACAGCGGCGTGAGGCTGCTGCATGGCGACTCTGCGCGTATGCTCGACCATGCATTGGACATGACCGGCGGCAACGCAGCCACGATCTGGCTCGACGCCCACTGGAGCGGCGGATCCACCGCGCGCGCGGCAGAGAACACGCCCATCATGACCGAACTGGCCTTGATCGCCCGGCGCGGACGCGACCGCGATGTCATTCTCATCGATGACATCCGCTATTTCATCGACCTTCCCGAAGGCTTCGAGACGCATGAGGCCAATGGCGGTTATCCCAGCCTGCTTCGGCTGATGGAGGCGCTCGAAGCGCTGCCTGGTAATTTCCGCGCCTTCATGGCCGGCGACGTCATGATCGCCATGCCGGCGTACCTGTGGAACAAGGTACAGGTCAGCGACGTGGTGCAAGCCGCCATGGCGCTGCGACTGAACTCGACCCCGTGCGAGGCGACCTCGCGCTGGGAGGCCATGCTCGCCACGGCCAGGGGCGAGGAGCGCCAGACGCTGATGATGCTGCCCGATTTCTACGCCGATTCGCTCAAGTACGGCATCGGCGGACATTTCTGCTACTGGCGCGGCCTGCTGCACGAGCATGACAGGCAGCTCGATGCCGCCCGCGCCGACTTCGCCCTGGCGCGTCGTTGTGGCGTGCCGGTCGCTACCCGTGCCTGGGAGTGACGATGCTCAATCTCTTGCTCAGGGTATTGCGCAGCGCTTCCTATCGTTTGCAGCACCTGGCCGACCGGATCGATCCGCCGCCGCCGCCGCCACCACCGCCGCCGCCGCCATTGAAGACCGAGAAGGAACTGGCCCACCAGCGCTGGGTGGCCGACCAGGGCGACGCTACGCTGCGCCAGCAATATCCGTTGGCCGCGCATGACATCGTGGTTGACCTGGGCGGATACCAGGGGCAATGGAGCAGTGATATCTACAGCCGCTACCTGTGTACCATCCATGTCTTCGAACCGGTGCCGCAGTTCGCGCGCGCCATTGCCGAACGCTTCGTCAACAATTCGAGGATCGTGCTGCATCCGTTTGCAGCCGGTGCACGCGACGACTTCATGGACATTTCGTTGGCCGACGACGCCTCGTCGGTGCACGCCGACGTGGGCCAGGCATTGCGCATCGAGATCAGGGATTTCGGGCAATGGTGCAACCAGCACCAGGTCACCGAGATTGCCTTGCTCAAGATCAATATCGAAGGGGGCGAATACGACCTGCTGGAGCATCTGATCGACACGGGTTTCATTACGCATGTGCGCGACATCCAGGTGCAGTTCCATGATTTCGTGCCTGATGCCGACGTCCGCATGCGGCGTATCCAGGAGCGCCTGGCGGTGACGCACGAGCAGGTGTACCACTATCAATTCGTATGGGAAAACTGGAAGCGCAAGGCATGATAGCTACTCGACTCATCGGAGGACTGGGCAACCAGATGTTCCAATACGCCGCCGGGCGTGCGCTGGCCTTGCGCGTCGGCTCGCCCCTGTTGCTGGATGTATCTGGATTTGCCAATTACGAGCTCCGGCGCTACGAACTCGACGGCTTCCGTATCGACGCCACTGCCGCAAGCGCCCAGCAGCTGGCGCGCCTGGGCGTGAACGCGACCCCTGGCACCTCGCTGCTGGCGCGGGTGCTGCGCAAGGTGTGGCCGCAGCCGGCCGATCGCATCCTGCGCGAAGCCAGTTTTACCTACGATGCACGCATCGAGCAGGCCAGTGCGCCCGTCTACCTGGACGGCTACTGGCAAAGCGAACGGTATTTCGCCCGGATCCGCCAGCACCTGCTGGACGAATTCACCCTCAAGGGTGACTGGGGCTCCGATAATGCCGCCATGGCTGCGCAGATCGCCACGGCTGGCGCCGGTGCGGTGTCGCTGCACGTGCGCCGTGGCGACTACGTCAGCAATGCCCATACCGCCCAATATCATGGTGTCTGTTCGCTGGACTACTACCGCGATGCGGTAGCGCATATCGGTGGCCGGGTCGAGGCGCCGCATTTCTTCGTCTTCTCGGATGATCATGAATGGGTGCGCGAGAACCTGCAGATCGGCCATCCCGCCACTTTCGTGCAGATCAACTCGGCCGACCACGGCATCTACGACATGATGTTGATGAAGAGCTGTCGTCACCATATCATCGCCAATAGCTCCTTCAGCTGGTGGGGCGCCTGGCTCAATCCGGCCGAAGACAAGATCGTAGTGGCGCCGCAGCGCTGGTTCAAGGACGCCACCAACGACACGCGCGACCTTATCCCTGCTGCCTGGGTGCGCCTGTGAACGCCGTCCCCGTGACGGTGCTGCTGCCGGTCTATAACGGTGCGGCCGATGTGGTGCAGGCGGTGCGTTCGATCCTGGCGCAGAGCTTCGGTGAATTCGAATTGCTGATCATCAATGATGGCTCCAAGGACAATTCCGCCGAACTCCTCGCCACCTTGAGCGACCCGCGCATCAGGGTCGTGCACCAGGAAAACATGGGGCTGGCCGCTACCCTCAATCGGGGCCTGCAACTGGCCAACGGGCGCTACATCGCGCGCCAGGACCAGGACGACCTGTCGCATCCGCAACGGCTCGAAAAGCAGCTGGCCTACATGGAGGCCCATCCCGATTGCATCCTGCTGGGAAGCGCCGCCGACATCTGGATACAAGACCAGCCGACCGACCGTGTGCACCAGCATCCGACCGACCATGCCACCCTGAGCTTCGACCTGCTGTTCAACAACCCCTTCGTGCATAGTTCGGTGATGCTTCGCAGGGACCGCGTGCTAGCCGCGGGCGGCTACAGCACCGACCGCGAGCGACAGCCTCCGGAGGACTACGAGCTGTGGTCGCGACTGGCGCGCGCCGGCCAGGTGGCCAACTTGCCGGAGCGGCTGCTGGTCTATCGCGAGGTACCGCAGAGCATGTCGCGTACCGGGCCCAATCCCTTCCTCGACAAGCTGGTTACCATCTGTGCGGAAAACCTGGCCATGGCCAATGGCATGGCCAGCCCTGACCAGGCCAGCGTCGACGCCGCTGCCCTGACGCATTCCGCGTTGCATCGGCTCTCGCGCCGTCCTGACCTGGCGCGCATGCGCCAGCTCGTGCTCGATGCGGGCGAGGCGTTGGCGCGTCAGTACAATACGCCGCAGGTTCGCCAACGGGCGCAAGAACGTGCCGACATCCTCAAGTACCAGTATATGATGGTGCGGACCCGGACCCAGTGGCTCAAGCCTGTGCTGGGTCGCGCACGTTCCCTCGCCAGAAGAATCGTCAGAACAATCGTCAGAAGATAAACGGGGCGACACGACATCATGCGGTTTCTATTTTGCTGCGAGTTCTATTACCCCAGCATCGGCGGGGTCCAGGAAGTCATGCGCCATATCGCCGAGCGCCTGGTGTCGTGGGGCCACGAGGTCACAGTGGCCACCACCGCACTGGCCGACCGCAACTTCGACCAGCATAACGGAGTGAAGATCGTCGAGTTCGGGGTTACCGGCAACCTGGTGCGCGGAATGGTGGGCGAAGTCGAGCGCTACCAGGACTTCGTGTGCAATTTCGCCTGCGATGCCATCATGATCAAGGCGGCGCAACAGTGGACTTTCGATGCCCTGTGGCCGGTGTTTCACAGCGTTACCGCGCGCAAGGTATTCATCCCATGTGGTTTCTCGGGCCTGTACGAACCGACCTACGCACAGTATTTCGAAGAGCTGCCTGCCGTCCTGCGCCAGCTCGACCACCTGATTTTCTACGCCGAGCACTATCGCGACGTCGATTTTGCACGCGCGCATGGCATGACCCATTTCAGTATCCTGGCCAACGGCGCCAGCGAGCATGAATTCAATGTTGCGTCCGACCCGACTTTTCGCGCGCGTAACGGTATTGCCGACGAAAGTTTCGTCATGCTCACGGTCGGCAGCCTGACAGGCGTGAAGGGCCATCGTGAAATTGCCCAGGCGTTCGCCAAGATGTCGATCGGCCGGCGCAAGGCCACCTTGATACTCAACGGCAATGCCCCGCCGCGCCCGAATGTGCAGATGAACCCGGAAAACCTCCCTGCACGCCCGGTGGTCGGTGTATTTACCCGCCTGTGGGCACTGGCAAGGCGGTTTCTCGGTCTTGCATTCCGTTCCTTCGGGGTCTTGCGGCGCGAAGGCGTGGCCGGTGTGCGGCAACGTATCGCGGCATTGATGGTGGGCGTGAGTGGCCGTTTCGCTCCCTACTTCATGGGCGAATCAGCCATGCCGATGGAGCACTGGATCGAGAAGGTTCGCAAGATGCCGGGCAAGCAGGTATTGGTCACCGATTTCGATCGCGCCGAGCTGGTACAGGCCTACATGGCCGCGGATTTGTTCGTCTTCGCATCCAATATCGAATATTCTCCGCTGGTGTTGTTTGAAACCGTGGCTGCAGGCACGCCTTTCCTTTCGGTTCCCGTGGGAAACGCCGAGGAGATCGCCCGGTGGACCGGCGGCGGTGTGATCTGCCCTGCTCCCAAGGATGAGCGCGGCTACACCCGGGTCAACCCGGTCGAACTGGGGCGTGCCATTGTCGGGCTCATGGCCAAGCCAGAGGTGCTGCGGGCGATGGGCCAGACCGGTCGCCAGAACTGGTCGGCCAGGTACACCTGGTTTGCCATTGCCAAGCAGTACGAACGCATCCTGGCCGGCCAACGGCCCTGAATGGAGTCCGCAATGCGTACATGTGTGATAGGCGGAGCCGGTTTCATTGGCCGGCACCTGGCCAAGCAACTGCTCGCTACCGGTCGCGAGGTGGTAGTGATGGGACGTCGCCGCGCCAGGCCCGAGGGGCTGCCGCCGGGCGCCTCCTATGTCTGCTGCGACTACGGTGACCGGGGCGCGCTGCGAGCCCATCTGGCGCTGTGCGACGAAGTCGTCGACCTGGCCTACGCCACCGTGCCCAAGACCAGTTTCCAGGATCCGATGTTCGATCTCCAGGCGAACCTGCCGCTGAGCGTGGGCATGTTGCAGGAAGCGGTCGACGCGACGCGACTGCGCAGGTTGCTCATCGTGTCGTCGGGCGGCACCGTCTACGGTCCGGCTTCTTCGCTGCCATTGACCGAGGACAGCCGCACCGCCCCGATTTCGCCTTACGGCATCACCAAGCTGACCATCGAGCATTATGGATTGATGTTCCATCGCCTGCATGGTTTGCCGGTCACCATCGTCAGGCCTTCCAATGCCTATGGCGCCGGCCAGAAGCCGTTTGTCGGGCAGGGCTTTATCGCCACGGCCATCGGGCGCATCCTCAATCGCGAAAGCGTGACCATCTTCGGACAAGACGGCACCGTGCGCGACTATCTGCATGTCAGCGATGTGGCATCGGGCATCCTTGCCGCGTTGGAGGTCGAGCAGGGTGCCGGCGAGATCTACAATATCGGCTCGGGCATCGGCCGCAACAACCGTGATGTGCTGGCCGTGATCGAACGCTTTGCCAGCCGCGACGGCTACGAGGTAACACTTGAGATAGTCGCGCAGCGGCAGTTCGACGTGGCCGCCAACGTACTCAGTTCGGCGCGCCTGCATGCCGCCACTGGCTGGGCCCCCAAGGTGGATTTCGCAGATGGGGTGGGCGAAGTCTGGCAGGATATCCGCGTCGCGCCATAAGCGGCGGGCAACCATTTTCAATGTTGAAACGATGCAACTAATCAATAATCTCGGCGCACGCATTGCTCCATATCAAGCCCGGCTGGAAGGGGCAATGTCCAAGGTGCTTTCCAGCGGCTGGCTGGTGCTCGGGCCGGAAGTGGCGCAGTTCGAGAAGGCTTTTGCCGCCTATATCGGCCTGGGCCACTGCATCGGCGTGGCCAACGGCACCGATGCGATCGAATTGGCATTGCGCTCACTGGGCGTGCAAGCCGGTGACCAGGTCGCCACCGTGGCCAATGCGGCGATGTATACCACCAATGCCGTATTGGCCATTGGCGCGGTGCCGTTGTTCATGGATGTGGCCGAGGACTCGGCATGCGCCACGCTGGCACAAGTCGAGCGGGCCATCGATGCCGGGGCGAGGGTGGTGGTGGTCACCCATCTCTACGGACGTATTGCCGCCGGGATCGACGAGATCGCAGCGCTATGTCGCCGGCGAGGCATCGCCTTGCTGGAAGACTGCGCGCAATGCCATGGTGCGCAGGTCGGAGGCCGGCGCGCCGGCAGTTTCGGGAACATCGCCGCCTTCAGTTTCTATCCCACCAAGAACCTCGGTGCCCTCGGTGACGGCGGTGCGGTGCTGACCGATGACACCGGGCTGGCGGCCAAAGTGCGGCAGCTTCGTCAGTATGGATGGGGCGCCAAGTACGAGGTCAGTGTGCCTGGCGGACGTAACAGCCGGCTCGACGAATTGCAGGCGGCGATCCTGTCGGTGTTCCTGCCTGACCTGGACGGTGCTAACGAGCGCCGACGTCAGATCGCCGCGCGCTACGCAAGCCGTATCGACCATCCGCGCGTAAGCCTGCCGGCATTCGGTGGCACGGAATACGTCGCGCATCTGTATGTCGTGCGCTGCAGCCAGCGCGATAGTCTGGCGCGACACCTCAAGGCCAGTCAGGTTGCCTCCGATGTCCACTACCCCATCCCCGACCATCGCCAGCCTTTCTTCGACGGCGCCTATGCCGACATCTCATTGCCCGTCACCGAGCTGCTTGCGGGCGAGGTGCTGACGCTGCCGTGCTATCCGGAAATGACCGATGGTGAGGTCGACCAGGTCGCGCTGGCCGTCAATGCGTGGCAATGCGAGGCCGACGACGACAAGGGAGTGCACTGACATGGCCACCGCTAAGTCGTTTTCCAATATCGGGTTCGAGGATTTTCGCCAGCTCGCCAGTGATTCCTCGCTCTCCAAGTACGAGCGAATCGGTTTTCCGGATGCCTATCGTGCCGGCTTCGAAGCCGCCATCTTTGCCGATATACGCAGCAAGCTGGGCAACCTCGACCGCGAGCAACAGCGAGTGCTCGATATCGGCCCGGGTTGCAGCGACCTGCCGCAGATGCTCATCGAGCACTGCCGTGCCCGTGGCCACCATTTGGCACTGGTCGACAATCGCGAGATGCTGGACTTGCTGCCCGACGCCGGGTTCATCGAAAAGACGGCTGCCCTGTATCCCAATTGCCCCGAGCTTCTCGATGCCAACGCCGGCAAGTTCGACGTGATCGTCTGCTATAGCGTGCTGCACTATGTGCTGGTCGACACCGCGTTCTTCCGTTTCCTCGACGCCTCATTGGCGTTGCTCGCTCCCGGTGGCCAGTTCCTGATCGGCGATATCCCCAACGTTTCCAAGCGCAAGCGCTTCTTCGCCAGCGAAGCCGGCATCCGCTTTCACCAGGAATTCATGAACACCTCCGAGCCGCCCCGCGTTGCGTTCAACCAGATCGAACACGACCAGATCGACGATGCCATCGTCATGGCGCTGCTGCAGCGAGCCCGGGCGCAAGGTTTTGATGCCTATGTGGTGGGTCAACCAGCGAATCTGCCGATGGCCAATCGGCGCGAAGACATCCTCATCATACGACCCTGAAGGGAGCGCGCATGAGCAAGCCCAGAAAACTGGTCATCGTCGGCGACAGCGCTTTCGCCGAGGTGGCTTACGAATGTTTCACGCACGATTCGGACTACGATGTGGTCGGTTTCGCGGTTGAATCGGCCTACCTGAAGAAAACCGAATTGTTCGGTCTCCCCGTGGTGGCGCTGGAGCAGGTCGAACAGCATTTCCGTCCGGACGAGGTCGAGTTCTATGCCGCACTCGTTTATTCGGAGCTGAACCGACTACGCACACGGCTCTACCTGGCGATGAAGGAAAAGGGCTATGTTCCCGCCAGTTACATCAGCTCGCGTGCCTTCGTCTGGCATAACGTCGAATTTGGCGAACATTGCTTTGTGTTCGAGGACAACACGTTGCAGCCTTTCGTCAAAGTCGGCAACAACGTGGTGCTGTGGAGCGGAAACCATATCGGTCACCACAGCGTGGTGCAGGACAACTGTTTCGTTTCCTCGCACGTGGTCATCTCGGGGTTTTGCAACGTCGGTGCCAACACCTTCATTGGCGTCAATGCCGCGTTGGCCAACAACGTCAATCTCGGTGCGGACAACTGGATCGGGGTCGGCGTGGCCATCGCCCAAGATACCCAACCGGACCAGCTCTTCAAGAACGTTGCACCGGAGCTGGCCAAGGTGTCCGCAACCCGTTTTCTGAAGGTCCGGAAATGAAGTGGCGCAAGCTCGGACTGGTCTGGCGCAACGACGCCACGCAACCCTGGTCGCGCAGCCATGCGATGGGCCCCACGCCGTTCCGACTGGATGACCGGACCATCCGCGTCTTTGTTACCTGTCTTGATGAGCAAGGCCGTGGGCGCCCCGGGTATGTCGATGTGGATGCCACGGATCCCACCCGGGTGCTCGGCGTGTCGTCGGATGCGGTCATGGACATCGGCGAGCCGGGCTCATTCGACGACAACGGGCTAATGCCGTTGAGTATCGTGCGGGTGCCGTCGGGCGACCTGTGGATGTATTACTCGGGCTTCGAGATCTGCACCAGGATACGCTACCGCATTCTCTCGGGCGTGGCGGTGAGCAACGACAACGGCGCGACGTTCAGGCGTCTTTCCAGTACGCCGGTGCTGGAGCGTACCGACACCGAGCGATTCTTCCGTGGCGGTCCCTTTGCCATGGTCGACCAAGGCGTGTTCAGACTCTGGTATGTCGCCGGCAGCGAGTGGACCATGCTCAATGGCAAGGCCATGCCGGTGTATGACTTGCGCTACCAGGAGTCGGCAGATGGCGTGACGTGGGGCGACACCGGCACCCTGTCGATGGCGCTGACCGGTGCCGACGAGCATGGGTTCGGTCGTCCCTGGGTCGTCAAGTCGGAGCGGGGTTACCAGTTGTTCTATTCCATCAGGAAACGGTCGCTCGGAGCTTACCGCCTGGGCTATGCAGAATCAGCCGATGGCTTGCACTGGGTGCGCAAGGACGAGGAGATGGGGCTCGACGTCGAGGACGGCGATCTCGCTTCGGAAGCGATCATGTACAGCGCCGTCATCGAGTCCTGCGGCAAGACCTATTGCTTCTATAACGGCAACAATTTCGGCGAGCAAGGGTTCTGCGTGGCGGAGTTGATACCTTGACTATCGAGATCGTTCCCTTCGTCGACAGCGACGCAGAGCGCTGGGACGCATTTTGCAAGCTCTCGATCAACGGTACGCTGCTGCATACCCGGCGTTTCCTGTCGTATCACGGGGAACGGTTCAAGGACCTTTCGCTGATCCTGCTCGATGGCGGCAAGCCGGTTGGCGTGTTTCCCGCAGCGCAGTCGCCCGCCCATGCCGACCAGGTGGTCAGCCATCCGGGCATCACGTACGGTGGCATCGTGCATGAAGGACGGCTGGGAGGCACGAAAATGCTCGATGCCATGGGGGCGGTAGCCGAACACTATCGGTGCGCCGGCTACCATTCGCTGTTGTACAAGGCCATACCGCATATCTACGCCAGGGCGCCGGCCCAGGACGACCTATATGCATTGTTCAGGTTGCACGCGCAACGCACGCGTTGCGACCTGTCCTGCGCCATGGACCTGTCTGCCCGGCTGCAGCGTAGCACGCGACGCAAGCGCAGCTTCAAGCGTGCCATGACAGCTGCGGTGCTGTCCGACGATCCTGGTTTGCTTGGTCCGTTGTGGGATGTCCTGAATGGCAATCTGCAACGCAAGCATGACGCACGTCCGGTGCATGGCCTGGACGAATTGCTCCTGCTGCGGGAACGGTTTCCGGAACAGATACGATCGCTGTGCGCACTGGTGGATGGCCGGGTCGAGGCAGGGGTGGTCTTTTTCAACGGCGTCGCAGTCTGGCACGCCCAATATATTGCCGCCAGCGAAAGGGCCTATGAACTGGGGGCGCTGGACCTGGTATTCGAGTCGGCGATCGACACGGCTAGCCGGGAGGGTGCGCGCTATTTCGATTTCGGCACCAGCAATGAAGAAGCAGGGACCGTTCTCAACGACGGCTTGTATCGCTTCAAGTCGGAGTTCGGCGCAGCCGGCGTCGCCCACGAATTCTACGAGCTACCATTAAAAGCATGAACAAAAAGCTATCCATCGTCGTGCCGGTCTATTTCAATGCACTGAGCCTGCCGCACCTGTTTTCGGAGCTGACACGGCTGGAGGAAGGCTTGGCCGCACGTAGCATCGACCTGGAACTCATCTTCGTCGACGATGGTTCGCGCGACGATTCGCTGGCCCGCCTGCTGGCGTTTCGCGACACGCGTCCGGCCACGCGGGTGGTCAAGCTCACGCGCAATTTCGGTGCGGTCCACTGCTCCAAGACCGGCTTGAAGTTCGTCACCGGCGATGCCTTCATGGTGGTGGCCGCAGACCTGCAGGACCCCCCGGGATTGATCATGGAGCTGGTCCAGCGCTGGCAGGCGGGGGCCAAGTTCGTGATCTGCGAGCGCATTGCGCGCGATGACCCTGTCGTCTCCCGCATTTATTCGCGCATCTACTACATGCTGCTGCGAGCTTTCGTGATCAAGGACTATCCCGTGGGTGGCTATGACATGGCCCTGATGGACAAGGCCTTCCTGCCCTATCTGCAGAACAGTGCCAAGAGCGTGTTTACACCCCTGCTAGCCTATTGGCTCGGCTATAAACCGGAAGTCATCCACTATCATCGCCCGGCACGCAGGCATGGCAAGTCAGGTTGGACCTTCGCCAAGAAGTTCAATGCCTTCCTGGATGTGATGCTGGGTTTCTCGATCAAGCCCATCCGTGCCATCTCCGGCGTTGGCGCCATCGTGGCGACCTGCAGCTTCGTCTACGGCGGCATGGTCGTGGTCAACGCTTTCCTCAATCGCATCCCGGTGGAGGGCTTTGCCACCGTGGTGGCCTTGATCACCTTCCTGTTGGGCTTGATCATCGTCATGCTGGGCGTCATTGGTGAGTACCTTTGGCGTATTTTCGATGAAACCAACAAACGCCCGGAGACGGTGATCGATGAGATCTGGTGACCTCAGTTTCCTTCGGTTCGTCATCGCAGGCGTGATCAATACCAGCCTGACCTACCTGTTGTACTTGCTGTTGATACAGTTCATTCCGTATATATGGGCGTACTCGCTGACCTATGTCAGCGGGATCGCGCTGGGTTACCTGCTCAATGCCTGGTGGGTATTTCGCAGCAAGCCGGACACGCGTTCCGGCGCGGCCTACCTGCTGAGCTACCTGGCGAACTATCTGTTGGGTGTGGCGATATTGTGGCTGCTGGTCTCCTGGCTCGGGGTGCCCAAGGAAGTCGGGCCGTTGCTGGTGGTGGCGGTGAGTGTGCCTGTGATGTACGTATTAACAAGATCTATTTTCCGGGGGAGGAAATACAGTGAAAGCAAAACCGACGATCAATGACTGCAAGGTCGTAGCCTTGCCGAAGATCAGTGACCCACGCGGCAACCTCACCTTCGTCGAGGAAAGCAATCATGTTCCCTTCGAGATCAAAAGGGTGTTCTACCTGTACGACGTTCCGACCGAGGAAAGCCGTGGGGCGCATGCCCATCGCAACCTGCACCAGTTCATCATCTGCCTGTCGGGCAGCTTTGACGTGGCACTCGACGATGGCGAGTTCCAGGCGAAGATCCATCTCAACAGGCCATGGAAGGGGTTGCATGTACCGCCCATGATCTGGGCGGCGGAAATCAATTTCGATCCTGGCACCGTCTGCCTGGTGCTGGCCTCGGACAAATACGACGAGGCGGACTATATCCGCGACTACAAGCAATACCTCGCAGCGTTACAAACGGCTGCCAATTGACTCGACATCAGGGGGAATAAATGTTCTTGTCAAAGTGGCGGCCATCGAGCCAGGGCACATTGCCCGGATCACCTTCCAGGTCATGGTCGGTGCCGTTGTTGATCGTGGTATGGCTATGCCTGGTCGCGTGGCGTCCGGCATTCTTCGGCTTTTACCACGACGACTGGTCCAGCGTCGCCTTGCCCCTGGAGCGATCCGGTGACCTGTGGCCGCTGGTCAAGGCCGACCCCGGCCGCCCGCTGTACCTGGTTATTCTCTACGTCCTGCGCCCGCTGCTGCGGGACAACGTGGTGCTGTGGCAGGCCAGCCTGGCGATGATCCACCTGATGGCCGCCATCGCACTGCACCGGGTGGCATCGGCGCTGTGTTCGGATGCCCCCCGCGGCGAGGGCCAGGTCTTCGGCGCGACGGCGGGCATGCTGTGGCTGGTCTTCCCGTGGTCTCTAGGCTATTCGGCCTGGACCGTCATGCTGCCACCCAACCTGGGAATGCTGCTGGCCATGGGTGCCATCGCCCTGGTCGTCGGTCCTGAGCCGAGCGTGCGCAAGACGCATGTGTCACTACTGCTGCTGGTCGCCAGCTGGCTCATCTATGAAGCCACGTGGATGATCTGGTTGCCGTTCTCGCTGGTACTGCTGGCGCGGTCGTTTTCGCGTCCTGACCGTCAGCGGCGGCGACTCGCCTGGCGCTTCGCCATTGGCAGCGCCTCGCTGCAAATGCTCTTCGTGGCCTGGAATCGCCTGAGTTCGGCGCAACTGCAGGCGGGCAAGAAGCTATCGGCCAATATCATCTCGACGTTCGATTCCGATCGTCACCTGATGCTGGTGCAGCTGCTGCCGTCGCTGCAATGGCGGGAGTGCCTGACATGGGCGATGTGGCTGGTACTTGCCTGCCTGATCCTCAATATTCGACGCTGGGTGTTTTCACCTGCGCGCGTCGTCGTCCCGCTAAGCCTGCTGCTCGGACTGGCCATCTCTGTCATCATCTACGCCGCCGCCGGATACGCCATCGAATGGGTGGGCCTGTTCAGCAGGGTCACATTGGCCATCAGTCTCTGGCTTTCGCTGCTGTCGACGGCTATCTTCGCGTTGGCCTGGCACGGGGCTGCCAAGCCGATCAAGGCTGCACTGGTGCTGGCATTGGCGATGGTCATCGCGTGCCTGGCCCATTCGTTACTGGTCAATTCGCTTCCTTGGAAGAAGAGCTGGGACGAGCAACAGCAAATATTGCAGGCGTTGCCGCAGTCGGTGGTGGATCTTGCCGACCGTGACAGCCTGGTGTTGATGGATGTGCCCGATGGCACGCCACCGGTCTATACCTTCCGTGCCTTCTGGGATATCAGTGGCGCCTTTGCGCTGCGGATGTCGCATTACGTTCGCGGTGGTCCGCCCCACGCCTTTGCCACCGTCGCCCGGAAAGGCGAGTGGCGCACCACCTGGGACGGCCAGACGGTGCGCCAATACTGGTGCAACCAGAGCGGCGCCATGGTCTGGGCGCTGGAGGCTTCCAAGTTCTACCTGTGGACCTATCCGCAGGCTGGTGTAGTAGCGCCGACGGCGCCGTATGACAGTGGCTGTGTCCCTCGTTGATTTGACTTGAGCATTCTGAACTCGGAGGCAATGATGGCTTTGACTGCAACGCTGAAGTTCGTACTGAAGAAGGTCACCACGCGCCAACAGCGCATCAAGCTGCACGACATGTGGCAGAAGGCCCGGCAGCGATCCGAACGGCGCAAGCGCTTCGCCGGCGGGCTCGACCGGTTCGCGCCACCGTATCGGTTGCACCTGGGTTGCGGCAATATCAAACTGGACGGTTTTTGCAATGTCGATGCGCTGGAAACCATTGCCGCCGATGTCATCGATGATATCCGCGTGCTGAGCAAGTTTCCCGATGGTTCGGTCAAGGAGATTTACGCCTGTCACGTGCTGGAACATTTCTCCCATGAAGAGGTACAGCCACTGCTCAAGCGCTGGTTGCAAGTGCTGGCGCCGGGCGGCGTACTGCGCATCTCGGTGCCCGACATCGACCGCATCGTAAAGATCTACCACAAGAATTTCGAGCATTTCCAGACCAGGGGGAATTCACCCTGGGTCGGCCTGGTCTATGGTGGCCAGTCCACGCCGTACGATTTTCACAAGACCGGTTTCAATGCCTGCTGGCTGTCGTACCAGCTTGAACTATGCGGCTACGTGGATTGCCGGGAATACCCGCACGAACCCCATTTCGTGCCTGGCACCGTGGATGCCTCGGTGGCCAACGAGCCGTTTGGCGAGTTCTTTTCTCTGAACATGATGGCCACGCGCCCAGAAAGATCGCAGTCCGATGATGCAGTCCGTTGAGCAGCCCCTGATTTCAGTATTGTTGCCGGTAAAAAATGGCCGGGCCACATTAGGCCTGGCGTTGCGTTCCATCCTGGCACAGGGATCGACCTCGCTGGAAGTCCTGGTGCTCGACGATGGTTCTACCGATGGATCGCCCGACCTCGTGCGCGCCATCAGCGACGAGCGCCTGCGCCTCATCGTCGACGGTCAGCACAAGGGGTTGGCGGCGCGCCTGAACCAGGGGATCGATATGTCCCGGGGCAGATACATCGCGCGCATGGACGCCGACGATGTTGCCTTCCCCGCGCGCCTGCAGCGCCAGTTGGACTATCTGGTCGCGCATCCGGAAATCGACCTGCTGGGCACGCGCGCCATCGTCTTCCGGTCGCCCATGGAGGTCATTGGCCTGTTGCCTTTCCGGGCCACCCACGAGGAGATCTGCGCCCGGCCGTGGCGTGGCCTGCCACTGCCGCATCCCACCTGGATGGGAAAGGCCTCCTGGTTCAGGACGCATCGCTACCGCGCCCCGGAGGTGCTGCGGGCAGAGGATCAGGAGCTGCTCCTGCGCGCCGCCCCGACGAGCCGGTATGCCTGCCTGGACGAAGTGCTGCTGGGTTACCGCCAGGACAGTTTTTCACTACGAAAAGTCTGGCTGGCGCGGGTGCAACTGTTGCGCGCCCAGGCCGGCCTGTTCTACCGACGGCACCAGTGGCGCAACCTGGGCCTGGCCATCTTGGCAGGCGCCCTCAAGGTGGCAGTTGACGTATTGGCGGCAATGCCGGGCAGCAGCCGGCTGTTCTTTGCCAGGATGGCCGGCGCGCACGACGAGCGGGCCGAGCAGGCGCTCAAGAGCGTCTTGGCCGCGCGGGATTGAGCTGTCATGAAAAGAAAGATCTTGTACGTCATCACGGCAGACTGGTTCTTCTGCTCCCATTTCATGGCGCGTGCCATGGCAGCCCGTGATGCGGGTTATGAGGTGGTCGTGGCCGCGCGGGCTGGCGAGCACGTCGATGAGATCGTGCGCGCGGGGCTGGGCTTCATCGACCTCAAGGTAAGCCGGCGTGGCGTGAACCCCTTTTCGGAACTGGCCACGGTGTTGGCGCTGTGGAAGATCTACCGGCACCAGCGGCCACATATCGTGCATCATATCGCGCTCAAGCCGATACTCTACGGTACTCTCGCCGCGCTGCTCGGCCCCCGTCCCCATGTCATCAATGCACCGGTAGGCATGGGCTTCGTGTTCACCTCGCCCCGGCTGCTGGCGCGCTGTCTCAAGCCGCTGATCATGCTGGGCATGCGACGCCTGCTCAACCCACGGGGAAGCCGCGTGGTGTTCGAGAATGCCGATGACCTCGGCGCTGCGGTGCAACAGGGGCTGGTAAGGCGCAGCGACACCGTGCTCATCCGCGGTGCCGGCGTCGATACCGATGAGGTCGAAACACTTGCCGAACCGGTCGGGCCGGTACGCGTGATCCTGGCCGCCCGCATGTTGTGGGACAAGGGCATCGAGGAATTCGTCGGCGCGGCGCGCCTGGTCAGGGAAAAACTGCCGGATACCCGGTTCCTGCTGGTAGGCAGCCCCGACGAGGGCAATCCGGCGTCGATCCCGCCTGCCGTTCTGCAGAAATGGCAGCGCGAAGGCGTGGTGCAGTGGCTGGGGCATCGCACCGACGTGCCAGAGTTGCTGGCGCAGGCTCACATCGCATGCCTGCCTTCCTATCGCGAGGGCTTGCCCAAGTTCCTGCTCGAGGCGCTGGCGGCGGGGCGGGCGGTGGTGGCCACGGACGTGCCTGGATGCCGCGAGGCGGTGGAACCCGGGGTAAACGGCCTGCTGGTGCCCGCTCGTGATACCGCCGCACTCGCTGCGGCCCTGTGCGAGCTGGTACCCGATGCGCAGCGCCGCCAGGCTTTCGGCAGGGCGGGGCGCGAGCGGGCCGAAAAGCAATTCAGTTCCGCTCGCGTCATTGCCGAGACATTGGCCGCGTATCGCCAGTTCGATGCGTGAGGGCAGGCCGGCGCGAGCGGCTTGCGTTTTGTGATTCGTTTTCTCTGATTTGACAGGTAATTGACATGAAGCGAGGTCTGGACATTCTCTGTGCGCTGATGGGAATGGCGGTGTTTGCCGTTCCCGGCGCGATCATCGCGATCTGCATCCGATTGACTTCCCCGGGGCCGGCCATCTATTGGTCCAGTCGGGTGGGAAAGGACAACCAGCTGTTCGATATGCCCAAGTTCCGCACCATGCGCGTGGGCGCCCCGGCGGTGGCCACGCACCTGCTGGCCGATGCCCGCTCGCACCTGAGCCCGATCGGAGGCTTCCTGCGCAAGACCAGCCTGGACGAGATTCCCCAGCTCTGGAGCGTCCTCGTCGGGCATATGAGCCTGGTTGGTCCTCGGCCGGCCCTGTTCAACCAGGCCGACCTGATCGAGCTGCGTACCGCCGCTGGCGTGCACCGGCTGGTGCCGGGCGTGACAGGGTGGGCACAGATCAACGGGCGCGACGAGCTCCCCATTGCGCTCAAGGTCCGGTACGATGAGCAGTATTTGCAGCGCATGTCATTCGGATTCGATCTTTATATCCTCCTCCAGACCGTGAAGAAGGTCGTCATGCGCAGCGGTGTATCCCATTAAATAACTATGCGACGCCAAATCATTCACCTGCCACGCCGGATCAAGCAGGGCATCGTCATCGCGGTCGACCTGGTGATCTGCCTGGTCGCCACCTGGACCGCCTTTTCCATCCGGCTCGATACGCTGCATTTCCCCGAGGGCTACCAATGGCATGTCTATCAGGTCGCGCCGTTGTTGATGATGCCCATCTTCGTGCGCTTCGGCCTGTATCGAGCCGTGTTCCGCTACACAGGCATTGCCGCCATCGTTTCCATCGCCAAGGCCGTGGCGGTCTATGGCCTGATGCTGTTCCTGTTCCTGGTATGGCTGGCCCTTCCTGGCGTACCACGTTCGCTTGGGGTACTGCAGCCGCTGCTGCTGTTTTCGATGATTGGCGGCAGTCGCGCCTTCGCCCGCCTTTGGCTGAGCCAGACCGATGGTGAACGCAAGTACCAGTCCGATTCTCGCATGCTCATCTATGGGGCCGGCGCCGCCGGTGCCCAGATCGCCGACGTGCTCCAACAACGCAGGCAATTCACGATCATCGGATTTCTCGACGACAACGCCGAGATGCATGGCAAGCTGATCAACGGTCTGAAGGTCTATCCGGCCAGGGACGTCGGCACCGTGATCCAGCTGTTCGGCGTGACCGATGTGCTCATGGCGCTGCCCACCGTGACACGTACGCGTCGCAACGAGATCCTCGATGCGTTGCGGCACTTCCATGTCCACGTCAGTTCCCTGCCCGACCTGACCGACCTTGCGCGCGGCAAGGTCAGGATGTCGGACATCCACGAGCTCGATATCGTCGACCTGCTGGGACGCGATCCGGTGCCTCCCAATCTGGCGCTGATCAGCCGCAACATCCTGGATAAGGTGGTGCTGGTCACGGGCGCTGGCGGCAGCATCGGCAGCGAGCTGTGTCGCCAGATCCTGCCGGCGCGGCCATCCTGCCTGTTGCTGCTGGATCATAACGAATACAGCCTGTATGCGATTCACCGCGACCTGCAGGAAAGGGTGGCCGAACAAGGCCTGGAAGTAAGGCTGATACCGCTGCTGGGCAGCGTCAAGGACTTCGCCCGCCTGGCCCAGATATGCCGTAACTGGCGCCCGCGCACGATCTACCATGCGGCCGCCTACAAGCATGTACCCCTGGTGGAACACAACCCGGCCGAAGGCATCCGCAACAATGTCTTCGGTACCCTCAACGTGGCCAGGGCAGCTCTCGAATCCGGCGTGCAGGACATGGTCCTGATCAGTACCGACAAGGCGGTGCGCCCCACCAATGTCATGGGCGCTACCAAGCGGCTGGCCGAGATGATCCTGCAGGCATTGGCGTCGAGTCCATCACCGGCGTTTTCAGGCGGTCGGCCGGCCACGGGCGAGGGGCATTTGCCCACCCGTTTCTCCATGGTGCGTTTCGGCAACGTGCTCGACTCGTCCGGCTCGGTGGTTCCCCTGTTCCGCCAGCAGATCAAGAATGGTGGCCCCATTACGCTGACCGACCTCGAGGTGACGCGCTACTTCATGACCATTCCCGAGGCCGCGCAGCTTGTGATTCAGGCCGGCGCCATGGCAGAAGGGGGAGACGTGTTCCTGCTGGACATGGGGCAGCCTGTGCGTATCCTGGACCTGGCCCGGCGGATGGTGGAATTGTCGGGTCTGACGGTGCGTGACCAAGACCGCCCCGACGGCGATATAGAGATCCAGGTGACCGGCTTGCGTCCGGGTGAAAAACTATTTGAGGAATTGTTGATCGAAGAAAACGCCAAAGTCACCGCTCATCCACGCATCATGTGCGCCAATGAGCAATTCCTGTCCTGGCCAGAACTCCAGAAGTGCCTTGATCAACTGGCATGGATCGTGGAAAAGAACGATGTCGTCGCAATACGTACGTTGCTCACTCAACTGGTGACGGGATATCTGCCTGCGGCAGACATCGTGGACTGGATCGATACCGCCGTGGCGCTCGGTGCCGCCGGTCCGGGCCCGATGGTTGTAGAAAAATAAACTTACCTTGTCGATTCAATCACTTCAAAAAAGACCATGAGCCTGCTCTCGAACTCAATCTTCAAAGCCTACGACATCCGCGGCATCATCGGTAAGACCCTGGACGGCAAGGTCGCCTACCAGATCGGCCAGGCCTTCGGCGCGGCGGCCCTGGCCAAGGGCCAGGGCAAGGTCGTCATCGGCCGCGATGGCCGCTTGTCCGGCCCCGAACTGGCGGCGCAACTGGCCAAGGGCCTGCAGTCGGTGGGCATCGATGTCATCGACCTGGGCATGGTGGCCACGCCGATGGTGTACTTCGGCACCAACGTGCTGGAGACACAGTCGGGCATCATGGTTACCGGCAGCCATAATCCACCCGACTACAACGGCTTCAAGATGGTGCTGGCCGGCGAGGCGATTCACGGCGAAACCATCCAGGCGCTCTACCACGCCATCGTGAAAAACGAATTTCCTCAGGGCAACGGCAGCTACGGCACGCATGACATCAAGGATGCGTACATCAAGCGCATGCTCAGCGACGTCAAGCTGGCGCGGCCGATGAAGATCGCCGTCGATTGCGGCAACGGCGTGGCCGGTGCATTCGCCGCAGAGATCTATCGGGCAATGGGCTGCGAAGTCACCGAGCTGTTCTGCGAAGTCGACGGCACCTTCCCCAACCACCATCCCGATCCGGCCCATCCGGAAAACCTGCAGGACCTGATCCGTTGCCTGCAGGACACCGATAACGAACTGGGCTTGGCGTTCGATGGTGACGGTGACCGCCTGGGCCTGGTGACCAAGAACGGCCAGATCATCTATCCGGACCGCCAGTTGATGCTGTTTGCCGCCGATGTGCTCACGCGCCACCCGGGGCGCGAGATCCTCTACGACGTCAAGTGCACGCGCCACCTGGCACCGTGGATCACCGAGCGTGGCGGCCAGCCGCTGATGTGGAAGACCGGGCATTCGCTGGTCAAGGCCAAGTTGCGCGAGACCGGTGCCCCGCTGGGCGGCGAGATGAGCGGCCATATCTTCTTCAAGGATCGCTGGTTCGGCTTCGACGATGGCCTGTATGCCGGCGTACGGATGCTCGAGCTGCTGGCGCGCGAGGCCGACCCATCGGCGTTGCTCAATGCCCTGCCGCAGTCGGTGAGCACCCCCGAGTTGCAGCTGCAGCTGCAAGAAGGCGAGAATTTCGCGCTGATCGGCAAGCTGCAGAGCGATGCCAGGTTCGAAGGGGCGCAAGAGATCATCACCATCGATGGCTTGCGGGTGGAGTATGCCGACGGCTTCGGCCTGGCACGTTCGTCCAATACCACCCCGGTGGTGGTGCTGCGCTTCGAGGCCGAGACCGCCGAAGCGCTGGCGCGTATCCAGGGCGAATTCCGCAAGGTGATCCTGGCGGCACGACCGGACGTGGCATTGCCCTTCTGATCGGGTAAGATGCTGGCCCATCGAAGTCTCACTGGGCCAGCCTTGAATATCCTCATCGTCCGTGTCTCGTCGCTTGGCGACGTCGTCCATAACATGCCGATGGTCGCGGACATCCGCCGTCACTTTCCTCACGCCCGCATCGATTGGGTGGTGGAAGAAGCCTATACCGACCTGGTCAGGCTCAACGGCCATGTCGGCACGATCATCCCGATTGCGCTGCGGCGCTGGCGCAAGACCTTCTGGTCGGCCGCCACCCGGGCCGAGATCGGGGCGTTTCGTCGCCAGTTGCGCGACCAGGCCTACGACCTGGTGCTCGATACCCAGGGCTTGCTCAAGACCAGCATCGTGATGCGCATGGCGCGCCTGGCGCCCGGCGGGCGGCGGGTCGGCCTGGCCAACGCCACCGAAGGCTCGGGCTACGAGCCGTTGTCGCGCGTCTTCCACGACCAGAGCATCAAGGTCGGGTTGCATACCCATGCGGTACAGCGGGCGCGGCTGGTGGCCGCAGGTGCGCTGGGCTACGCGCTCGACGATGCACCTGACTTTGCATTGCAGGCGCCGCCGGCCGCCGCGCTGGCATGGATGCCAGCGCAACCTTATGTCGTGTTTTTCCATGGCACCGCACGTGCGGCCAAGCAGTGGCCGCAGGCGCACTGGATCGCATTGGGCCAGGCACTGGCGTTGCGTGGACTGCCGGTGCTGCTGCCCTGGGGCAGTGCCCGTGAGCGGCAGGCGGCGCAGGCCCTGGCTTCAGCCATTCCCGGGGCCCAGCTGTTACCGGCGTTGCCCTTGATGGAAGCGGTCAGCCTGGTGCGCCAGGCACGGCTGGTGGTCGGGCTCGATACCGGACTGACCCATATCGCCGCCGCCTATGGCCGGCCAACGGTCGAACTGTACTGCGATTCGCCGCGCTGGAAGACCGAGGGCAACTGGTCTGACGCCGTGATCAACCTGGGCGACACCGGCCTGGCGCCCCAGGTGGACGAAGTCCAGGCCGCAGTCGCGCGCCTGCTGGACCGGGCCACGGGTAGCGCTTGAGGCAAGTCAAACGGCAGGCGTAAAACCGCCGCGAGCGGGCGTTTTACGTTTTTTTTACGGATCCTGGCAGCGACACGCGCCAGCGCAAGCGGGCATAATACCGGCATGGAATCGCAAATTATCGATATCGACTTGACCGAATGGCAGGTCGCCGTCCCCAATCCGGAATGGATCGCCGCGCTCGAAGCGGGCAAGGTGCTGTATTTCCCCCGCCTGGCGTTCGAGCTGCAGGATGCCGAGCGCGCCTTCCTCACGCCCGCCATTCGTGATCCCAAGTCGCGCAACATCAGTCTCGATGTGCGTGGACATCTGAAGGGAGCCGCCGCGGGTACCGACCAGCAACTGGCGCTGGCCTTGATGATCGGACGTTTCCGTGAGCAGGCGCTGTCGCTGGTGCATTCGCTGCTGCCGCAATATCGCCCGGCGTTGCGAGTGGCGCCCACCAGCTATCGGCCGATGCAGGTCGAGACGCGCAACCAGTCGTGGCGGGCCGATGATCGGCGCATGCATGTCGATGCCTTTCCGTCGCGGCCCAATTACGGCGAGCGCATCCTGCGCGTATTCACCAACGTCAATCCGGAAGGCGTGCCACGGGTATGGCGCGTGGGGGAACCGTTCGAAACCGTGGCGCGGCGCTTCATGCCGCGCGCCAAGCCTTACGTGCGTTGGCAGGCCAGCCTGCTCAAGACGTTGCGCGTGACCAAGTCCCTGCGTAGCGAATACGACCACCTGATGCTGCAATTGCATGATGGCATGAAGGGCGACCTGCAATACCAGCAGGATGCCGAGCAGGTCACCATGCCATTTGCCGCCGGCTCGGCATGGGTCTGTTTTTCGGACCAGGCATCGCACGCGGTGATGTCGGGCCAGTACATGCTGGAACAGACCCTGCACCTGCCCCCTGAAAGGCAATACGACCCTTCGGCCAGCCCGCTGGCGATCCTGACGCGCCTGGCAGGCCATCGGCTGGTTTGACGATGCGCCTGCTCTACTCTGCCTTGTGGTGGTTCGCCATGCCGCTGGTACTGCTGCGCCTGTGGCGCCGCGGCCGCAAGGAGCCGGGCTACCGCCAGCACATCGGCCAGCGCCTGGGGTTTTACGGGCCACGTGGGGCGCAGCCGCCATTGATCTGGGTACATGCGGTTTCGGTAGGGGAGACCCGTGCGGCAGAGCCGTTGATCGACGCCTTGTTGCATCGCTATCGGCAACACTCGGTCCTGTTGACCTGCATGACCGCCACCGGTCGCGCCACCGGTACCCAGGTGTTCGCCAAGCATGGCAGACGGGTGGTGCAGAGCTTTCTCCCCTATGACACTGGCTGGATGTGCGCGCGCTTCTTGCGCCATTTCGAACCGGATGTCTGCATACTGATGGAGACCGAGGTCTGGCCCAATCTGATTGCGCAGTGCAAGCGATTTGACGTGCCGGTGATGGTGGCCAACGCACGTCTGTCCGAACGTTCCTTGCGACGAGGGAAACGATTTTCCAGCTTGCTGCGTCCGGCAGCCGAAATGATCGATTGCGTGGGGGCACAGTCGGACGACGATGAGCGTCGCCTGAGGCAGTTCGGCGCTAATCACGTCGCAGTGACCGGCAGCCTGAAGTTCGATGTACAGCCCCCGACTGACGTGGTCGAGCGCGGCCGGGCATGGAAACGGGCGTTGGGCGAGCGTCCTGTGCTGCTGTGCGCCAGTACCCGCGAGGGTGAGGAAGCATTGATCCTGGAGGCCCTTGGCAAGTTCGGACGGCCGGATTGGCTCACTGTCATCGTGCCCCGCCATCCACAGCGTTTCGACGAGGTGGCTTCGCTCATCCAGGGGCAGGGCTGGTCGCTGCGGCGCCGTTCGACCATGACGCAGGATGTGGGCGACGCCGACGTGTTGTTGGGCGATTCGATGGGGGAGATGTTCGCCTACTATGCCCTGTGTGACGTAGCGTTCATCGGCGGCAGCCTGTTGCCGCTGGGCGGCCAGAACCTGATCGAGGCCCTGGCGCTGGGCAAGCCGGTATTGATCGGGCCGCACACGTTTAATTTCGCGCACATCACGCACGACGCCATTGCCGCCGTGGCGGCAGCGCGGGTCGGCGACGCTGAGCAAATGTTGGGCGCTTGGTCGGCATTGGCGGCGGATCCCGACGAATATGCGCGCCGGGCCGCGGCCGCGGCCTCTTTTGCGTACCGGCACCAGGGCGCTACCATGCGCACGATGGCGCTGCTGGCACCATTGATGGATCAGGTGTCGCGTCGGTAATGGGCAGCAGTCCTGGCCAGCGCGGCGTCGACCGATATCGTTGGTGACCACCCTAGCACTGTGCGGTTCTTGGTGATATCGGCCTGCAAGGAACCGCAGAGGCGCTGTGCCACGCCCGGCCTGCCGAGCATTCTTGCCGCTGCCTCCAGCCAGGTGTACGGTAGCGGCAACAATCGCGCAGGTCTATCCAACGCTTTGGCGACCCGCCTGAGCAATTCGGTCGTAGACAGGTCTTCGCCGTCTGCGGCCAGGAAAACCTGTCCGGCGGCCGCGGGGTGGACCATGCAAGTGGTCAGCAGATCGACCAGGTTGGCGATGGCTACCATACTGCGGCGATTGTGCACGATGGCACCCAGCGGAACAGGAATGCCGCGATCGAGCCAACGCATCATGGCAAGGAAATTGGCCTTCACCCCCGGCCCATAGACAAGTACCGGTCGCACGATCACCACTTCCATTGCATCGTCCTTCGCCAGTCGCAGCAGCCCTTGCTCGGCCTCCAGCTTGGAAAGTCCATAGGGATCGGCCGGATGCGGCAGGTCATCGGCCAGGAACGGCCTTCCTGGCAGCGTGGATTCGCCGTTGACCTTGATCGAGCTGACCAGCACGAAGCGCTTGACCCCCGCTGCCTGCGCCTGGCGTGCCAATTGCAGCGTCCCCTCCACATTCACCCGGCGGAATTCGGCCATGGGGTCGCGCACGCTTTCCTTCATGACGTGGACACGGGCAGCGCAATGCACGACGACATCGATGCCATCGAGTGCATCGGTCCAGTCGGTGCCGGCATCGAGTGCACTTACCAGCACCTGTGCCGGGTCATCCGTGCCGAGGACCTGATGAGTGGCGGTCCGCACGGCGGCACGGACCCGCATGTTCGGATGGCTGCGCAGGTGAGCGCACAGGGCACCGCCGACAAAGCCGGAAGCGCCGGTGACCAGGACGCGGATGGAGGGATTGCTCATGACAGGCCCTGATATGACATTGCTTGCTTATCTTTCGCTGAAATGATGGGCGGTGCTGTCAGGGGCCAGTCGATGGCCAGCACCGGATCGTCCCACCGAATCGTGCGCTCGTGTTCGGGCGACCAATAGTCGGTGGTCTTGTAGAGCAGCTCGGCGCTCTGGGAAAGGGTCAGGAATCCGTGTGCCAGCCCGGGAGGAATCCAGAGTTGGCGATGCTCCTTCGCGTTGAGGATCGTGCCGCTCCATTGTCCGCAGGTGGGCGAACCAGGTCGGATATCCACCACCACGTCGAATACTTCCCCATGGACCACTTCGACCAGTTTGCCTTGCGCATGGGGTGCCACCTGATAATGCAGGCCCCGCAATACATGCTGGCGGCTCAAGGAGTGGTTGTCTTGCACGAAGTCGCAATCGACACCGGTGAGTGCCATGAATTGCTTGCGGTTGAAGCGTTCATAGAAAAAACCGCGCTCGTCCTGGAATATCGCTGGCTCAAGCAACAGTACGCCTGGCAGTCGGGTTTGCCTGACGATCATGATGCGTTCTCCTGCGAGGTAAAACCGGTTACGGTCGACATGGGATGTTTTCAGATAAGTCGGTTCATTACGCGGTCGACACCATCGCGCCAGTGTTCCAGTTCGAGGCCCAAGGCATGCCGCAATTTTCGGGTGTCGAGGCGCGAATTGAGCGGGCGTCGCGCCGCGCTGGGATAGTCGTCCGAGCACACCGGCACGATGCCGTCGGCCGCCAGTCTTACCGGCCAATTGCTGGCACGTGCCTTGGCGATGACATGGCAGGCGTAGGCGTACCAGCTGGTCTGTCCTGCAGCCGCCAGGTGGTAACAGCCCGGCGCCATGGTGGCTGCGCGGGCGGCGGCGATGCCGCGCGCCGTCATGTCGGCAATCAGCGCGGCGGAGGTAGGAGCGCCGATCTGGTCGTCCACTATGTTGATGCGCTCACGTTGGCTTGCCATGCTCAGCATCGTCTTCAGAAAATTGCTGCCTTGAAGGCCGAATACCCAGCTCGTGCGAAAAATGAGGTGGTCCGGACATGCTTGCGCCAGATTGCGTTCGCCTGCCAGCTTGCTGGCGCCGTAGGCATTCAATGGTGCCGTTGGCGCGTCCTCGCTGCGAAAGCCATCGCCGCTACCGTCGAACACATAGTCGGTGGAATAATGCACCACGAGCGCTCCGATCCTGGCTGCCTCTTCGCCAAGGATGCCAGGGGCGGTCGCGTTGACGGCAAAGGCCGTGGAGTGATCGCTCTGAGCGGCGTCCACCGCGGTAAACGCGGCCGCATTGACGATGATATCAGGATGCACGTCACGCACCAGCGAGCGCACGGTGTCGGTCTCACGCAGATCGCAATGACTACGATCAAGAGGCAAAATCGTCCCCAGCGGCGCCAGGGCGAGCCGCAATTCGCTGCCAAGCTGGCCGTTGCTGCCTGTGAGCAGGATCTTCATGGACTGGTTCTAATACTCTTCCGATTGCCGGTGACGCGCGCGGCACCACCGGCCAACTTGGCCAGGCCGCATTGCCCGCCAAACCCTAATGATAAACGCATGCCGTCGCTGGCAGGGCAAGACGGCGGGCGGCCATCAAAGAAAACACCCCGGCTGCAAGGCCGGGGTGTTTTGGATCAGGCATGCTGATATTTACTGCCGGGCGACCGAATTCTCATTCAACCCGCCCCCCAGCGCCTTGTACAGGTCGATCGCATTGTTCAGGCGCAACTGCCGCGCCTGGATCAGCGCCTGCTGGGCCGAGAACAGGTCGCGCTGGGCGTCGAGCTGGTCCAGCGACGAGGCGATGCCGTTCTTGAAGCGCAGGTCGGTCAGTTTCAGTCGTTCCTGCTGCGAGTTCAGGAACGCCTCTTGCGCCGTGACCTGCTCATCCAGGCTGCCGCGGGCGACCAACGCATCGGCCACTTCGCGGAATGCGGTCTGGATGGTCTTTTCGTAGGTCACGATGGCCTTGTTCTTGCGCACTTCGGCCAGGTCCAGGTTGGCGCTGTTGCGGCCGAAGTCGAAGATCGGCAGCGACAGCTGCGGCCCGAACGACCATGCACCCGAACCCGACTCGAACAGCCCGCCCAGCGTACGGCTGGCGCTGCCCAGGCTGCCGGTGAGCGAAATGCTCGGGAAGAACGCTGCCCGCGCCGCACCGATGTTGGCATTGGCGGCCAGCAGGCTCTGCTCGGCCGAACGGATGTCGGGACGGTTGATCAGCAGGTCCGATGGCAGGCCGGCCGGGATGTCGGTGACGATCTTCTCGTCCGACAGCAATTGCGTGGCCGGCAGGTCGTTGACCTTGCGGCCCACCAGCAGCGTCAGCGCATTGTCGGCCTGGGCGCGCTGGCGTTGCAGCTGGGCGCGCGCCACCCGGGCCGATTCGACCAGGGTCTGCGTCAGGCGGAAGTCCAGCGCCGAGGTGGCGCCGACGTCGAAGCGCTTTTGCGCCAACTGGATATCGGACTCGCGCGACTTGAGCGTCTCTTCGGCCAGCAACAACTGCTCGGCGTACGAACGCTCGCTCAGGTAGGCTTGCGCCACCTGGGCCACCAGGCTGATCTGCGCCGACTTGCGCGCTTCTTCCGTGGCCAGGTAGCTGGCCAGCGCGGCATCCTTGAGGCTGCGCACGCGGCCGAAGAAGTCCAGTTCGTAGGCCGGTACCGCCAGGCCTACCTGGTAGCTGTTGCTCACGTAGGGCTGGCCGGTCAGCGATTGCGATGCGGCCGTGCGGCTCCGTGCCGCCGAGCCGGTGGCGTTGAGCGTGGGCAACAGGTCGGCGCGGGCGATCTGGTACTGGGCCCGCGCTTCCTCGATATTGAGTGCCGCAGTGCGCAGGTCACGGTTGTTTTCGAGGGCAGCCGCAATCAGGGATTGCAGGCGCTGGTCCGGGAAGAACTGGCGCCAGCCCAGGTTGACCGCATCCAGTTCGGCACGGCCTTCGGCGGTAGCCGGGTAGGCCGATTCCACCGGTGCCTGCGGCCGTTCATAGGTGGGGGCCAGCGAGCAGCCGCCCAGCACGCCGGCGACCGCCAGCACTGCGCACAGCTGCGTCAGTCGTGGCATCGACAGTTTAGCCATTGTTATTCTCCGAATTAATCTTTGGGGAGTGTTCGGCGTCGAACTTCCTTTGACGCTCGCTACCCTTGAACAGCTTGCGCACCACCACGAAGAACACCGGCACGAAGAACACGGCCAGCACTGTCGCGGTGATCATGCCGCCCATCACGCCGGTACCGATGGCGCGTTGGCTGGCCGAGCCCGCGCCACTGGCGATGGCCAATGGCAGCACGCCCAGGATGAACGCCAGCGAGGTCATGATGATCGGGCGGAAGCGCAGGTGCACCGCTTCCAGGGTGGCTTCGATCAAACCCTTGCCCTGGGCCTGCAGGTCCTTGGCGAACTCGATGATCAGGATCGCGTTCTTGGCCGACAGGCCCACCACCGCGATCATGCCCACCTTGAAGTATACGTCGTTGGGCATGCCGCGCAGGGTCACGCCCAGCAGCGCGCCGAGAATCCCCAGCGGCACCACCAGCATCACCGCCAGCGGGATCGAAGTGCTTTCGTACAAGGCCGCCAGCACCAGGAACACCGCCACCAGCGACAGCGCATACAGCGCCGGCGCCTGGTTGCCCGAGGTCTTTTCCTCCAGCGACTGGCCGGTCCATTCGAAGCCGAAGCCCTCCGGCAGCTTGGCCACGAACGATTCCAGCTCGGCCATGGCCTCACCGGTGCTGCGGCCAGGTGCTGCGCCGCCGGCGATCTTCATGGCCGGATAGCCGTTGTAGCGGATCAACTGCACCGGGCCGTTGATCCACTTGGCGGTGACGAAGGCCGAGAACGGTACCATCGCATTGGAGGAGTTGCGGGCGTACAGGCTGGTCAGGTCTTCCGGGTTCAGGCGGCGCTGGGCGTCGGCCTGGACGATCACCCGCTGCTGGCGTCCCTGGTTCGGGAAGTCGTTCACGTAGGACGAACCCAATGCCGTCGACAGCACGCTGTTGATGGTCGAGAACGGCACGCCCAATGCATTGGCGCGGTCGCGATCGATATCGAGCTGCAGCTGCGGCGCATCTTCCAGGCCTTCCGGACGCACACCTGCGAGCACCTTGCTCTGGGCCGCCATGCCCAGGATCTGGTTGCGTGCCTTGACCAATGCATCGTGGCCCAGGCCGGCGCGATCCTGCAGGCGGAAGGTAAAGCCGGTGGCGTTACCCAGTTCGGGGATCGGCGGCGGGTTCAGCGGGAACACGATCGCATCCTTGATGCCGGCAAAGGCGCCAAAGGCCTGGCCGGCGATGGCATCGGCCGATTGTGACTTGTTGCGCTCGGCCCAGTCCTTCAACGGGGTAAACACCAGCGCGGCGTTCTGGCCGTTACCCGAGAACGAGAAGCCGAGAATGCCGATCGCATGTTCCACCGCCGGGTTCTTCAGGTAATAGTTTTCCACCTGCTTGACCACCTCGACCGTGCGTGCCGTGCTTGCGCCCGGCGGCAACTGGATGTTGGTGATGATGTAGCCCTGGTCTTCGTTGGGCAGGAACGATGCCGGCAGGCGCGTGTACAGCAGCGCCACGCCGCCCACGATCAGCACATACAGGATCATGTAGCGTCCGGCCTTGGCCAGCATCTTGCCGATGAAGCCCTGGTAGCCCGAGGCGGTGGTGTTGAACTTGCGGTTGAACCAGCCGAAGAAGCCGCCCTTTTCGTGGTGATGACCCTTCTCGACCGGCTTGAGGATGGTCGCGCACAGGGCCGGCGTGAGGGTGAAGGCCATCAGGACCGAGAACACCATCGAGGCCACCATCGATAGCGAGAACTGGCGATAGATCGCGCCCACGGCGCCGCCGAAGAACGCCATGGGGATGAACACCGCGATCAGCACCAGCGTGATGCCGATCAGCGCGCCGCTGATCTGGCCCATCGCCTTGCGGGTAGCGTCGGCCGGTGAGAGTCCTTCCTCGCTCATGATGCGCTCGACGTTTTCCACTACCACGATCGCATCATCGACCAGGATACCGATGGCCAGCACCATGCCGAACATGGTCAGCACGTTGATGGAGAAGCCGAACAGCAGCAGCGTGGCGAAGGTACCCAGCAGCGCCACCGGCACCACCACCGTGGGGATGATGGTGTAGCGGATGTTCTGCAAGAACAGGTACATCACCAGGAACACCAGCACGATGGCTTCGATCAGGGTCTTGACCACTTCCTCGATCGAGATCTTGACGAACTTGGATGTGTCGTAGGGGATGGTGTACTTCACGCCGGCCGGGAAATACCTGGCCAGCTCTTCCATCTTCTTGTGTACGGCCGTGGCGGTACCCAGCGCATTGGCGGTGGGCGAGAGCTGCACGCCGATGAAGGCGCTGGGCTTGCCGTCCAGGCGACCCGATGTGTCATAGGTCTGGCCACCGACTTCGATGCGCGCTACATCGCGCAGGCGCACGGTCGAGCCGTTGGCATTGGCGCGCAGGATGATGTCGCCGAACTGCTCGGGCGTGGTCAGCTGGCCGTTCACCACCACGGTGGCGGCCAGTTGCTGCGAGCCGGGGCTGGGCAGCGCGCCCAGCGTGCCACCGGCCACCAGGGCATTCTGGGCCGTGATGGCCGCAGTGACGTCGGCCGGCGTCATCGACAGGCCGATCAGGCGGTTGGGGTCGATCCAGATGCGCATGGCGCGCTCGGTGCCGAACAGCTGTGCCTGGCCCACGCCCGGTACGCGCTTGACTTCGTTGAGCACGTTGCGCGAGAGGTAATCGCCCAGCGCCACCTGGTCGAGCTTGCCGTCGGTCGACGACAGGCCGATGAACAGCAGGTAGTTGCTGCGCGACTTGACCACCTGCACGCCCTGTTGCGTCACCGCTGCCGGCAGCCGCGCCTCGACCCGCTTGAGGCGGTTCTGCACGTCCACCGCCGCCAGGTCGGGATTGGTCTCGGGCGAGAAGGTGACGGTGATCTGCACCTGGCCGTTGGCCTGGCTTTGCGATTCCATGTATTGCAAGCCGTCGGCGCCGTTCATTTCCTGTTCGATCAGGCTGGTCACCGAATCGTCCAGGGTCTGGGCGGTCGCGCCCGGATAGGTCGCCGTCAATACGATGGTCGGCGGCGCAATACTGGGATACTGGGCCACCGGCAAGCCGGTGATCGCCAATACCCCGGCCAACATGATGAAGATGGCCAACACCCACGCAAATACGGGGCGATCAATGAAAAACTTTCCCATCTGGCAACCTCTTAGTTAGCTTTCGGTTGGGCGCCATTGGCACCCTGCGGTGCGGCCTGGCCGGCGGGAGCACCCGCTGGAGTCCACTGCACCGGCTTGACGGTCGCGCCCGGCTTGACCTTCTGCAGGCCCTCGACGATCACGCGGTCGCCTTCCTTCAAGCCATCGATGATCTGCCACTGGTTGCCGCGCGAGGCGCCAGTCTTGACCGGACGCGCTGCCACCTTGTTGTCGGCGCCCACCACCATCACGGACGAACCATTGAGGTCGCGGCTGACGGCCTGTTGTGGTACCACCAGGGCCTGCTCGTCGACCGCTTGCTCCAGCTTGGTACGCACATACATGCCTGGCAGCAGCACCCGCTTGGGGTTGGGGAACTCAGCGCGCAGCGACACCGAACCGGTGCTTTCGTCGACCGACATGTCCGAGAACAGCAGCTTGCCCGGCAGCGGATAGGCCTGGCCGTTTTCCAGCATCAGGGTGACGCTGGCCTTGTTCTCGCCCACGCTCTTCAACTGGCCGTTGGCCATGGCCTGCTGCAGCTTGAGCAGGTCGGCGCTGGACTGGGTCAGGTTGACGTAGATCGGATCGAGCTGCTGCACCAGCGCCAGCTGGGTGGCATCGCCCTGGCCCACCAGCGCGCCCTCGGTCACCAGCGCACGGCCGATCCGGCCGGTGATGGGCGAGGTGACGGTGGCGTAACCCAGGCTGAGTCCGGCGGTCTGCACCGATGCCTTGCCCGAGGCAACATCGGCCTCGGCCTGCTTCTGGGCGGCCACGGCGTCGTCGTATTCCTGCTTGGACACGGCATTGACCTCGACCAGCGGCTTGTAGCGCTGGGCCTTCAGCGTGGCCTGGGTCAGGTTGGCCTGGGCGCGTGCGAGGGTGGCCTGGGCGCTGTCATACGAAGCCTTGAACTGGGCCGGGTCGATCTTGAACAGTACCTGGCCTTCCTTGACGTCGCTGCCTTCCTTGAAGACGCGCTTTTGCACGATGCCGGCCACCCGCGCCCGCACCTGCGCCACGCGGTACGCTTCCAGGCGACCTGGCAGTTCATTGGTGATGGCCAGCTGCTGCGGGGCGACGGTGACCACCGACACTTCCGCTGGCGGCATGGCGCCGCCTTGGGCTGCTGGTTTTTCGCCGCATGCAACAAGCGCCGCTGCAACGGCGACGGTCATGGAAAGGCGCGTGAAACGACTGACAGAGCTCATAGATATCTCGCACGAAAGTAAAGTGAGGCCGCGACAGCGGCATTGAAACGAATCCGGTCTTACGATTGATTACGGGTGATGCAAGGCCGTCCGCGTGGCGGTGGGCTATGGTATAGCGGATGTTGCAAAGCAAAAAAGCCCCTGCCTTTCGCGCGGAACAGGCATGGAATTTTTTGCGGTAAAGCGACGGCAGGACCTTGAAGCGGATGTTATTATACATACATTCGTGTATGTATGTATTTCTGTGGAACACCACATTAATTTAACAAACTTGTCGAATTTGGCGTAGCGAAATATGAGCGATTCCTTGCATTCGGTGAACATGGCCGGAACGCGGGGCGATGAAGTCGCTTAAAGCGAGCAATCTTCCCGCGGCATTTGGTCGCATGCGGGCTTCATTGAAGAGCTTGGCCGCCGTTTCGGCGGCGGCAGGATGTGCGGTGGCGCACCTATGGTACCCGCGCAGGTATGACAGGATTATTACCACGGCTTTTTTTGTGCAATGCGGCGTATCGTTGCCGCCGGGCGCAAGATCGTCGTGGTTCGATTACTTCGGAGCAGGACGATGAATACGCTTTGCAACGCTGCCGTGATGGGCAACGACAAATCCGCCGGACCCGGCTGACATGGCCCGCTCGACCAAGGAAGAAGCGCTCGAGACCCGTGCCCGCATCCTCGATGCGGCCGAACGGGTATTCCACGAGCGTGGCGTGTCGCACACCTCGTTGGCCGATGTGGCCAAGGCGGCCGATGTCACGCGCGGCGCCATCTACTGGCATTTCAAGAACAAGGGCGACCTGTTCGACGCCATGTGCGAACGGGTGCGCTTGCCGATGGAGGCGGTGCTGGAAGAAAGCGCTGGCGCCCATGTCATCGATCCGCTGGGGCAGTTCCTGCGCAGCGGCGTCTATGTGCTGACCATGGCGGCCACCGACGAGCGCTGCCGCAAGGTGTTCGACATCATCTTCAACAAGTGCGAATTCGCCGACCATGACGACCCCATCCTGGTGCGCCAGCGTGAATGCCATGTGGATGGCATGCTGCGCATCGAGCAGATCCTCAGCAATGCCATCGCGCGCGGCCAGTTGCCGGCGACGCTCGACGTGCGCCGGGCCTGCCTGATGATGCACGCGGCCTTCAGCGGCCTGTTGACCGACTGGTTCTTCTCGCCGGAGAGCTTCGACCTGGTCGAGGATGGCGAACGCATCCTGGCGGCGGCCCAGTACGCGCTGTCGGCGCCATCGATGCAGCTTACTGGGCCGGCGCCGTCAACAGCCGGTTGACCTGCTCCAGGTCGGCCTCCTGCAGCACGCCGGCGGCGGCCTTGAGCTTGAGGCCATTGATCAGCGTGTCGTAGCGTGCCCGCGCCAGGTCGCGCCGGGTCGAATACAGCTGCTGCTGGGCGTTGAGCACATCGATGTTGATCCGTACCCCCACCTGGTAGCCCAGCTTGTTGGAGTCGAGCGAAGACTGGCTCGATACTTCGGCCGCTTCATAGGCCTTGATCTGCGACAGGCCGTTGGCCACGCCCAGGAACGCCTGGCGCGCACTCAATACCGCCGTACGGCGCGCATTGTCGAGGTCGGAACGGGCGCGCTCGGCCAGCGCCACCGCTTCGTCGACCCGGCTGCTGGTGGCAAAGCCGGCGAACAGCGGGATATTCCATTGCACCCCCACCGAGTTGCTGTAGCCACGCGCATTGAGATAGGAAGAGCGCACGCTGGTCTGGTCGCTGAAGCCGCGTGCCACCTGCAGGTCCACGGTCGGCGCGTGGCCGGCGCGGTTGCGCTTGATCTCGCTCTGGGCGATCTCGAGCGCCAGCTGCTGCGCCACGACGTTGAAGTTGTCCTGCTGGGCGCCGCTGATCCAGTCGTCGATGCGGGCCGGCTGTGGCGGCGACAGCCTGACATCGCTGCGCAATACCGCCAGCGGGGTCGGCGCGTCGCCGACGATCTGCTGCAATTTCGAGAGTGCCACTTCGAGGTCGTTCTGGGCCGATATCTCCTGGGCGCCGGCCAGGTCGTAGCGCGCCTGGGCTTCATTGGTGTCGGTGATGGTCGAGGTGCCGATCTCGAAATTGCGCTTGGCCGAGGCCAGTTGCTCGGCGATGGCGACCTTCTGGGCGCCGATGAACGACAGCGCGTCCTGCGCCGCCAGGACGTCGAAATAGGCTTGTCCGACGCGCAGGATCAGGTCTTGCCTGGCCTGGGCGAATTGCGCTTCGCTGGATGCGGCCGACAGCTTGCCCTGCTGGTAGGTTTCCCAGTTGGCCAGCCGAAACAGCGGCTGGGTCAACTGCAGTGCATAGTTGTTGTTGCTGCTGTCGAAATTCTGGTCGGAACGGGTGTAGCTGCCGCCGATGCCGATCGTCGGCAGCAGGCCCGCGCGGCCCTGCACCTCGCGCTCGCGGCCGGCGGTGAGCGCATGACGGGCGCTGGTGTAGACGGCATCGTTGGACAGCGCCTGCTGATAGACCTGCAGCAGGTCGGCGGCGCCCGCCGGGGCCTGCAGGGCAATGGCGCCAAGCGCCAGTGCGGCGCTGAGAAATCGGGACATGGGCAAATCTCCGGGGCACGGCGGGAGCCGCGACAGAACGCAATGACAGCGCCCACGCGCAGGGCGCAGGTCGGACATCAGGCAGCCGGCCATCGGACGATGTGCCGGAAAGGGACGGGGCCGCCGGGCGGCACCCGTCAGACCGTCAGTAGGTCGGCATGGCCGGGTCGACCTGGGTCGCCCAGGCATGCACGCCGCCGGTCAGGTTGATGACCTGGGTAAAACCCTGGCGTTCGAGGAACGCCGCCACCTGCATGCTGCGAGCGCCATGGTGGCAGATGCACACTATGGCCTGGTCTTCGTCGAGCTCCGAGAAGCGCCCCGGGATGGTGTTCATCGGGATCAGTTGCGATCCCTCGATGTTGCAGGTCTGATGTTCCCAGGGTTCGCGCACATCCAGCAGCAGGGGGGAAGGGCGGTCTGGATCGGCGATCCAGGCGGCCAGGTCCGGGGCGGTGATGTGCTCCATGCGAATTTCCTAGAAAGTGAAGTGGGACGGCGTGGTCGCCGCGTGCAGTGGTTTGGCCAGCGTGTCGACCACATTGACGGTCTCGAACGTCTGTTCCGACGTGCGGGTGACCAGTTGCAGCTGCATGACTGGATCGGTGCCGACGATGGCCAGCAAGCGGCCGCCGAGCTTGAGTTGCTTGGCAAACGCCTCGGGCAGGAAGGGCAGCGAGCCGGAGATGACGATCACGTCGTATTCACCGGCCTTGCCGTCCACGCTCCAGCCTTGCGCGCCGTTGCCCAGCTGTACATCGACGTTGGCGACGCCGTAGTCTGCCAAATTCCGTTCGGCCAGGCTCTTCAATTCCGGCGAGATTTCAACCGTAGTGACGTGACGCGCCTTGTGTGCCAACAATGCCGCCATGTAGCCCGAACCGGCGCCGATCTCGAGCACGTATTCGTGTTTCTTGACGTTGGCTTCCTGCAGGATGCGTGCCTCGATCTTGGGTTCGAGCATCACTTCGCCGCCGGGCAGCGGGATCTCGGTATCGAAGAAGGCCAGGTTGCGATAAGCGCCGGGGACGAATTCTTCACGCTTGACCACGGTCAGCAGGTCCAGGACGTCTTGGGCCAGCACGTTCCAGGGGCGGATTTGCTGCTCGATCATGTTGAAGCGGGCTTGTTCGATATTCATGGCAGTGGGCTCAATAGCGACGGAAAAGCCGCCATTTTATCAAACCCAGCCTCATCAGAGCGCGCATGTACACGCGGAAAAGCGCGGTAGAACGGCCCCTTTTGCCGGCTTTCATTGATCCGGTGCAATTTTTTCTCAGTCGGCATGGCGTGCCTCATCCTGCACCCGGGCGCCACTGGACCACCTGCGCCTGACCCAGGCGCCCAGGTCGTCGAGGTAGGTATAGACCACCGGTACCACCACCAGCGTGAGCAGCGACGAGGTGATGATGCCGCCGATGACCGCCTGTCCCATCGGCGCGCGCTGCTCGGAGCCTTCCGAGACCCCGAAGGCCAGCGGCACCATGCCGAACACCATCGCCAAGGTGGTCATCAGGATCGGTCGCAGCCGTACGTGGGCCGCTTCCAGCAATGCGGCGCCGCGCTCCATGCCATCGCGGCGCGCCTGGTTGGCGAAGTCGACCAGCAGGATGGCGTTCTTGGTCACCAGGCCCATGAGCATGATGAAGCCGATGATGGAAAACATGTTCAGGGTCGAGCGGAACATCATCAGCGCCAGGAACACCCCGATCAGCGTCAGCGGCAGCGACGACATGATCGCCATCGGCTGCAAAAAGCTGGCGAACTGCGAGGCCAGGATCATGTAGATGAAGACGATCGCCAGCGCCAGCGCCCCCACCGCATAGCCGAACGATTCGTTCATGCTCTTGGTCGAGCCGCCGATCTGGTAGCGGTAGCCGGGCGGCCAGTGCATGCCGTCGAGCATGGTCTTTATCTGGGTGTTGATCTGGCCGGCCGAGCGGCCCTGGGCGTTGGCCGACAGTTCCACTTCGCGGTTCAGGTCGCGCCGGTTGATCTGGTTGGCGCCCAGCGCCTGCCTGACCTCGGCCACCTGGCGCAACGGCACCATGCGCGGGGTGCCGTCGCTGTTGGTCAGGGTGCTGGCCAGCATCAGGCGCGACAGGCCAGCGACGGTGTTGCGATCATCCGGCGCCAGGCGCACGTTGACGTCATAGTTCTCGTCGTCGGGGGCGCGCCAGCTGCTGGCGGCCTCGCCAGCCAGGAGCGGCGAGAGTGCATTGCCCAGTTGCGCCACGCCGATGCCCAGGTCCGAGCCGATGTCGCGTCGGGGCTCGACCGAGAAGATCGGTTTTTGCGCCTTCAGGCTCGAGTCCAGGTCGACCACCCCGGGAATCTGCCGCAACTGGGCCTCGACCTGGGCCGACAGGCGCGCCAGCTGTTGCAGGTCGGGGCCCAGCAGGCTGAAGCGGATCTGCTTGTTGTCGCCGCCCACGCCATCGAGCGCGCCCACATGCGTCACGCTGATGCCGGCCACCCGCGACAGCCGCTCGCGCAATAGCGGCGCCATCTGGCCGGTGGTCAGCGTGCGCTGGCTGCGCGGCTTCAGGCGCATGAACACGGTGGCGTAGTTCTTGCCCTGGGCATTGCCGGTATTGACGGTGCTGTAGATGTCGGTGATCTCGGGAAACGCGCGCAGTACCGCCTCGACCTGGTGGACCTTGCTCTCGGTCAGCTCCAGGGACGATCCGACCGGGGTGAAGAAGGTCACGCCGGTCTCGGAATAATCGGCCTGGGGCACGAATTCGGAGCCGATCAGGCCCGACGCCGGCAGCGCCAGGCCACCGACGAAGCTGGCCACGGCAATGGCCAGCGTCAGCAGCCGGTGCCGCAGCGACCAGCCGAGCAGCAGCTGGTAGCGCGCCGACAACCAGTGCACCAGGCGTTCGAAGCGGCGCAGCACGCGTCCGATGCTGCGGTCGTACCAGCCGGCGCGGCGCTGCGGGCCATGGGCATCGGGGTCGGGCCAGATCGACGACAGCATCGGGTCCAGCGTGAACGACACGAACATCGAGATCAGCACTGCCGCGGCCACGGTGATGCCGAATTGGTGGAAGAAGCGGCCGATGATGCCGCCCATGAACCCCACCGGCAGGAACACCGCCACGATCGAGAAGGTGGTGGCCAGCACCGCCAGGCCGATCTCCTGGGTGCCTTCGAGGGCCGCGGCGCGGTGCGACTTGAACTTGCCGTGCACGGTCATGCCGGCGTGGCGCACGATGTTCTCGCGTACCACGATGGCGTCGTCGATCAGCAGGCCCACGCACAGCGACAGCGCCATCAGCGTGATCATGTTGATGGTGAAGCCGAACATGTACATGAACAGGAAGGTGCCGATCAGCGCCACCGGCAGGGTCAGCCCGGTAATTACCGTGGAGCGCCAGGAATTGAGGAACAGGAACACGATCACGATGGTCAGCAGCGCACCCTCGAGCAGGGTGCGGCGCACATTCTCGACCCCGGTGCGGATCTGGCGCGAACCGTCCTTGACCACTTGCAGGGTCACGCCCGGATACAGTTTCTGCATGCTGGGTTGCAACTCGGCCATCGCCTTCTTGAGGCCATCGGCGACATCGATGGTGTTCTGTCCCTGCGCCTTGAGGATGTCCAGCGCCAGCGTGCGCTGGCCGTTGTACAGCGCCAGGGTCTCCTGTTCTTCCTGGCCATCGACCACGTTGGCCACCTGTGCCAGCGTCACCGGCTGGCCGCCACGGCGTGCCACGATGATGCGCTTGAAATCCTCGGGCGCACGCACCCGGCCCTGCACCTGCACCGTCTGCTCGGCGTCGCGGGTGCGGATGGCCCCGGTCGGCAGTTCCTGGTTCTCGTTGCGTACGGCGTCGACGATCTGGTTCACGCCGATGCCCAGCGCCTCCATCTCGGCCGGCTTGACGTAGATGTTGACCTGGCGCTTGACGCCGCCCACCAGGGTGACCGAACCCACCCCACGCACGTTCTCCAGGCGCTTCTTGATCACCTGGTCGGCGATGGTGGTCAGTTCGCGCAAGGTGCGCGGGCGCGCATCGGGCGCATTGGTGACCGAGATCGAGAAGATCGGCTGGTCGGCCGGGTCGAAGCGGGTGATGCGCGGCTCGTCGACCTCCTTGCGGAACGCCGCGCGCACCAGCGCCACCTTCTCGCGCACGTCCTGCGCGCCCTGCACCGGATCGACGGTCAGGTCGAATTGCACGATCACCACCGACAGGCCTTCATAGGAGTGCGAGATGAGGCTGTCGATACCGTTGATGGTGTTGACCGATTCCTCGATCTTGCGAGTCACGTCCGATTCGACGTTCTCCGGCGAGGCACCGGGATAGGTGGTCTGCACCACCACGATAGGGAAGGTGATGTCGGGGAACTGGTCGACCCGCATGCGCTGGTACGAAAACAGGCCCAGTACCACGAAGGCCAGCATCATCATGGTGGCCAGGACCGGGTTGCCGATCGAGATGCGGGTGAACCACATGGTGTCAGTGTCCTTGCGCGGGGAGGGCGGGGCGCGAGGCGGTGCCTGCGGCGCGCTGCTGGATGCGCACCTCGGTGCCTTCGCGCAACAGGCCCAGGTTGGCGCGTACGATCCGGGCGCCGTCGGCGATGCCACTGCTGATCTCGACCGCGTCGCCGTCGGCGCCGCGCCCGCGCAGGCCGGTCACCACCTGGCGCCGCGCCAGGATGCCGTTTTCAATGGCGTACAGGTAGGCATTGCCGTCCTCGACCTGGATCGCGCTGGCCGGCACGGCGAGCACCTGTTCTTTTCGCTCCAGGGTCAGCTGGGCGTCGGCGAACATGCCCGCGCGCAGTATCCCGGTGGGATTGTCGACCCGGACATACACCATGATCGAGCGCGAGCCCGACTGCGTGGCCGGGTTGATCCGCGCCACCGTGCCGCGCACCTGCTGCGGCAGGCCTTCGACCGACACCAGTACGTCCTGGCCGATGCCCACCTTGAGGATGTCGTTGGTCGGCACCGGCGCTTCCAGCTCCATCTGCGACAGGTCGACCACGTCCAGCAGCTTGCCGTCGACCGCTACCTTCTCGCCCGGCTGGACGTTGCGGGCGCTGACCAGGCCCTTCATGGGCGAGCGCACCACGGTGTCGGCCAGCGCCTTGCGCGACACTTCCAGTGCGCCGCGCGCGCTGTCGAGGTTGGCGCGGGCGATGTCGAACTGGCTGGAGGCGGTGTCGAAGGCATTGCGTGAAATGAACCCCTTGTCGAGCAGCACCTGGTTGTTGTTGCGGGTCTGGGTGGCGATGTCGAGCTGCCCCTGGGACGCCACCAGCGCGCCCCGTGCCTGGTCGACGCGGGCCTGGTAATCGACCGGATCGATGCGTGCCAGTATCTGCCCGGCGGCCACTGCCTCGCCTTCGCGCACCAGCACCTGTTGCACCTCGCCGGCCACCCGCGCCTTGACCGAGACCTGGTTCAGCGCACGCAGCGCGCCCGACAGCGGCAGGATCCGCCGCAGTTCGCCCGCATGCACCTGGTACAGGTCGTCGGGCACGAATTCCATGGCGCTGGGCACGGCGGTGGTGACGCGTTCGGCATTGGGCGCCGGCGCCGCCACGCGTTTTTTCATGATCACCATGGCGGCAACCAGCAGCACCACCAGCAGCAGGGTCCAGCGTAGCCAGCGGCGTTTATACAGGGCAAGCGTCATCGATCGGGTCTCGTTTCTTGTGCAGACGTCGCTGCACCTTATTTATTGTGGTCCGCCTGGACGGCAGGGGTTTGTTTCAAGCCATGGATGCACAGGTCGACCAGGCTGGCCAGGTAGGCATGCGGATCGATGGGGGAGATCGCACAGGGCCCGAACGACTGGTCCCACAGCATCAGCATGACCACCGGCGCGATGATCACCTTCTTCATCGATTCGGCATCGACCTGGCGAAATTCGCCACTGGCCATGCCGGTTTGCAGTATGCGCACCAGCATGGCGTCGCTGCGCATGATGATTTCTGCATGGTAGAAGCGCGCCAGCTCGGGGAAGTTACCCGATTCGGCCATCATCAGCTTGGTGATGCCGCTCAGTCCCGAATGCGCCACCGCATCCCACCAGCGCAGGATCAACTGGCGCAGCAGCTCGGCGCTGGAACCGGCGTGGCGCTCGACCATGGCCTCGGCTTCGTCGAGCAACGGCAGCATGTTGCTGCGCACGACCGACTTGAACAGGCTTTCCTTGCTGTCGAAATATAGATAGAGCGTACCCTTGGAGACCCCGGCGCGCGCGGCCACGTCTTCCAGCCGGGTCGCCGCAAAGCCGCGCTCGACGAACAATTGCAGCGCCGCCGCCAGCAGTTCCTGCGGACGGTCTTGCTTGCGACGTTCCCAGCGGGGTTCTTTGTGGGCTTCGGACATGGTGGGCAATGGCAGGACTTACTCGGTGGCATACGCGGCGTGCTGATCGACGTAAGACAGCGTCCGATGCGAGTAAGTTACCCGGGAGTCAGCAATGTAAGTGCCAAACACGAGGACGTCAAGCAGGCCGGTCAGGCTCCGCCTGTAAGGCTGTGTAAAGCGTTGATGGTGGGTGTCTTGACGCACGGGCTATCGAGCGTAGCGCTGTGTTTTGTCGTGCCTGAGGAACACCGTTCGGGCCAAAAGCGCGCAGCGCTGTATCGAAGCCTGTCCTGAGCCTGTCGAAGGGCCTGTCCTGAGCCTGTCGAAGGAAGCCTGTCGAAGGAAGCCTGTCGAAGGAAGCCTGTCCAAGGGCCTGTCCCGGCCAGCGCGCCTGGACGGCCAGCCGGTACAATGCGAAGGATTTCCGGCAGCGATGCGCTCGCCGCCGGCAGCATGTCTTGTCAAGGAAGCGTTATGAAATGCCGCGACGACTGTGGCGCCTGTTGCGTCGCTCCGTCCATCACCAGCCCGATTCCAGGGATGCCCGACGGCAAGCCCGCCAACGTGCGATGCGTGCAACTTGCCGCCGACAATCGTTGCCTGATCTTCGGCAAGCCCGAACGTCCATCGTTCTGCGGTGGTTTGCAGGCGTCCGAGGAAATGTGCGGCGACACGCGAGAACAGGCCATTCGATGGCTGTTCCAGCTCGAAAACGCGACCAGGCCGGATTGAGCAGATCGCCAGGCTAAAGGACTGCCGGCCAGGAAAATACCAGCGCAGCCTGCCTGGTGTTGTCCAGGAGAAGATCACGCCTAGGCCCTGGCGCGCCTGGCCGCCGGATCCCAGCCAGGCGCCACGATCAGGGAAACACTTCGCTCAGGCGCTCCTTGGGCCGCACCAGCAATGTTCCCTTGGGCGTGACCACGATGGGTCGGTTGATCAGGATCGGATGAGACAGCATCTGGTCGATCAGTTCGTCATCGCCCAGGGCCGGGTCATCCAGCCCCAGTTCGGTATAGATCGCTTCCTTGCTGCGTATCGCCTCGCGTACCGGCACCCCCATGTCGCCGATCAGCTTGACCAGCGTAGCCCGGTCGGGTGGGGTCTTGAGATATTCGATCACGGTCGGTTCGACGCCACCATCGCGTAATGCCTGCAATACATTGCGCGAGGTGCCGCACTTGGGATTGTGATAGATGGTGATGGTCGACATGATTTCCTTTCGGGGCATGGGGTCGGTAGCTGCGCCGGTATTTCCAACGCAAAGACCGACATCTTAATGGCTAACCGGTAGAATGCCGTTTTGTTGCGCTGCACCTTTATCCGGTGCCGCGGTCAAAGAGCCGGTTTTCATGACTCAACCTTGGTAATTCCCCCATCCACCCTCCAAAAGAAGCCAACTAGCCACGTATGGACACCATCCTCGCGCTCAAGGCGCTCATCATGGGCATCGTCGAAGGCCTGACGGAATTCCTCCCCATTTCCTCGACCGGTCACCTCATTCTCGCCGGCAGTCTGCTCGAATTCTCGGGCCCGGCTTTCCCCAAGGAAAAAGTCGACGTCTTCGAGATCGTCATCCAGGCTGGTGCCATCCTTGCCGTGTGCTGGGAATACCGAGCCCGCATCGCCGGCGTACTGGGCGGCCTGTTTACCGACCGCAAGGCGCAGCGCCTGGTGATCAACCTGATCATCGCCTTCCTGCCGGCCGCCGTCCTCGGCTTCCTGTTCAGCCGCCGGATCAAGGAACAGCTGTTCAATCCGGTCTCGGTGGCGATCGCCTTCATCGTCGGCGGCCTGATCATCCTGTGGGTCGAGCGCCGCAACAAGGACCGCATGAGCATGGCCTCGGCCCGCATCGAGACGGTCGACGACATGACCCCGCTCGACGCGCTCAAGGTCGGCATTGCGCAGGCGTTTGCGCTGATCCCCGGCACCAGCCGCTCGGGTGCCACCATCATCGGCGGCATGATGTTCGGCCTGTCGCGCAAGGCGGCGACCGAGTTCTCGTTCTTCCTGGCCATCCCGACCCTGTTCGCGGCGACCATCTATTCGCTCTACAAGGACCGGGCGCTGCTCAGCGCCGCCGATGCACCCTTGTTCACGGTGGGCACCGTGGCCGCCTTCGTGTCGGCCTTCCTCTGCGTACGCTGGCTGCTGCGTTACATCAGCTCCCACGATTTCACGATTTTCGCGTGGTACCGCATCGTCTTCGGTATCGTCGTGCTGGTCACGGCCTACAGTGGCATGGTGGTCTGGGCCGAGTAAGCCGCACCCGATGGCGCGCCCGCCCGATGCGCCGGGCGCGCCTATCCTCCTCCGCAGTCCTGCTATAGTGTCGCTCCTGTTGTTCCGGCCGGTCGCCTCGATGCCTCCGGCGTCATCATTGCATCGCCAAATTCCAGACCCAAGAGTTTCCCATGGCCAATGTCTGCAGCGCCGGCCTCGATATCGGCTTCGCTTCGCTCAGCTATCTGCAAATCGGTTTCCTCGGCATCGTCCAGGGCATCACCGAACTGCTGCCCATCTCGTCCACGGCGCACATGCGCATCGTCCCGGCGCTGCTCGGCTGGCATGACCCCGGCTCGGCCTTCTCGGCCGCCATGCAGATGGCCGCGCTGGCCGCCGTGATCACCTATTTCAGGCGCGACGTGGCCGCCGTCACCGGTGGCAGCCTGGCCGCCTGGCGCCGGCGCGATTTCGGCGACCCGATGCTGCGCCTGGGCCTGGCCATCGTGCTGGCCACCATCCCCATCTGCATCGCCGGGCTGGCCTTGTCGCACGTGCTCAATGCCTGCGGCTCGCCGCTGCGCAGCCTGACGGTCATCGGCTGGTCGTGCATTGCCATGGCGCTGCTGCTGGGGCTGGCCGAAGTGGCTTGCCGCCATCGCCGCACGGTCGGGCAGATGCGCCTGCGCGATGCGGTGATCGTCGGCGTGGCCCAGGTGGGCGCCTTGATTCCCGGCGTATCGCGCTCCGGGTCCACCCTGACGGCGGCGTTGCTGCTCAATTTCAAGCGTGAAGAAGCGGCGCGGTTTTCGTTCCTGCTGGGTTTGCCGGCCATCGCGCTGGCTGGCCTCAAGGAACTGGTCGAGCTGTGGCATGCGCATATTCCGTTGCAGGCCTGGGGTATCCTGCTGTTCGGACTGGTCGTGGCCAGCGTGTCGGCGTTCGCCGCCATCTGGGGCCTGATGCGGTTCCTCGAGCGTTTTTCCACCTGGCCCTTCATCGTCTACCGCGCCGGGCTCGGCGTGTTCTTGCTGGTGGCCGTCGGCTACGGCTGGTTGCAATAGACTCATCTACCGAATCAAATTCCATGGTCGATTTCGATACCCTGCCCGCCGATACCCCGTTGCCGCAACGTGCGCTGCACGTGCTGGAGACGGTATTCGGCTATTCGTCGTTCCGCGGCCAGCAAGGCGAGATCGTGCGCCACGTGGCCAGCGGCGGCGATGCGCTGGTATTGATGCCGACCGGCGGCGGCAAGTCGCTGTGCTACCAGGTGCCGTCGCTGTTGCGCGAGGGGGTAGGGGTGGTGGTGTCGCCGTTGATCGCCTTGATGCAGGACCAGGTCGACGCCCTCGACGAAGTCGGCGTGCGCGCCGCCTTCCTCAATTCGAGCCAGAGCTTCGACGAGGCGATGCAGATCGAACGCCGCCTGCGCCAGGGCGATCTCGATGTGCTCTACGTGGCGCCAGAGCGCCTGATGACGCAGCGCTGCCTGGACCTGCTCGACTCGATCAAGATCGGCCTGTTCGCCATCGACGAGGCGCATTGCGTCTCGCAATGGGGGCACGACTTCCGTCCCGAGTACATCAAGCTGTCGATCCTGCACGAGCGTTTTCCGCAGGTGCCACGCATCGCGTTGACGGCTACCGCCGACGCCCAGACCCGCGCCGAGATCGTGCACCGCCTGCAGCTCGAGCAGGCGCAGCAGTTCGTCTCGTCGTTCGACCGTCCCAACATCCGCTACCAGATCGTCGAGAAGGGCAACGGCCGCAAGCAATTGCTCGATTTCATCAAGAGCGAGCACGCCGAGGATGCCGGCATCGTCTATTGCCTGTCGCGCAAGAAGGTCGACGAGACCGCCGAGTTCCTGCGCAGCGAGGGCCTCAACGCACTGGCCTATCACGCCGGCATGGATGCCCAGGCGCGCAGCACCAACCAGTCGCGGTTCCTGCGCGAGGACAAGATCGTGATGGTGGCCACGGTGGCCTTCGGCATGGGGATCGACAAGCCCGATGTGCGCTTCGTCTGCCACCTCGACCTGCCCAAGAGCATCGAGGGCTACTACCAGGAAACCGGTCGTGGCGGCCGCGACGGCCTGCCGGCCGATGCCTGGATGGCGTATGGCCTGCAGGATGTGGTGCAGCAGCGGCGCATGATCGAAGAGTCCGAAGCCGACGAAGACTTCAAGCGCGTCTTGCGTACCAAGCTCGATGCCATGCTGGGCCTATGCGAAACCATGCATTGCCGGCGGGTGCGCATCCTCAATTATTTCGGGCAGCAAGCCACGCCCTGCGGCAACTGCGATATCTGCATGTCGCCGCCGGTGTCGTTCGACGCCACCGTGCAGGTGCAAAAACTGTTGTCGACCGTGTATCGCGTCGAGCAGCGCTTTGCCGCCGGGCATGTGCTGGACGTCTTGCGCGGCATCGATGGCGACCGCGTCAAGCAATGGCGTCATGACCAGCTGTCGGTGTTCGGCATCGGCAGCGATGTGGGCGAGGCCGAATGGCGCGCATTGTTGCGCCAGGTGATCGCCATCGGCTTGCTCACGGTCGACCACGAGAACTACAGTTCGCTCAAGCTGACCGACGCCGCGCGACCGGTGTTGAAGGGCGAGCAGAAGATCCAGCTGCGGCAATACCAGAAACCGGTCAGGCCCAAGCGCAGCAGCACGCAGCGCTCGGGCTTCGTCGAGACCGACCTTACGCCGCAGGAGCAGGCCTTGTTCGACAAGCTGCGCTGGTGGCGGGTCGAGACCGCGCGCGAGCACAACGTGCCGGCCTACGTCATCTTCCACGACGCCACCATGCGCGAGATCGCCAAGGCGCGGCCGTCCTCGATCGACGACCTGCGCCACGTCACCGGCGTGGGCGAGAAGAAGCTCGAGACCTATGGCGCGCAGTTGATTGCGTTGATTGCGGCGTTCTCGCAAGAGCAGGGTTGATAGCCGACGCTGCCGTCCAGCTTAGGTTGAAGGCGTGCAGGCCTGGTGCTTGAACCGCGCGGTGGCGGTGTTCAAGCTGAAATAGTGTCATGCCACCCGCCATGGAAAAACGGCATGTCCCGCAAGGGCATGCCGTTTTTCGTGCTGCGGGCCGATGCGTTCAGGCGATCTTCTCGAACACCAGGTCCCACACCCCATGCCCGAGTCGCAGACCACGGTTCTCGAACTTGGTGGTCGGACGATATTCCGGCCGGGGCGCATAGCCAGACGCATCGGTCGACGTATTCTTCAGTGTCGGTTCGGCGCTCAGCACCTCGAGCATCTGGATCGCGTACTCTTCCCAATCGGTAGCGCAATGCAGGTAGCCGCCGATGGCCAGGCGCGAACTGAGCAATTGCACCAGCGGCCCCTGGATCAGGCGGCGCTTGTTGTGACGCGCCTTGTGCCAGGGATCGGGAAAGAATACGTGCACGCCGGCCAGGGTGCCCGGCGCGATCATGTGGTTGAGCACTTCCACGGCATCGTGCTGGATGATGCGGGCATTGGTCAGCCCGCCCTCGTCGATCAGCTTCAGGTAGCTGCCCACCCCCGGGGTGTGCACTTCGACGCCGATGAAGTTCTTCTCCGGCATCAGTGCCGAGATCCTGGCACTGGTCTCGCCCATGCCAAAGCCGATCTCCAGCACCGTAGGGGCGGTGCGCCCGAAGGCGGCGTCGATGTCCAGCGTTTGCTTGGCGTAGGGGATCGCGAACCTGGGGCCCAGTTCTTCCAGCGCACGCTCTTGCGCATTGGACACGCGACCGGTGCGGGTAACGAAACTACGGATGCGGCGTTCGCTGGGATCGTAGAACAGCGGCTTGCCGGATTTGTTTTCTGACATGAATGACTCGAGAATCGAAGAGCGCGGCGAGGACCGTCGCACCGGGTACGGGGCTTGGCAGCATGCAATCTGGAGCGGGTGAAGGGGATCGAACCCTCGTCTTAAGCTTGGGAAGCTTCTGCTCTACCATTGAGCTACACCCGCGGAACCGGCATTTTACGCGGCTTTATGGTGATGAGGCAACGGCACGGGCTCGTATGCGGTGGGGCCCCCGAGGTGGCCCGCTGCTGGAGAAGCGTGTGCCGATAGTTAGAGGCATGCCAGCGCGGACAGGAACGCTCCCGGAAAGGGCCGAAACAGGGCGATACCGCGGAAAAACCGACGCCATCTGACACGGAATAGGCTCAGCAAGCTGCTCAACGCGACGACGAATCGGACTGCGCGTAATGGCTGTACCGGTCGTGGTAGTCGAGCACCTGCTCGAACGCCTTGCGGAAATGCGCTTGCATGTTTGCCTGCGCGGGATCTTCCATCATATGGTAATCAAACACGAAGTGCGCGTCGGGTGAGTTATCACCCAGGCCCAGCCCAAGATCGAGTTTTCCTTCTTCCTTGCCATCGAGCAGGCGCGCCACGCCATAACATTCCGAGGGATCGTGCCCGCCGTCCAGGTTCAGATAAATGGCGACCACATTGAGTACCGCACGAAAGTCGAATGGGGCGCCATGCTTGCTGGCATGGGCAAGCGGATGCAGGAAGTAATTGCAGACACCCGACAGATCGGTGCCGAACGCCTCGCCGTGACGCAGCCGGTTCTTTTCCATCACGCTGAAGTAATTGGGAATGGCCGGGTCGTCCGGGGCGATCTCCAGCCGATCGTTGAGCCTGATCGGATGCTGTGAAAAATTCGGTATGACAGCGTTCGACGGCCGAGGCGCGGGCAGCAACCAGTTATCCTGTACGGCAGGAGGCTGGTGCGCCAGGGTAATACCGACGACGGCATCGCGACGACTCGCCTGACGCAGCATATCCTGCAGGTCGTCTGCCGTATCGAGCATGGCATCGAGCTGTTCAGAACCGATCGAACCCTCTTCGTGATACAGGTGATTGGCAAGCGTACGAATAGCTTTTGGTTGGTCGTCGCGAATGACCAGACGCTGGCGTATCGTGCCCAGTTCGGCATACTGCTGCTCGCGCTGTTCTACCCAGGGCGCATCGTCGCGCGGGTCCACCACCATGGCCTTGAACATCAGGTGGGGAAGGGCGATGAAGTCGATGCTCTCCGGCTCCTCGGCGACATCGTTCAGATAGCCCACCAGCGCCGCAACGGCTTCTTCCACATCATCCGGGTCATCTCCATGCGAATCGAGGAAGTCGTACAATGCGCCCGGCATACGGCGGCGCCAGTTGAGTTCATTTGCGCCGAGTTCATCGCGCAGCGCCTTCACAAGGTCGGTATCGCCTTGCGACAACACGATGTGTGGGCGGCCTTGTTCGTCGGGATGCTGGTCCGGGAAGATATAGTCGCTCAGCCACTCACTCATCCGCGACAGCGTGGCGCGCATGTCGTCCGAGGGGGCGTCCTGGATCCTCTTGCAGAGCAGGGTGCCGAATACACGGCCGTAGGGATTGTCATGCAAGGCTGTCTTGAAGACGATTTCGCTCTTGTCGCGGTCGAAATCATCGTGCTCGGGGCCCGGCAACTGGCGCAACAGATCATCGGCCAGCCGCATCAGGCTGTGGCAACCGAGCGTGTGCATCGACGAGCGCGCGGCCGAAAAATAGGCGCGCGTAAATTCGAAGCTCAGGTCGTGTCGAAGGAAATGCTCCAGTATGGTGTCGTATTCTTTTTCACACGCTTTCTTCAGCCCCGGATCTGCAGTGGATTTTGCCATGTCGCGCAGGCGCGCGGCCCATTGGATGGCGCAATCATTGGGCATGCGCTTGGTGTCGCGGGGCGCGTCCGAGGCGGCTTTTGCATTCGGTACCAGAAGCTGGGCATCGTCTTGCATGGCCTCGCAGACGCACTCCATCACGAATCGAAGGCGTCGCCCGGAGACTGCATGACCGGCCGGGAATTCTTCCAACTGACGCATCATTTCATTGACTTCGTCATGGCTACGCGGCGCCTTTCGAAGTTCATATTGCGTGATCGTATTGCGTAGGACCTGCAGCAAGGTGGCGTGACCACGCTGAACCGTTTCTGCACGCACGGCGCACAGGGTGTTGCTCAATAGCTCGGCGAAATCGTCACGGTGGTCGAACTCGGAGGCGCGCTCCGCCCAGTTTGCGATAAGCGGTGTGATGTGGGACGCCACGTAACTTCCTGCAGGCGCGCCATATTGCTGACGAATCCATGTAAGCAAGACGAGTTGTTCGTCGCTGTTCAATCCGGTCGTCTTGAACTTGTCCAACAGCGTTGCGGCATCCGACACGAATTGATGCTCCGCGCCCGTACCGTGCTGATGCTGTTCTGCCAGAAAACCTTCCAGCGTCCCGTTGGCGAAGGCGCCAAGAAAACGGTCCAGCCGCAGTTCGACCCCGGCATGGCCGACACCGCCGTTACCGGCGATACCGATCAATTCGGCCGGATAGATTGAAGGCGCCTCGTTGGTCAGCTTGACCAGGTCGAAGACGGTCTGCCGGGCTTCGGATTGGCGCGACACCTGGCTTGAAGGGGCATTGGCTTGCTGGGCGAGGAACGCCTGCATCCTCTGGGCAGTGCCGTTCCTGGGACGCAATGCAATGGCCGATGCATGTCTGGTTTGTGACGATGGCCGCGTGCTGGCCGATGCAGCCGATGTGTTTGCTGCCTCGTTGGCGGTGCTGGCAGGCTCAGCAGGTGCCGAGGTATTTGGAGTGAACGGTTGCAGGCGCATGGAGTTTTTCTGGTTCTGGTCGGGACATGGCGGATAGCATGGCCCGTTGCGGCAGACGCTCGCCTCCTGTGCATGGGTAGCGGCGACAACGCCATGGTTCCAACCCGGCCGGCATTCGAGGTAGAGGCGCGGGCGGCCATGCGGTAACGGCATGTCGCCCATGGTCGCCAGGCGCGAGACCTGGCGCTGCCCGGTTGGTTGGCGCAGGACCGATGGACACATCCACAGCCTTTAGAATATGGTCTTTTGGAATGGAAACACGCTCATTACAGCCCTCCTCATCCCCGACGAAGAAGTCGAACTGACCCCCATCCGCGCGCAAGGCGCGGGTGGGCAAAACGTCAACAAGGTATCGAGCGCCATCCACCTGCGTTTCGATATCCGCGCATCGTCCTTGCCGGACGAGGTGAAGCAGCGCCTGCTGGCCATGCGGGACCAGCGCATCAGCAAGGAAGGCGTGGTCATCATCAAGGCCCAGGCACACCGTAGCCAGGAAATGAACAAGGCCGACGCGTTGCAGCGGCTGCACGAACTGGTGAGGCTGGTGACCCATGTGCCGGTGATGCGGCGACCGACGCGTCCTACACGCGGTTCGCAACGCCGACGGCTGCAATCGAAGACCCAGCGCGGCGAGATCAAGTCGATGCGCGGCAAGGTGCGTGATTGAGGTCGTTCACAGTGATCCGGCCGCCTGACGCAGGGGGAGTCATCGGGCAACGTCCAGGTCGCCACTATCGACTAACGGGCGCTGCATGCAGGTCAGTAACGAGGGGGGGGGCGAGTAGGAAGCAAGGTGTTGCGCTGGCATGATGTAGTGAGACAAATACATTTTTTTCATCAAGGCGTACTCTAATCCCATGTTTCAGTTATAATTCGGTCTGCACTTGCATCAAGTCGTTTCTGGTTGGTCCCAATTCCGCATGACTGTTGTTCTCCCTTCTAGTCGTCCTGTCTTTTTTCCTTCGGTTTCATTTCTTGGTTTCGAGTGCCTTTCAGGCATGTGCCTCTACTATTAAATTGAAGGAAATATTCATGAGCAACCAAACTGGTGTGGTCAAGTGGTTCAACGATGCCAAGGGTTTCGGTTTCATCACTCCTGATGCAGGTGGCGCAGATCTGTTCGCCCACTTCCAGGACATCCAATCGAACGGCTTTCGCAGCCTGTCCGAAAACCAGCGCGTGTCGTTCGAACGCAGCGTCGGTCCCAAGGGCGAGAAGGCCAGCAACATCCAGGTGATCGCCTAAAGTTCTTGTCGGCTCCGGCCGATAAGAGCACAGCAACATCAGCATCGCCGCCTTCCTGGTCTTCGGAAATCCGCAGATCGGTACCTTGCAGATGGCAAGGATCGATAGACTAGACCGGGCATCGCGCCGATGCGCACCGCCTTCGATAAATCCGGATTTATCCAGGGCGTGGTCCAACGCTTACCGGCTGTTGACACCGTGCAGATAGCACGGGTTGGCGGGAAATGGTTCAGTTGGTCCATCACAGGCTGGTCCTGTGAAGCAAATAATTTGTTAGTCCTTCGTCCCGGCATCATGCGCAATGATGCAAGAGACCAAACGACACCTGTATTGGAGACGGCACCTCGCACGATAGCGTGGGCGGTTTCTGCGCTCGACACCACTCAGATAGAATGGGTCGGCAGATAATCCAGCATTAATAGATGAACGGCCCGCCAGTTTGGTGGGCTTTTTGCGTTGTGGGGCGCTGGTTTTCAGGAGGGTGAAAAGCCGGCCACCCTGTCTACGGTTGCCAGTAGCTCATCGACCGAACAGGGCTTGAGCAGCACCGCCTCGAATTCCTTGAGCATGGCGTGCTTGTCCGCCAGCGGGGTGGCGGTCAACAGGATCATCGGGATCGCCGCATATCCGGGCGTTTGCTTGATCGCCGACGCCATCTGCAGGCCATCCATCTCGGGCATCCGGAAGTCGGTCAGGATCAACTGGACCGGGGTTTCCCCCAGGCGCTGCAATGCCTCGATTCCGTTGCCGGCTTCCAGCGTCAGGTAGCCGTGCATCCTGATGGTGTAGGCGAAGACTTCCCGTGCGTCAACATTGTCTTCTACGACCAGTACCGTTGTCGTAGCGCGTGAAGTGTTTCCCATGGTGAAACTTTATAAAGGAGGCAACAAAATTATTATTCTTGCAATCGACCATATAGAGTGGAAAACGCACGAAAAATTCAAAATAACGTCGCTCAAAGGCGACAATTCAAGATAACACTATTTTCCTCTCCCACAAATTGCGCGTACGAAGCCGAACGGTCCAGGTCGATATTGGTCAGACTGCATCGAGTTGTTTGAAAGCAGATAAAATTGCCCGGCCGTTCATGTTGAGGGTGGCGACCGGATCATCCGGATCGACCCCGCGGCCAGCCCAGTCCGATCGATGTGCGCCCCGCAGCATTGTCTTGCAAAAATAACATTATTGAAACCAGCGACTGATGAAAAAATTCGTCTCGCTGCCAACGGGGGAGACCTCATCGTGACGCTCGCACAAAATTCCGATAGCAACTCCTTTCTTTCCACCGGCGTCGCCGGCCTCGACGATGTACTGCGGGGCGGCTTGACCCGCGACCGCCTGTTCCTGCTCGAGGGCTCGCCCGGCGCCGGCAAGACTACCCTGGCGCTGCAGTTCCTGATCGAGGGCGCTCGCCGGGGCGAGTCGGTGCTCTATGTCACCCTGTCCGAGACGGCAGTCGAATTGAAGGCCGTCGCCGCCGCGCATGGCTGGACGCTGGACGGGGTCAACATTCACGAAGTATTGCCATCGGAAAATATCCTCGACCCCGACGAGCAATACAGTGTGTTCGATCCCAGCGATGTCGAGATGGGCACCACCACGCGCGAGGTACTGTCGATTGTGGAGGCGCTCAAGCCCGTGCGGGTCGTGCTGGACTCATTGTCCGAACTGCAATTGCTGGCATCGAACCCGCTGCTGTACCGGCGCCAGGTGCTGGCCTTCAAGCAGTTCTTCGCCACCCGCGCCTGCACCACCTTGTTCCTGGACGACCGCACCGCCAGCGAAGGCGACCTGCAGGTGCGCAGCATCGCGCATGGTGTCATCTCGCTCGAGCGGATGGCCACCGACTACGGCGGCACGCGGCGCCGGCTGGAAATCGTCAAGTACCGCGGCATCGCCTTTCGCGAAGGTCTGCACGACTACAAGATCCAGTACGGTGGCATCGTGGTGTTTCCGCGCCTGGTCGCGGCCGAGACGCGAGAGAGCCTGACGCCGATGCAGTTTTCCAGCGGCATCGACGAACTCGATGTGATGCTGGGCGGCGGGATCGAGGAAGGCAGCAGCACGCTGATCGCCGGGCCGCCGGGTGCCGGCAAGTCGACCCTGGCGGCACAGTTCATCCATTCCTGTCTCAAGCAGGGCCTGCGCTCTTCGCTGTTCCTGTTCGAGGAATCGGCCTCGAATCTGCTCAACCGCACCGACAGCCTGGGCTTGTCGCTGCGCCAGCACCAGCACGATGGACAGATGGAGGTGCAGCAGATCGACCCGGCGCAACTGACCCCCGGCGAATTCGTGCACCGCGTCTGCCGGGCTGCCGACGATGGCGCCAAGGTGGTGGTCATCGATAGTCTCAACGGTTTCCTGCAGGCCATGCCCAACGAGAAACTGCTGTCGATCCACATGCACGAACTGCTGACCTACCTCGGCCAGCGGGGCGTCGTCACGCTGCTCATCGGCGTGCAGCAAGGCATGCTGGGCGGCAACATGACAACCACCATCGACGCCACCTACCTGGCCGACAATGTGCTGCTGCTGCGCTACTTCGAGTCGCAGGGCGAAGTGCAACAGGCGCTGTCGGTCTTCAAGAAGCGCGGCAGCCAGCACGAGCGCACCATCCGCCGCATGTCCATCGGCGCCAACGGAATCCACATCGGCCCGGTACTGCGGCAGTTCCGCGGCATATTGACCGGCGTGCCCAAGTTCGATCCGGGATACCCCACGGGCGTGCGCTGACAATGGCAGATAACGCGGACGGACGTCGTGTACTGATTTGCACCCCTTTCGGTAAAGATGCGCGGCTTGCCGCCCACGTCCTCGAGAAGGCCGGGCTGAACTGCGTCATCTGCAAGGACCTGGCGGAGGTACTTACGCAATTGCAGCGGGGTGCCGGCGCCTTGTTGACGGCCGACGATGTGGTGGCACCCAACCGGTCGGCGGCATTGAGTGACTTCATTGCCCGCCAGCCGCCCTGGTCCGACCTGCCGGTACTGGTGCTGACCCGCATCGCCAACGATGGTCGCTGGTACAGCGATGCGCATGACCGGCTGCGCAACCTGACCCTGCTCGAAAGCCCGGTGCGCCCGTCGACGCTGGTCAGTACCGTGCGGGCTGCGGTGCGCGCGCGAGAGCGCCAGTACGAGGTGCACGAGGCCGACCGCCGCAAGGACGAATTCCTGGCCATGCTGGGGCACGAACTGCGCAACCCGCTGGCGCCCATCGGCGCTGCGGCGCAATTGCTGGCACTGGCCTCGGCCGATGTGGGCAAGGTCAAGATGGCGAGCCAGATCATTGCCAGGCAGGTCAAGCACATGACCAGCCTGATCGACGACTTGCTGGATGTGGCGCGGGTCACGCGCGGCCTGATCACGCTCGACCGCGAACTGATCGATATCCGCCAGGTACTGGGCGAAGCCGTCGAGCAGGTCGACTCGATGATGCGTTCGCGCGGTCACACCCTTACGCTCGACATGCCCGCCAGCCAGATCAATGTGCAAGGCGACCACAAACGGTTGGTGCAGGTGTTCGCCAACGTATTGCACAACGCCGCCAAGTACACGCCCAACGGTGGCGCCATCAGCGCGGCGATGACCGTGCAGGGCAGCGAGGTGGTGGTGGAGGTGACCGATGACGGCATCGGCATGAATCCGGATGTGGTGGCGCACGTGTTCGAGCTGTTTGCGCAAGCCGAGCGATCGGCAGACCGCTCGCAAGGCGGACTGGGACTGGGACTGTCACTGGTGGAAAGCCTGGTCAGGTCGCATGGCGGCAGTGTGCAGGCCGTCAGCGCCGGTATCGGCCAGGGCAGCCGCTTCACGATCCGGTTGCCGCACATGGTCAGCCTGGCGGCCGACCAGGTTGCCGCCGCGCACGCAGGCGCTGCAGCCCAGGCACCGGCGTCCAAGCGCATCATGATCGTCGACGACAACCAGGACGCCGCCGATGCGTTGGCGATGGTGCTGCAGGTGGCTGGCTATGAAGTCAGCGCGAAATACACCGCAGGCGATGCGATCGGGTATGCCAGGCAACACGCGCCGGCCATCTGCCTGCTCGACATCGGCCTGCCCGACATGGATGGCAACGAACTGGCGCGCGCGCTGCGCCAGCTGCCCCAGACCGCCGGTGCATTGCTGGTGGCGGTGACCGGCTACGGCCAGCAGGAAGACAAGGAAAAGAGTCGTGCCGCCGGCTTCGACCATCACCTGGTCAAGCCGATCGACGTCGACCGCCTGGTCGATCTGCTGGCCCGGAGCTGACCGAAGCCGCCGCGACCTGCCTAGCGCGGGCCGCCGCGGCCGCCGTCACCCCAGCCGCCGCCATGCCCGCCGCCACCACCGCCACCCGGGCCGGGCCCGCACCACCAGGGCGCGCACACGCAGCCGCCCAGACTCAGTGCCAGCAGGACCGCCGCGCTTACGCTCAGTACTTTCTTCATTGCAATTCCCCACGTCTATGTCAGGCAAGCGTCATTGGATACCGCAAGCCTGCTAAGCGCCGTCAGGGAGTTGCAACAAATCATGTCGCGCCGGGCCATTGCGTGGCCTGTGCCGCGCGCCGTCGGTCGAATGTCCAGGTGCCGTCGCGCCGGTCTAGTCGAAGCCGCGTACCTGCTTGCTGTCCATGCGCGGCAGTTGCCACTCGAAGCGGATCGCCAGCAGCCTTGTCGAAAAACCGACCAGCAGCGAACCCAGCGTGGCGATGCGCGGGTCCAGCTCGAGCCAGAGCAGGGCGACATAGAGCGCGCCGGTCAGCAGCGACACGCTGGCATAGATTTCACGGCGCAGCACCAGCGGGACCTGGTTGCACAGCACGTCGCGCAGCAGCCCGCCGAATACCCCGGTGACCATGCCCAGGATGACCACGATGGCCGGGTGGAAGCTCGAGAAGCTGCGCGCGATGTCGCAGCCGATGATGGTAAACGCCACCAGCCCCAGGGCGTCGACCACCAGGAAGGCCGACTTGAAGCGATGCAACGCCCGGGCACCGACGGCGGCCACGATGGCCGCGCAGATGGTGAAGGCGAGGTATTCAGGGTGCGCTACCCAGCTCAGGGGATAGTGACCGATCAGGATGTCGCGCACGCTGCCGCCGCCGAGTGCGGCCACGGTGCCGATCAGGCACAGGCCGAAGATGTCCATGTCGCGCCGTATGCCCATCAGGGCGCCCGAGGCAGCTTCGGCGCAAATGGCCATCAGGTAGATGTAGTGCAGCAGCATGGCGGTCGGTCTCCGGCAAGGGGCAGGGAAGACCGGCATTGTAACGGCTGGCCGGGGCGGCGCCCCCGGGCGCCTGGCGCCGAGCCAAGGCGACAGCCAGGTCGCCGCCTGCGTTGCGGGGTGGCGACCAAGCCAGGGTCAGGCGCTGGTGTCGATGATGCTGCCGATCTTCTTGAAGCCGGCGGCGATGTCGTCACCGACCAACGTGGCGGCCGACTTGATGGTGTCGACGGTGCTGTCGTAGGCGTCGCCGATGTCGTCGCCGACTTCCTTGACCACGTTCTTGATGGGTTGGATGACCGTGTTGTACAGGCTGCTGTTGCCGGACGATACGGATGAAATGCTCATGCTGGACTCCCCGTGGAAATGATGGTGATGGCGCCGTGCGCGCGTGTCGCGGGCGACTTGCGCCCACCACTTCATCATAGCAAGCGCAGTCCCGGCGCCAGCCCGGCAACCCGGGGTGAGGGCGTAAAGATGTGCAAGTGTCTGTAAAGCCGGCGCCCGGGCGGTGTGCTTGCCAGGCTCACGGCGGCAATGCCCGCTGCTGGGCGTGCAACGCCTGGCGCGCCGGGGCGCGGGTCGACACCACGCCAGCGGCCGGCGTGGCGCGGGCCACGGCATCGATCTTGAACACCGACATCGCCAGGATCAGCCGGCCCGCCTGCTCGCTCAGGTTGGCCGCCGCCGCCGCGGCCTGTTCGACCAGTGCCGCGTTCTGCTGGGTGGTCTCGTCGATGGAATTGATTGCCACGTTCAGTTGGTCGACTCCGCCGCTCTGTTCCTGGCTGGCCGTGGTGATCTCGGCCATGGTGACGGCCATGTCGCGCACCGCCTTGGAGATCTCGTCCATCGCGGTAGCGGTTTCCTGTACCAGTTGCGTGCCGTCGCGCACCTTGCCGCTGGAGTCGGCGATCAAGCCCTTGATGTCCTTGGCGGCCGCCGCCGAGCGTTGCGCCAGGGTGCGCACCTCGGCCGCCACTACCGCAAAGCCGCGACCCTGTTCGCCCGCGCGGGCCGCTTCCACGGCAGCATTGAGCGCCAGGATATTGGTCTGGAACGAGATGCCGTCGATCAGGCTGATGATGTCGACGATCTTGTTCGAGGAGGCATCGATTTCATGCATGGTCGACCCCATCCGGCGCACCGTTTCGCCGGCCCGCTGCGCCACCTCGGAGGCGGCCGCCGCCTGGCGGTCCGCATTGGCGGCGGAGTCGGCATTCTGGCGCACGGTGGCGGCGAACTGCTCGACGCTGGAGGCGGTTTCCTCCAGGCTCGACGCCTGCGATTCGGTGCGGGTCGACAGGTCCATGTTGCCGTTGGCGATTTCCTGGGTCGATAGCGACATCGATTCGATGTTGTGCCGCACGTCGCCGATGATGGAGCGCAGGTTCACATTGAGCTGCTGCAGGGCTTGCAGCAGGAGCCCGAGGTCACCGCGCACGCTGGTGTCGACGCGCAGTTCGAGGTCGCCTCCGGCCAGCCCGTGTACCACGCCGATGGCTTGCTTGAGCGGATTGACGATACTGGCGTGGAGCATGGCCCAGCACCCCAGCACCACCAGTTCAGCCACGGCCGTTCCGGCCCACACCGGCCAGGGATTGCCGCCGGCCTTCTGCACGGCCTCGCCGGCGATGACGCCGCCGGCCACGAAGAGCAGGGTGAGCAGGCTCATGATCAACGCCAGTCGGCGCGCAATCGACATGTCGCCCATCCCCTGCAGCCAGCCGCCGATGCCGGTACGCTGCACCGTACCACGATGGATGCGCAGGCCGCGCGCATCGCCGCTGGAAAAGCGCCGGTACAGCTCACCGGCGGCCTCGATGCGGTCGCGCGCGGGCCGCGTGCGCACCGACATGAAGCCGACTACCCGCCCGCTCTCGCGTACCGGCGTCACGTTGGCCTGGACCCAGTAGAAATCGCCGTTCTTGCAGCGGTTCTTGACCAGTCCGTTCCACGGCAGCCCGGCCTTGAGAGTGGCCCACATGTCGGCAAAGGCTTCGCGCGGCATGTCGGGATGGCGCACCAGGTTCTGCGGCGCGCCGATCAGCTCGGGTTCTTCGAACCCGCTGATCTCGATGAAGTAGGGATTGACGTAGGTGATGTTGCCCTGGAGATCGGTCTTGGAGACGATCGACTTGCCATCTTCCAGCAGCCGCTCGACGTCGGTAACCGGCAGGTTTTTGCGCATGCGCTTCCCCTTGTGGGGCGAGGGCGACCGTACTGGCGGCCAGACCCTGCACCCATTGTTATGAATACCGCGGCGGCATTCCCCCCGGAAGGCCGCGGCTCCCAACTAAACCGTCGTCATGCCGACGGCATCATGCAAAGGATGAGTGGTGCTGCAAGGCAATGATGAATTTGTTATTGATATGGATGCCACCGCGAAGACTGCTGCCGAATGACCTGGCAAGCCATTGTTGGAGAATTTCCAACACATTTCAAGTCTGCCTTGTGCCCGCCGGCTGCCATGCGCGGAAATGAGGTGCAAATTGATACTTGATTACAGGTTACGTCACTGCTGGGGCTGTACCTGGAACAGCAGGCCTTGCGGCACGATCTCGACCGACAGAAGTTGACGCTCGACAACTTCGGTCATGCGTTGGCCCGGGTTGTCCAGCGCCACGCCGGTCATGCGCTTGATCAGCGGCGTGAGCCTGGCGCTCGAGCCCGTCACGAAGCTGCGCGCGGCGCTTTCGGCGCAGATCAGGAACTCATCGCGCGCGGCCGATCCCCGCGCGGTCAGCAGGATGCCCACGGCACGCAACTGTCCTTTCTTGTCGAGCGTGCCCAGTACGGTGGTCTGGGCCGGTCCCACGGTGGTCTCGAGCACGTATTCGTACTTGCCCGGATGCAGCCTGCTGTCATCGATCTGGTAGAGCCGGGCCATGTGGGCCGGCTCGCCTACCTGCAGTGCGGCCAGCACCTCGGGCAACTGCTGGTTGAAGCGCTGCGAGAATTCCCTCGGGGTCACGCCAAGCGAGGTCTGGGCCGCCTCATGCTCGGCCAGTTCGCGCTCTACCGACCGGTCGCAACCTGCCAGCACGAGGCCGCACAGGCCCAGCATGCAAAGCCACAGGCGGGCGGTGGAGCGGGGCAGGGTGGACAGGCGCATGGTTTTTTCGGCTCGGGTAAGGTTGAGCTGCCCATTGTGCCGCAATCGGTCGCGACGATGGCTGTCGCAGGTCAAGCTTTACGATGATTGCGACGCGGCACCGGACCAGCCTGGACGGCCGATGGTGATAAAGTGATCGCTTGATCCACGCCAACATTGCCATCCATGAATCCAGCACAGCAGCGCTCCGACCTGTCCGATCTACGCCAGCGTGTGCGGCAATTCAGCGACGAACGCGACTGGCGGCGCTTCCACACGCCCAAGAACCTGGTCATGGCGTTGTCGGTCGAGGTGGCCGAGCTGGTGGAACACTTCCAGTGGCTGCCTACCGGCGCCGACCATGAACTCGATGACGCCGCCCGCGTCGGCATCCGGCACGAAATGGCCGACGTGCTGGTGTACCTGATCCAGCTGGCCGACCACACCGGGGTCGACCTGCACCAGGCGGTGCTGGAGAAGCTGGAACTGAACGCCCGCAAGTACCCGGTGCAGCTGGCGCGGGCAAGCGCACGCAAATATACCGCCTATGCCGATCGCGGCACCGCGGGCGAGCCCGACTAGATCAATAACATCAACGCTACGCCAACCGCCCGGAGCACCCCCTTGAACAACTGGAATGACGGCTACGTCTTCGACATCGCCTATACCTACGGTTACTACCCCGGCATGAACCCGGCCCGCCTGCCGCTGGCCTTTGCCTGCTACGGCCTGCAGGCGCCGGTGGTGCAGACGGCTTGTGAGCTGGGCTTCGGCCAGGGTCTGTCGACCAACTTCCACGCCGCCGGCTCCGCCACCCGCTGGTGGGGTAACGATTTCAACCCGATGCAGGCGGCCTTCGCGCAGGAACTGGCGGCCGCATCCGGCGCCGGCGCACAACTGGAAGATTCCAGTTTTTCGCGTTTCTGCCGCCGCAGCGACCTGCCGGATTTCGATTTCATCGCCTTGCATGGCGTCTGGAGCTGGGTCTCGGCCGAGAACCGCGCGATCATCTTCGATTTCATCGACCGCAAGCTCAAGCCGGGCGGCGTGCTGTACATCAGCTATAACACGCAGCCCGGCTGGGCCGCGTTCATGCCGCTGCGCGACCTGCTGATGCAGCACACGCTGCAAGCCGGCAATGACGAACAGGGCGTGCCCACGGCGGCACGCATCGACGCCGCGCTCGACTTCGCGGCCAGCATGTTCGACGCCGATCCGGTCTATGCCCAGGCCAATCCCTTCATGCGCGACCGGCTGAAGATACTGCAGCAGCAGCCGCGCAGCTACCTGGCGCACGAATACTTCAACCGCGACTGGCATGCCGAGTCGTTCGCATCGGTGCACGCCCGGCTGTCGTCGATCGGCCTCGATTTTGCCTGCACCGCGCACTACGCCGACCACCTCGACATGGCCAACCTGACGCCGGCGCAGCGCCAGTTCATGCAAGGTATCGCCGACCCGGTGCAGCAGCAGAGCGTGCGCGACTTCATGGTGAACCAGCAGTTCCGGCGCGATTACTGGGTACGCGGGGCGCAACCGATGGAAGACCGGCAACGGGTGCAGGCGCTGGCCCTGCAATCGATCGTGTTGCTGACCGAGCCGGACAAGGTACCGCTGACGGTGCAAAACGTGGCCTCCGAGATCACCCTGAACCGGCTGATCTATGAGCCTATCCTGCAGGCGCTGGGCGACTACCAGCCACATACCCTGGTCGACCTGGCGGCCAGCCTGGCGCATCGCAACTTGAACCTGCAGCAGGTGATCGACTCGGCCCTGATGCTGATCGGCACCGGCCACGCCGCTCCGGTGCCGGCCGAGGGCGATGCCGCCATGCGCGCCGAGATCAACCGGCGCACCCGTGCCCTGAACTTGCACCTGTTGCACAAGGCGCGACTGGCGGCCGGCGCCGGCAGCGAAGGCGACGTCGGCCACCTGGTCAGCCCCGTCACCGGTGGCGGCGTGTCGGTCGACCGCATCGAGCAACTGTTCCTGCTGGCCTTCCTGGAACGCGGTGACGACGTGGCCGGCTGGCCGGAGGTGGTCTGGAAGCATATTTCGGCACAGGGCAAGAAGCTGGTGCGCGATGGGGTGCGGCTCGAGAGCGAGGCCGAGAACCTGGGCGAGCTGGCGTTGCAGGCACGGTTGTTCGCCGCCACCCGGCTACCGCTGTTGCGGGCACTGCAGGTGATCTGAGAGCGTGGATAAAACGGCACAGCGCAGGCCCGCGGCTTGCGCGCTGTTTGCATGTCGCCGCGCGAGCCTGTAGCATTTCGCGTGGTCATCGGCCTGCGGTGGTTATCCAGCTGCCAAGGGCAAGGAAGTAAAACAGAAAAATGGGGGGGACGGACTGCCCCCGGGGAAGAACGTCTAGCCTATGTCGCGCCTGAACCTGGAACTCAAAACCCGCCTGGCCCTGGCCGTGGTGGTCGCGGTGGTCGTCACCGCCATCGTCGTCACCGCCGTTTCATTGTTCGTCATCCGGCGTGACATGCGCGAAGAATTGGGCGGGCAGCAGTTTGCCGCGCTCCGACTCACCGCCGCCGCCCTGGATGCCGGCTTCGAAGACCGCCGCATCGCCCTGCGGCTGCTGGCCGAAGGTATTCCCGACAGCGCCCGGCACAACAGCGTGCAACTGCAGCGCTTGCTTGAACAGCACCTGTCGCTGACCGCCCAGTTCTTCAATGTGAGCGTGGTCGACGGCAATGGCAGCGTGCTGGCCAACCTGGTCGACCCATCCCAGGCCAATCGTGTCAGCCTGACCGGTCGCGATTACCTGGAGCAGACCCTCAAGACGAAGAAGGGCATCATTTCCAAGCCTTTGCTGAGCAAGATGTCGAACCGCCCGGTGGTGTTGATGACCGAGCCGGTGCTGGGCGCGCGCGGCGAGGTCGAGATGGTGCTGGTGGGCAGCATCGACCTGAAGGAAAACAACTTCCTGGGCCAATTCACCAGCGTGCAGATGGGCAACAGCAGGAGCATGTTCATCCTGGCCGGTGACGGCACCGTGATCGAGCACAAGGACAAGAGCCGCGTACTGCAGCATGTGGATGCCGCCGGTGGCAGCCGCCCCGCCAGCCAGGCCGCGCTCAAGGGTTTCGAAGGCAGCATGGAAAGCCCCGACCGCGATGGCGAGCCGGCGCTGTACGCCTTCAAGCGCATGAGCACCACCGACTGGATCATCGGTGCCCATTACCCGGCGCGTGACGCCTATGCGGCGATCGCCGCAATGCAAAACCGGGCGATCCTGGTCGCCGCCATCCTGACGCTGCTGGCCGGCCTGCTGTCGTGGTGGTTCGTATCGCGCCTGCTGCAGCCGCTGCAGCGGTTGCATGCGCATATCCAGCGCATCCGCCAGGACAAGACGCTGGAGCAGTTGCCCGGCGAGGTGCGGGCCGACGAATTGGGCGAGGTGCAGGGCGCGTTCAATGCGCTGATCGCCGAACGCAGGAATATCGAGGTCGAGCTGGACGAGGCGCGCGTGCATCTGGAAGAGATGAACAAGACGCTGGCGCGGCTGGCGCTGGAAGACGCGCTGACGGGGCTTGCCAACCGCCGCCAGTTCGAGCGCGGCCTGAACGAGGAATTCAACCGCGCCGCCCGTACCGGCCTGTCGCTGGCGGTGATCATGATCGACGTCGATTACTTCAAGCAATACAACGACCTGTACGGCCACATGGCTGGCGACAAGGTGCTGCGCCGCCTGGGTAGCGCCATTCGCGACACCAACGTGCGCCCGGAAGACCTGCTGGCCCGCTACGGCGGCGAGGAAATCGCGGTGCTGTTACCCGGTGCCAAGCTCGAAGGCGCCTTGATGGTGGCCGAACGCATCCGGCTGTCGGTCCAGAAGCTGGAGATCGAACACACCGCCAGCGCCACCGGTTTCCTGACCATCAGCATCGGGGTGTCGGCGGTGGCGCCGCAACGCCAGGTCGATAATCCCGAAGACGTGCTGCGCGAAGCCGACGAGGCGCTCTACCTGGCCAAGGCGGCCGGCCGCGATTGCATTCGCACCATCGAAGACCTGCGGCTGGCCAAGGGCGGCTGATGCCGCCGGTGCCGTGCGGGCAGCCACCGCGCCGGTGACGGTCACGCCGCCTTGCCGGCGCGGTCCGGCCGCGACGTTGCCCGGCGTGACTGGCGACGACCCGGCCCGACCTGGCTAGCGCCATTGCCCCTGGTCGGTCAGTATCAGGTCCAGCGCAACGTCGTGCGCCTCCCCCGCAAACTCCACCAGCCCGCTGGCATGGCACACCCCGACGGCCAGCGGCCGCGGCGTGCCGGCCAGGGTGCGGTCATAGAAACCGCCGCCATAGCCCAGCCGGTAGCGCTGTGCGTTAAAGCCCAGGCACGGCACCAACAGCGCCTGCGGAATCACCACCTCGGCGCTGGCCGCCGGTACCAGCGTACCCAGCGCATCCTTGTCGAGCGCATCGCCGGGTACCCAGCGCCGGAACGCAAGCGGTGCGTGGCGCTCGAGCACCACCGGCAACGACAGGTGCACGCCTTGGGCGCTGAGCGCGTTATAGGCCGACAGCAGGTCGGGTTCGCGGCGGATCGGGTGATACACCCCCAGGCTGGTCACCCCGGTGGCGGCGCACCAATCCAGTACCCGTGCGGCAATGGCGGCGTCGGCGCGGATCCGCGCGGCCTCATCCTGGGCTCGGCGGCAGGCCAGCAAATCGGCGCGCAAGGCCGATTTGGACTTGCTTTGCGGCAGCGACGGCAATGGGTCGCGTGCTATGCTTGGTGTCGTCATTTTGATGTATCAGTTAGTCTGTTTTTCTCGATTACTCAACCAGGTTGTCCAAGAATGCGTCTGAAGAATTATCTGTTCGACAAAACCCTGCGTCGGCTGGCGGCGTCCCTGGCGCTGGCCGCCGGTGCAGCGCTGTGCCTGGCGGCGCCGGCGCAGGCGCAGAAGCGCCCCGGCCCCGACGCATCGGCCGACGAGGTCTTCGTGGCCCTTCGAGCCGCCGCCGCCAGCGACAATGTCGCCCTGGCCCAGGAACTGGCGGCGCGCTTGCCGGGTTACGACCTTGCATCCTACGTCGACTACTACCGGCTCAAGCCGCGCGTGCGCGACTATAGCGCCAGCGAGCAGGAAGTGCGCGACTTCATGAATCGCTACGAAGGCCAGGCGATCGTCGACCGCCTTCGCAACGACTGGCTGTTGGCGCTGGGCAAGACCGGCAACTGGGCCTTGTTCGACGAACAGTATCCCAAATTCGTGCTCGACGACGACACCCAGGTCAAGTGCTTCGCGCTCAATTCGCGTGCCTTGAAGGGGGCCAACGTGGCCGATGAGGCACGCGCCCTGCTGGTCACGCCCAAGGACTTCGGCCAGGGCTGCAGCGACCTGATCGCCACCCTGGCCCAGAACGGCCAGTTCAGCCAGGCCGATGTCTGGTTCCAGATTCGCCAGGCCGCCGAGAACAACAACACCACCGTGGCGCGACGGGCGTCGGTGCTGGTCGACAATGGCATGGCAAGCGTGCCGCAGGTGATGGACAAGCCGGCGCTGATGCTGGCCAAGGGGCCGGGCACGGGCGCGGCCAACCATCAGCTCTACATCATCGCGCTAGGGCGTATCGCCAAGAGCAACCCGGGCCAGGCGGCGACCTATCTCAACGGCGCCGCGCGCCAGATGACCACCCAGGAAGTGGCCCTGGCCTGGGCGCAGATCGCGCTGGCGGCGTCCTACAAGCTGGCCCCGGAAGCCGCAGACTACTGGCGCCGGGCCCAGGACGCGCCGTTGTCGCAGGACGCGATGCAGTGGAAGGTGCGCATGGCCCTGCGCGCAGGCGACTGGAAAACCGTTCGCCGCACCATCGAGGGCATGCCGGTGGGGCTGCGCAACGACATCACCTGGGTCTACTGGCTGGGCCGCGCCCTGCGCGAAGACGGCCAGAACGATGCGGCACGCCGCCTGTTCGAATCGATCGCCGGCAACTTCAGTTTCTACGGCCAGCTGGCGCTGGAAGAACTGGGGCAGAAGATTTCCGTGCCGCCCGGGCCTGTGCCGCCGGGCGCCGGCGAGGTTGCCGTGTATTCGCAGAACGCCGGCTTCAAGCGCTCGTTGCGGTTCTATCAGCTCAACCTGCGCTTCGAGGCGATCCGCGAGTGGAACTGGGAACTGCGCAACATGACGGACCGCCAGTTGCTGGCGGCCGCCGCAA
>NZ_AKJA01000115.1 GCF_000282575.1 Herbaspirillum sp. YR522 | reverse complement strand
GCGCCTGCCGCTTCCAATGCCTCGGACCCGCGCGCCAGCATGGTGACGGCCACGCCTTCACGCGCCAGCGACAGCGCGCAGGCGCGTCCCAATCCCTTGCTCGATGCGCATACCAGCGCGGTCTTGCCCTTGAGTCCTAAATCCATTTGTTCTTCCTTTGCTTGAAGTGTTGGCGATGTCCTATTGGGGGCTTGCATGCCATGGCACATCTGGAGATCGATCGATCGGTCGTGCCGCCCGGCCCGGGACAGCCGCCCACAGCTGCGCTAAACTGGCAGACTTCGTGCGGATGTCCGACCGGCGTTCCGGCGGTGGCCTATTTCTTGACCACCATGTAGATCGCCAGCGCAATGATGGCGACCACGCCCATCTCAAGCGCGAATACGATGACGCCGCTCATGATCGTCTCCTTTTTTAATTGAATGCCGTGCGTGCGATGCAGCGTTGAATGCATCGCACGCACGGCAGACGCAACACTTTACACCGATGATGGATTCCTTGTTCTTGGCGAGCCTGCTCAACTTCGTGTTGGGCGCAGTACTTGGCGTAATGGGGGGATTGTTCGGCATCGGCGGCGGGTTGATCGCCATTCCGGTGCTGGGCTACCTGTACGGGATGGACCAGCAACTGGCGCAGGGCACCTCGCTGGTGATGATCGTGCCCAACGTGGCCATCGCCTTCTGGCGCTACAAGCAGCGCAACAAGATCGAGTGGAGCTCGGCCCTGATGATGTGCGTGCCCGCCATCGTGACGACTTATTTCTCGGCGCGGCTGGCCACCAGCATCGATGCCCACCTGCTGCACTTCTGCTTTGCCGCTTTCATGGGGTTGCTGGCGCTGTATTACCTGTGGACGTTGCTGCGCAAGAAGCAGCCGAGCGAACGCAATATCGTGCTGCCGCGCAAGTACATGTTCGGGGTAGGGATGTCGGCCGGGGCTTCGGCCGGGTTCTTCAGCGTGGGCGGCGCCATCGTTGCGGTGCCGATGCTGACCGCGTTCTTCGGCGCCACCCAGACCGCCGCCCAGGGACTGGGCCTGGCGATGGTCACGCCCGGTACGCTGGTGGCCTTGTGGACTTATGCCAGTGCCGGCCACGTCAACTGGACCGTCGGTATTCCGATGGCGCTCGGCGGCCTGCTCAGTATCTCCTGGGGCGTGGCGCTGGCACACCACTTGCCCGAGCGCCGCTTGCGCATCCTGTTCTGCGGGGCGCTGCTGGTGTTGTCGGTGTGGATGATGATCAACGGCCAATAAACCGCCGCACCTGATGCGGTCGATGGGAAGGGCTTAGCGCTTCTTGTGCGTGGCGACGTAGTTCTCGGCTGCCGTGACCGCATTCTGCAACGCTTCCATCTTCGTATTGCCGGGCTGGAAATCGCCGAAATCATGCGTGGTGCGGTCGGGAAAATCGATGTGGACGAAAGCGGTCCACTTGCCGTCGGTGCGCAATACCGGTGTCAGGTTGATAGTCGCGCCCATGTATTTCTGGACATTTTTGCCGATGGGACCTGCCATGATGCGGGGGGCCTGTAAGTCGTGGATGGAATGACGAGCACGCATCATGCCACAGCGCCGACGTTCCTGCCTGTCACGCTGTCAACGGATGAGTTTGTCAAGCATCCGGCTCCTGCGCCGTGAGACGGCGGCGCAGGCCAGCCTCACGCCACGAGCCTCACAGCGCGCTCAACATCAGGTCCAGGTTCTGCACCGCCGCCCCCGAGGCACCCTTGCCCAGATTGTCGAACACCGCGCATAACATGATGTGGCCTTCGGCTTCGTTACCGAATACACCCAGCGTCATGTCGTTGGTGTTGTTATGGATGGTCGGGTCGAGCCTGGCCGCCTCCAGGCTTTGCTGGGCCGACCATACCCGCACCGCTTGCGCGCCCTGGTAGTGCTGCTCCAGCGTGGCACGCAAGGCCTGCTGGCTGGCGCCGGCAGGTAGCAGGCTGGCATGCAACGCAATGCTGAGCACGATGCCTTGGCGGAACGCGCCATACGATGGAACGAACAGTGGGCGCTGGCTTAACGCCGCATGCAGCTGGATCTCGGGCGGGTGCTTGTGGGCCAGGCCCAAGCCATACAGGACAAAGGGCGCGGCGGCGTCGGTGTCGGCGCCTTCGTACTGCTCGACCTGGGCGCGGCCGCCGCCCGAGTATCCCGACACCGCATGGAGCACCAGCGGATAGTCGGCCGGCACCAGGCCGGCCTTGACCAGCGGGCCCAGCAAGGCGATGGCGCCGGTCGGGTAGCAACCGGGATTGGTCACGCGACGGGCGCGCGCAATGCGCCCGGGTTGCTCGGGCGAGAGTTCGGCAAAGCCATAGGTCCACTGGGCATCGGTGCGATGGGCCGAGCTGGCATCGATGATGCGTACCGCGGGGTTCTCGACCAGGGCCACCGCCTCGCGCGCGGCGGCATCCGGCAGGCACAGCAGGGCGATGTCGGCGGCATTGATGGCGTCGGCGCGGCGCCGCAGGTCCTTGCGCTCGGCCGCCGGCAGCGTCAGTACCTGCAGGTCGGTGCGCCCGCGCAGGCGTTCGTTGATCTGCAGCCCGGTGGTGCCTTGATCGCCGTCGATGAAGACCAGTGCCTGTTTGCTCATGATGTTCGCTCCTGTGATGCGCGCTCGCGCCGAAGATGGGTGACAGGGGCATCATGCGACAAGTCGTATAATCGGAAAAGTTGAATATTCCGAACCCTATGTTCAGGTTTCCTGAATGTGGACAACCCCATTGCCGGACTGCAAGCATGCGCGAACTCAACCTCGATCAACTTCGTACGCTGGTGGCCATCGTCGACCTCGGCTCGTTTGCGGCCGCGGCGCGTGTGCTGCATCTGGCGCCCCCTACGGTGAGCTTGCACATCAGCGAACTGGAAAGCCGGGTAGGCGCCACATTGCTGTTGCGACAGCGCAGCCAGGTGCGACCGTCGGGGGTGGGCGAGGGCCTGGTGAGGCGGGCACGCCAGTTGCTGGCGGACGCCGACCAGGCGCTGGAAGAGGTGCGTCGCCAGGTGCAGGGGCTGGAGGGCAGGGTCAGGCTGGGCGCGTCCACCGGCGCCATCGCTTACCTGCTGCCGCAGGCGTTGCAACGACTGGGGCAGAGCCATCCCGACATCGATGTGCAGGTGATGGTGCTGACGTCGGCCGAGACCCTGGCGCGGCTATCGGCAGGAACCCTCGATATCGGCTTGGTGGCGTTGCCGCAGGCGGCGGTGGCGGGGCTGGCGGTGCGCCCATGGCGGCGCGATCCGGTGATGGCCTTCGTCCCGGCGCAGTGGCGTGCGCCCAGGTCGGTCACGCCTCAATGGCTGGCGGCGCAGCCCTTGATTCTCAATGCGCCCGACACCCGGCTCTCGCGGCTGACCAGCGAATGGTTCGCCAGCGCCGGCGAACATCCGACGCCGCGCATCCAGCTCAATTACAACGACGCCGTCAAGAGCCTGGTGGCGGCCGGCTACGGCGCGACCCTGCTGCCGCATGAGGGAGCGCAGCACGAGAGCGAAGCGCCCTACGTCGACCCTCGCATCGTGATGCGGCCGCTGCGCCCCAAGCTATGGCGCGGCCTGGGGATCGCCCATCGCAGCGGCGCGCCCGAGCCCGCCACGGCCACCGTGCTCGATGCGCTGTGGCAGTTGCGTCAGGCCTGAGCGCTACGCAAGGCCGCCAGCGATTGCCGTTGCTGGCCGTCGGCGTCGAAGTTGGCCGGATCGAGCCAGGCTGTGAAGGCAGTACGCAGCGTCGGCCACTCGCCATCGATGATCGAAAACCAGGCCGTGTCGCGACTGCGCTGGCGATAGACGATGGCTTGCCGGAACACGCCTTCAAAACTGAAGCCCAGGCGCTGGGCGGCGCGCCGGGAGGGCGCATTGAGGCTATCGCATTTCCATTCGTAACGACGATAGCCGAGCGTATCGAACGCATGCTGCATCAGCAGGAATTGCGCCTCGGTGGCGACCCGCGTGCGCTTGAGGCGACGTGACAGCGCCACGTGGCCGACCTCGATGACGCCATTGGCGGCGTCGATGCGCATCAGTGCCAGGCTGCCCACGGCGCGACCGCTGGCCAGGTCGATCACCGTGAAGTGCAGCGGGTCGTGGCTCTGCTGCAGCTTCTGTGCGTACTGGCGATAGTCGTCGATGCTGGCGAACGGGCCGCTGGCCATGTAGGTCCAGTCACTGCCATCGGGGGCGCTGGCGAACGCCTCGAACAAATCCCGTGCATGGCGTTCGGCGTCGATCGGTTCGAGCCGGCAATAACGCCCTTGCAGCTGCAGCCGTGACGGCAGTGCGCGAGGCTGCCAATGCGGCATGGCTTGGCCTACCGGCTGGTTCCATTGATTGAGGGTGCTGTCTGCGGGGGCGGGGACTTGGTTCATTGGCATGTGACGGAGGTGGAAGTGGTCGACATCGACATGGCAAAAGATAAGTCTTTCGTGGCATTATAAAAAGTACCAAGTCAATGGATTCTGATAGGGCCACGATGCATCATCTCCTGTTGTCGGCGCTAGACCTCGCACCCGGCGCGCCATCGCGACAGCGGCAATTGCTGGAACGTCTGCGCCAGGCCATCCTGGACGGCCGCCTGGCGCCGGGCAGCAGGTTGCCATCCTCGCGCACGCTGTGCGAAGAGTTGCAGGTGTCGCGCAATACGGTGCTGGCGGTGTACGAGCAGTTGATCGCCGAAGGCTACGCGCAGGCCGATCGGCAGGGTACGCGGGTGGCGCAGCTCGGGCCAAGGCCGTCCCATCCGGCGCCGCCGACGGCGGCCTTGCCCGCGCCCAGGGCTTCGCGCCGGGTCGCCAGCATGTCGCCGGCGCGCGATGCGGGCGACCGTTCGTTGCCCCTCACACCCGGCATGCCGGCTTTGGCGCGGTTTCCGGTCAATGCCTGGCTACGGGCCCAGGAGCGCGCCTTGCGGGCGGCTTCACCGCAGGTACTCGGCTACGGCGATCCGCTGGGCGAGCCGGCCCTGCGCGAGGCGATTGCCCAATACCTGGGTGTGGCGCGGGGCGTGCGTTGCGATGCCTCGCGCATCGTCGTGACCGAGGGCGCGCAGGGGGCATTGTCGTTGTGCGTGCGCCTGTTCGCCAATGCCGGCGACCTGGCCTGGATGGAAGACCCGGGATATGGCGGTGCGCGCGCCGCCTTTCAGGCAGGCGACCTGAAGGTGGTTGGCATGCCGGTCGATGCCGAGGGAATCGCCATCCCGGCGCGCGCCTGGCGCGGTCGCGCGCCGCGCCTGATCCATGTGACGCCGTCGCACCAGTATCCCTGTGGCGCGGTGCTGTCGTTGGCGCGTCGGCTGGAGTTGATCGCGCAGGCGCGCAGCAAGGGAAGCTGGATCATCGAGGACGATTACGATAGCGATTTCCGCCATCGTGGTCATCCCGTGGTGGCCATGCAGGGCCTGGTGGCGGATGCACCGGTGTTGTACGTGGGCACCTTCAGCAAGACCATGTTCCCGGCACTGCGGATCGGGTTCCTGGTGCTGCCGCAGTCGAGTGCGGTGCGTGCCGTGGCGGCCCTGGGTGAATTGCTGCGCGGAGGCCATCGGCTGGAACAGCTGGCGCTGGCCGAGTTCATTGCCAGCGGCCAGTTCTCGCGTCACCTTGGACGCATGCGCCGGCTATACCGGGAACGGCAGCAGGCGCTGCGCGCGGCCCTGGCGAGCTGTCTTGGTGTCGAACACGAAGTGCTGGGTGGCGATGCGGGCCTGCACCTGACCATTCGCCTGCCAGCCGGTGTGGACGATCGTGCCGTCAGCGCGGCTGCGCGCGCCAAGGGCATGAACGTGGGTGCCTTGTCGTCGTTCGCGTCGCCTGCATCGACCTCCACGGCCAATGGCCTGGTGCTGGGCTACGGCAATACCTCGGCCGAACAATTCGCGCCGCTGATGCGCCACCTGGCGCGCATCGTCAAGGGCTGCACCCGCTAGAGCACGCTTTCGGCCAGGCGCGCCTGGACGCAGCGGCTCAGGGTTTCCATGTAGAGCAGGGGATCCTGGTCTTTCGAGGCATACCAGATGCGGCTGTCCTGGTCGGCGCGAAAATCCGAGGACAGCGGGGCAGAGGTGAACAGCACCAATGGAATCTCGGCCAGCACCTGGTAGCTGCACAGCGTGCGCAATAATTCGTAACCTTCGCTGCCGGCAAAGCCGCGCGGGTCGAGCATGATCAGGGCCGGCAGCTCGCGCGAGCGGCACAGCGCCTGGGTCAGCAGCGATGCATTGGCCAGTGCGGCATCGTCGAACCACTGGAAAGTACATGGCAAGCCGCTGCGCCAGAGGGCGAAGCGCGCCAGTTCGATGGCGTCGAGATCCGGATCGATGACCAGGACCCTGGGAGAAATGTTCGTCATGGTTGCCTCCTCTGGCGTTGCATGAATCCATCTTGGCAGATGGGAAAGGAGGCAGCCATCGGGGTGTTCCTGATGACAATACGACAATCAATGCCGCGCCATGATCAGGCCTTGTCGCCCTTCTCGAACTGCGTGGCGTATTCGGCGCGATGCGCCTGGTCGGATTCGATCAGCAGTCGGTAGCGGGTCTCCGATACGCGTTGCTGCAACACCGCCGCGTAGCGCTCGCGCTGCAGCCACTCGATGATGATGGAGGCGGTCATGATGATGACGGTGTAGACCACGATCATGAAGATATCCTTGTCTTCCAGCCCATCCATCGTATAGAAGGGCTTGCGGAAGAAGAACATCGCAGTGGGGATGCTGATGACCAGCAGGCCCATCGAGTAGACCAGGCCGAACAGGTAGCTGATGACGATGCAGTTGACCGCAAAGAACAGCATCGACAGCGCCTCGTCGACGAAGGGCGCCAGCGCATAGCGCAGGCCGAATGCCGCAATGAAGCCGATGGCGCTGCTGTACAGGGGTCTCAGGCCCTGCGGACGCCAGCTTTTTGCGTTTTTCAATTTGATCATGCTCATGGCGGCACGTGAATATAGGAGGGCGGGATCCATCTTCTCTGGATTTGCGTGTTAGCGCAATTCTTGCATGTTAGGAAAGTCGTCTTGCAGGATGCTGACACAAGGTCGGTATTTGCATGCCGGTGTTGTTTTGACGCCCGTCAGGCCGGCTGACGCCGGTCCTTCAGCGGCGACATGTGGGCAACGTACTTGCCCGAGACCTCATGGCCGTGCAATTCAAGCGCTCGCTTGATGAACAGCACCGCTTCGTTGGTGACGATCTCGCGTTCGTTGTCGACCGTGATGATGTGATAACAATCGCCCAGCCAGATCACCTTGCGCACTTCCGACGAAATGTTCTGCAGGATCACCTCGGCATTCTTGGGCGAGGCGGTCTCGTCGTCGATCGAGTGGATGATCAGGGTGCTGGCCTGCACTTGCGGCAACGACGCGTGCACATAGTCCATCATGCGTAGCGCCGCGCGCAGGTGCCGGGCCGGGATCGACGCCGCGCCCACGGCGGCCACGCCGTCTTTTTCGAGCGCGGCGGCGACGCGACGGCGCATGTCGATGTTCTTGATGCCGTAGGGATCGCTTTCCTTGTAGGACCAGTTACGGATGCCGGCGTCGAATACCACGGTCAGCAGCTTCTGGTACCACGGCACCGACCAGCCGTCGTATTGCAGCACCGGCGACAGCAGCACCACCGACAGCAGTTCGGTGCTGCGCGCGGCCACCGCCAGGGCCAGCGTGGCGCCCATCGACAGGCCGCAGATGGAGACGGTCTTGAATTCTTCCTTCAGGCGGGCGATCTTGCTTTCGACCACGGCGCACCATTGTTGCCAATCGGGCATGACCGCGGGATCGGTCAGCGCGGCCGAGTAATTGTCGATGTTGAGGGCAATGACGGTGCAGCCGATCTTCTTGAGCTGCTTGGGGATCGAACCCAGTTCGAGCTGCGAGCCGCACAGGCCGTGCAGCAGGATCACGGCGTGTTCCTTGTGCGGGCCGCCCTGGCGGTCCACTGCAACAGGCTCGTCCTTGTGTGGCGTGGATGAAGGTGATTCCATAAGTATCGTTGTCGCATCGAACCCGCAGGCCCGATAACTGGCGAATCGTTCGCCCCCCGCTGCCACCAGGCCACCGCCGTTACGATGACGACGATTGTTTCCTTGTGGCAATTCCGTATTCGCGTTGCGACCGGCTTTACATGTTGCAAGTCTAACTGCCATACAGAAATGTTGCTAGCAGCATGCCACGATTTCCTGGGTGGCCGCGCCGTACATCTTCCGGCTGCATTACCCTGCAGATAACGCTTGCGCGCCGCCAAGCGTGCACAGCGAATTCGTAAGGATGCGGCACAAACGCAAAAAAGCCCCGGCTTTGCCACGCCGGGGCTCGAGATGCTGCCGCTGTGCGGCGCAGGGGAGCGAATGTTTATTGCAGCCCCTGGCCGACCTGCAGCGCGATGAATTCGGCTGGCTTCGAAGGAGCCAGGCAAATGCTGGCGATCATCTTGGCCTCGCTATCGTCGCCGTCGTCGTTGTCATCGCTGTCACCGTTGACGGTACCGGCGGTCTCTTCCAGGCCTACCGTCACCTGGTAAGCCTCTTGCGGCCGTTGCCCCAGCAATGCCCCCAACTGCCAGAGGTGATAGAGGTAGTTGGCAATGGTGGTCTCGGCGCGTACCCAGGTAGCCGATGTATTAGGCTCGCCCTGGTAACGCTGCATGATGTCCCCGACGTCGCGCTGGACCTGATTGAACAGTCGGCGCACATTGATGTAGCGCCATTGGCGGTCGGTCACTTCACAGGTGCGGGCACCCCAGATGGTGGTCTGGCCGTCGATGATGCGGATGGCATTGATGCCCTTGTCGTTGAGGTCGGCCTGCTGGGCGTCGGTGACTCTCTCGTAGGGCGTGGCATTGTTGATGACGATGTTGGCAGGGGCCTTCCATACCCCGCGCTCGCGATCGGTCTTGCAATAGGCAGCGGCTACTGCTGCGCTGGGCGGCATTTGTATATACGCATATTGTTCCTGCAATGCCCTCAACTCGCGGTCGGCCACGGCGTATAGCGCACGGTCAACGATTTTCAAGTCCGCTAGAGTGCTTACGTCGGTGTCGGCATGCCCGCTGACTGTGATCGCGTCGTCGCTGCGCCAATGCCTGCAATGCAAAGTCAGGTAAGGGTGGTACAGCGCGGTATGCGCGCCATGCCCGTCGGGCAAGGCCGGAGCGGTGTCCTTGTCTTTCATGTTGCAGATGTAAAATCTGCCGGGCTGGGCTGCTAGGTATTCTGCAGCAATCGAATGGATATTCTTGAGGTTGGTCGCCGCGTCGAGCACGCAGGCGAGTAAGGTTGCCTCCTTGAGTTCGTCAATGGCGGTGTCATAACCCGTGTCGCCAGCGACTTGGATAGGCCGCAAGCGACATGGGCCTCCACCGTTTGCAAAATAATGACTGATGGCCAGTGCGCCAGCTTCGACGATCGTGCCATCGACCGAAACGCGGTCGCCATCGATGACAACGGTTGCTTGTATCGAGTTGGGAAACAGTCGCCTCAGTTCGAGTTCATTGTCGACAAAAAGGCAAGGGGACGTAGCAGCAAGCCAGTTGGTTCCATCATGGCCGAATCTTCCGATAAATAACGGTACAGTCGGGCTTATATGCGTCGATGTGGTTTGATATTCTCGCTCTTCAACGGCGATGCCGGGTGCGCCCATGAGATGCTCCAAAATGCGTGAAGTATTGCGGTGGTGACATTGTTGAATAGTGCCAATGGACATCCAGAACCCGAAGCCGATGGCTCGACCAAAATCGATGCAGGTGACGCGTAAGCGCGTTACACCATGTCCTGGCTG
>NZ_AKJA01000114.1 GCF_000282575.1 Herbaspirillum sp. YR522 | reverse complement strand
GCTCGCCTGCTGCACCGGGCAAGCCACCGTCCGCGCCCGCGACAGCAGGCGCGACTGGTTCATCGTGTAGCGCGCCGCCTGCGGACCGGTGCCGTCGATCATGCTGGCCGGCTGCGACATCGGTGCATTGCCGGCCTGGACCACATAGGTATTGCCGCCCATGAGCAGTTGGGCCGGCGTCAGGCCGGCGCTGCTGCTGTACAACGCGTCGGGTCGGTCCAGGCTGGCCAGGGTGTGCAAGCCGGCGGGCAGGCAGAACATCGCGAAGTTGCCTGCCGGCAGCGCGGTATGGAAGCGCCCATCGACAAATACCCGCGCCGCCGGCGAGGTGGCGCCGTGCTGGTGGGCATCGCGAAAATAGACCACCCGCACCAGTGAACTCGGCAATGGGGCTAGCGCAGGCAGCGACTCGGCCAGCGTGCTCAATTCGGTTACGGCACCCAAGGGCTGGGCGACGTCGGCCCAGGCACCGCCACTGGCAAGGCACAGCGACGTGCCTAACGCCACCAGGGCCTTGCGGGCCACGCGACGATGGATGGCGGTGGGATGGGTGACGGGCGATACTTGCTGTTGTTGCTGTTGTTGCTGTTGTTTCGATTGCATGATGACTCCTATGGATGATGCTGGTCGATGTGCCTGACAGCACTTGCGCGCTCGATCGGCATTGGATGGAAAGTTAGTTCAATGAGGCCAGACGACCGGGCACGCCGCCAGCGCGCTGCCTGCAGGCGGACGGGCTCGACGAGCGGATGGGTTAAGGTTGTCGGGCGTGGGAGATCGCCGGCGAGGGAGCGATGTCCCTCGCCCGCAGCGGCATGAGCCGGTTTCGCGAGCACGCGCTGGGCGCACGCACAGCCGCCCTTCGCTTACCCGGAATCATGGGGGCTCTCCGCTCAGATCAGCGTAGTCACCACGGCTTGCTGCACCAGCAACTCGGCATGGGTAACCGAGTGCTCGTAGACGTTGTATACCTGGCCTGCCACCGTCACGGTATCGACGGCCTTGGCCCAGCTGCCGGAATCGACGCCATTGCCATGCATCTTCGACAACTCGACTCGATCACCGTGATTACCGTTGACCATGAACTGCGTCTTGCCGTCGGTCACGAACAGGTCACGCCCGCCCAGGTTGAGCACATCGTTGAGCGAAAGCTTGAGCTTGTTGTCACCGCTGCCGGTCAGGTCGATCTTTTCGATGGACGAGATCTTGGCCGCAGTCGAAAAGCCGCCCATCGTGCTCAGATCCAAGGTCTGGTTGGCACCGGTCAGCTTGAGTGTATCGATGCCGGCACCGCCATGCACGCCGGCTCTGGACGATAGGAAATAGCTGACCTCGGGCAACAAGAAGGTCTCGCTGTCAGGGCCGCCATAGTAGGCGTCAGCGCCAGCCATGACCTTATACTCTGTCGGGAACGGATTGAGATAGCTGTCGGCATGATTGGAATAACTGATGTTGTCAAGCTTGGCTCCAATGAAACCCACGGTCCTGACGATGAAATATGCAATTGACTCGCCAGCTGGCGCAGTAAAGCGTACCGGCGTAAATATTGGCTGCGCCGTATTCCAATTAGCACCAACGGACAATGGCTCGGAGGTATGAAGAAACTGCCCAAGGCCGTTGTAGAACGTCACCGTATGGCCGGCCGTACCCGCCGCCACATCCAGGCTTACACTCTTCATGCCATTGCCAGGCAAGGTAAATGTGGTCAACTGGTCTGCACCTACAGTAAGGTAATTGCCGGTCGTATTGTTACCAGCGCCATTGTTCGGCGCATAGGGAGATATCCATCCTGCAGTACTGATCTGCAATCCATTGGGTCCATTGAGGTAATGCGGTTGTATAAGAAAGGTATTATTTCCTATCGCACTGCCATCATCCCAGCGGAATGAGGGCCGAGTGAAATTAACTGACTTAGCGACGCCATCGACCGTGTAATTGAAGTTATTGAGCTTGAATTCAGTCCCAGTGCTGCCTTCGGCCGCGTCCAGTTTGATATAAGAAAGATTGCGTCCGCTGGGCGCAGTAAAAGAAACCGTCTGCGACATTTTATTGACTGCGTAGGTCGTGGCATGAATGACGTGACCTCCTTCGTCATAGAACGTAACCCGAGTTCCGGTGCCTGGCGATGTGACTTCAAGCAATTCAAACGATACCTGGCTCATGTAACCCATCATGGACTTGAGCGTCAAGATACCATTGCTTGATGACAACACATTTCCCCGCGCCGCGCTGGACTCAAAGGTGAAATTCCCGACGCCAGCAAGGTGAAGGTCGCCGGTATTCACACCCTGCGATATCGTCGTTGATATCTCACCATTTTCCAGGGTAGCGAATGTGGAATTGAAATCCACAAAACCCGCGCCCAGAGTCCTGTAAGCGGAACTGTTACCCGCCTGGTCGATCAGGCTGGCGCCGAGCACCGATCCTGGCGGTATCGAAGGCAGCAACAATGACGGAATGGTAATCGGTACGGTCCCTGCGGCAATATCGCTCGCCCGCAGGACCTGGTCGAACGTATAGCGCCCAACCGTTACATGCAATGTATCGCCCGCTGCCGCATTGGAACCGGCGATGCCCACCGTCACCGTATCGTCGCTACGAGTGATCGACACCGGCGCGTTGGGCGCGATAGTGTCGAGCGTGATGTCTTGGGTATAGGTTGCCGCGCTTCCACTGCCGTTGACCACTTCCATCTTGACCGTCCAGTTGGTGCTGTGCGCATTGGGATCGACCACCGTCCATCGCTGGCCGTTGATCGACGCGTCCAGCCAGGTAGTGCCGCCGTCGGTCGATACCCGCAGTCGTTCACCAGGTATCAGCGGCGCGGACAAGCTGCCGAACAGGCCTCGCCCGGCATCACCATTGTTGGTGATGAGGTCCGAATCGCTGGCACCTTGGTCCTTGCTCATCCCTCGTAGCGCCGGCACGGTGCGCGATGTGCCACCGCCTGTGCCACCACCCGTGCCGCCGCCAGTGCCACCACCCGTGCCACCGCCTGGGCCTTCACCTGTGCCACCGCCTGTGCCACCACCAGTGCCGCCACCAGTGCC
>NZ_AKJA01000113.1 GCF_000282575.1 Herbaspirillum sp. YR522 | reverse complement strand
CTGGCCGCCGCCATCGGCCGGTACGCCGACCTGCCCACCGAGGTGGCAACGCTGGCGCCGGCGTTTATCGACCGGGCCGGCCACGACCACCCGACGCCGGCTTTTCATGCGGCACTGGCATTGGCGGCGGGGGCGACGGCATGAATCCCGAGCACGATTTCTCGCGTTCACCCCGGCAGCGCCAGCGACACCGCGAGACCGGTTTCTATTGCATGCTGGGGCTGGCCACGGCACTGGCGGTGGCGGCGGTGCTGGCGCTCGACTGGTCTATCGACGACGACAGCGCCAGACTGCAATCGGCCACCGCCACGCTGCAAGCCGAGCTGGCGCAACTGCAGCCGCGCCTGGCGCAGGTAGCGGCGCTGGAGAGCGGCATCGCCACGCAGCAAGGGCAGCTCCAATTGCAACTGACCCAGGCCTCGCAACGAGCCTTCGCACCACGGGCACTGCACGCGCTGGCCGCCGTCTCGCCGACCGATATCCGCCTGCACCAGATCACCGTGCGCACCGGCGAGGCCGAGATCCGGGGTGCCGCCAGCGGCCAGCAGCAACTGCAAGACCTGGTCGAAGCGCTGCAGGCGAGCGGGCTGGGACAGGTCAGGCTGCAGGAAATGCGCCAGGAGACACACCAGGACGCGCCGCACGATCCACTCGCCATCCCGCCCCTACCCTACCGCTTCACCCTCAGGCTCGATGGCAGCGACAACGTGACCGACGCGGGCCTGCCCGCGCAGCAGCAGCAGCAGCAGCAGCAACAGTCCTCCCGGCATGACGCCGTCCAGGCCCCGCGTGCAAGGCGCACATGAACCATCCCGGCCATTGGTCACTGCTGCCGCGCATGTCCCTGCTGATACTGGCCTGCCTGTGCTGCGTCGGCGCCGGACTGGTATTGCAGGTCCAGCCGTCGAGCGGCGCACGCAACACCCACCAGAATCAATTGCAGGCGACCAAGACCCAATTGCATGCTGCCCTGCGCCGTAGCGCCGCCCTGCCGGTGCTGCAGGCGCGCTCCGAACAGCTATCGGCACGCCTGGCGGCCGGTACGGCCCAGGTGGACGACGAGCCGTTGCAAACCCGGCTGGGGGCCACGGTGCAGCGATGCGGGTTGGCCTTGCTGAGCATTCGCCCGCTGGCCGATGGCGCCGAACTGAGCGTCGCCGGCAACTACGATTCGCTGCTGCTGTTGGTCGCCGAATTGAGCCAAACGCCCCACGCCCTGCTGTTCGAGTCACTGGACATTTCCATGCAACGCGCCGCATCACCGCCGGCCTTGCTGATGAAAGCCAGCGTACGCCGCCCATCCCTTTCTGCCGCGACCAACCAGGAGCCCGCTCATCCATGACGCCACCGACATCAACTCCGTCTCGACCACGGCATCGCATCGCTGCCACCCTGTCCTGCCTGCTGGGCACCGCGCTGCTCGGCGCTTGCCACGACGCCGCGCCGCCGGACCTGCAGTCCTGGCTGGCCCAGGCGCGCAGCCAGGCAAGGCCTGCGCCGCTGCCGGCCCTGGCGATACCGGCGCTGCCGCCGCGCTGGATGCCCGTACCGGGCGCGGCCGATCCGTTTGGCCTGCGGCTGGCGGCAGTGGCCAGCCACGCGGCGCATGCCAGGCAGGAGACGCTACAGCAGTTACAGCAGCCGCCGCAGCCATTGCAGCCAGCCGCATCGCCGGCGCTGCGCGCCCTGGCCATCGTGCGCCATGCGGGGGCCGCGCGTGCCCTGTTGCAGATAGGCGGCCGCATGGTACAGGTGGCGCCGGGGGACATGCTTGCAGACCTGCCCGGGCGCGTGCTGTATATCGACGAACGCACGGTGCGGCTGGAGCTGGCCGGGCGCGAGATCCGCCTCGACCTGGGCATCGGCGGCACGGTGGCCGACAGGGTGCTGCCGGGAGCACCGGCATGAACATTCGTCGCATCGCATCAGGCACGCAGCGCATCGTGATCACCTTCATCCTGCTGTGGCCGCTATGGGCCAGGCCGGTCGACGCCAGCAACCGGCTGGAGCGGATCGACTCGTTGCATGACCAGCAGGGCCAGGCGCTCGAGCTGCATTTCTCGCGCCCGCCCGTGGCCGCCCTGGTCGACAGTTTCACCACCTTCAACCCGCCCCGGCTGGTGCTGGATTTCGCGCACACCACGCTGGCCGGTGACATCGCCCGCTGGCAGGACAGCACCGGCCTGGTCTTGCGCCGCTCGCTGGCGGCCGACGACAAGCGGACCCGGCTGCAGCTCGACCTGGCCGCGCCGGTCACCCACAGCCTCGACTACCGCGACAACCGCCTGCGCATCCTGCTGCGCCCGCCGCCACCGGCCAGCGACACATCGGACGTGATCAAGGTGATCGACAGCGTGCGCTTCGACAACGGTCCGCATGGGCGGGCCCGCCTGAGCCTGGGACTGCCATCGCCGCACACCCGGGTCGATGTACGCCGGCTGGGCCAGCGCATCATTGCCGACATCGCCGACACCCGCCCCTCGGCACTGCTGCCGCGCGCGGTCGACCTGAGCAAGCGTTCCACGACGGTGACCGGCTATCGACTCATGCGCCACGGGCAGGGAACGCGGCTGGTCATCGAGGTTGCTGGCAACTGGCACTACGGCGCCTACCAGAGCGCCGACCGGCTGCACATCGAGATCACACCGCAGCCACGACATGCCATGCAGCTGGAACCGCAAAGGCACTACGTGGGCCAGCCGCTGTCGCTCAGCTTCGACGACATCGAGGTACGCGCCGCACTGCAGCTGCTGGCCGACTTCACCGGGCGCAATATCGTCGCCGGCGACAGCGTCGGCGGCCGCATGAGCCTGCATCTGAAGGATGTGCCATCCGACCAGGCGCTGGAGGTGATCCTGCAGGCACGCGGCTTGGCCATGCGGCGCGAGGCAGGCATCACCTGGATCGCCTCGCGCCAGGAAATCCTCGCCCGCCAGCGGCTCGAACTCGAACAGAAGGCCGGCATCGCCCAGCTCGAACCGCTGCAGGCCGAAGTGTTCCAGCTCAACTACCAGCGCGCCGACAGTTTCCGCCGCGCCTTCGGCATCGGCGAGCAGGGCGGCGTACAGCCCGGCACCCGCAACGCGCTGCTATCGCCGCGCGGCAGCGCGCTGGTCGACAAGCGCACCAACCAGTTGTTCGTCACCGACACCCAAGCCGTGCTGGGCCATATCCGCAAGCTGCTGGCACGGGTCGACGTCGCCGCGCGCCAGGTCGTGATCGAAGCGCGTATCGTCGAGGCCGACGACAGCTTCTCGCGCAACCTGGGCGTCAAGCTTGGCCTGGCGGCCCAGACGCAGCGCCTGGCCGTGGGCAACCGGCAAGATGCGGTCGCCGCCGCCACCGGCCAGCCGGCCGAGGCCGGCCCACCACTACCGGCACTGGACCTGCCGGCGCTGGCACTGGCGGGCGCCGCGCCCGGCAGCTTTGCGTTCACCCTCTTCAATGCCGCGGCAAGCCGCTTTCTCAACATCGAACTGTCGGCCCTGGAAACCGACGGCCACGGCCGGATCGTGTCCAGTCCGCGGCTGGTCACCGCCGACCAGCAACCGGCACTGATCGAGCAGGGCGAGGAGATCCCCTACCAGCAGTCGGCCGGTAACGGCTCCACCTCGACGGCCTTCAAGAAAGCCAACCTGAAACTGGAAGTCACGCCCCAGATCACACCGGACGGCCACGTCATCCTCAGCGTCGACCTCAACAAGGACAGCCGCGGTACCGCCACGCCCAACGGCCTGGCGATCAACACCAAGCACGTCAAGACGCAGGTGCAGGTAGAAGACGGCGGCACCGTCGTCATCGGCGGCATCTACACCAACATCGAGACCGAACGCGAGACCCGGGTCCCCTTGCTGGGCGAGATCCCGCTGCTGGGCAGGCTGTTCAGGAACAATGCCCGCATCAGCGACAAGACCGAAATGCTGATCTTCCTGACGCCGCGCATCGTCGGACGCGACGCGCCGGGGTGATTGGGCCGCGCCGGGCGGCCATTTTTTCACCGGCCATGCGGCAACGACGGTAAAATCGCTGTTCCGCCCGCGAAGCTGCTGCATAGCAACATTGTCTTTCCTGCGCTGCCTGCGCCATCCTTCGCCAGGGCAAGACACGAACCTTGGTCTGCTGCGCAGAATTCTTTAGATATGAGTGGAAGCATCTTTCTGGTCGGGCTGATGGGATCCGGCAAGACAACCATCGGCCGGGCCCTGGCCAAAAAGCTGAACAAGCGTTTCATCGATTCCGACCACGAGATCGAAGCACGCACCGGCGCATCGATTCCGGTCATCTTCGAGATCGAGGGCGAAGAAAGCTTTCGCCGCCGCGAAGCCGAGGTCATCCGCGAATTGAGCGCACAACCCGACATCGTGCTGGCCACCGGCGGCGGCGCCATACTGCATCCCGACAGCCGCGCCCACCTGAAGAAGGGCGGCACCGTCATCTACCTGCGCGCCAGCATCAACCAGATCCTGCAACGCACCGGGCGCGACAAGAACCGCCCCCTGCTGCAAACCGCCGACCCGCGCCGCAAGCTCGAAGAACTCTCGCGCCAGCGCGAGCCGCTGTACCGCGAAGTGGCCGACTTCGTGGTCGAGACCAATCGCCCCAACGTGCAGTTCCTGGTCCACACCATCATCAGCCACCTGGAACTGTCGTTGCCCCAGCAGCACGACGGCGCCCGCGCCGCGACCGTCGCCGGGTCCACCTTCATCACCCCCACCCACGCCACCGCCAGCATGAAACCAGCCACCGCCACGCCATCCGCCGCCCGCGTCACGATCAATGTCGAACTGGGCGAGCGCAGCTATCCCATCGTCATCGGCCGCGGCCTGCTGGACGACGCCGCCCTGCTGCCGCAATTCGTCAAGGGCACGCGCGCGGCCGTCGTCACCAACGACAAGGTCGCGCCGCTCTACCTCGAACGCACCGTCGCCGCCTTGCGCGCCGCCGGCAAGGTGGTGACCGAGATCGTCCTGCCGGATGGCGAGGAACACAAGAACTGGGGCAGCCTGATGCGCATCTTCGATGTGCTGCTGGCCGAGAAATGCGACCGCAAGACCACCCTCATCGCACTGGGCGGGGGCGTCATCGGCGACCTGACCGGGTATGCCGCCGCCTCGTACATGCGCGGCGTGCCATTCGTGCAGGTACCGACCACCCTGCTGGCCCAGGTGGATTCCTCGGTCGGTGGCAAGACCGGCATCAACCACCCGCTGGGCAAGAACATGATCGGCGCCTTCTACCAGCCGCAGGCGGTGCTGGCCGATACCGCCACGCTGCATACGCTGCCCCCCCGTGAATTGGCCGCCGGCATTGCCGAGGTGATCAAGCACGGCGCCATCATCGACGCCCCCTTCTTCGACTGGATCGAGGCCAACATCGGCGCCCTGGTCGCCAAGGATGACGCCGCCCTGGCGCATGCCATCCGCCGCTCCTGCGAAATCAAGGCCGACGTGGTCCGCCAGGACGAACGCGAAGGCGGCTTGCGCGCCATCCTCAACTTCGGCCACACCTTCGGCCATGCCATCGAGAACGGCCTGGGCTACGGGCATTGGCTGCACGGCGAAGCCGTCGGTTGCGGCATGGTGATGGCAGCCGACCTGTCGCAGCGCCTGGGCTACATCGACGCTGCCGCGCGCGACCGGGTGCGCGCCGTGGTGGCCGCCGCCGGCCTGCCGGTGACAGCGCCCGACCTGGGCATACAGCGCTGGCTGGAACTGATGGAAGTGGACAAGAAGAACGAAGGCGGCCAGATCAAGTTCATCATGATCCGCCCGCTCGGCAGCCCCGTGATCGATACTGCCCCGCACGAACTGCTGCTGCAGACCCTGGCCGCCAGTATCGGAACCTGACCCCGGCACAGCGGTCAACGCCACGCCACAGATGAAACAGGTTACGACATGACATTCGAAGCGCCGCTGCCCCTTGCCCCTTACGCCGCATCCTCCGACCGCTCGCGCGGAAGGCGATTCATCGAGGCGCCGCCCGGTTCGCGTAGCGAGTTCCAGCGCGACCGCGACCGCATCGTGCACTCCACCGCGTTTCGCCGCCTGGAGTACAAGACGCAGGTGTTCGTCAACCATGAGGGCGACCTGTTTCGCACCCGCCTCACGCACAGCATCGAAGTGGCGCAGATCGCCCGCTCGTGCGCCCGCAACCTGCAACTCAACGAAGACCTGGTTGAAGCCATCTCGCTGGCCCACGACCTGGGCCATACGCCCTTCGGCCACGCCGGCCAGGACGAGCTGAATCACCGCATGCGCGACTTCGGCGGCTTCGAGCACAATCTGCAAAGCCTGCGCGTGGTCGACGAACTCGAACAGCATTACGGCGCCTTCGATGGCCTCAACCTGAGTTTCGAGACGCGGGAAGGCATCCTCAAGCACTGCTCGGCCAACAATGCGCGCCAGCTGGGCGAGATAGGCCAGCGCTTCCTGCAGAACCGGCAACCGTCGCTGGAGGCGCAACTGGCCAACCTGGCCGACGAGATCGCCTACAACAACCACGACATCGACGACGGCCTGCGTTCAGGCCTGTTGAGCATGACGCAGATGAGCGAGGTCGACTTCTTCGCGCGCCACCTGCGCCAGGCCGAGCAGGCCTACCCCGGCATCAGCGGGCGCCGCGTGATCCACGAGACCGTGCGCCGCATGATCAATGCGCTGGTGGTCGACCTGATCCATACCTCGCAGGCACGCATTGCCGACGCAGCGCTGCATGACATCGAGGACGTGCGCAATGCCGCGCCGCTGATCGCCTACTCCGACGCCATGGCCGCCGAGGCCACCGTGCTCAAGAAATTCCTGCGTGAAAACCTGTACCGCCATTTCCAGGTCAACCGCATGACGGCCAAGGCGCGGCGCATCATCGCCGAGATGTTCGACGCCTTCATCGCCCAGCCCAACCTGCTGCCGCCCGACTACCAGGTCAAGGATGGCGCCGACGAAGCCCAACGCCGGCACAAGCAGGCGCGCCAGGTAGCGGACTATATCGCCGGCATGACCGACCGCTACGCGATCCGCGAGCATCGCCGCCTGTTCGTCATGGAATAGTACAAACCCAGCTGCCCAGCACGCCCGCGGGCTGCCTCACCACCCAGCGGAGGCGCCGGCGTCGAATGCGACACGGCAAGGCGCGGCCCGGCGCGGCGAGATGATACGCGCCGCCTCGCCGCAATCTCATCGCTGGGCCGTTTCATTTCCCTGCTGCAAACAGATTTGCGGCAGGGCAACCGTTGCCACATCCCGTTACATCTTTTCTGGAAAAATAATTCGGGGCCGCCGCTCCCGGCGGTGATCGGGCGGTCGCGTGCCAAGCCTTGCCCGGCAAGGCCCGCGGCCTGATGAGCCGCGGCGTCTGCCCGCACCCGTCGGGTGCAAGGGCGTGAAACCGACGGATGTAAATTTCTGTCAATATTCAGTTATCGCGACATCCGCCGTAATGGAAGGATGGACCGGCGGCTTCCCTTCCCTTGCCGTTCCCCGAATCCGTCATGCCCCCTGCTCGCGGATTCCCCTTTGCACAGGAGAACATAATGGTCATCACGACATCCAGCGGCATCGACAGCAAGTCGTTGCTTCCCACCACCCCGGACGCGCAGGGCGTGTCCGCCACCTCCACCTCTACCGACAAGCTGGCCGATGCCCAGAAGTCCAACCTGCTGACCGTTTCCGGCTCCAAGGCGCAGCTCAACGTGTCGATCCTGCAGGCGTCGCTGGAAGTGTCGATCAACTCGCAGAACGATCCGCTGGCGCTGGTCTACAAGAGCGCCATCGAAAACCTCAACGATGTGCTGCGCCCCGAACTGGGCGACAACGCCATCGAGGCGGCTTCGTCCCAGGACAACTCGCCCGAGGCGACAGCCGGGCGTATCGTCGATTTCATCACCAACATGTTCGGACTGTTCAAGCAGAACAATGTCGACCAGGACGACAGCACCAATGTCGATGACTACATGAGCCTGGTGCTCAAGGGCGTCGACCAGGGCTTCAAGGAAGCGCGAGGCATTCTCGACGGGCTCAAGGTGCTCAACGGCGACATCGCCAGCAACATCGACAAGACCTACGAACTGGTGCAGAAGTCGCTGGCCGATTTCGTGGCCAAGATCAAGGGCGGCACCTTGCCGGCGCAGGGCGACGGCAGCGATACCGGCACCGACGGCAGCAGCGTATCGGCCACCCAGACCTCGATCGACATCTCGATCTCGGTCTCGCAGACGCGTATCAGTACCACCGCCTGAGCCCGGCCGCCAGCCCCACGGGCTGCTTTCCCGACACCGGGCAGCCCGTTGCTTTTCCGCTCTCGAAAAAAGGGCGATCACCTTGCGGTGACCGCCCTTTTCATCGTGCCGGCAGACCTTGTGCGACGCCTCAGCCCTTCAACTTGGCGAAGGCCGCGGCCATGGCGCTGTTGCCGGCCGGTTGTTCGCGCGTGCGCTGCCCCTGATGCTGCGACAGCCGCTTGGCGTCGTTGCGATCGCCACGCTGCTCGTTGCGGGTCCCGGCTGCCGGCGCCGCATCGGCCAGGCGCATGGTCAGCGCGATGCGCTTGCGCTTCTCGTCGACTTCCAGCACCTTGACCTTGACCACCTGCCCCGCCTTGACCACCGTGTGCGGGTCCTTGACGAAGGTGTTGGACAAGGCCGAGATGTGTACCAGGCCATCCTGATGTACCCCGATGTCGACGAAGGCGCCGAAGGCAGCCACGTTGGTGACCACGCCCTCGAGGATCATGTCGGGACGCAGGTCCTTGATTTCCTCTACGCCATCCTTGAAGGTGGCGGTGGTGAATTCCGGACGCGGATCGCGACCGGGCTTGTCGAGCTCCTTGAGGATGTCGGTCACGGTGGGCACGCCGAACTTGTCATCGGCGTACTTGGCCGGCGACAGGCTCTTCAACAGGCCGCTCTGGCCGATCACGCTCTTCACATCCTTCTTGATGTCGGTCAGGATCTTCTCGACCAGCGGATACGATTCCGGGTGTACGCCGGAGGCATCCAGCGGGTTGTCGCCGTTCATCACGCGCAAGAAGCCCGCCGCCTGTTCGAAGGTCTTGTCACCCAGGCGCGGCACGTCGCGCAGCGCGGCACGCGAATTGAACATGCCCTTCATGTCGCGGTACGACACGATACTCTGCGCCACGCTGCTGTTGAGACCGGACACCCGCGCCAACAGCGGCGCCGATGCGGTGTTGACATCCACGCCCACGGCGTTGACGCAATCCTCGACGACGGCGTCGAGCGAACGCGCCAATTGCGACTGGCTCACGTCATGCTGGTACTGGCCCACGCCGATCGACTTGGGATCGATCTTGACCAGCTCGGCCAGCGGGTCCTGCAGGCGACGGGCGATCGAGACCGCACCACGGATCGACACATCCAGGTCGGGCAGTTCCTTGGACGCGAATTCGGAGGCCGAATACACCGACGCACCCGCCTCCGACACCACGATCTTGGTCAGCTTGAGTTCGGGGCGCATCTTGATCAGGTCTTGCGCCAGCTTGTCGGTCTCGCGCGAGGCGGTGCCGTTGCCGATCGAAATCAGCGACACCTTGTGCTTCTCGGCCAGCTGCGACAGCGTATGCAGCGTGCCATCCCAATCGTTGCGCGGCTGGTGCGGGTAGACGGTGGCGATATCGACCACCTTGCCGGTGGCATCGACCACCGCCACCTTGACGCCCGTACGCAGGCCCGGATCCAGCCCCATGGTGGCGCGCGGGCCGGCCGGCGCGGCCAGCAACAACGCCTTCAGGTTGCGGGCAAAGACATTGATCGCCTCGGCCTCGGCTTCCTCGCGCAGCTTGGTCATCAGCTCGGTGTCGAGGTGCATGAACACCTTCACCCGCCACGCCCAGCGCACGGTGTCGGATAGCCACTTGTCGGCCGCGCGACCCTTGTTGGACACACCGAAGCGTGCCGCGATACGGCCTTCGCATGGATTGTGCGGCGCATCCCATTTCGGTTTTTCTTCCTCGGTATCCAGCCGTAACGTTACCGTCAGGATCTCTTCGCGGCGACCGCGGAACAATGCCAGCGCGCGGTGCGAGGGGATGGTGCCCAGCGTTTCGGAGTAATCGAAGTAATCGGCAAACTTCTCGCCTGCGTCCTGCTTGCCCTCGACCACCTTCGATTCGACCACGCCGTGCTCGCTCAAGTAGTCGCGCAGGCTTTGCAGCAGCTCCGCGTCTTCGGAGAAACGTTCCATCAGGATCTGGCGCGCGCCGTCGAGCGCCGCCTTGGCGTCGGCGACACCCGGGTTGTCGCCGTTGTCGGTGGTAAAGGCCGGCTTGAGATACTTGGCGGCTTCTTCCTCGGGATTCAGTGTCGGGTCGCCCAGCAGCGCGTCGGCCAGCTCGGTCAGGCCGGCTTCGGCGGCGATCTGCGCCTTGGTGCGACGCTTGGGCTTGTAGGGCAGGTACAGGTCTTCCAGGCGGGTCTTGTCTTCGGCATGCACGATCGCGTCGAGCAGCACCGGTGTCATCTTGCCCTGCTCCTCGATCGAGGCGATGATCGCGGTGCGACGTGCCTCGAGCTCACGCAGGTAGCGCAGGCGCTCCTCGAGCAGGCGCAATTGGATATCATCCAGGCCGCCGGTGACTTCCTTGCGATAGCGGGCGATGAAAGGGACGGTCGCACCTTCGTCCAGCAGGGCGATGGCGGCAGCGACCTGCACCGGCTTGGCGACGAGTTCAAGGGCGAGTCGTTGTTCGATAGAAGGCAGCATTGTGAAACCCAGTGTTGAAAACAAGCGTTGGATGATACGCAATTCAACCGCTTGCGCCAATCCTGGCGGCGGTTAAATGCATGATGCGTGGCCGATGGCGCGGCCGGCCCGATTGGACGCGGGCCGGCAAACTCGGGATAATCGCCGTTTGCCTGCCCGGCCCCGGGCTGTGCGTCGTTGAATTTCTGTCTATATTTTGCAATATGTCCATCCGTCTCATCGTCGGTCTCGGCAACCCCGGCCCCGAATACGAACAAACCCGCCATAACGCCGGCTTCTGGCTGGTCGACAACCTGGCCGGTCCGGTGCGCCTGGCGCGCGAGGCGCGCTTCAATGCCTTCGCCGGCAAGACCAGCATTGCCGGCGCCGAGGTCTGGCTGCTCGAACCGCAGACCTTCATGAACCGCTCCGGGCAATCGGTGGGCGCGCTGGCCCGCTTCTACAAGATCGCCCCCGAAGAAGTACTGGTGGTGCACGACGAGCTCGACCTCGCCCCCGGCGTGGCCCGGCTCAAGAAAGGCGGATCCTCGGGCGGCCACAACGGCCTCAAGGACATCACCGCCGCGCTCGGCACCCAGGATTACTGGCGCCTGCGACTGGGTATCGGTCACCCGCGCACCCTGGGCCTGCAGCAGCCGGTGGCCGACTTCGTGCTGCACCGACCGCGCAAGGAAGAACAGGTCCTGATCAACGAAGCGCTCGACAAGAGCCTGAACGTGATCCCACTGCTATGCCAGGGGAAATTCGAAGTCGCCATGATGGAGCTGCATACCGGCAAGTAGACACTGCGCTGGTGCCCGATCGGACGATCGAATGGTCGGATGATTACGTAATCAGGTGGGCGCCGGGGCCGGCAAATGAAAAGGGGCGTCCGCCATGTGGAACGCCCCTTTTTTGCGGGCCGCTTACTTCAGCGACGACAGTTTCTGCTCCAGCCCCTTGGCGTCGATCGCGCCCGGTACCCGCGAGCCGTCGGTGAAGATGATGGTCGGCGTGCCGGTGACCTTCATCTTCTTGCCCAGCGCCAGCACGTCTTCGTGCGGCGCGGTGCAACTGGCGGCGGCCGCCGGTGCTTCCTTGCCGTTGACCATCCAGTCGGTCCAGGCCTTGCCCGGATTGGACGCACACCAGATGTTGCGCGACTTGACGATGGAATCCGGCGACAGGATGTTGTACTGGAAGGTGTAGATCGTGATGTTGTCGACCTCCTGCAAGCTCTGGTGCAGGCGTTTGCAGTAGATGCAATTGGGGTCTTCGAAGATGGCGATGGTACGCTTGCCGTTACCCTTGACCACCTTGATCGCCTTGTCCAGCGGCAGGCCCGCGAACGGCACCTTGTTGATGGCCTCGATCTTCTCCTTGGTAAAGTCGCGATAGGTCTGGGCGTCGACCACACGCCCGATGAACAGGTATTGCGCCTTGGCGTCGGTATAGATCACGTCGCCATCGATCTGGATCTCGTACAGCCCCGAATAAGGGGTCTTGGTGACCGCATCGACCTTGGCACCATCGCCCAGGCGCGGCTCGATCAACTTCTTGATGGTGGCTTCGGTCGACTCCCCGGCAGCTGCCTGGGCATGGGCTGACACGCCCACCACGCTGGCCGCCAGCAACAGCACGGCACTGAAAAACTTGTTCATGTTGCTCCTGATTCTAATCAAATGCGCAGGCAATCCCGCGGCATTCATGGTGTTGGAAATGCGCCGGCCGCGATCGCGACGGCCGCATACCTTACCGCAATCGGCGCTCACTTGCCCAGCGCGTGTGCAATCAGGCCGCGTTTAAGGAAAGGAATCTGGTTGACGATGCTCATGCCGACGTTGCGTAGCAACCGCAGCGGCTCTGCTTGCGTCGAAAAAATTCGATTAAGCCCGTCGGTGGCGATCTGCATCAAGAGCACTTCTTCCTTGCGGGCGCGCGCATAGCGGCGCAGCACCCGTGCATCACCGCAATCGAGTTGCGGCTCGCGTGCCAGCAAGGTCTGTATCAGGGTCGCCACATCGGCAAAGCCCAGGTTCATGCCGTGCCCGGCCATGGGGTGGACCACGTGCGCGGCATCGCCGATCAAGGCCACGCGTGGCGCGACCATGGAATGCGGGCGGATCAAGGCCAGCGGGAAGGCGCGCACCACCTCCGGCTGCAGCGGCGTCAAGGCGCCCAGCACCGGAGCGGCCCAGGTCGCCAGGCGTTCGGCCAGTTGCGCTGGCGGCAGGCCCAGCAACTGGTCGGCCAGTGCGTCGGGCGCCGACCACACCAGCGACACGCGCTCGCCCGGCAACGGCAGCAGCGCGATGACGCCATCGGTAGGGCTGAACCACTGGTGGGCCACGCCCTGGTGCGGTTTTTCGCAACTGAAGTTGGTGACGATGGCGCGCTGGCGATAGGCGCGGTAATCCAGGCCGATATCGCATTGCCCGCGCACCCACGAATGGGCTCCATCGGCGCCCACCACCAGCGACGCGCTGATCCGCTGGCCGGAGTCGAGGCTCAGCGTGGCGCGGTCGGGCGCCACCGACAAGCCGGTGGCGCGGCCGTGCACCACCGACACATTGGGGGCAAAGCGCAGGGCGGCATCGAGCGCGGTATCGAGGTTGCGGTCCTCGACGATCCAGGCCAGCGCATCGGTACGGGCGCCATAGGCGTCGAAGGACAGCAAGCCGGCGCGCGCCCCCTCGGCATCGATGCCGTCGCCACGCACCGTCATGTTATCCACAGGCGCCACGCGCGCCGCATCCATGGCCTCCCACACCCGTACCGACGACAGCAGGTTGCGGGCAGTGTGGTTGAGTGCATAGACGCGCACATCCCAACTGGCATCGTCGCTGGCCGCAGCCTTGGCGGGCGGCGCCAGCAGCGTCACCCGAAAGCCCGCCTGTGCCAGCCCGAGCGCGGCGGTCTTGCCGACCGCGCCATTGCCGACGATGCAGATATCGGGACCGACCGAGGTCGGCGAGGAACGAAGGTATTGGGCGTTGGAGGTCATGCAACGCATTATAAACAACGCAGGCCAAAGCTTTTTTTGATTAAAGTTAAGAAAGCCCTTGCATAAATCAGAAAAGTCGCTATACTTCTCCGTCTTGGCCTGGTAGCTCAGTCGGTAGAGCAGAGGATTGAAAATCCTTGTGTCGGTGGTTCGATTCCGCCCCGGGCCACCAAGATTATTCCAAGCAAAAACGCCAGCCCTCACCGGTTGGCGTTTTGCATTTCCGGGACAGAAAATCCTTAGCTCCGGTCTATTGCCGGTTTTTGCACTACTATCATGCAAACCCAACCTGCTCACTTTATGCGGCCAATGCAGATGCTTCAGCCGGGGTCTTCATACTAAGCGCCTGATGCGGCCGCTGGTTGTTATAAAAGCCAATCCAGTCACCAACGACTCTGACCTGCCTGATTTATTCGGACCACTTTAATCTTGAAAAACGGCCTCACTTGCTACGGCTGAACAATATTGCTGCTCGAACTCATTGGGCGTCAGATACGACAAACTAGAATGCGGCCTGATGTCATTTTAGTGCCGAGGCCATTGGTCGATCACGACCTTGGCTTCGACACGATTGCGAAACCACTCCAGGCTTAGACATTCGTCGCGGAATTTTCCATTGAAGCTTTCATCTGCGCCGTTTTTGCCAAGGCTTTCCCAGATCGCTCAGCGCCATCTCCATGCCATTTTGTGACGCCCATTTCAGCAACGCCCTAGAGACGAATTCCGGGCCATTATCTGACCACAAGTACCGGGGTGCGCCGTGCTCACTGATCAACTGCGATAGCACTTCAATCACACGGCCCGAACGGATAGATCCAGCAACATCAATCGCCAGGCATTCGCGGGTGAATTCGTCGACGACAGTCAGACATTTCAGTTGCTGACCGTTGACGCAGGCATCGAATACGAAATCATAGGCCCAGACATGTTGGGCGTTCGCGGCGGGAACCGGGCACGGCCTATGCACTGAAACCCTTCGACGTGGCCGCTTACGAGGAACCTGCAATCCGCCAAGCTTCCAGAGTCGCCAAGCCCTGTCAGTGCTCATGCAATGGCCTTGGCGCTCCAGAAAGATTTGGATGCGGCGGTAGCCATAGCGAGGATATTGCGCCGACAGGATACTCATTGCCGCAAGTACCGGCGCATCGCGTGCTGCAAGCTTCGGCTTGTAATGAAGTGCCGACCTTGCCACCGACAGCAGCGCGCAAGCACGTCGCTCAGACAAGCCCCTTGCAGTTGCGAAGGCGACTTGCTCGCGCCGCGCGAGCGCGCTCACCATTTTTTTGCGTTGAGTTCCTTCATGACATCGAGCTCGATATCACGCTCGGCCAGCAGCCTCTTGAGCCGCCCGTTCTCTTGTTCTAGCTGCTTGAGGCGCTTTACGTCTAACGCTTCAAGTGCGTCAAAGTGCTGGCGCTAGTTGTACAGAGTCTGCTCGCTCACGCCATGCTTCTTAGCAACCTCGGCTACCGGCGCCTTGTCTGCCTCGCGAGGGATCGTAACCATCTGTTCTTCGGTGAATCGGCTCTTCTTCATGACTTCCTCTCTTGTCAGGAAGCCATTCTCTCAAGTTTTGACTGTGACCTGCGGCGCTAATTTGTAGCCAGTTAAGCAGTGAGTCTGTTGTCGATCATATCGGAATCCAGCCATGCTCGACGTACCGTGGCTGGAGGTTGGTACTGATGTGCACTGTGTGGCCTGCGTTCGTTGTAGAACTGACGCCATTTTTCAATCAAGACTTTGGCCTCAGCACGGCTGCGAAACCATTCTCGGTTGAGCAATTCGTCGCGCAGCTTACCGTTAAAGCTCTCAACGAATCCGTTCTGCCAAGGACTGCCCGGCGCAATAAAGGCTGGCCCGACCGAGGCATCCCTCAGCCAACGCATCACTTTGGCTGCTGTGAACTCGGCCCCATATCTGATCGTACGTACGCTGGCTGCCCATGCAGACGCATTAATCTGGAGAGCGTCAAGATCACATCTTGCGAACGCAAGCTGGCGCCAACCTCAATGGCCAAGTACTCCCGCGTGTATTCATCGATCACGCACAGCATCTTCAACGAACGGCCATCAACCATCTGGTCGTGTACGAAGTCGTAGCTCCACACGGAATTGGGCTTTGTAGCGCCCGGCAGTCGCACGTCATCGCCACAACGGCGCCGACGAGGTCGTTTGCGGGGTATGCTTAGCTTCAGCGCGCTCCATAGCCGTCGAACACGCGCCTCCCCAAGCGTCAGCCAGGCTGACATCCGGCGATATCCGAAGCGCGGTACTTCCTGTGAAGCCGCAATCAATTTTGCGGCCAGATCGCGATCTTTTTCCGGCTGCAGTGGCTTGTAGGTCGCCACCCGTCGACTCAATCCCAAGTAACGACATGCCTTTCGCTGCGACAGCCCCCTTCGGGTCAGGACTTCCAGCGCTTTGCGCCGGCCCGTTGGGGTTGTTATTTTTTTGGCTGATTTCCTTGAGTCCATCAATGACCAGCAATTGTTCGGCAACCATGCGTTTGAGCCGGCCGTTCTCCGACTCCAAGTCCTTGAGCCGCCGAGCATCGGCAACTTCCATTCCGCCGAACTTGTTTCTCCAGCGGTAGAAGGTCTGTTCGGTGATGTTGTGTCGCCGGCATAGCTCCACCGTCGCCACCTCTCGGCTCTCTGCTTCCCGCAGGATGCCGATGATCTGTTCGTCCGCAAATCGCTTCTTCATTGAGTTCTCCTTGGCAATAGCATAAAAGAACTCACTTCAAAAGTGGCTACAAGAAACGTCTCAGGTCACTAAGCATCCCCCGCAAACGAACTCGTCGGCGCGGTTGTGGCGGTAACGTGCGCCCCCCGGGCGTTACAAAGCCCAATTCCGTGTGGAGCTATGACTTCGTACACGACCAGATGGCTGATGGACGTTCGTTGAAGATGCTCAAGCCGCACGAGCGGGATTGTTGCCAGCTTGATGATATGGTCCGGGCAACGCGCCTTCATCTAAACAAAAGCCGAAGAAAAACATATCCCGACGACCAGGTTAAGAAAAAGCTAGCAAGTGAAACAACGTGTAAATACTATTGCCATATGGGAATCTGATAGAATCTCATCCTCAACCTGAGGAGGTTTCATAAAAGCAACTAAAACCGGCAAACCTCCTGTTTCTTGCGTCACTGTTCCGTTGCTAATGGGATTGATCTTATCTGGGAGGTTAGTAATTTAATGGCTACTTCAGCTCGAAATCTTAAAATCACCGCGGCGTTATTGGCCGGGCTAGCCATGTCGGGTTGTTCGACGATGGATATGGGTAGCAATAGTGCGAAAACGGCGGCTACCGGCTCTGCAGGCGGTGCAAACGCCGAGAAGGCGAATTCGCAGTTAGAAAAATGCGATGCGCCACTCGGCACGATGGCGATCATCGAGGATACTTCGGCACCTTGGTATGGAATCCTGACAGGGCAATATAAATTGGGATCGACCGTTCCAGTGCTGAAACTGCTGGTTCAACAGTCCAACTGCTTTGTCGTCGTCGAGCGAGGTCGCGGCATGACGACGATGATGGGTGAGCGTTCTTTGCAAGAGTCCGGCGAACTGCGCAATCGCTCGAACTTCGGCAAGGGCAAGATGGTGGCCGCTGACTACGGTCTTAGCCCGTCGATCACATTTACCAATAACAATGCAGGTGGCGCGGGAGCGAGCGTCGCGGGCTTTATACCTGGTGGGTTCGGCTCGGCGATAGGTGCCCTTGCCGGCAGCATGAACTCAAAAGAGGCAAGCACTTTACTGACTGTCGTCGACAACCGCTCCGGCGTCCAATTGGCGGCAGCAGAGGGCAGCGCAACAAGCATGGACTTCGGCGCACTGGGCCGGCTCATCGGCAACTCGTCCGGTGGATCGCTGGGTGGCTATTCCAACACTGCCGAAGGCAAGGTGATCGTTGCGGCATTTACTGACTCGTACAACAACGTTGTGCGCGCGATCCGGAACTACAAACAGCAGACAGTTGCCGGCGGGTTAGGAACGGGTGGCAATCTTTCCGTGCAGGATGACAACGATGCGCCAGCTCCTGCAACCAAGAAGACCACAAGGAAAAAGAAAAAATAGTATTTCGGTCCCTATGGCGTCATTGGCGGTCCATCAGCTGGGTCATTGGACTGATTGATACGTTGACGGCGCCCCAGGGACCGCGCATTACGCCTTCTACGGCGCAAGAAATCCAAGCGCTAGCCATTGGTCGGTGACTCGGGTCCGTCCAGTGCCACCGAGACATGTTCTTCAGAAGAGGCAGCCACTTTCGAGTGGCGCCGCCTTTTGCGTAAACTCAGCGCTGGTCGGCGTTGAGAGGATCAACACCGACTCCACGGCAATAAAAGAGAAGGTCGTCTTGCATGGCCCATGCATGCCGTTCGATCTGGCCAAGTCGCTGTAATAAACGCCGGGCGGCGGATTGGCGTTTCCCGTTTCGGTGCCGCAGAGCTTCCTGCTCAACGCTGTTATCGCCTTCAGCCAATCACCGCCCATCCCCACCATTAACGAACCGCAACTCCACCCGCCGGTTCCGCTCATCCCTTGGTTCAACGCCGGGCAGCGGTTGCGAATCGCCATAGCCGGCCACGATCACGCGTCGGGCCGCTTCGCTGCCGGCACGGCCGATCAGCAGCAGCCGGGCCTCCCTCGCGCGGGCGGCCGACAAGGTGAAGTTGTCGTCGTAGACCGTGCAGAAGGTACGGTAATCGGTCACCGGCGATTTCACCGGCTTGTCGTCGGTGTGACCCTCGACATAGATCCTGCCATTCCTGTTCTGCAGCAGATAATCGGCAATCTGGGTTTCGACCCTGGCAAACGCGGCCTTGGCCTCGGGTTCGATGCAGGCGCTGCCGCTGCGAAAGGCACGCTCCTTCAAGGTGACCTTGCCGGTCTCGGCATCGATGGCTACATAGCTTGATGCGCCCTGCTGCGCAAAGGCTGATTCCACCTGGTCCAGCACTGCCGTTACCCGTTGCTGCTGTTGCTGCTGTTGCTGCTGCGCCTGTGCGCGCTGCACCGTCTGCTCCGGCCTCGTGGCGACCTCGGCCGGTGCGGCCTTGGCCTCGGCTTGCGGCAACTTGCCGCTGGCCTGGCGTTGCACCAGCGCTACCGCCAGCAGCACGATGAGCACGGCGACCACACCCGACATCAGGTCGGCCAGCACCATCCATTCGTTAGGCTTTCCCTTCATCGCGCGCCCTCAGCCTGGGGCGATGTCGGTACGCGACGTTGCGCGTGCCGCGCCAGTGGCCTGCGGCGCCAGGCGCTGCAAGGCCTCCAGCAATTCGGCGTGACGCACGTGGGCGCGCTGGGCTTCGGCGCGTTGCGCCGCCAACAGGTCCTCGACCGATTGGACGATGGGGGCGATCTGCCGCAGGCGGGGGGCAGCCT